>JAQUGQ010000010.1 GCA_028684095.1 Clostridia bacterium
CTTAGACCTAACGGTTTCGGGAAAATATGGAGTCGCCAAATTTTTTATATTCCTCAATAGCTCAGTTGGTAGAGCATGCGGCTGTTAACCGCAGGGTCATAGGTTCGAGTCCTATTTGAGGAGCCAAGATAGCACTGTATAAGCGTATATATGTTTTAAACAGTGTTTTTTTGTTATCCTATAAACCCAAATTAGAAAATATGACAAAATTATATTTTTTACAAACAGTTGAAATATATGTTTATTTGTGATAATATATATATCGAAGTAGAAAGGAGTAATATTATGATAGATTTGCATACACATACAAATAATTCTGATGGTTCTGATGATGTTATAACCTTACTTAAAAAAGCAGAAGAAAAAAAAATAGAATGTCTTTCTATTACAGATCATGATAATTGTATAGCATATAATGAACTGAAAAATATTAATATAAATGAATATTATTCAGGTAAGTTAATTAAAGGTGTAGAATTAACAACACTTGTGAATGGCGTAACTATTGAATTATTGGGATATGGTATAAATACTGACTTCATAAATAAAAAAGTAAAAGAAATATATCTTTCAGCTACAGAAATAAAAAAAATACAAATAAAAAGAGCATATGATATTTGTATGAAAATAGGTGTAATATTAGATAATAATATATTAAATATGAAAATTGATGAACTTTTTGTATCATCTTTTATTCATAAAAATATAACTAAATACATTGATAATAAGAAAATTTTAAAAGATGAAGAATCATGGAAAGATAGATATGTTTTTTACAGAAAACATATTACAAATCCAAAAAGTCCATTTTTCTTGGATCTTAGTGATATAATACCATCATGTGGTAAAATAGTAAATTTAATAAAGAAAGCAGGAGGACTAGTATTTATTCCACATATCTATATGTATGGTGAAAACTCTGAAAATGTTTTAAAATATTTAATAGATAACTATAAAATAGATGGTATTGAATGTTATTATAGCTCTTTCAACAAAGAACAAACTAATTATTTATTAAATTATTGTAAAAATAGCAATTTATATATATCAGGTGGTAGTGATTATCATGGAGATTTAAAACCAGAGATAGATATAGGGGTAGGTAAAAATAATTTAGATATACCATATAATATATTAAATGAATGGATTGATAAGGTTATATGAATATCAAATAACAGTATTAGTAGAAAACACTAAATAATAATGGTTTTGAAAAATTAAAATTTCTATTTCATAACAATAAAATTATATATTTATTGTTACTTTGTTGATAGGGTACATAGCTATTAAATAAGGGGTTGTTGGTTTAAGATTAATATGAGAAGTTGAAGGATAATGTAGGGTAAAGTAATATTTATGTCCTTATATTATTAATTATAGCACAGTGTAAACAATAAAAATATATGCACAAGTTATAAAAAAACACCTATACTTAATTTGAAATTAAGTATAGGTATTTTAATTAAATATAATTATATATTACTGGAGATTAGATTATAATTTATGAAAAGAACTAGTATTTGTAAAATGTTTTTTCATGATTAATAGTGTACCACATCTTATAGCTAATTTGTTTTTTAGCATAAGTACTATTTCTTCCTGCTCAATAGGTATATATTTACAATTATTTTCATAAAGAATATAGTTTTTTGAATTTGATTTTTTTACATCAACAGATATAATTGAAATATATTGTTTGTTTTTATCATAATTATTAAAACAATATGCATAATATAAATTTTTTTTAGATTCAGTATCTAGTATTTGATCAAATACATAATTGTAGTAATGAGAAATTTCTATAAATTTCATATTTTTTGTATTTTCACTTGAATAAATGTATTCCATAATTAATTCTACCTTTTGATCTAACTCTAAATTATTTGGTAATGTTAATTTAAATTTTTCAATATTATTATCAGTATAATCGTTGAAATTATCTATATATCCTATAGACTTGTCTATTTCTCTTAGATTATTTTCATCAATTACAGAGAAATAGTAATCTTGACCAGTTCCAAAGAATTTTGTTTTTGACCGTGATTGTATATTTTCTAAATCTAACTGTAAATCTGCAAAGTATATTTTTTTGTCTTTTGTTATAATTTCATTATACACATGTTTATCATCTGTTGCATTAGTAGTGTATATATGAATACCAAAGATATTTAATATATATTCATATATATAAGATAATGATTTACATATTATTATTTTACTTTTAAATTTTTCGTTTAATGTATGTTTATTGTAGGTTATTTCTTTATATATTTTGTTTTTAGATCTACTATTTCCATATATATAGTTTGGGTCAAAATAAACTATTTTGCCAAGTTCAATGTATATATATCTAGCTTTAGATATTTCATTTAAATTATTTGGCATTTCATTTTTTATTCTACTTATAAAATCATTTAGTGTTTCCATCATATCCTCTCCTTTGTATTTATTAACCCAAAATTATTAGTTGATATATTTTTAAAATAAATTTATTTTAAATTGTTAAATTACTATACATATATTATAACATATTTGTCAAGTATATAAGGAATTTAATTATTAAAAACAATTATAATGTGTAATAATATTTAATTCTACATCAATAGAGTATGGTGTAGAAAAAATTACCTATTTTATTGGAATATGGACTAAATAATTTAGTTATTAGAGTTAATATGATTTTAGTCTAGATTGCCACTGCTTTGCAAATAGTTATAAATTACTCTTTATATATACATAACTTTATTTTATATAATGCGGTTAATAGCATATTTTGTTATATAATTTTACATATATTAGGTTATAATTAAATAAAATATTGACAATTGAATGATGTTGTAGTATAATAAAACATAATTAATTATGTAACCTTAAAATAATTTGTAAGGAGCAATAATATGAATATATGTGAATTAGGAGGAAAAGAAAGATTCGAGAGAATAAAATGTGTCCAAAATGCTACAATTAAAATTGCTTATGAATGGGCAGAAATCTTGGAGTTCTACATTCATATCTCTGGAAAAATTTCACTTGCTGATGTTTATCAAACATATAAAAGAATTATCATTAAAGTGGAAGGAGAAATAACTGAAGAAAAAGTTGAATGTTTAGAACTTATGAAAAGAGCAATTACTATATTATTAGATGTATGGAAGTATAAAGAATCTTTACTTGAAGTTATAAATGAAGTAAATTTGAAATTTGAGCCTATAATGGGAGGTTGCAATAAAACGTTTCTAGAAATGTTTTATAATATGCATTTTAGTAAAATAAACTATAAGATTGATGTTATGATTATTTTGTTTGAATCTGATCTTAAAATTGAATACAAAGGTGATTTACAAAAAGAGTTGTCGGATATATATACTCAAACTGTAAATACTCTCATTAGTATAATTGATATCAAAGATCCATATACAAGAGGACATTCTGAAAGGGTATCTATTCTTGCAGAAAAGTTTGGTAGAACATTAGACTTATCGCAAACGATATTAGAGGAATTGGTAATCGCTTCAAAGTTACATGATATTGGTAAAATAGGGATATCTGAAACAATTTTAACAAAGAAATGCTTTCTTTCGGTAGAAGAATATAATATAATTAAAAAACATACTGAATTAGGTGAATCAATAGTAAAAGGAATACCCGGATTTCAAAACATTGCTCACATTATTAAATACCATCATGAAAGATATGATGGAAAGGGATATTATAATTTATCTTCATCTAAGATATCTCAAAGTATTTATATAATTTGTTTGTGTGATTCTTTTGATACAATGAATTCTGATAGATCATATAGGGCATATTTGGATTTTGAATCAATTATCAAAGAATTTGAAAATTGTTCAAGTACACAATTTGAACCGGTACTATGCCACAGATTTATATTTTTTTTATTAGAAAACAATAAAGACATACAAAAAATATATTCGAAGTAAAAAATGAAAAGAGTAATATTTAATATATTATTCTTTTTATATTGTAAAAAAAAAATTATATGATATAATTACCTAATATAAAAAATGTATTATTTTAGAGGTGAATTTAATGAATAAGGTTCTATGGGTATGTGTAATAACAAATATAGTATATAGTTTTTTTGAATTTAAAAATATTATTAGTCCTGCATACATAATTGTACTTTTATTACTTATAATCTTAATTGATGGAAATAAGATAAAATTAGTAAATTTGTTAAGTATAATTACTGCTATTGTTGGAATAATTTTATCAATTTATGGTATTGGTACAATAATGATTATAATATCTGGTATAGCTATAATTCTAGAAGTAATACAGGGATATTTTTTAGTGTCTAATGGAAAAAAATATGATAAAAGTTTGGGGATTAATGAAATTAAAGAAAAAGAAATAGAAGATATTAAAATTGTTACTGAATACAACATTGATCGAATTAGAGATACATTCGATAACTTTATAAAAGATTATGATAAAACAAATCATATGATTGATATGAAATATAAACATGCAATAGATGTAGCAAATAATGCTCTAAATATAGCTAGAAGTATTGGATTAGATGAAGAAGGAAGATACTTAGCATATATTGTTGGTATACTTCATGATATTGGAAAATTTGAACAAGTAAAATTATATAAAACATTAGATGATACTAATACAGTAGACCATGTAAATTATGGTTGTGATATACTTAAAAATGGTTTGATAAGACAGTTCATAAATGAAAATAAGTATGATGAGATAATAATTAAAACTATACAAAATCATAATAAATTTTGTATAGACAGTAGTTTTTCAGATGATGAGAAGCTATATTGTAGCATTTTAAGAGATTCAGATAAATTAGATGTATTTAAACGTTTAAGTGAAGGTCAATTTGAGGATAATTACAATGTAACAAAAGATATGATAATATCACCAGAAATTAGTCTTCAAATAAATAAAAAACATCCAATAGAATTTAGTTTAGGGAATAATAATTTGGATAAAGTTTTACTAAGACTATCAATGATATATGATATTAATTATGCATATACTTTGAAAACAATAAAACAAAATGATTACTTAAATAAATATATAGTATTAATAGACACAATAGATTATAATAAATTAATACTAAAGAACATATTGAATGATCTATATGAATATATAGATAACAAGTTAAAATAGAAAAAGCAGAAATTAATTTTCTGCTTTTTCTATTTTAATAAATAATTTACATTTACAAATTCCATCATTAACAAATTCATCACATGGACAAAGTGTAGTATCATCAACATTTACTCTACATGGACAATGTCCATTTTTTTTGTATATACCTTCTATAATTTGGTGTACATATTCTTTGTTTTTATTTAATTCATATCCTTTCATTTAATATCCTCCTTCTATAATAATATATAATATATGTTCATATATATATATTATATCACATATATTTAAAAAGTAAACGTAAAATTACCTATTGGGGGGAGTGTATGTCAAAAATTTGGTCATTTATTATTTTGATAAGTATCATTATAGCTTTTTTAACTGGAAAACCAGATATTATAACAAGCTCTGTTATGAGTGAAAGTAAAACAGCAGTAGAAAATATTATATATTTAATTGGAATGATGTGTTTTTGGAGTGGTATATTTAAAATATTTGAAAACACTTCGTTACTAGATAAATTATCTAATAAAATAAACAAAGTAGTACTAAAGTTTTTTAATAAAAAAGAATTAACTGAAGAAGCTCAAAAAAGTATGGCACTTAATATAACTAGTAATATACTTGGATTAGGTAATGCTGCCACAATACATGGAATTAAAACTATAGAAGCTATGGCATCAGTTAATAAGAGTGAAACACCAAGTAATAATATGACCAAATTTGTACTTATAAATACAGCTTCATTACAGCTTATACCAACTAATATGATTGCACTAAGAACATTATATGGATCTAGTAATCCAGCAAATATTTTAATTCCAGTTTGGATAGTTACAATAATTTCACTTACTGTTGGATTAATAAGTATAAGTATATTAAATAAAATTATTAAATAAAAGAAGGAAGTTATAGATGTTAAATTATTTGGCAGTTAGTGTAATTCCAATAATGATATTTGTTATAATAATTATTGGTATAAAGGAAAAAAAAGATGTATATGCACTATTTATTGAAGGTGTAATTGAAGGTATTAAAATAGTATATAAAATATTTCCTTATGTATTAGGGATAACAGTTGCTATAGGGTTACTTAAAAATACTAATGCATTAAATATTATATTAACTCCTATTATACCAATATTAAATAATCTAGGAGTTCCTATGGATATAATTCCACTTATGGCTTTTAGACCATTATCTGGAGCAGCATCTACATCATTAGTGATGGACATATTTAAAAATTGTGGTCCTGATTCTACGAGTGGTAAGATTGCATCTGTAATTATGGGTGGAACAGAGACAACAATATATACAATAACTATATTATTTGCAGCAGCAAAAGTAAAAAATTTAAGGGGAACATTAATTGCTGGATTACTAGCTGATGTAACTGCAATAATTACTGCAATAATTCTTGTAAATATTGCAGTAATTTAATTAAAAGACTAGAAAAAAAAAAAATATATGATATAATTTTTTCACGAGGTAATAACATGAACAGGAACGAAAAAATATATCCTATATACAGAATGTTTGGATATGATTATTTATTTTATATGGTTATATCATTTCTTTTTTTCACGATAACAAAAGGAATAAGTGTTGGGCAAATAATGTATTTATCAGCATTTGCTGCTATTTTTATTTCTATTTTTCAAGTACCTACAAATTATATAGTAGAAAAAATAGGGCTTAAAAAAAGCATGATAATTGGAAATTTGTTTTGGATAACACATATGGTAATAATCATGGTAGGAACAAGTTTTACTGTATTTGTAATTGCTGAAGCAATATGTGCACTTGGAACTTGTTTAAAGACATTATCTGAAACCCAACTGTTATATGCAAGTTTAAAGAAAACTAATAATAGAAAAAACTTTGCAAAAATTGAGGGTAAAGGAGTATCTTGGTATTACTATTTTGAAGCTCTATCAACACTTTTTGTTGGTTCATTATTTCAGATAAATAATTATTTACCCATGGTATGTACTTTAACATTTGGAATTATTACATTTGTTATTTCTATGTTTTTTGACGATATAAAAGATTACATGACTGAAAAATCTTCAATTACACAATATTTAAAAGGATTTAAATTAGTACTCAAAAGTAAAAGAATAATATCTATTTTCTTATTTTCATTTATAATGGCGGGATTAATAAGGGTTACAGATATAATTCAAAAGAGCACAATTGTTGATTTACAAGTAAGTGCAGTAGAATATTCTCTTATATTTGCGGTGCTGACTTTTTGTATTGGTATTGGATCTAGTATTCAATATAGAATAGAAAATGTATTTAAAAGAAAAACATTAACATTTATAGGATATTCTTTCGCAATATTAATATTAATACTGGGTGTATTTAACATTATATTACTAGATAAGAATTTGGTTTTAATAATTTCAATTGCTATACTAATAATGCGAAATTTGTTAAGTGGAATATATAGAATATCCGTAAAGAAATATATGAATAATTTTACAACACATAATGTAAGAGGAAAAATATTATCAGTATTTTACATATTTGAAAATGTTGGATCTGCAATATTATTTTTCACTTGTGGATCAATAATAGATAATACGGGTACAAATAATACGTCTATAATTTTAGGTGTTTTTTCAATAGGAATAATATTTTTAGTAGCAAAATTTATGAATAATAGATTAGGATTAAATGCAGAAGAATATTCTAAAGATGATATATTTGGTATTGATGTTGAAAAAGAAAAATAGAAATATAACAAACATAAATATATAAAATTTAAAGAAGTAATTTTTAGAAATTACTTCTTTTTTTATCTGAAATCTTATTAATTCTTTTTTATCTAAAAGTAGTCAAAATATTTAAAATATAAGTATGTTTTTTTTACAAATATTTCATCTTTAATATGGTATAACATGTATAATAAAAAGGTAGGAAGTGGTAATATGGAAAATGTTTTGAATGTTTTGCCTAGTTCTATAAAATCTGAAATACAAAGTATAGGTTCATCTGGAACACTTAATGAAATAAGACTTAGAGTAGGTAGAAAATGTATAATATATATATCTAATAAAGAAATAGTTTTAGAGTATATAGTAGTTTTAAAAGATCTGTTGGATATTCTTGTAAAAGCTTCGAGTAATTCTATATATGCAATTCAAAATGATATAAATCAAGGATTTGTAACAATAAAAGGCGGACATAGAATAGGAATATGTGGAGAAGTTGTTATTGATAATGGGAAAATAAAGAATATAAAAAATATTAATAGTATGAATATAAGAATAGCAAGACAAATAATAGGATGTAGTGATAAGATATTGCCACATATTGTAGATAGTCAAAATTTTGAAAATACTCTTATTATATCATCTCCTGGATGTGGTAAGACTACAATGCTTAGAGATATAATAAGACAACTTAGTCAAGGTATACCAAATTTACATGTAGCAGGCGTAAATGTAGGAGTTATAGATGAAAGAGGGGAGATAGCATCAATTCATAATGGGATACCAGGACTTGATGTTGGAATGAGAACTGATGTTTTGACAAATGTGCCCAAAAATATAGGGATAGAAATGTTAGTAAGAAGTATGGGTATAAAAATAGTTGCTACAGATGAAATAGGAACAGATTCTGATATGGAAGCAATAAAATATGCTGCATTATCTGGTGTTGGATTAATCTTTACAATGCATGGTAAGAGTATTGAGGATGTATATAGAAAGGAATGTATAAAAAGTGCGATTAAGGAGGGATTATTTGATAACATAATTATTTTATCAAATGAAAATGGTCCAGGAACAATTAAAAAAATACATAAAATAAAAAAAATAGAAAAGGAGGTAGTTTAGGTGTTTATATTAAAAATAATACTAGCAATAATTATAATAGGTATAACTACATACTTAGGTATTTTAAAGTCAAAAAAACTTTATGATAGGGAGTATATATTAAGAGAAATGGTATCATTTTTAATTGGTGTGCAAAATGAAATAAAATATTGCTTAAGTCTATTACCAAATGCATATGAAACATCAAGAATGGGATTAAAAACAGGATTAAAATATGCTATAGGAAACATATCTCTTGATATGGTAAAGGATGAAGAGTTCGAGGTAGAAAGAAGTATAGTTAATAATATAAGTAAAATAGAAGAATTGACTGAATATGATAAAAATATATTTGTATCTACTTTAAAAAATTTAGGTAAAAGTAATGTTGAAGGGCAGATTAATATAATACAGAATAATATTTCAACTATAGAAAATCAAATTAAAGAGGCAAATGAAATTAAATTAAAGAATTCTAGGATGTATAGGACAATAGGTATGTTATCTGGATTGATTATAGTGGTATTATTTGTTTAAAACATGGAGGATAGAAATATGAATGTAGATTTGTTATTTAAAATAGCTGGAATAGGAATATTAGTATCGGTTTTAAATCAGGTTCTTACAAAATCAGGTAGAGAAGAACAAGCTATGCTTACTACACTTACAGGACTTATTATAGTTCTTATGATAGTAATAAATGAAATAGGAACTTTGTTTTCTACAGTAAAAACTGTATTTAAATTATAGGTGATAAAATGGATATAATTAGACTTGTTGGTTTTAGTATATTCGCTATATTTATGATATTAACACTAAAAGAGCAGAGAAAAGATATAGCATTAATTTTATCTATAGCGGCAGGTATAGGTCTTTTACTTTTTTCTATTACTAAAATAACTGCTATAGTAGAAATGCTTAATGATTTAATTTTAAAATCTGGAATAAATAAAGAGTTTTTTACAATTATTCTAAAAGTTACTGGTATATCATATATAATTGAGTTTGGAAAAAATATATGCTTAGATGCTGGTGAAAGTGGTATAGCAACTAAACTTGAAATGGCTGGAAAAGTTATAATAATATCACTATCGTTGCCACTTATATCTGCTCTTATTAATTCACTAAGTAGTATTATATAAAGGTGGTGAGATATATTAAAAAAGTAGTAATTATTGTACTCGCTATAATGTTGTTTAGTAATATTTATGCAGAAGGTCCTATAGACAAGTTGGGATTAGAAGAATATGTAATTACAATGGATGAACATATAAAGGATAGTGAACTTGGAGATGTATTTAATGTAAAACAAATGTCACAAAATTTTATAGAAGGTAAAGGTATAGAATATAATACTATAATAGGTAAATTACTTAATATATTCATAAAAGAGATATTTATTGCTTTAAAAGGTGCAATTAGTATAATAATCATATTAATTATTATAACACTTCTTAAAAATTTACAAATAGAAGAACGGTAGTAGTGTAATACAAATAGCAGATTTTGTATGCTTTTTAAGTTTATCAATAATTATGATTAGTACATTTGTGCAAACTATATCAACATTTAAAGATACATGTGTTACTGTAACAACCATTATGCAAGTAATATCACCATTTCTAATGGCAGTACTTATTGCAACAGGTGGAATAACTACAACTGGTATAATACAACCTTTATTATTATTTATAAGTTCGTTCATAGGTTATATAATAACAAATATAATTGTACCTTTTTTAAGTATATCTGTTGCATTTAATATAATACATAGTTTAAATGAAAAGATTGGATTATCTAGAATGAGCAAAATGTTTTCTGGTACCTGTATCTGGATGATTGGTGTTATACTTACAGTATTTCTCGGAATACTTTCACTAGAGACATCAATAACATCTTCAGTAGATTCTTTAGCTATAAAAACTACGTCTGCTGCAGTATCAAATTTTGTACCTGTTGTTGGTAAATTATTTTCAGATAGTTTTGAAACAGTTGTAGGTGCTACAAAAATTGTAAGTAAAGTTGGTGGTACCATAGGAATAATTTCAATAATATGTGTTATATTTATTCCTCTTATAAAGATTATTTCTGTAAGTGTTATATATAATATATTATCAGCATTGTGTGAACCAATATGTAAAGATGAAAAAGTTTTAAAAGTGATATCAAACTTTGCATCAATATATAAAACAATGTCTGGAATATTAATAGGAATAGCAATTATTTTCATAATATCAATAGGTATAATATTAAATATAGGATCAAGTATAGTTAAGTAATGGAGGAAATACAAATGATAGAAACTTTTAAAAATTGGATAAGTACATTATTATGTATAGGTATATTTATATCTATATTAGAACTCATATTACCGAAAAGTAAAATCAAAAAATATATATATGTATTAGTTGGAATAGTTACAACTATTACAATTATATCACCAGGAATTAATTTATTTAAAAATAATGATATAGCAAAAAGTGTATCTTCAGTTGTGGATAATTTTTCAAGTAATGTGAATATAAATAACAATACAGATTTAGATGAGTATAACAAAAATCAAGAAAATATAATAAAAGATCAATTTATTGATAGTTTAAAAAAGGATATAGAATCTAATTTAACTTTAAGAGGTGTAAATGTAATAGAAGTTTATATCTCTTTAGCGGAAAACTATGATATACAAAAAATACGAGTAAAAACTAAAAGTCTAAGTACAGCATCATTAAGTGAAATAAGCAAGGTTATTGAATATATAAAAAGTCAATATGATATTGATTATTCTAAAATAGAAGTAATAGAAAGTGGTGATTAATTATGGGAAACTATCTAGAAACTTTAAAAAATATATCTAAAGATAAACAAAAGGAAAAATTAATATATGTCCTTATACTTTGTGTAGTATTGTTTATTGCAATATCATATATATTTAATGATAATAAACAAACAGAAGAAATTTCAAAAGAAAATACAATTAATAGTAATAGTACAAGTACAGAAATTAATATAAATAGTAGTAAGGATATAATGGAAGAAAAATTAGCTAAGATTTTATCAGAAATTTCAGGTATAGGTAATGTATCAGTTATGATAACCTATAGCAGTGATGTTAAAATTAACCCAGTATATAACACAAAAGAGGAGGAAAAAGAAGGAGAAAAGACTGTAGATAAATCTGTGGTGTACAATGAAGAAGATAGTAAAAAAAAAGTTGTTATAGAATCTACAAATATGCCTATTGTTGAAGGTGTTATAGTAGTAGCAATAGGTGCTGATAATGTTGAAATAAGATCTAAAATTGCTCAAGCGGTATCAGCAATAACAAATGTAGCAATATACAAAATTCAAGTATTTGAAAAGAAGGGATGATGTAAATGAATTTATTTAGAAAAAGTAGACTAGCAATAGTATCAATAACAATGATGTTAGTAGTGGCAGGATATATAAATTATGAATATAATCCTGAAAGAGAAAAAAATTTAGGTCAAACAATATATGTGAATGGCAAAGATAGTTCAGAAGTTGATGTGGTAAGTATATATGAAGAACAATCATCAAATGTAAGCGAAGATACTACATCATATGAATATGCTGTAAATAAAGAAAATACTATAGCTGTGTTTAAATATGATAGAGATAATATGTTTTCAGAACTTAGTGAAAACTATAGACAAATAATAGCTAACACTAATACTTCTGTAGATAAGATAAATGAGTATCAAATTAAGTTGAATGAATTGTTATGTAAAAAAAATCTAATAACCATGGTAGAAAATATAATAAAATCGAAACAAATAGATGATGTAGTAATAATTCCAACTAATAACGATAACTTAAATGTTATAATAAAATCAAAAATTGAAATAACAAAAGAACAAATAGCTCAAGTTCAACAAACATTAGTAGATCAATTTGGTATAAATGCAAGTAAGATAACAATTACTGCAAGTAAAGATTAGTAATATAAGTAAATATAAGTTAGAAACAATACATTATATAATAAATAGCAAACCAACAGATATATTAGGATTTGGAACCCATAAATGCACAGCATATAAATTTTTTACAAAAAGTGTATTGACAAAAAAATAAATATAATATATAATTTAATTTAATTAAATTATATATTATATTTATTTGATGTGGGAGGAATTTTGAATGAAGGAAATCAAAGGTATATCGTTAATAGTATTAGTTATAACAATTGTTGTTATTATAATATTAGCAGGAGCAGTAATACTAAGTTTAGCAAATAATAATCCAATAGCAAGTGCAAATGAAGCTACATTTGAATCTAATGTAGCTTCATATAATTCAGAACTTGCGTTAGTTATTTCAAAAGAATATTTACAAGATAATTTGTTTAGTCCAAGTGCATTTAATAAAGGTGTTTGGGACGGAACTGGAGGTAATGTAACTGGAACAATAAAACAATATATAACAAGTATAACACCAGAAGACGGAGCAAAGTTTGAAATACAGAGTGGAAAAATAGTATATGTAGGAATAGATGAAACAGAAGAAAATTGGCTTACAAATATAGGAATATTATGTGGAACTAAAACACCTCCAGTAATTGAAGTAAATGTAATAGCAACAGAAAATTCAACAGTAACTGGACAAGCTACAACATATGATAATCCAATAATTCCAAAAGGATTTAAAGCAATAAATAATGTTACAACGTGGCCAACAGATTGGAATACAGGATTAGTAATAGAAGACGAAAGTGGAAATCAATTTGTATGGGTACCAATAGATGGAATAAATATAGTATATGAAAAAGATTTTACTTATCCAGCATGGTACATGGTAAATTTTTCAAATATAACAGAAGATATATTACCACAAGGAGTTGTTGAAGAAGATCAGATAACAAAGTATGGAGGATTCTATATAGCAAGATATGAATCAATGTTTGACTATAATGATGGAAATATGAGAGCAGCAAGTAAAAAAAGTATAGATAAAGAAGATACAACAAGTTGGTCAGGAGCAAGAGATAGTGCACATACAGGATATTTATGGAATTATATAGATTATACAGATGCTAAAATATATGCAGAAAGTATGTGTGAAAGCTATGGATATGATTCATCAAAAATTTTAACACATTTGATAACAGGAACAGAGTGGGATGTAACAATGAAATGGTTGCAAAATTCAGGTAAGAGTGTAACAAACAGTACTACATGGGGAAATCATACTGATTCAGCAGAATCTGCAAATGTAGAAGGACATGGAAGTATACAAATATCGGGATTTAGTGAATATTGGAAATCAAATAATATATATGATTTGGCAGGAAATGTATGGGAATGGACTAACGAAAAGTGTGCTTCTAATGAATTTATAGTTCGTAGTGGTAAATACAATTACGGTGGTATTGAATGTTCATCTGCTTTCCGTAATAATGTTATCTCATCGTATTTAGCTATTGATACGTCATTTCGTTTATCACTTTATATAAAGTAACTATAATGAATGATCAATGGTAATTAAATTAAATTACATTATATAAAAAAGGGGGGATATCTTAAATGAAAAAAAGTAAAGGTATATCATTAATAGTATTAGTAATAACAATAATAGTTATAATAATATTAGCAGGAGCAGTAATATTAAGTTTAGCAAATAACAATCCAATAGAATCAGCAAATGAAGCAACGTTTAAAACAAATGTAGCGGAATATAATTCAGAACTTGCAATGGCTATAACAAATGAATATTTAAAAGATAATTCTTTTGATTCAGCTACATTTGACGTAGGAGTATGGGATGGAACTGGTGATGGAACTGGAACAATAAAGGAATATATAACAAGTATGTCTGAAGTGGATGCAGCAAAATATGAAATCCAAAATAGTAAATTAGTATATATAGGATCAGAGCAAACAGAAATAGATATGCTTGTAGATCTAGGAATAGAAAATGGATCTCAAATTGTAATTGGATTAGGAGTAAATGTAATAGCAACAGAAAACACAACAGTAAATGGACAAGCTGCAACATATCAAAATCCAATTGTGCCAACAGGATTTAAAGCAATAAATGATGGAACAGTATGGCCAACAGATTGGAATGAAGGACTAGTAATAGAAGATACAAGTGGTAATCAATTTGTATGGGTACCAGTAGATGGAACAGATGTATCATATTCAAAAAACTTTACTTATGCATCATATTACGGTGCGACAGCTGTAAACACAATAGATGATACAATTTTATCAGGAGTAATAAATGAAAATACACAAATATCAAAATATGGAGGCTTTTATATAGCAAGATATGAAGCAGGAAATACATCTGAAGTTTTAGTAAGTAAAAAAAATGCAGCAGTATGGAATTTTAGTAATTATGCTAATTCAAAAACAAAAGCAGAATCAATGTATGTATCAGAGGAAGTTAAAAGTGGACTTGTAACAGGAACTCAGTGGGATACAACACTAGAATGGGTAAAAGATTCAGGTAAAAATTTATGGAATAGTAGATCATGGGGAAATCATTCTAATTCAGTAGCACCTGCAGATGTAACAGGGGTTGGTAATTTGCACGGATCTGGATTTAGTGAATATTGGAAAGCAAATAATATATATGATTTAGCAGGAAATGCATGGGAATGGACAAATGAGAAATATTCTACTTTTATGATTTATCGTGGTGGTAGTTTTGCTTTTGATGGTGATGGTAGTCCAGTATGTATTCGTAATAATTATTCTCCATTCGATGCCATTTATAGTATGACTTTTCGTGTTGTGCTTTATATAAAATAAAAATATATATGGACAAGACTTAATATGAATTAGTAAATTAGCTATACATGAGTATAGGCAAGTTAATAACAGTCAGTAATGATAATTAATATATTAATTATCAAAAATAGGAGGAATTTTAATGAAAAAAAATAAAGGTATATCATTAATAGTATTAGTTATAACAATAATAGTTATAATAATATTAGCAGGTGCAGTGATATTATCACTAGCAAATAACAATCCAATAGAATCAGCAAATGAAGCAAAGTTTAAAACAAATGTAGCGGAATATAACGCAGAACTTGCAATGGCTATATCAAATGAATATTTAAAAGATAATTCTTTTGATTCAGCTACATTTGAGGCAGGAGTATGGGATGGAATTGGTGATGAAACTGGAACAATAAAAGAATATATAACAAGTATGACAGCAGTAGATGGAGTAAATTTTGAGATAAAATCAGGTAAATTAGTTTATACTAATACTGAAGAACAGATACAACAAATGTGGGCACTTGAAACAGGTATACTTGTAAAATATCCACAATCTAATGCTGCAGGTACAGAGCTAGATCCAGGTATACCAGCAATAATTAATACAACAACTAATGGATATACTCCAATGTATAGTAATCCAATAATACCAGCCGGATTTATGCCAGTGAATACAACAAATGTAAGTTGGGACAATTTATTAATAGATTATAATAATGGATTAGTAATACAGGATGTAAGTGGTAATCAGTTTGTATGGGTACCAGTAGATGAAACGAATGTATCATATGCCAAAAACTTTACTTATCCATCTCATTATGGTGCAACATTATTGAATACAATAGATGATACATTTTTATCCGGAGTAATAAATGAAAATACACAAATATCAAAATATGGCGGCTTTTATATAGCAAGATATGAGTCAATGTTTGATTATAACGGTGGAAATATGAGAGCAGCAAGTAAAAAAAGTATAGATAAAGAAGATACAACAAGTTGGTCAGGAGCAAGAGATAATTCACATACAGGATATTTATGGAACTATATAAACTATGCAGATGCAAAAACATATTCAGAAAATATGGCGGCAAGTTATGAATACGATACATCAAAGATATTAACAAATTTAATAACAGGAACAGAGTGGGATGTAACAATGGAATGGATAAATAATTCAGGTAATAGTGTAACAGATAGTACTACATGGGGAAATCATTTAAATTCAGTAACACCTGCAGATGTAACAGGGTTTGGTAATTTGCAAATATCAGGATTTAATGAAAATTGGAAATCAAACAATATATATGATTTAGCAGGAAATACATGGGAATGGACTAATGAGTTACACTCTTCATATTCTGTAATTCGTAGTGGAGGATATGATTATGATGGTATATCTGATTCAGCTGCTTATCGTATCGGGTATACCGCAACTAATTTTTATGATGATTTGACATTTCGTATAGCACTGTATATATTGTAAATAATTTTCATTGATAGAAATTAAAAATAATGGGGGTATTTTAAGTGAAAAGAAAAAAAGGTATATCATTAATAGTATTAGTAATAACAATAATAGTTATAATAATATTAGCGGGAGCAGTAATATTAAGTTTAGCAAATAACAATCCAATAGAATCAGCAAATGAAGCAACGTTTAAATCAAATTTAGCAGGATATAATTCAGAACTTGCAATGGCTATATCAAATGAATATTTACAAGATAATTCTTTTGATTCAGCAACATTTGATGTAGAAGTATGGGATGGAACTGGTGATGGAACTGGAACAATAAAGGAATATATAACAAGTATATCTGAAGTGGATGGGGCAAAATTTGAAATACGAAATAGTAAATTAGTATATGTAGGTACAAATCAAATAGAAAAAGATTATCTTACAGAAATTGGAATAACAATTATATTAGGTGTAAATGTAATTGCAATAGAAAATACAACAGTAAATGGAGAAGTGGCAACATATCAAAATCCAATTGTGCCAAAAGGATTTAAAGCAATAAATGATGGAACAGTATGGCCAACAGATTGGAATGAAGGACTAGTAATAGAAGATGTAAGTGGTAATCAGTTTGTATGGGTACCAGTAGATGGAACAGATGTAACATATGCTAAGTGGTGTACAACAGGATTTACATATGTAGATACAATAGATGACACATTACCATCAGGAATAATTGAAATAGATCAAATAAATTCTTACGGTGGCTTTTATATAGCAAGATATGAATCAATGTTTGACTATAACTCAGGTAGTATAAGAGTAGCAAGTAAAGTTAGTACAAATACAACAACTTCAGGTTGGACAAGAGATAATTCACATACAGGATATTTATGGAATCATATAAACTATACAGATGCAAAAACATATTCAGAAAATATGGATACAAGTTATGGATACGATACATCAAAAGTAGGAACAAATCTAACAACTGGAGCACAGTGGGATACAGTAATGAAATGGGTTAGTAATAATTCAGGTCCAAGTGTAACAGATAGTAGAACATGGGGTAATCATAGTAATTCAACATTCCCAGCAAATGTTGGAAATGGAACATTACAAATATCAGGATATAGCAATAATTGGAAAACAAAAAACATATATGATTTAGCAGGAAACACATGGGAATGGACAAATGAAATACATAGTTTTAACCGTGTTTATCGTGGAGGCAGTTACTGCAATAGTGGTATCACTGATCCAGCTGATTGTCGTTACAATAACGATGCCACTAATGCCAGCTACGATCTTTCGTTCCGTACATCACTTTATATATTGTAGTACTGACCATTAAAACTATATTAGAAAAGGCACAAAACAAGAAAATTAAGATAAATTAACGAATGAACGGGTTTCAAAATTAGTATAGCTTCTTGGGAAGTCCTACTAGGGGTGAAAAATTTGAATTGTAGATATTTAGGCTACACAATTGTTTTTCACAGCTCAAAGTCAATAGTTGGGATGTAAATTTCTAAAAATTGATTAGAGGAACAATAAAATAGGCTCAATGTAAAATGTTGGGATACAAGTTTTTATAAAACTTGTATCCTTTCGCTTTTTATGATAAAAATGTACTAATTAAAACAGTTCTTAAAATAATGTTAAAATCTATATTTTTGGCATGCTAATACTAACCTAGAGTATAGTTTTTTTGTTTCTTATTTTATTATTATATTATTATATTTCTATGACTTTTCAACTACTTTTTTAGTAGCCTCGTTTTTATACTCCAACATATATTATACAACCATCTATGTGTAATCAGCATTATTACATATTTATAAAAGCATCACAATTAATTTTGTGGTGTTTTATTCTATGCAATGTTATAAAATACTACTAAATCCTTGAAATGATGTTCTAAATAAGATATAATAGATGTATATTTTAGTAAGGGTGATATTTATGTTAAAAATATACAATACATATAGTAGAGAAAAAGAAGAATTTAAAACAGATGGTGATACAGTTAGAATATATACATGTGGTCCAACTGTATATAACTATGCTCATATAGGAAATTTAAGAGCATACATTTTTATGGATATTTTAAGAAAAGTATTAAAATATAATGGTTATAAATTATTACATGTGATGAATATAACTGATGTTGGACATATGACATCTGATGCTGACGAAGGTGAAGATAAAATACTTAAAGCATCAAGAGAAAAGCAAATTAAACCAGAAGAAATTGCTGACATGTATACAGAAGCTTTTTTAAAAGATATTAAAAAGTTGAATATAGAAGATCCTGAATATATTATCAAAGCAACTGATCATATTAAAGAAATGGAAGAATATGTTAAAGATATTGTTAGAAATGGATATGGGTATGAAACAAGTAAAGGTATCTATTTTGATACAGATAAGTTATCTACTTATGGTGAACTTTCTAGAGTAAGTTTAAAAGATTTAAAAGCTGGTGCAAGAATTGAAATTGATGATGAAAAGAAAAGTCCTTTAGATTTTGCTTTATGGATTAAAGCACCAGAAGAACATATTATGAAGTGGAATAGTAAATGGGGTATGTGTTACCCTGGTTGGCATATCGAATGTAGTGCAATGAGCAAAAAATATTTAGGTGAAGAGTTTGATATACATACAGGTGGAGTAGATCATATTCAAATACATCATGAAAATGAAATAGCACAATCAAGAGGAGCGACTGGAAAAAACCCAGCTAAATATTGGATGCATTCAGAATTTTTACTTATTGATGGTGGAAAAATGTCAAAAAGTTTGGGTAATGTATATACTGTAGATGATATAGAAGAAAAAGGATATTATGCTCTTGCTTTTAGATATTTATCATTTACTTCACATTATAGAAATAAACTTAACTTTACTTGGGATGCTATAGAATCAGCTAATAATTCATTAATTAATATGAAAAAATTATATCAAGAACATTTAAATGCAAATGAAAAAGCATATGATTTAGATAAATATAGAGAAAAATTTCTAGATGCTATAAATGATGATTTAAATATTCCTATGGCAATGGCAGTAGTATGGGAAGTTTTAAGAAATAATAAATCTAAAAATTATGCTAAATTATTATTAGAATTTGATGAGGTTTTGTCACTTAACATAGATAAAATAAACCAAATAGATAAAATAGAAATTCCTATAGAAATATCTGATATCATAGAGACAAGAAAAATAGCTAGAGAAAATAAAAATTTTATATTGTCTGATACTCTAAGAGATAAGTTATTTGATATGGGATATAAAGTTTTAGATACAAGTGAAGGACAAAAGTTAGAGAAGATACAATAGGAGGGTGATATATTTGTCTATTTTAGATAAAAACAATAATATACAAGTAGAAAAATACAATAAATTTCTGAAAGATAATAATGCAAATGCAATGCAGGACTTAAGATGGGGAAGAGTTAAATCTAATTGGATACAAGAAGCTGTATATTTAGAGGAAAATGGTAATATAATAGCTGCAATGACAATACTTTTAAATAAGGTACCTATATTTAATTCATATATGATGTATGCTTCTAGAGGTCCGGTGTGTGATGTAACCAATATAGAGTTAGTAAAAAAATTAGTTAAAGAGGCAGATATACTTGCTAAAAAATATAATGCTTTTGTTCTTAAATTTGATCCTGAACTAAAATATAATGAAGAAGTTAATCATATATATTTAAAAAACGGATTTAAAATATTTGATGGTCATACTGTGATTCAACCTAGACATAATATGATTTTGAATATTGAGAATAAAACTGAAGAAGAGTTATTAAGACAGTTTAGTGAGAAAACCAGGTATAATATAAAACTTGCAACTAAAAAAGGTATAAATATTAGATATTCTAGAAATAAAGAAGATTTAAAAATATTTTATGAGTTATATAAAACTACAACAATTCGTGATGAAATAGGATGTAGGCCATATGAATATTTTGAAAGAATGTTAGAAGCATATAATGAAGATGAACTTAGAATATATATAGCAGAACACGAAGGAGATAGTTTATCTAGTGCAATTGCCTTAAATTATAGTGGTAAAATGTTCTATATATATGGTGCTAGTAGCAATGAAAAACGTAATTTAATGCCTAATTATTTAATGCAGTGGGATATGATTAAATGGGGATTAGAAAATAAATGTAATAATTATGATTTTGGCGGAGTATTTGAATTTACAAATGAGAATGGATTATATAAATTTAAATCTGGATTTTGTAAACAAGAAGGTGTTACTGAATATATAGGTGAAATAGATAAAGTATACAATACATTGATATATTATGGATATACAAATATTTTACCAAGTATTCAAAAACTAAAGAGAAAATTTAAGAAGAATAAATAATATAGGAGATGTTTATGAGTAGAATATCATTTAAACCAGGTACGTTTTTGTATCCATTACCTGCAGTTATGATAACATCAGGAGATATGGAAAATTCAAATATTTTAACAGTTGCTTGGACTGGAATAGTGTCATCAGATCCTGCAACTACATATGTTTCTATAAGAAAAGAGAGATATTCATATGATATAATAAAAGAAAATAAAGAATTTTGTATTAATCTAACTACAGAAGATTTAGTATATGCTACAGACTTTGTAGGAGTGAAATCTGGTAGAAATATAGATAAATTTAAAGAATTAAATTTAACAAAAGAAAAGTGTACTATTGTTAAATGTCCGATGATTAAAGAAAGTCCGGTTTGTATAGAGTGTAAGGTTATCGAAATAAAGGAAATGGGAAGTCATGATATGTTTTTAGCTGAAATTGTAGCAGTAAATGTAGATGAAAAATATATGGATGAAACTAATAAATTTGATATGGATAAATGTAAGGTGATTGCATATTCACATGGACAGTATTATGCATTAGGAAAAAAACTAGGTAAATTTGGATTTTCAGTAAAGAAATAATAATGTATAACACCTCTAAAATGTGAGAATAATAGTTTTAGAGGTGTTTTTTATGAATGAAAATATAGAGATGTTAAATTATGTTTATCAAAATGCTGAAATGGGTAGAACTACCATAGAACAAATATTAAAAGAAGTAAAACATTTGGAATTTAGAGATGTACTAAAAGAGCAATTAAATGACTATGTATATGTTATAAACAAATGTGATTCAATATTAAATGAAGAAGGAAAATTACCTAAAGGTACAGATGCTATGCCAAAAATACTGTCATACTTTGAGATTAAATTTAATACACTAAAAGATGATACTTCATCACATATAGCAGAAATAATTATAAGAGGAAGTACTATGGGTATAACAGATATAACTAGAAATTTAAATAAATATAATCATGTAAATAACAACACAAAAGACTTGGCAAGTAGATTACTTAAAATAGAGCAGGATAATATTGAAGCTTTAAAGCCATATTTATAATAAAATGTAATATTTTGTAATATTTTATAAAGAAAGTATTGACAAAATTATATATATATAATAGAATATATGTATAGTATATATTAATACATAGAAAATCAAGAAAGTTATGTCTAAATACAACTTCATTGTATTTAGACATAACTTTTTTGTATTTATTGGAGATAATATTACTAAATAACAATTATTTTTATTGACATTTTTTTAAAAACATTGTAAAATGATAATATTATTATATAAGGGGGAATTAAATTGAAAAAAAGGTTATCAATTATTATGACTAGTTTTATATTTATTGTATTAGTGATAATAGTATTTTATGTGATGCAATTAGTTTACAATATAAATAAAACAGATGAAGAAAAAATCAATATTGGACAATTACCAACTGTAAATAGTAAAGAAAAACTTGTTTCATTATTAAATAAGTATAGTTCAGGGTATAATAGCCAATATGGAGGAGTATTAACTACTGTACCAGAAGCTGGTATGTCTCAAAAAGATGTAGCATCTGAATCTATGGACTACTCTACTACCAATATACAGGTTCAAGGCGTTGATGAGGCAGATTTAGTTAAAACAGATGGTAAATATATTTATAGTATATCACAAAATAATTTAATAATTACCGATGTTAATCCTGCTGCAAGTATGAATATTACAACAACTCTATTTAAAGATGAAAAAGTAACTCCAAGTGAAATGATGATAGATAATAATTATTTGACAGTTGTTTGTAATAGTAATAGTAATAATTATTATAATAATTATGATAGTATGAAATCAATTATGATGCCATATTATAATTTGAATATTACTACAATATTTGTCTATGATATATCTGATAAAAATAATATAGTTAAAGTAAAAAGTGTTGAAATTGATGGATCATATTTGACATCAAGAAAAATAGATAATTCAGTATATGTAATTACAAATAAATATGTATACAATAATGAATCAGAAGATATTAGACCAATGTATAAAATAGATGGTACGCAAAAAATTATAGATTATGATCAAATATTTTATTTTCCAGGTACTGAATGTAATGCTTATACAATGATTGGAATAATAGATCTTTCAAATATATCAAATGATATAAAAGTTACATCATATTTATCTTCAGCACAAAATGTATATATGTCTTTAAATAATTTATATATTACTGCGGTAACTGAAAATCATAATCAAACTTTTTTAATTGACAATGATTATACAAATTCAACTAGTATATATAAATTTAGTGTTAAAAATAACACTACTGAATTTATAGCAAAATCAGAATTAAAGGGTACTACACTCAATCAATTTTCAATGGATGAATATAATGGATTTTTTAGAGTTACTTTAAATAATAACACTGATAATTCTTTATATATACTTGATAACAATATGGATATAGTTGGTAAAATAACTGGAATAGCAAAAGGAGAAAAGATATATTCAACTAGATTTATTAAAGATAGGGCATACGTTGTTACATTTAAAACTATGGATCCACTATTTGTTATAGATGTAAAAGATCCTACAAATCCTACAATATTGGGTGAACTTAAAATACCTGGATACAGTTCATATCTACATGAATACGATGAAAATCATATAATAGGTATTGGTCAAGATACAACAGAGATAAATGATAAAGATGAAATGGGTAATATAATAAATACTAGATATGTTACAAATGGAATGAAAATGGCTATATTTGATGTTACAGATGTAAATAATCCTAAAGAACAATTTTCTACAAAGATTGGAAATAAAAGTACATATTCAGATATACTATATAATCATAAAGCATTATTGTTTTCAAAGGATAAAAATTTATTAGCATTGCCTGTTGATATATATAATGAAGATGTATCAATACAAACAAGTATGCTTAGGTCAGAAGAAACTATAGCTCCTAGTACATCTAATCGTTTTCAGGGATTATTAGTATATAATATTGATTTGGAAAATGGTTTTACTGAAAAAGGTAGAATAACTCATTATGAAGAAAATACATCAAAATATCCATACTATTCATATGATTATTTAAATAATATAAAAAGAGGTTTATTTATAAACAACACTCTATATACGGTTTCAGAAAACAAAATTAAAGCAAATGATTTAAATACTTTAAAAGAAATTAATAGTTTATATTTAAAATAATAAAAAAGTACCATAAGTATTAAAGAGGTTAAAATGAACAAACATGATATTAAAAAACTAGAAGAAAAATATTTTTATTATAAGAATAATGTAGATGAGTATTCTAATATTAGAGAAAAAGTGAAGCAACAATTATTATCAAAGAAAACACCTTCTCAAAAACCTATAGCTTATATAGTGATGTCGCAAACTGGTGGTGGAAAAAGCAGTTTAAAAAATTTTATACTAAAAAAAATAGAAAATGTAGTCCAATCAGATTCAGATGATTGTAAAGTTTTTTTGCCATATTGTGAAGAAATAATGAAAAACTATCCAGAGTTATACAATACATTAACAAGAGGCGATGCTTATGCACTGGAAGATGACATTTTAAAAAGTGCAATAGAACAAAACTATAATATAGTAATTGAGTCTACAGGGAAAGTTAATCTATGGGATAAATTAATAAATAGTGGGTATAATATTAAAGTTTTTATATTAGCAACCAGTAAATGCAATAGTGAATTTAGTATTTTAGACAGATATGTAAATCAAACATTAAATATAGATATAAAATACCCGAAATTAACTGAGTTCAGCAGACATGAGAATTCTTTTTATAATGTAAGAGAATTTGTAAAAGAACATCAAAATATGTCAAAAATTAATATACAAGTATATGTTAGAGGAAAGAGCAATTCCTCAGATTTACCAATAATATATGGAAAATGTAATAACAAGTATAGTTGTCCATATGAAGCTTTATTAGCAGGACAAGATACAGATGAAATTAACTTTAAACAAAAATTTTCTTTAAATAGTGATTTGTTAAAAAAGAAAATAGAGCAAGCAAAAGCTAAAATACCACATAAAGTTTTAGAAGAACTTTATGAAAGATTAAATAAAATAGTAATATAGTGAAAATCAAATCCTCCTTTGATATACTAATGTTGGTTCACCAATCGAGTTAGTTACCAAAGGAGGATTTGATTTTTAAACTAAAGAATATATTTTTAAATTTTACATTATCATTTTTTAAGTATATTATATTGAATACCTTTTTTTTATATGATATAATATTAATAAGAAAATGAGGTAAGGGTTATGAAAGAAAGAGAAGAATTAAAACATTTTGGAATAGCTACATTTGTAGGAAGTGATCATGTATCACTAAACCAAATAGATAAATATGAGGTATCAATACTTGGAGTTCCAGATGATATGGGTGCAACATATAGATTAGGAGCACAATATGCACCTAGAGCAGTAAGAGAGCACTCCATGTGGAAACGAATAGATGGTATGGAATGTTATGATTATGATAATAGAAAATATGTAAAAACAAATAAATTAAATATATGTGATTTAGGAGATTTAAATGTTCGTCAAGGTGATCAAGAAGCAACTCTGCAAGAATTAATTAGAGTAGCTAGTATAATGAGAGAAAAAACTTTTCCAGTTATGATAGGAGGGGATCATTCAATAACATACGGTGGATATATAGGTGTAAAAAAAGGTGGAAACTACAAAAAATTAGGTTTACTACAATTTGATGCACATAATGATACTGAACCAGATTCTGATTTTATGCCAAGAATTTGTCATTCAAATCAATTCACTAAGTTAATAACAGAAGGACATTTAGATGGTCATAATATGGTGACTATTGGACTTCGTGGAATAGTTAATAGAGTATGGCATGATTTTAGTGTAGAACAAGGTATAACAGTTATAACAGCTAATGAATTTAATAGTGGAGAAAGTGAACAAGTATTAGAATTTTTAAAAGAAAAGTTTGCTGAGTGTGATGGAGTATATGTTACTTTTGATATGGATTCTTTAGAAGCAGCATATAGTGAAGGTGTTGGAACTCCAAAATATAATGGACTTAAAATAATGAAAGTTTTAGATGTAATACGTGGACTTAAAGATATAAATGTGATAGCATTTGATGAAGTTGAGCTTAATCCAGTTCAAGATGCTAGTGGTATTACTAGTTTCATTGCATGGGAGATATTATATAATTTTTTAGCTATTGGTTTAAATAAAGGAGATGAATAATTATGGGTTTAGAAATTAAATTCTCTAAAGTATTTGAAATATTAAAAGAAGAAGGTATTCTTCTAGAAAGTAAGCAAGTAGGTGCTAGTAGAATTAATTATATTTCTGCTGATTCAAGAGATGTAAAAGAGAACACTTTATTTTTCTGTAAAGGAAAAAATTATAAACAAGAATATTTAATAAAAGCTATAGGAGAAGGTGCTAATATATATATATCTGAAGTTAAATATGAAGTGTCAAATGTTTCATACTTTATTGTAACTGATATAAGAAGAGCTATGGCATCTATTGCATTAGAATTCTATAATCGTTCTTTTAATAAACTAGAAACTATAGGTATAACTGGAACAAAAGGGAAAACTACAGTTACATATTTTTTAAGAAATATATTAGATGAGTATGTTGGTTATAAAACAGCAGTTATATCAACAGTTGAAACATATACTGGTGTAAGAGAAGAAGAATCACATTTAACTACACCGGAACCTATAGATTTGCAGAAATTCTTCTATGAGACTGTTTCTAGTAATATAAAATATTTAACAATGGAAGTAACATCACAAGCATATAAAACAGATAGAGTTTATGGTGTACATTTCAATAATGGTATGTTTTTAAATATATCAGAGGATCATATTAGTGATGCAGAACACCCTAATTTTGAAGATTACTTTAATTGTAAATTGGAACTTCTAAAAAATTGTGATAATCTAGTAATAAATGCAGATACAGCTGAATTTAAAGTTGTAATGAATGCTTGTAAAGGAAAAAAAGTAACATTATATGGATCAAATAATAATGCAGATTATTATTATAAAAATATAACTAAAGAAGAAATAGGTTTCTCTTTTGATATAAAAAATGATAAATTAAGTTATTCAAATAATTTTAAAATAACTATGCAAGGAAGATTCAACATAGAAAATGCAGTAGCAGCAATTACTATGGCAAAAACTTTAGGTGTTGATGATGATAGTATTAAAAAAGGTTTGATAAAAACTGAAGTAAAAGGTAGAATGAATGTATTTAATGGTAATGAGATAACAGTTATAGTTGATTATGCACATAATGAACTTAGTTTTTCTAAATTGTACGAATCTATAAAATTAGATTATCCAGGAAGAAGAATAATATCATTAGGTGGTGGACCAGGAGGAAAAGCATATAGAAGACGTAAAGATTTTGGAATAATAGTTGGAAATAATTCAGATTATATATATTTAACTGCAGAAGATCCACAATTTGAAAATATTACTGATATTTGTATGGATATAGCTACTTATATAAAAGAAGATACAAAATATGAAGTAATTGAAGATAGAACAGAAGCTATTGAAAAAGCTATAAAAAATGCTAAAAAAGGTGATGTTTTAGTATTACTTGCAAAGGGTGAAGAAGATTATCAAAAAGTAAAAGGAATATTTACTCCTTATGAATCTGATTTAGTAATAGTAAAAAGAATATTAAAAATTAAATAGAATTAGTTGGTTTTGTTTACATAATATGGTATAATACTTATAGATGGTAAATTTTTATGCCATCCGATATTATCGGAGGCATCTACCTCCAAATATCTATTTATAGGAGGGAATTATTATGGAAAATGAAAATATTTTTAGAACACGAGAGTATAATTTAAAAGATTATGTAACCAAAGCAAAACTTGAAGAACATCTTGAATACAAGATAAATGCAGTTATAGAGGTGCATGAAAGTATTTGGACTATTGATAAGATAGAAAGAAAAATTACTGATTCAACTGCTAGCGCAACACTTTATATGACACGAAAATAAATAACTTACTTAAACTCACCAAATATATTATTTGGTGAGTTTTTTAGTTCTTTTTTTGTTGACAAAAGAACTAATGTTTGATATAATATCAAAGAAGGTAGTGGTTAAATGAGAGATATACTTCATTGTGATTTAAATAGTTTTTTTGCTTCTGTTGAATGTTTAAAAAATCCAGAATTAAAACTTATACCTATGGCTGTTTGTGGTGATCCTGCTTTAAGACATGGAATTATACTTGCTAAGAATGATCTTGCTAAAAAATATGGTATAGTTACAGCTGAAACAATATATTCTGCTCAGAAAAAATGCAGAAATTTAGTTTTAGTAAAAGGTAATATGGCTGATTATGAAAAGTATTCAATATTAGTAAAGAATATATATTTAAAATATACAGATAAGGTTGAGTCGTTTGGAATTGATGAATGTTTTCTAGATGTAACTGAAAGTACTAAATTATTTGGTGATAGTGAGACTATTGCAAATTTAATAAGGGAAGATGTTAAAAATACACTTGGACTCACAATATCAATTGGAGTTTCTTTTAACAAACCACTTGCAAAACTTCGGTAGTGATTTAAAAAAGCCAGATGCTGTTACAGTACTAAGTTATAAAAATTATAAAAAGATTATATATCCATTATCGGTTAATATGTTATTATATGTAGGTAACTCTACGAACAATATTTTAGAAAGAGTTGGTATATATACTATAGGTGACTTAGCTCATTATGATAAAAACAAATTAGTTAAATTACTGGGTAAACTAGGTGAAACTGTGTATAACTATGCTAATGGAACGGATGATGAAGAAGTAACTTGTTATACTAATATGAGGGTTCCTAAAAGTATAAGTAAAGGACTTACATTTAAACAAGATATAACTAATATAAAAGAATTAGAAAATAATATTAGAATATTATGCGATGAAGTTTCATCAAATTTAAGGAAAAATAATTTAAAATGTACGGTTGTTGGATTAAATATAAAAGATAGTTTTTTTGTAATTTCAAATAGACAAAAAAAGATAAGTAAAACTAATTTATTTCAAGATATCTTAAAAGTTGCAATAGAACTATTGAAAGAAAATTATATTCAAAATAAGCCTATTAGAGCTGTAACAATAAATGTAGGTAATTTAATAAATCCAAATGAAGAGTCACAAATGGATATTTTTAGTATAGGAATAGATAAATCAGATAACAATAAGATAGAAAATATAACAAAAGTTTTAGATTGTATAAGAAGTAAATATGGTAGTAAAAAGATTACTTTTGGTAGTTTAACAAATTTATAGTAATAATTTGCTAATGTTTATATTTTTTTCACTTTTTTTATATTTTATATTGCAAAAGTAGTTCATTTGTTGTAGAATATAGTTATATAGTTAAAAGGAGGAAATTGTTATGCAAATTAAAGTAGGAATTAACGGATTTGGTAGAATTGGTAGACTAGTAATGAGAGCATCATTAGAAAGAGATAATATTGATGTTGTAGCAGTAAATGATCCATTTATTGATTTAGAATATATGAGATATATGCTTATGTTTGATACAATACATGGTAAATTAAATAAAGAAGTTAAAGTTGTAGAAAATGGTCTTGAAGTAGATGGTAAAGTTATAAAAGTATATAACTTTAAAGATCCAAATGAAATACCATGGAGTTTGGCAGGAGCAGAATATATATTAGAATCTTCTGGAGCATTTACTGAAATAGAAAAAGCATCAGCTCATTTTACAGGTGGAGCTAAAAAAGTTATTGTATCAGCACCTTCAAAAGATGCACCTATGTTTGTAATGGGGGTAAATCATAATGAATACAAAACAGAAATGAATATCGTATCAAATGCTTCTTGTACTACAAATTGTTTAGCACCACTTGCAAAAGTTGTACATGATAATTTTGTTATTGTTGAAGGGTTAATGACAACAATTCACTCTGCAACAGCAACACAAAAAACAGTTGATGGACCTTCAAATAAAGATTGGAGAGGTGGAAGAGCAGCAACATACAATATAATTCCATCATCGACAGGAGCAGCAAAAGCAGTTGGTAAAGTTATACCAACACTTAGTGGAAAATTAACTGGTATGTCATTTAGAGTACCAACTTTAGATGTATCAGTTGTAGATCTTACATGTAGAATAGAAAAAGCAGCTACTTATGAAGAAATAGTAGCCAAAATAAAAGAAGCTTGTGATGGAGAACTTAAAGGTATTATGACTTGGACGGATGAAGCAGTAGTTTCTTCAGACTTTATACATGATAGTCATACTTCTATATTTGATGTAAAAGCAGGTATTGCTTTAAATGATAATTTCATTAAATTAGTATCATGGTATGATAATGAATGGGGTTATTCATGTAAATCATTAGACCTAATTGTACATATGGCAAATGTAGATAACAAGTAACTTAAATAAAATGTATAGCAAGGTTTTGAAGTAAATATTTAAGGCCTTGCTATATTTGCTATAACAGAATAAAGTAAAAAGTATGTTGTAGAAAATAATTGAATAAGGTTATAGATACCTAAAAATATCTGTAATGAAAGGGGGATAGATTTAGTGAGGATTTTGTTTAATAGCACTTTCTCATTAAATATGAATTATGTTGAATAAAAAGACAGTTAGAGACATAGAGGTAAAAAATAAAAAGGTTTTACTAAGGGTAGATTTTAATGTTCCTTTGGATAGAGAAACAAAAAGTATAATAACAAGTGATAAGAGAATAGTTGAATCGTTAAAAACAATAGAGTATTTAATTAGTGCTGGAGCTAAAGTTATACTTTGTTCACACATTGGAAAAACAGGTCAAAACATTTCACTTAGACCTGTAGCAGTTCATTTATCTGAATTATTACAAAAAAACATTATGTTTTTAAATGATTGTATAGGTCACGAAGTTAAAGAAGCAGTTTCAAATATGAAAAGTTCAGATGTTATATTACTTGAAAATTTAAGAAATCATATAGAAGAAGAAAATAATGATGAGAATTTTGCTAAAGAATTAGCATCACTTGCTCAAATTTTTGTAAATGATGCTTTTGGAACTGTTCATAGAGCTCATGCTTCAACAGAAGGAATAACTAAATTCTTACCATCAGTTTGTGGATTTTTAATTGAAAAAGAAATAAAAGCTTTAGATCAAGCAATTAACAATCCTGTTAGACCATTAGTAGCAATAATTGGTGGTGCTAAAGTATCAAGTAAAATAGCAGTTTTAACAAACTTAATTGATAAAGTAGATACAATATTAATAGGTGGAGCTATGGCATATACTTTTCAAAAATCTCTTGGACATAAAGTAGGACAATCACTAGTTGAAAATGACAAATTAGAAGTAGCAACACAAATAATGCAAAAAGCTTTCGATTCAGGTGTTGAATTTATATTACCTATTGATAACATAGTTTCTAATGAAATATCTGAAAATGCTATAGTTCAAACAGCATTAGCTACTGATATACCAGAAGATTTAATGGGTGTTGATATCGGAGAAAAAACTATTGAACTATTTAAAAATGAAATACTTACTGCAGGTACTGTAGTTTGGAATGGTCCTGTTGGGGTGTTTGAAATTGAGAAATTTGCAAATGGAACAAGACAAATAGCCTTAGCCTTAGCAGATTCAAATGCTATAACAATAATAGGTGGCGGCGATAGTGCTGCTGCAGTAGAAAAATTTGGAGTAGCAGATAAAATGACACATATATCTACAGGTGGTGGAGCATCACTTGAATTTATGGAAGGTAAAAAGTTACCAGGAATAGAAGCTTTAGAGGATAAATAATATGATTGAAAATAAAACAGATAGAATAAGAAATAATTTAAATACAACAATTAAAAGCAAATATGGTAAAACAAGTAGTAGAGAAAAGATAATTATGGCAGAAAGAAAAAGTATTATTATAAATAAATTCAAAAAAAATATTTTTAAAATATCTACTGTACTTCTTATTTTACTCATTGTTTTAATTTATACAAATTCAAATAAAAAGATAGTTGTTGATGAATATTCAGATATATCAGAATTAAATGTAAACAAATATAGCAGTGAAATTGTTGCTTTGTATAATAGAAATGATCAGTTAGATAAATTTAAGGAAGAAATGAGTAGAGTACAAACTTTAGTGGGAACATATGTTATATCAAATTCTACACTAAAGGAAAACTCATTCAGTGAACTTATTAAAACTTTAAATAACGAAATAAATAACGATAAATGGGTTAATTTAGATTCTGAAAAATCTAAATATTACAATGGTAAATATAACATTGATAGCAATGGAAATGTAAAATTTAAGTTTAACAATAAAGAAATAGAACCTAATTGGATAAATAATGAAGATATATCTAGATATATTACTCTGAATTAGTTGAGGGAGAATGTGTTTTTATGAGAAAAAAGATAATTACAGGAAACTGGAAAATGAATTATACAGTAAACGAAGCTGAAGCTTTTATTACAAGTATATTGGAAAGTATAAATACTACTGAAATAGATGTTGTAATTTGTCCTAATTTTACAGCATTAGATAGATTATCTAATTTATTAGATAATAAAAACGTTAAATTAGGAGCGCAAAATGTATCTTATGAAACTAAAGGTGCTTATACAGGTGAAACATCAGTTGATATGTTATATGCATTAGATGTAGAGTATTGTATAGTTGGACATAGCGAGAGGAGACAAATATTAAACGAAACAAATGAAATAGTAAATTTAAAAGCTAAAAAATTATTAGCAAAAGGAATTAATCCAATCATATGTGTTGGAGAAACTTTGACTGAAAGAAATGAAAACAAATTATATGATGTTATATCTAATCAAGTTAAAAATGGTTTAAAAGATATATCATCAGAAGATGTTAAAACTAAAGTTGTTATGGCTTATGAACCAATTTGGGCAATAGGTACAGGGGTAACTGCTACAACTGAACAAGCAGAAGATATGTGTAAATATATACGTAATATTGTGTGTGAGATTTATTCTGAAAGTGTTGCTAATAATTTAAGAATACAATATGGTGGAAGTGTAAATCCTAAAAATGCAAACGAAATTTTAAATATGGAAAATATTGATGGAGCTTTGGTTGGAGGAGCGAGTCTAACGAACGATTTTGTTGCTATTGTAAATTATCAATAATTGTGTTATAATATTTAGGCTGCAAAGTGCAGCGGGAAGAGAGTGACTTTTAATTTATATGAAAGGTAAACAACACTTAATTATGATATTAGATGGAGTTGGTTTAAATGATGAAACTAGAGGTAATGCTTTTAAACTTGCAAATAAACCTAATATTGATAAATATATAATTAAATATCCAAATACATATTTAGAGTGTAGTGGTCTTGCTGTGGGACTTCCTAAAGGACAAATGGGGAATTCTGAAGTTGGGCATACAAACATAGGAGCTGGTAGAATAATTTATCAAGAGCTTACTAGAATAACCAAAGAAATAGAAGAAAAAATTTTTTTTCAAAATGAAAAATTTAGAAAAGCGATATTAAATGTAAAAAAGAATAACAGTGATTTACACTTAATGGGACTTGTTTCTGATGGAGGTGTACATAGTCATATAAATCATTTATATGCATTACTTGAACTAGCTAAACAAAATGATGTTAAAAATGTATATATACATGCATTTCTAGATGGTAGAGATACACCACCAACATCAGCAATAGAATATTTAAAACAATTAGAAGAAAAAACAAAAGAAATTGGATTAGGTAAAATTGCAACAGTTGTTGGAAGATACTATTCAATGGACAGAGATAAACGATATGAAAGATTAAAGCTTGCTTATGATATGTTAGTACTAAGTACAGGTTCTAAATTTAAGACAGTTCAAAGAGCTATTGAAAATTCTTATGAAACAGAAACATTTGATGAGTTTGTAAAACCTATTATTATAACAAATGATGATGGTGAACCTATAGCTAAAATTAAAGATAACGATTCAGTTATATTCTTTAATTTTAGACCAGATAGAGCTAGACAATTAGTGCATGCTCTAATAGATACAAATTACACATGTTTTGAAAGAGAAATAAAGCCAAACAACTTAATATTTGTTACTATGACTAAATATGATGAAACTTTAAAGAATGTTTTGATTGCATATAGTCCACAAAAGATAAGTAATACAATAGGTGAATATATTAGTAAACTAGGACTTACTCAACTTAGAATAGCTGAGACTGAAAAATATGCACATGTAACATTTTTCTTCAACGGTGGGGAAGAAAAAGAATATCCAAATGAAGATAGAATATTAGTTCCATCATCAAAAGTTGCAACATATGATTTGAAACCAGAAATGTCTGCAAGAGAAATAACAGAAAAAGTTGTAGAAGCTATTGATGCTAAAAAATATGATTTAATTATCATGAACTATGCAAATGGAGATATGGTAGGTCATACAGGAAATTTAGAAAAAACAATAGAATCAATTCAAGTGTTAGATGAATGTGTAGGTAGAGTTATTTCTAAAATAGAAGAAGTAAAAGGTGAAGCTATAATAACAGCTGATCATGGAAATAGTGAATATATGTTAGATTTAAAAACTGGTCAACCTATAACTTCTCACTCAACGTTTGATGTACCAATCATTATTGTATCAGATAGAATAAAAAATTTAAGAAATGGTAAACTTAGTGATATATCACCAACAATGTTAAATTTAATGGGTGAAAATATTCCAAAAGAAATGACAGGCAGTAGCATTGTGAAATTGTAGGAGTGGTAGTTATATGAGTGAAAATTTTAAGATTAATCAAAGATGTTTAAAGGGAAATACAACATATTTTAAAATAAAAATAAATGAGATGATAGAATATGAAATAAACAAATTAGGAGTGAATCAAGAATCTTATCAAAAATTTAATTCGAAAATTTCAGAAAATTTTCTAAAATTCACTGATAAGATTACTTTGGGTGAAGATTTTAATGAAGTAATGACAAATTTGAGAGATAAGACTATATATGAATGTGTTGAAATAGATAAAAATTCATCTTCTAGTATGAGACCATTTTTTAAAGATTACATTTTTGATAAAATATATACTATGGGTATAAATATAAAAAAAGGAATTCTTCCAGACGATTTTGAATTAGAGTTAGAAGAGGCAAAACTTAAAATTGAAGAAGAAAATAAAGAGAAGGAAAAAGAAAAAGAAAAAGAAAAAGAAAAAGATACAAATGAAATAACATTAACGGTTGAAGATGTAGCTGAAGAAAAACCAGCAGATATAGTTGATCTAATGTGGGATTACTTTTTTGGTAGTTCACAAACTTCTAGTTCTAAAACTGAAAAAGAGCCTACAAAACAAAAGAATGATGATAAAGATAAAGTTAAAGGTGAATAAATATATAATATCTACTATTTTACATATAATAATGTAGTAAATTTATATAATTAAATTCTAGAAGGAGGATTTTTTATGAAACAATATTTAAGTATAGAATCAGTATATGCAAGAGAAATACTAGATTCAAGAGGTAATCCAACAATTGAAGTTGAAGTAACTGTAGAAGGTGGATTTTTGGGAAGAGCAGCAGTTCCATCAGGAGCATCAACAGGTGCTTTTGAAGCGGTAGAACTTAGAGATGAAGATAAATCTAGATACATGGGTAAAGGTGTTCTAAATGCAGTTGATAATGTTAATGATTTAATTGCACCTGAAATAGAAGGATTGAACGTTCTAGATCAAACTCAAATTGATAAAATAATGATAGAATTAGATGGAACAGCTAACAAAAATAAACTTGGAGCAAATGCAATGCTTGGAGTTTCTATGGCTGTTGCAAGAGCAGCTTCTGAAGCCTTAGGATTAAGTTTATATCAATATATTGGAGGAGTAAACGCAAAAGAGTTACCAGTCCCAATGATGAATATATTAAATGGGGGTAAGCATTCAGATAATAGTGTAAACATACAAGAATTTATGATTATGCCAGTAGGTGCACCAAATTTTAAAGAAGCTGTAAGAATGTGTTCTGAAGTATTCCATAATTTAAAATCAGTTCTAAAAGCAAAAGGTTTAGCTACATCGGTAGGTGATGAAGGTGGATTTGCACCTAATTTATCTAAGGATGAAGAAGCTCTTGGGTTAATAGTTGAAGCAATATCTAAAGCCGGATACAAACCTGGAGAAAACTTTAAAATAGCATTAGATCCAGCAGCTACTGAAATGTATGAAGAAGCTAAGAAAAAAGGAAGCGAAGGATCATATTACTTCTGGAAAACAGATGAAATGTTTACAACAAAAGAATTAATAAATTACTATGCAGATTTAGTATCTAAATATCCTATAATATCAATAGAAGATGGTTTAGCTGAAGAAGATTGGGATGGATGGAAATTACTTACTGAAAAATTAGGTGATAAAATACAAATAGTTGGGGATGATTTATTTGTAACTAATACTGAAAGGTTACAAAGAGGTATTGATACTAAAACTGCTAATTCAATTCTTATAAAGTTAAATCAAATAGGAACAATAACTGAAACTTTAGATACTATAAAAATGGCAAATAGAGCAGGATACACAGCAGTTGTATCACATAGATCTGGTGAAACAGAAGATACTACAATTGCAGATTTAGTTGTTGCAGTAAATGCAGGTCAAATAAAAACAGGTGCTCCATCTAGAACAGATAGAGTATGTAAATATAATCAATTAATGAGAATAGAAGAAGAATTGGGTGAAGTTGCGCAGTATAAAGGTAATGAAGTATTTTTCAATATTAAATAATTAATTAAAACAAATAAACCCACTGCATCTTGCATTTGTAGCATTTTGTGGTGGATTTTATTACTTAAAGAAGGGATTGTAGTATAAGATGCTAAATATAAAAGAAAAATTATATATAAAGATAAATGAAAAATACTTTTCTACTTTTTGGGTAATTATTCAAGCTTTATTTTTACTTATAATAGGTATACTTATATTAAATATAACAAATAGATTTTTAACTCTAATAATAACATATGCAATTTCAGTATTTTTTATAGTAATAGGTTTATCTGGGGTATTTCAAAATATATTTTCAAATAATAATAAATTGAAAGTTATGAGTGTTTTTAATAGTTTGTTTAATATATCTATAAGTATATTATTTATATATAATCCTAAAATACTTTTATCAATATTTCCGATTTTATTTACATTATATATATTTATTGATTCAATAATAAAAACAGTTATATGTTTAATACATATAGAAAATAAGCTTGAAAACAGGTATATTCTAATATTAAGAACGGCTCTGACATATGTGTTTTTAGTAATATTAGTATTTTTCCCTATATTTAGATCCAAAGTGACATATATAATAGTAGGTATATATTTTATACTTCTTGCAATTACATATTTTTTAGATGGAATTGATTTATTAGTACCTACAAAAAACAAAGATAAAATCAAAAGGAGAATCAGAATTGTACTGCCTGTATTTATAGCAGCATTTATACCTAGAAAAGTTTTAAAAGAAATAAATAAAATGTTTCAAGTTAAGGAAAAGTATGATAAATATATAATAAAGAAGCAAGAAGTGATTCCAGATATTGAAGTGTTAATACACATAAAAGAAGGACAAATAGAAAGTTTTGGACATGTGGATATATATATAAATAATATAGTTATATCATACGGACCATATGATTATAAAAGTAATAAATTAAAGTTGTCGGTAAGCGATGGCGTACTGCTTGAGATAGATAAACATAATTACATACAGTTTTGTAATAAAATTGAGAATCAAAATATAATTTCATTTGGACTTAAAATTACAGATATACAAAAAAATATGATCAGTAAAAAATTAGAAAAGATAAAAGAAGATACATATGAATGGAAACCAATTAGTAATACACATAATAAAGATTACAATATTAATACAAATAGACTTTATTATGAAACAGGTGCTAAATTCTATAAATTTAAAAAAGGGAAATTTAAAACATTTTTTGTATTTAATACTAATTGCGTTAAACTGGTTGATGAACTTATAGGAACATCGGGAATAGACTTACTTAGTGTAAACGGATTAATAGCTCCAGGTACATATTATGATTATTTAAGTAGAGAATTTAGAAGAAAAAATTCTATTGTTGTATCTAAAGAAATATATTTGCATAAAACAAAAAATAGTAAATAATTAAATTGTATATTAACAAAAAAGTAACAGGACATATTAATATATATGTCCTGTTACTCTACTAATTTGTTTCTCAAGAATATCCATTTGGTCTTTAAGATCATCTTTAGTATAAGGATATTCATCAGATGAAGAGTACACATCATCAAAGAAATCAAATTGAAACTTAATTTCAGAATATTTTGCGTTAAGATTTTGGATTTCTAACAAATCAGCTTTATTCTGTATATGAGTATAGATAAGAATTTCATACAAATCAGCTACTTTATTGTTTTTAGCATATCCGAAATATTCTCTTCGTAATTTGTCATGCCGAATTGCTTTCTCTGCTATTAAATTTGCTACAGCTTCATTAACGATGCAATTAGATATCGCATAATGTAAAACTTTAGATATTGTGCTTGTGGAAACATGATATAAAGAAGCAAGATATGACATGTTTATAGTATCAGAATTATTCGCATAACTATCAGCAATTTCAAAAATTTGTACGTTTGTTAATTTCCGCTTGCCCATTACATAAGCCTCCTTTAAAATAATTATTTTAAAACCATGACTTAACTTTACATAATTATACCATTATTTGATAAGAATGTCAATACTATATACAAAGAACTTGCAAGTCTCTAACTATCTATAATTGTATAAAATAGAAAATAATATTACCAGTATATATTTGATTTAATTTTCGTTATTTAGAGTCTTTGAAAAAATAAATCATTTCTATTATTCTTAATTAATATTTATAGAATCTTATTTATAATTAAGTACATAATCAGTATTATATATTTATTAATAACTTTATTTTGTCAACAATTGAAAAATTCATACGAAATATGCATTTTTTAACAAAATATTTGACTTTATTTTAAAAATACTGTATAATATACCAAGTGTAAGTATTAGATATACTTAAATTTAATTTTTTTGATATGTTGAAATGTTGATATACATGTTGAAGATAATTTTTGATCGGGTACAAATAAATTAATATTATATAGGTATAAAAGATATACCTGTATTTTGTAATTAATAAAAAGTAGATAAAAAACAAATAATATAATTAGAAGTGATGTATATCATACTTGTTAATATTTTATTAGTTTTGAAAATTGTATTTACTTTTTAAAAATATTACATAATATACAAAGTATAAGTGTTTATACACTTAAGTTTAAATTGGTTGTAAATATGTTGAAGTGTTGATATACATATTGGAAATAAATTTTGATCGGGTGAAAAACAAATTAGAAATTAATGTTAATTTTATTTAGGTATATAAAATGTACCTTGTGTTCGTGTAATTAATAAATAGTGATAAAAAATTAAGTAATAATATTATTAAATAAATAAAATATAAAAAAAGAGATAATATGTAAAATTACATATTAATGGAGGAGAAAGTAAAAAAATGATTAATAAAACAAAAAAACAAAATGGAGAAATTGTTCAAAGAAGTACAGATGAAGATGTAATAAATGTTAGTTTATTACAAGATATAAGTAAAAAAATGAATTCAAACGATAAAGTTCAATTTGAAGATAATTATATACAACATAAAAATACAAATAATAATATCAACAACAAAACTAATAACAATAACAACAAAACTAATAACAATAACAATAATAATAATAATTCAAGTAAGTCAAAACTTAAAATAATACCACTAGGAGGACTTAATGAAATAGGAAAAAACATGACTGTTTTCGAATATGGAAATGACATTGTAGTTTTAGACTGTGGATTAGCTTTTCCAGATGATGAAATGCTTGGTGTAGACTTAGTTATACCTGATATCACATATTTAGAAAAGAATAAAGAGAAAGTAAGGGCATTAGTATTAACACATGGTCATGAAGATCATATAGGTGCAATACCTTACTTTTTAAGAAAAATTAAAGTACCTATATATGGTACAAAACTTACACTTGGTTTAGTAAAAGCTAAACTTATTGAACATAAATTAGATAAAACTACAGATTTTAGATATGTTAATTATAGAGATATAATAACTATAGGTAAAATGAAAATTGAATTTATACGTGTAAATCATTCTATAGCAGATGCTTCAGCAATAGCTATAACAACACCAGAAGGTACAGTTATACATACAGGAGATTTTAAGATAGATTTTACACCAATCGATGATGAAATGATAGATTTAAATAGATTCGCAGAACTTGGTAATCAAGGTGTAACTCTTTTAATGTCAGATAGTACAAATGTAGAAAGACCTGGATATACAATGTCTGAAAAAAATGTTGGAGATGAATTTGATAGATTATTTTTGAATTGTACAAAAAGAATTATAGTTGCAACATTTTCTTCAAATATACATAGAATGCAACAAGTTATTAATACTGCAGTAAAATGCAAAAGAAAAGTAGCTGTTGTAGGAAGAAGTATGGTTAATGTTATAAAAGTTGGAACCGAACTTGGATATATATCAGCTCCTGAAGGAACAATTATTGATATAGATAAAGTAGGTATATACAACCCAGAACAACTAGTAATAATAACAACTGGATCACAAGGTGAACCAATGTCTGCATTATCTAGAATGGCTGTAGGAGAACACAGAAAAATTGCTATTAATCCAGATGACTTAATAATATTTTCATCTTCAGCAATACCTGGAAATGAAAAATCAATTAATAGAGTAATAGATGAATTAGAAAAATTAGGTGCTGAAGTTATATATAATGAACTTGCTGATGTTCATGTATCAGGTCATGCTTGTCAAGAAGAATTAAAATTAATGCTTAGTTTAGTAAAACCTAAATACTTTATGCCAGTACATGGTGAATTTAGATTTCTAAAACATCATGGAGAACTTGCAGCTTCTATAGGTAATCCTAAAGAAAATATATTTATCATGGAAAATGGTAAATCTTTAGAAATAAGTAATGGAGTAGTTAAAAAAGGTGCACAAGTTCCTTCAGGAATTGTATTTATTGATGGTCTTGGTGTAGGTGATGTAGGTAATATAGTTGTTAAAGACAGACAATTACTATCTGAAAATGGTATGATTATTGTTATTATAACTATGGATAGAAAAACTGCTAACATTGTAGCTGGTCCAGAAATAGTAACTCGTGGATTCGTATATGTAAGAGAAAGCGAAGAGCTAATGGAAGAAATTAAAACAGTAGCTAGAGAAGAACTTGAATTATGTATAAGAAACAAACAATTTGAATGGTCTACAATTAAGAGTAATGTAAGGGAAAGCTTAATGTCATATATATACAAAAAAATAAAACGTGAACCAATGATATTACCAATAATATCAGAAGTAGATATAGATACATACATGAAAAATAAAATTTGAAAATAGAGATAAATCTAAAAATGGGTGATTGATATGGAAAAATATATAGAACTTAGTAATTTAATGTTTCCTGAATTAAATAAAACAGTTGAAGATTTGGAAACAAAATATCCGAAAAGAAATATAGAAGGGTCAGTTACAAGATTTGCTCCTTCTCCAACGGGTTTTCTACATACAGGTGCTTTGTTTACTTCATTAGTAAATAAAAGAATTGCTGATCAAACTAATGGTATTTTTTATTTAAGAATAGAAGATACAGATAAAAAAAGAGAAGTAGATGGAAGTGTAACATTACTTACAAGTGAAATGAAAAAGTTTGGTATACTGCCAAATGAAGGTGTAATGAGTGATACTGAAGAAGTAGGAGAATATGGTCCATATACTCAAAGTAAAAGAGAAGAAATATATAATATATGTGCTAAACATTTAATAAGTAAGGGGTTTGCATATCCTTGTTTTTGCACTAATGAAATGTTAAGTGTAACTAGAGAAATGCAAGAGAAAAACAAACAAATGTCTGGATATTATGGAATATATGCAAGATGCAGAAATTTGTCTGTAGAAGAAATGATAGAAAAAGTGAAATCCGGTGAAAAATATATAATTAGACTTAAATCTTCTGGAAATCACATGAAAAAAATATCTTTTATTGACATGATTAGGGGAAAAATAGATATAGCTGAAAATGATCAAGACATAGTTATTATAAAATCAGATAACTTACCAACATACCATTTTGCACATGTTGTTGATGATCATTTTATGAGAACTACGCATGTTATGAGAGGTGAAGAATGGATACCATCTGTTCCAATTCATTTAGAATTATTTACAAAAATGGGATTTAAACTTCCTAAATTTGCTCATTTTCCAACAATTATGGTACAAGATGGAGTAAGTAAAAGAAAACTTAGTAAACGTAAAGATAAAGAAGCAGCAGTTTCATTTTTCTTAAATAATGGGTATCCTATAGAAGCAGTTCTTGAATATTTACTTTCAGTTATAAATTCAGATTATGAACCATGGAGAATGAAAAATTTAGATAAAGATATGTTTGATTTTAATATTAGACTTGAAAAAATGAATAGTGCAGGAGCTTTGTTTGATATATTTAAATTAAATGACATAAGCAAAGAATATATATCAAAGCTAACTTCTAAAGAATTATTGGATAAAATATTAATTTGGTCTAAAGAATATAACCAAGAAATATTTGATTTATTAAATATAGATTTAGTATTTAGTTTGAAAATGCTAGGTATTGAAAGAGATAATGTAAAAAAAATACGTAAAGATTTAGTTAAATATGAAGATATATCAACAAGCTTTATATATTTTTTTGATAAAAAATTTGAAGAAGATATACGAAACGGATATGATTTTGAATATACAGATAAAATAACTAAAGAAGTCGTAAAACAAGTTTTAAGTAAATATTTAGAAATATATAATCATAATGATGATAAAGAATTATGGTTTAGTAGAGTTAAGTTAGTAGCAAGTTCATTAGGATTTTGCAGTGATATGAAAGAATATAAATTAAATCCAGAAAAATACATTGGAAATATTTCAGATGTGGCTGGTATAATAAGAATAAGTATTACAAATAGAAAAAATACGCCGGACATATATGCCATTATGCAGGTTTTAGGCGAATCAAAAGTAAAATCTAGAATAAATAATTGTATAAATTATTTAATATAATTTTAAATAGAAGGGGGAAAAAATTATGCAAGAAAATATAGATTATTCACAAACACTTAATTTACCTCAAACTGCATTTCCGATGAGAGGTAATCTTCCAGAGAGAGAACCACATTTATTAAAAAAAATGGAAGAACAAGAAGTATATAAAAAGGTACTCGCAAAAAACAAAAAAACAGGTAAAACTTTTATACTTCATGATGGACCACCGTATGCTAATGGTGACATACATATGGGGCATTCATTAAATAAAGTTTTGAAAGATATAGTAGTTAGATATAAAACTATGAATGGATATTATGCACCATATGTTCCGGGATGGGATACACATGGTCTTCCTATTGAGAAAAAAGTTCAAATAGAAAAGAAAGTATTTGTTGGTGATGTAGGTGCATTTAAATTTAGAGAAATTTGTGAGAAATTTGCTTTAAATGCTGTTAAAAATCAGGCTACTCAATTTGTTAGATTAGGTGGTTTAGGAAATTATGAAAAAAATAAATATGTTACTTTAGATCCAGATTTTGAAGTAGATCAAATACAAGTTTTTTGGGATATGTATAAACAAGGATATATATATAGAGATTTAAAGCCAGTATATTGGTGTAGTGATTGTGAAACTGCCCTTGCAGAAGCTGAAATAGAATATGCAGATCATGAAGCGACATCGATATATGTTAAATTCAGAGTATCTGACGATAAAAGTTTGTTAATTCAATACGGAGATTTAACAAATACATATTTATTGATATGGACTACAACACCATGGACACTTCCAGGAAACCAAGCAATAACTGTAAATCCTAAATTTACATATGCAGTAGTAGAAGTTAATGAAAATGGAACTAAAAATAGATATGTAATAGCTAAAGATTTAGTAGAAAAAGTAATGGAACAAGGCGGAGTAGTTTCATATAATGTAGTTGGTGAAATACTAGGCTCTGATTTAGAAAATATAAAATGTTTAAAACCTCTAAATTTACACGAAACTTCAAGAGTAATATTGGGTTCAGATAATGATTTAATTGTAAGTTTAGATGCAGGTACTGGTTTAGTACATACTGCTCCTGGACATGGTCATGAAGATAATTTAGTATGCAAAAGATATGGAGATATAGAAACAATAGTTCCTGTAGATAGCAAAGGATTTATGACTGATGAAGCTAGACAATTCTCAGGTTTAAAATATAGTGATGCAAATAACAAAATAATTTCTTACCTTGAAAAAGTTGGTTTTTTGTATTCAAAGAAAAAAATGAATCATTCATATCCACATTGTTGGAGATGTAAAGAACCAGTAATATATCGTGCAACTACTCAATGGTTTGCTTCATTAGATAAATTTAGAGAAAACGTGTTAAAAGAAATAAATAATGTAAAATGGATACCATCTTGGGGAAATGAAAGAATGACTAATATGGTAAAAGATAGAGCAGATTGGTGTATTTCAAGACAAAGAGTATGGGGTGTTCCAATTCCAATATTCTATTGTGAAGATTGTTCTAAAGAATTAATATCTGAAGAAACAATACAAAGAATAAAAACACTAGTAAGTGTTAATGGTTCTAGTATGTGGTATGATTTAACATGTGAACAGATATTACAAGACAGAGCAAAATGTAGTTGTGGAAGTAATAAATTTGTTAAAGAAACTGATATTATGGATGTATGGTTTGATTCTGGAAGTACACATGTTGGAGTATTACAAAATCCAAAGTATGGAATAAATCAAGAAGTGGCAGACATGTATTTAGAGGGAAATGATCAATATAGAGGATGGTTCCAATCTTCACTTCTTACCTCTGTTGCAACAAAAGGTAAAGCACCATACAAACAAGTTTTAACACACGGAATGGTACTGGATGGTGAAGGAAGAAAAATGTCTAAATCTTTAGGCAATGGAGTAGATCCACTTGAAATTATTAAAGAATATGGTGCAGACATATTAAGATTATGGGCAGTTTCTGCAGACTATCAAAGTGATGTAAGAATATCTAAAGATATACTTTCACAAGTTTCTGAAGTATACAAAAAACTTAGAAACACAGTAAGGTTTTTACTTGGTAATTTAATTGATTTTAATATAAATACAGATGTTGTTGAATACGAAAAAAGAGATGAATTAGATAAATATATGATGTACAAAATAAATAAATTAATTGAATATATAGATAATGCATATGAAAATTATGATTATCATCTAATATACAGTGAATTACATAGATTTTGTACAGTAGAGTTAAGTAGTAAATATCTTGATGTTATAAAAGATAGATTATACACATTTAGAAAAGATCATCCATTAAGAAGAAGTAGTCAATCAACAATGAATGATATACTTAGAGTTTTAGTTAGATTAATGTCACCAATACTTTGCTTTACATCTGAGGAAATATGGTCATTTATGACTCATAAGACTAAAGAGGAATATTTAAGTATTTTAGTAGCTGGTTTTCCAACTGAAAGAAGTGAATATAATGATGAAGTTTTAATAGAAAAATGGGATAAAATATTTGCTATAAAAGAAGATATTGCGAAAAATCTAGAAGAAGCAAGAGCAACAAAGGTTATTGGACATTCATTAGATGCATTAGTTACAATTTATACAACTGGAGAAGAATTGAAATTTATGAAAGAAAATTTACAATATTTAAAATTAATCACAATAGTATCTCAATTTGAAATTGTTGAATCTACTGAACGAAGTATTGTTGTTGACAAATCATATGGAGATAAATGTGTAAGATGTTGGACTTATTCACCAGATGTTGGTAGACATCAAATTCATAGACAATTATGTCAAAAATGCATAGATAATATGTAACAAAAACATCACTCTTTCTATATAATATTATAGAAAGAGTGATGTTTTATATGAAAGAGATAATTTATGTAGACCATAGTGCTACAACGTATGTAAAAAAAGAAGTTTTGGATAAAATGTTACCATATTTTACAGTAAAATATGGTAATGCTTCATCTATATATAGTAAAGGAATAGAATCTAAAGAGGCAATAGATAAAGCTCGAAATCAAGTAAGTGAAGCATTAGGGTGTTGTGAATGTGAAATATATTTTACTGCTGGTGGAAGTGAATCTGATAATTTAGCTTTACTTGGAATTGCTAGAGCGAACAAAGCAAAAGGAAATCATATTATAACTACTAAAATCGAGCATTTAGGAATACTTGAAACTTGTAAAAGACTTGAAAAAGAAGGTTTTGAAGTAACATATTTAGATGTAGATAATACTGGATTAGTTGATATAGAAGATGTTGAAAGAGCTATAAAATCTACAACAATACTTATATCTGTAATGTTTGCAAATAATGAGATAGGAACAATACAACCTATTGAGGCTATTGGTAGAATAGCTAGATGTAGGGGAGTATATTTTCATACAGATGCGGTTCAAGCAATAGGAAATGTTCACATAGATACTAGAAAAATGCATATAGATGCACTTAGTTTGTCTGCGCATAAATTTTATGGACCTAAAGGTGTTGGAGCATTATATATTAGAAACGGAATAAATTTTGATTCAATAATAACCGGTGGACATCAAGAGCAAAATAAAAGAGCAGGTACAGAAAATGTACCAGGAATAGTAGGACTTGGCGCTGCTATAGAATTAGCTAATAATAACATTGATTGTTACAATGAAAAACTATATAGACTAAGAGAATATTGTATAGAGCAAATAATGAAAAATATACCTGGTGTTATTCTAAATGGACATAGAACAAAAAGATTACCTGGTAATATTAATATATCTATTAAAGGGATACAAGTAGGAACACTTTTACTTATGCTTAATGATGTTGGTATATGTGCTTCTAGTGGAAGTGCATGCACATCAGGAAATACAAATCCTTCACATGTGTTAGTAGCTTTAGGTATGAATTCAGATATATCATACTGTTCACTTAGGATTACATTAGGTGAGGAGAATACATGTGAAGATATAGATTATATTATATGTAATTTATATAGAATTGTACATAAGTTAAGAAGGGTATAAAGAAAAACTTTTTAGCTATAATGAATGATGATAAAAAGTGATTTAGGACAAATAAGATACTACTTTTTTTACAGGTAGTATTTTATTACATTGTATCTGCTGCAGGAACAAACTGATATATATCATGTACAAATTTACTACATATCTTGTTGTAGTTAAAGGGATTTATAGTATCTAGATATTTATAAAGTAATTCATCATATTTTGTTTCAAAGTAAATTCTACTGTTACTTTTGTTACTAATGATTTGATTCAATAAATCTTCCTTAATATTAATTGCATAGTTACGGAATTTTGATTGAGTCTTCTTTAATTCAATATTATCAAAAAACATATACAATCACCCCTTTAAATATAGTTTGGTGCTTGTATATATATATGTATATATATAATAATTAGAACAAAAATTCAGTATATTTTGGAATTTTTGATAAATATATTATAATACTAGATTATTGTACATATTTTTTTGTACATTTTATGTTAATTGTATAATATTTTGAGTTAAACATTGATAATATAGCAAATAAGTGATATAATTAACTAAGGTGATTAGTTTTGGAATTAATAAAGGATATACTAAAAATATTGTATTACACAATAAATATATATATATTATTATATGGATTATATTATTTTGTAACATCTTTATTTGCATTTAAAAAGAAAACTATTATAAGAAGATACAAGGCTAAACATAAAATTGCAGTTTTAATTGCTGCAAGGAACGAAGCGAAAGTTATTGGTAATCTTATTGATAGTCTAAAGAAACAAAAATATCCAGATAAATTATATGATATTTTTGTTATACCAAATAATTGTACAGATAATACAGAAGAAATAGCAAAGCAAGCTGGAGCAAAGATAATAGAGTGTACTGGTGTGATTAAATCTAAAGGGGATGTTCTAAAGCAAAGTTTTAAATATATGAGTACTATGGAAAATGATTATGAGGCATATTGCATTTTTGATGCAGATAATATAGTACATAATAATTTTTTAAATAGAATGAACGATACATTATGTAGTGGATATAAAGTAGCACAAGGATTTAGAGATACAAAAAATGCATCTAATACATGGATATCTAGTTGTTATTCATTATTTTATTTAACACAAAATTATTTTTTTAATTCTGCTAGAATGAATATGAATTGGTCTGCTTCAATAAATGGAACAGGATTTATGATTTCTAAATCAGTTATAGACGAATTTGGTTTTAACACTGTAACAATAACTGAGGATATAGAATTTGCAGCACATTGTGCATTAAATAATGTTAAAATAGCTTTTGTTGATGATGCAATAACATATGATGAGCAACCACTTACATTTGCACAATCATGGAAACAAAGAACTCGTTGGTCAATAGGTACAATGCAATGCTTGTACAAATATTCTGGTAAACTTATGAAAACTGGAATTAAACAGAAGATACCACAATGTATTGATATGTCATTATTTTTTATGGCACCAGTTATACAAGTATTATCTTTAGTTGTAATAGGATTGTTTTTATTAGTAGGATTAATGAGTATAAAAGTTGCAAGTGCATCTATGATAATATTTGAAAATGCTGGACTATTTTTAATAGGTGGATATTTTATTTGTGTTGTAGTATCTCTTTTAGTATTAAAACTACAACACAAAAGTATTAAAAAATCCCTTAAAGGGGTATTTACATTATCAATATTTATGTTATCATGGATTCCAATTAATATGATAAGTTTATATAGAAAAGATTGTTTTTGGGAACCAATAGAGCACGTCGAAGATATAACAATAGAAGAATTAGCATAGATAAAATAAACAGCTATGATATATATCATAGCTGTTTATTAATTATATATTTGTTAAGTTATATAAAATTTTAGGGTTTGTAAATACAAGTCAATTAAATATATTTCAGTTACTTCTACTATCTAGCTAATAGAATAGCTAATAGTATATATATATATTGAAAACAACTTTTGTTAAAAATTTAATGCAAATTATTACATCAATAACAAATTTATATTGAAATCATTTTATTGTTATGATATAATTTCAATAATTGCATAATTCAATTAAATGTAAGTAAAGGTGGTAAAAAAATGAAGTCACTTAAAAATATTATTAAAAAAATAATAATTCTAATAATTATCATAGTAATATTAATTGTAGGAAAAATATTTATAGATGGATATAATATGTACGAACAAGCTATAAATAAAACTAGCTTATCTGATAAAACAAAACAGATAAGAAGTAGTAATGATTATGTAAAAATAGGTGAAATGACAGAAGATTATAAGAATGCTGTCATAGCAATCGAAGATCACAGATTTATAGAACACGGTGGAATAGATTATATATCTACTTTTAGAGCAGTAATAAAAAATTTAAAAGTTGGTGAACTTGCTGAAGGTGGCAGTACAATAACACAACAACTTGCTAAAAATATGTATTTTACACAAGAAAAAAAGTTTGAAAGAAAAGTAGCAGAACTTTTTATAGCATTTAAACTTGAGAAGGAATATTCAAAAGATGATATATTAGAAATGTATATTAATATAATGTATTTTGGAAATGGTTATTATGGTATTGGAAAAGCATCTAAAGGATACTTATATAAAGAACCTATAGAAATGACGTTATATGAATCAACACTTTTAGCGGGATTACCAAATGCACCCAGTGTATATGCTTTAAATTCAAACCCTGCACTTGCAAAAGAAAGACAGAATCAAGTGCTTGATTGTATGGTTAAATATAATTATTTAACTGAAGTACAGGCGCAAGAAGTAAAAAATCTTAAATAAATTAAATTATATTAAATTATATTAAATTAAATTATATTAAATTAAATTATAATATATAGAAGGGTAAAAGTGTTATGAAAGAAAGATATAAAAGTTTAGTAGCAGTATTTTTAATTTTAACAAGAACATCTAAAGATGGTAACAGTAAAGAAATTCTCTTGCAAAAAAGAGAAAACACAGGTTATATGGATGATTATTATGATTTGGGAGTAAGTGGACATTTAGAAGAAAATGAATCTGTTAAAGATACAATTATAAGAGAATCAATTGAAGAAGCAAATATTAAAGTAGATGCTAATGATTTAAAGTTAGTAACTGTTTTTAACGAAAAAACAAATAGTTTGGAATATTTAAGATTTTTTTTCCATACAGAAATATATGAAGGTGAAATTTTAATAGGTGAACCTACTAAATGTAGTGAAATGGGTTGGTATAGTATAGATAGTTTACCAAATAACGTAATACCACATGTAAGAAAAGCAATAAATAATTTTCAAAATGGTATAAGTTATGAAGAAAATGGATTCAAATGATAAAATAATTTTTTAAAACAACAAATATACTTGATATAACATAATATATATGTTAAAATACATGAATAATATAATTTTTAAGCTACACTTCTCATAAGGGGAGTGCTTTTGTACGTATATATTTTAGAGGGGGTAATTATGAATAAGGATTTCTTACTTGAAAATGAACATCTACAGATTACTAAAAGTGATATTGAAATTGTAACTAAAGAAGAAAAAGAAAGATTAAAAAACTTGCCAAAAATGTATGCATCTGATCCAAGACTATTAGGTAATCTTATGAGTATTACTGCAACTAAATTAAATAACTTGAAAAATTCATTTGATAAACCATATTTTGCACGTATTGATTTTACTTCACAGTTGGATAAAAATAAAATAGTATTATATATTGGAAAAGTTGGTGTTATGTCTGAAAATGGAGATATGATTGTTACAGATTGGAGAGCACCCATATCATCTATATATTATGATGGTAATCTTGGAGATTTAAGTTATAAAGTAGATGAAGATTTGATTTATGGAACATTAGAATTGAAGAGGCAAATAATAATAGAAAAAAGTCAACTAATTAATGTTTTTGATGTTGATTCAGTTTCTGATGATGAATTACTAAAACCATATTTGGGTGCAGGTGCAGATAATAGATTAAAAAACATAGTTGCATCAATACAAAGTGAACAAAATGATATAATTAGAGCTGATATTAATAAAAATATAATAGTTCAAGGTGTTGCGGGGAGCGGAAAAACAACAGTAGCACTTCATAGAATTGCATATTTAGTATATAATTACAGTAAAAAAGTAAATGCAAATCAATTCATGGTGATAGGTCCTAATAAGTTTTTTATAAACTACATATCAACAGTACTTCCAGATTTAGATGTTGGTAATGCTGTTCAATGTACATATGAAGAACTTAGCATAGAATATATAAAAGAAAAATTTGATATTGAAGAACCGACACAAAAGTTAATTGAATATATATACGGTAAAGAGATTGAAAAATATTCGAGGATTAAAACTTCAATGAAATATAAAGAGGCAATAGATAAATTTTTATTTGATTATGAAGAAAGTATTATGCCAAAAGAAGATTTTAAAATTTGTAACTGCACTATATATACAAAGGAAGAAGTTATCGATATGTATAAATTACATGTTGATTTGCCTAATATAAGTAGTAGAGTTGATATAACAGTTAAATTACTGAGCAATAAACTTAAGTTAGATACTAGTAAACATGCTATAATAAAGCAAGAATTTGATATTATGAATTCTAAAGAGGCAAGTACTATTAAATGGAAAATAATTAAAAATATAGAGAATGGTTGTATAGCAGAACTTAGAAAATATTTGAGCTTAAATAATATTAAGGTATTACAATTATATAAAATGTTCATTCAAAATTCATCAAAATATATTGAATTTTTAGATAGTGATTTTGTAATTACTACAATGAGTAATATACAGAAGAAATTAGTACAGTTTGAAGATATACCAGCCATGATATATATTAAAACTATATTATATGGAATAAATGATTATAATAAATATGTTCATGTTGTAATTGATGAATCTCAGGATTTTGGAGCTTTTAATTTCTATGTACTTACTAAATTAATGCCAAATTCAACATTTAGTATTTTTGGTGATATAACTCAAGGAATATATTCATATAGAGGAATATATGATTGGTATGAAGTAAAAAAAGAGTCATTTAATAATAAATGTGAAATTATGAGATTAGAAAAAAGTTATAGAACAACAATTGAGATAATGCAAACTGCAAATAAAATTTCTAAGCACTTAAACCTAGGAGAATGTAAACCTGTTATAAGACATGGTAATGATGTTAGAATAACAAAGTGTAATATAGAAGAAAAAATTAGATATATTGCTAATCTGATTCGAAATAGCATAGATATGGGATATAAATCAATTGCTATAATATGTAAAACACCTAACGAAAGTAAAAATATATATGAAAAATTAAAATCATTTGATTTTAAACTAGAATATATTATGGATGATAATGAGTTATACAATGGTGGTATTTGTATATTAACATCATATTTATCAAAAGGATTGGAATTTGACTGTGTGATTATAACTGATGCAGATGAAAGTATCTATTCATCAAAGAATGAAATGGATATGAAACTTATGTATGTAGCATGTACAAGAGCATTGCATAATCTTGAAATTATATATAATAATGAGATAATATATCCGTTCAAATAGTAAAATATAAAATATAGGACTTGACTAGTATGATATAATATATACAATTTTAAATTAGGGTAAGCTTTTATGATTATGAAAGGTGGTAAATGTAATGGAAAAAAGTTATACTGTAGATGAGATTAAAAAAATTTCCACGAGTCAAAGAACTGTAATTGATAACGAGTGCAAGTTAATTGATGAATTTTTAAAAAGAGTTCCGCGGAAAATTAATTTAAAGACAGAATTACCAGAACATGATTTTAAAGGACAAACAATTGATGACGGATTTGATATTGATTTTGTATGCGGTGAATATAAATATCAGTATGTTCAAATTGAAGATGAATTTATTTCAACTGGATACGAGAATGATATGATAATCAAAACCACAACTGCTTATGTGATATCCTCTGATGAAAAGATTTTTTTTGTACAGTATATATTAGTATTTGCAAATCCGATAATTTCTAATGAGGAGATTAAAATACGAGCAGGTCATTATTTATTAGTTGCATCCCAAACTAAGATACATTATACCCTAAATAAAGAAATAAATCATTTATTTAGGGGAGATATAAATAGTGGTGAAATCGAAAAAAGAATTTCTGAATATTATCTGAACCAAAAAATTAAATTCAAAATAAAGCCGATTTCTCAGAAATTTGAACATGATGATTCTGATACGATTAAAATGTTAAAGAAGGAAGGGATTTTGAACAACAAATTATTGTTCAAGCAATCAGCCAATAAAAATCGTAAATTCTCAATTGTAACTGAAATCACAAGATGTAGTGTTGATTTGAATAACTCTAAGATAGTGGCTGTAAAAGGAAGGAAAAAATCAATAGCTGGTATTTATTTAGGATATCAATCAGAAGTAGTAATAGTTGAGAGACTTCTTTATGCTAAAACTGGACAAACTGTAGAGTATTTAGGTAAAACACAAAAAGTTTTTCCTGTTTGTAAATTTACTGGGTCTATAATGTTCACTAATATCGACTATAATAATACATGCTTGCATACTAATATACCGGAAATAGTAGAGTTTAAGTAAAATTAATTGAGAAAAGACACGATTTAAATATCGTGTCTTTTCTCAATTAATTTTTCTAATATTTGAACAGAATTACTTGCTGCTCCTTTGCGTACATTATCTGCAACAACCCATAAATTAATACCGTTTTTAACTGAATAATCTCTTCTTATTCTTCCTACTAATATATCATCTATTCCATTAGCAAGTTCATTTATTGGATATATATTATTATCTATTTCATCTATAACTGTTATTCCAGGATAATTTGATAATACTTTTAATATATCTTGGATATTAAATTCATTTTCAAATTCTATATTTATACTTTCACTATGGCAATTAAGGACAGGTATTCTTACACATGTAGCAGTTATAGGAAGTTTTGGATTCTTAAGAATTTTTCTGGTTTCTTCAATCATCTTAATCTCTTCTTTAGTATAGTTATTTTCTAAAAATATATCAACTTGAGGAATACAATTATCTGTTATATTATATGGAAATTTATTTGGACCACTGCCATTTCTAGTATTTACAAGATCACTAATACCATCATTTCCAGCTCCAGATACAGCTTGATATGTAGAATATATAATTCTTGAAATGGTATATTCATCATTTAAAGCTTTCAGCGGAAGTATAGCCTGTATAGTAGAACAATTTGGGTTAGCAATTATTCCATTATGTTTAAATATTTCATATTCATTTACTTCTGGAACAACAAGTGGAACATCATCGTACATTCTAAAATAACTACTATTATCTACTACAATACATCCACTTTTTACAGCTAGTGGTATGTATTTTTCACTTATAATTTCACCAGCAGAAAATAATGCATAGTTAAATTTAGTTTTTTTAAAAGATTCTTCGGTAAGTTCTTGAACAGTATATTCTTTATCCATGAATTTAATTTTATTTCCAACAGACCTACTAGAAGCAAATAATTCATATTCATCTATCCTTAGTTTTTTTTCTTCTAATACTTTTAAAATTGTTTGACCTACCAAGCCAGTAGCTCCAACAATAGCACATTTTATCATACGAACACCTCTAATAATATATATGTTTTTATATAAATAATATACAAAAAACGTATGTAAAATAATAATATTTATATTTACTATTTACTATTTTTTTTTATGTGATATAATTTTTTTGTATAGGGTGGAAAATATGGAAGAATTCAGTGGTTTTTTAAAATATTTAAACGAACAAGATAGAAATAAAATTAGATATTTACAAAATTATTTGAGTGAAAAATATATTATGCACAATAAAGATTATATATTAGAAAATTTAGCAACCCTAGAAATAGAAAAATTAAATGGTTTTACTGACTCGATCAATCCAAAAATGAAAAAAATATTTGAAATAATTGGTCATGATAATTTGAGATATAGTGTGTTATCTAAAAATTTAAATACAAGAACATTAGACCAGAATATTGGAATAGAATCTATGATTTTGTTAGTAGAAAAATTTAATATTGATAACGAAAGAAAAGAAATTTTTTTAAAAGAAAATTATTTATACAAGAAAATAATGGAATCTGAAATTCTTAGTTATGAGCAAATAATAGATTGTATAAAAAATAATTTTAATATACACTTAGACAAAGATGAATTTATTTTGAGCGATATTGAAAATGCTATTCATACTTCAATTGGCGAGAAACTATATAAAAAAATTATAGATGAACATGGTAGTATGGAAAATTTTAGAGACAAGAATCAAATATTTGGAAATAAAGATGCAGAATATATATATTTAGATACAATAACCAATAAATTATATAAAGTAGATGAGGATTTCACTAAATATATTATAGATAATATAAATAAATTTAATATAGATAATATAAACAATGTATTAGGGGATGAGAATTTATTACTGTTATTTCCGGAATCAATAAAATCAAGAGATTATTTATTTGAATGTTTAAAAAATAACAAAAAAATTGAAGTAAGTGAAATACTAGAAAAATTAAATGAAGAAGAACAGTTAACAGATATTGATGATAGAAGGAAAC
>JAQUGQ010000011.1 GCA_028684095.1 Clostridia bacterium
CCTTTTAAGGGTAGCTAGAGTATAAATTGCGATTGTCGTAATAATGTGTACTTTTAGGTACTCGCAAGTATCATGCCCTTATAGGGCGAAAATAATACCGCCTGTTTTACAGGCGGATGTTTATTATTATTTTAAGGAGGGCTTTCAATGAGTAATGTTAAATTTAGAAAAGAGGATAATGGATATCTGGTGTATTTCACAAACGAAAGAACAAATACAATGGTTAATGAAACAGGTAAAATAGCGCTTGATATGATAGTTAACGAAGGAAAAACAGTTGATGATGTTATTGAATTTTTCACAGCGGAATATGAAGGAGCAGAGAAAGGGCAAATTGAAAAAGAAATAAAGGAGTATTTAAAAGAAATTCTAGATCGGCTTGGAAAAAATACTTTTAACGAAGCTGAACAACTTCTTTTAAAAGCTCCTCTCGGTGTTGAAATTGAAATTACTACAGCATGCAACATGAGATGTAGACATTGTTTCCAAGGGGATTATCCTCAAAAGTATATGGAACTTGAGAAATTTAAGGAAATAGTTGATATACTTTACGATACAAATGTTTATGAAATTAATTTAGTGGGTGGCGAAATATTCTGTCATAAAGATTTAGATCAAATGATAATGTATCTCAAAAATAAGAATATGGCTATTACTATTGTTACAAACGGACTTGCTATTGATGATGAATGGGCTGATATTCTTGCAGACCTACCAAATCTTCACCTTTTACTTAGCATGGACGGTATTGGACAGGTTCACGATTATATAAGAGGCGAAGGCAAATATGTTAAACTGCAAGAAACATTAAAAAAACTACAGCAAAGAAATATTAATGTTGAAGTTTTAACAACGCTTAATGCTTATAACTCTAAATATGTAGATGAAATTGTTGACTACACAAAGGAAACGGGTATTCCGGCTAATTTCAATCTTTTCAAGCCATTTGGGGATAGACATAAAGATTTGATTTTGGATCCTAATGAATTCTTTTTAATAATGAAAAAATTATTATTTAAAAGAACAAAAGAGGGATATAAATTAGGTATTTCTGATGCAAGTTTGGTGGCATATATGCTAGGTTTACCTGAAAGAAATGAATGTACAGCTACTTTAGCGGGTCTTGTAATTACCGTTGATGGTAAAATGTTAACGTGTCCTTATCTTCTAGAAGTTGGATATTATAAGTTTGATGATTTGCCGGATTTTGATGAGAATTATATTGATGAATGGGCTAATGGAAAAATATTCAATGAATTTAGAAATAACGGACTTAAGAATTGTCAGGCAAGATCCCTTATTTTTTCAGGAGATGTGAAAGGATATGATCCTTATGGTCTTGAAGCATATAAAAAAAATATACAATTTAACATTCAATCAGAGTCGATATAATCAAGATCAAGTTTCTCATATACAACTTGATATAAGTTGTATAATCAGTAGAGGCAGTTAGAAAACAATCACATTAAATATGTTTTCTAACTGATATCTATTGATTATATATTGTAAAGTTGGTATAATAGTATAAGTGAGGTGAGAGAAATATGTTGGAAGTAAAAGATATAACTTATAGCATTAATTCTAAAATTATTCTTAATAATATTTCTTTTAAGTTAAACCATGGAAATAAAATAGGCTTAATTGGCAGTAACGGAGTTGGTAAAAGTACATTGCTTAAAATAATAATAGGAGAATTGCAACAAGAAGAAGGAAATGTGTTTAAAGCAAAGGAGACTCTTATAGGGTATTTTAAACAAGAGATGGAAATATTGGATACTTCAAAAACTGTATCAGAATATATAAAAGATCATGTTGGTATTATTGATATTGAAAATGAAATGTCTAAATTAGAAGAAAATTTAAATGTTCCTGAAAACTTGGAAAAATATTCACAGTTGCAAGAAGTTTATTTAGCATTAGATGGATATAATTTTGAGTATAAGATTAGTACTATGTTAAACGGTATTGGAATATGTGAATCAAGGAAAAACGATACTATACAAAATTTAAGCGGTGGGCAAAAAAGCAAAGTAATGCTTATAGCTGTTCTTTTAAAAGGGGCTGATTTATTACTTTTAGATGAACCTACAAATAACCTTGATATTAATGCTTTAAAATGGCTTGAAGATTACTTAAGTAAAGTTGATGTGCCTTTAATGATGGTTTCGCATGACAGGGTTTTTCTTGATAAGATAATTAACAAAGTTATATATATTGACTATTTTACAAGAAAGGCTATAGAATACAAAGGAAATTTTTCAAACTATTTAGAAGTTATGCAATCAAAGTACGATACTGATTTAAAACTTTTTGAAGAACAACAAGAGGAAATTTCTAAGATTAAAAAAGATATAAAACAGAAAAAAGGTTGGGCTATAGCTGGAAGGTTTCAAAATGTTAAGGACAATGACAAATATACTAAGGGATACGAGAGAGATAGAGCTAGTTCCCTTGCAAAGGCAGCAAAGTCATCTGAGAAGAAGCTTGAACAAATGCAAAAATATGAAAGACCAAAACAACTTTCTAAGCTTAAAATAAATATATCTGCAGATGAAAAAGAAGGAAATTGTAGTATTTTTTTAAAAGATTTATCTTGCGGCTATGATTATAGTATATTAGATAATATAAATTATGCTATAGAAATGGGTAAAAAAGTTGTGATTATAGGAGAAAATGGTTCTGGTAAAACAACATTAATTAAAACTATTATTGGAATTTTAAAACCGATTGATGGGGAGGTTATTATAGGTTCAGGAATCAAGCTAGCATACATGTCTCAAGAATCAGAAAAAAATGATACAAGGACATTAAAAGCGTATATGTTGTCTAAAGTTAAAGAGGATCTAGGTAAAATATTTACAGTTTTAAGTAAATTTGGAATTGATTACGAGGACAGAGATAAGCATATCACAAAATTCAGTCCGGGACAAAGATTAAGGATAGAGCTTTCTGTTTTTTCACTTCTAAATATCAATACTCTAATTTTAGATGAACCAACAAATCATTTGGATTTAGATTGTCTAGAAGCTTTAGAAAACGTTATATCTGAGTTTGAGGGTATAATAATAGTAATTACGCATGACAGAAGATTTATATCTAAATTAGGGAATGCTGAAATTTTAAAAATACAGGATTGTAATTTAATTAGCATTGATGATAAAGAAGTGTATTAAAGAAAAAAGAAGTCACTAAAATTGTGATTTCTTTTTTCTTTAATAACATACTATAATAAATACGTAATAAAATTTTTAATGCAAAATTATACAAAACTAAAAGAAAAACACTAATTTACATTAATTTGTAATTTAGTGTTTTTCTCTTATTCTTTACACCATTTCTGAAACTCTATAGAGCTAATCTCAAATACTGGTTTTAAATATTGTTTGCATGTAAAATTATCCTCTGTAATTTTTATAGTATAATCTTGTTCTATCCAGTTTCTAAAACAATTAGTTAAAGTCTCTATAACTTCGGTTTTATCTTTATATTCAAAAATACCATTTTCATTGTTAGATGAATTATCTTCAATATTATACCAAATGTCATCTTTATTATATACAATAAATGTATGAGTATTATGAATTTTCAGTTTTTCATCTAAATATTCAATATAGTATGTTTCATTATAGATATTGTTATAATTTAAATAATTTCTATAAAGTTCTACAACGTCCCAACAGTCACCACAATTATTTTGTAATAGTAAAGCTGGATTTTGTAATACATATAATTTATCTATATCTATTTTTTCAAAATTTTTAGGAAAATATTTATTATTATTTTTATCAACAAATCCATACGTAATATTTTCTTTTATGTATCTATATAGCTCATAAGGATTTAATTTATATAATTCATTTAATTTCATAATTATCACCAGTAATAGTATATCAAAAAAAGGAATTGTTTTAAACTGAATTTAGAAAAAAGAAATAAATATAGGGAAATTTTAGTATATTCATATAAAAAAGCTGATTTTTATATATTGTTAAGAGTCTGTTAAAATATAATTATTTTATTGTTATTTCATTTAATATATGATAAAATATAACAATAAATAAAGAGGTGAAGCCATGAAATTTAATAAATTAATACCAGAGCTAACAGTTAGTGATATAGATAAGAGTAAAGAATTTTATATAGAAGTACTTGGGTTTGAATTAGAATATGAACGTTTAGAAAATAAATTTGCCTTTATCTCTCTAAAAGAGTGCCAAATAATGTTGCAAGAAAAAACAGACTCAGATAAATGGGATAAGTCTTTATTAGAATATCCTTTTGGAAGAGGAATAAACTTTCAAATTGATGTAGAAAACATAGATGATATATACTCAAGTATAATAAATAAGCAATATAAAATAGAAGTTGACATTGAATTTAATGAGTACAGAGAAAATGATAAAATATGGAAAGAGAAAGAATTTTTAATAAGAGATCCAGACGGATATTTATTAAGATTTGCTCAGACATTAAACTATTAATATATTATCTTTATAAAGGATGTTAAAATATATAAAACCAAAAGAAGTTCTAGCTTAAAAAACTAGAGCTTCTTTTTCCAGGTAGTCTGTAAATTTAGATATCTCAGCTGTTTCGAATTGTTCTAATACGTGAGAGTATGTATCAAGTGTTATTTGAATGTTACTATGACCTAGTAATTTAGATAGCACTTTTATATTCATACCAGACTCTAAACATCTAGTAGCAAATGTATTTCTTAGCATATGGAAGTTTGTATTCCATAAGTTTTTTGTAAAGTCACCATCACTTGATTTAATATCTTTATTTATATCTAGTTCCTTATCAACCTTCTGACATACTCTATGAAAAGAAGATATGACTGAACTATTATCAGCAAGTTTTCCATAGCAAGTAGGGAAGAGTAAACCATTATCAATATACAAATCCTTGTATTGTTTTTTATGCTTCTTGTTTCGTTCAATTTGAGATTTTAAGACAGTTTTAGTAGCAGGACACATAAATTTGGTATAAGCCTGGTAGAAGAGACTGTTTTAGTCGTATCTATTGTACGAGCTAGTCTATTAGTATCTGTGTCTTTGTATTGCATACAGTTTTTATTTATATTAATTGCTTTATTCTCAAAATTTATATCAGATACATTAAGAGCTAGTAGTTCACCTAATCTTGCACCAGAGTATATAGCAAGTATAAATAAGTTCTGCCAGTATTCATCTCTGCAAGCTTCAATAAATAACTTTTGTTGATCTAAGGTTAAAGAGGTTTTCTCTTTCTTTGCTATTTTAGATTTAGGTAGTATAACACCCTTAACTGGGTTCTTATGAATCATATCATTTAATACAGCTTTCTCTAAAGAGGCATTAAGTAATTGATAAAACTTTTTAACACTTGATCTGCTATGAGTATTAGACTTTTTAGACAAGAAGAGTTGAACTTGATGATTAGATATATCTTGCAGTTTAACATGACCAAATACAGGAGTGAGGTGAACCTCAATATCATTTATATATCTTGTGTAAGTAGACATTTTTAAAGTATGCCTTTTATATGATTCTAACCAAGTACTTATCCATTCACCAAAGGTTATATTACTAGGCTCAACATATTGATTAAATTTAATATCATTTAGAAGAGTATTCATCTTGCTTTTAACTTCAAGTCTAGTTTTACCATATATGGTTCTACGCTTAATACTTCCATTAGGGTTATATCCAATACTAATTTGACCACACCATCTATTAATAGACGATTTAAAAAATATACTTCCTTCACCATTACCACGTGCCATACTATCACCACCTTAATATATATAAGAACCTATGTTTGTTTAAAGATTAAAAAAATAAAAAATACATCTTATTTCTTTTTAGACTTTATAAACTGAATGAATCTATTAACTTCTTCAATATCATCTTCTGTTAAATCTTCCATAGCTGTTTTTAATCCATTGTATGAAGCTATAGCATAGTTATTAGATCTTTCACTCGTAGTGCCAAGAAGATAATCAACAGAAACATCAAAGCACTCAGAAAGGTTCTTAAGAACTTTTATAGTAGGAATACGTGTACCATTTTCATATGCACTTATAGAGCTATGATTAACTCCAACAGTTTTAGCAACTGTATCAAGAGTAAATTCAAATTCTTTTCTAAGCTGTCTAATTCTTGTACCTAACATAATATATACCTCTTTCAAATCATAAATGAATTTTACCACAGAGAGTATAAAATGTCAAGTATTTTTGTTTAATATATCAATGTTTTGTTACTCTGTGTATAAAAACAGGGTAGAATACCATTGACATGAGGGTACTCAGATAGTATAATATGTTACAGAAAGGGATGAAAAAGGAGGAAATAGAATGGTTAGTAAAAAATGTTTAATAGGTTCGTGGGATGATATGCCACAGATGTTAACACCTCAAGATATAATGAAGCTAGGATTTTCAAAACAAATAGTATATAGGTGCTTTCATAGAACAGACTTCCCAAGAATTAATATAAGTGGAGCATTTACAGTAGACAAAAACAAGTTTATGAAATGGCTAGATAAAAACACCAACACATATGATAAAAGATATGTAGACTGAAAATATAAACAGTGGTTAAAGAGGGAAATAGATAAAAAATTATATAAAAATATTAAACTAAATATTATATTAATTAGTTAATAACACTAGAGGTTACTGTAATTACACCCCCCGCCATAAAATCTCTACAAGTAATTAAAAGGGAACGGAAGGGTCAGTCGCGTTAAACATTTCGCAAGTTAGGGGAGGGGGTATAATAATATTGCTGAGATTCCTTCTAGTTGCTTGGTTTTTTAACTAATTTGTCAATATTTGTCAATGATTATTGTATTAAAAATTATTATGAAATTAATTGAATATATTTGCAAACTTTTTTACTGGTTTGATTGAATTAAATAAAAATATATTGTATAATAGGCTTGTAAGAAAATGAGGTGCTGTGTTTATGAAAAAGAGAAGTTTACATCCATTTATAAAGTGGGTAGGTGGTAAGTCAGGACTAATAAAAGATATAGATAGTAAATTACCTATTGAATTCAAATCAGGTAATATTAAAAAATATATAGAACCATTTGTTGGTGGTGGAGCGATGTTGTTTCATGTACTTGAAAATTATGATATTAAATCAATATATATACATGATACAAACAAAGAGCTTATAAATACTTATGAAGTAGTGAAAAATAATGTTAATGAGTTGATAAAAAAACTAAATATATTCCAAGAAGAATATATGTTAACCGATATGGAAGATAGAGTTAATTATTTTTATAATAAAAGAAAAGAATATAACAAAGGCATAGAGAACGGATATGAAGAACGAAAAGTAGAACAGGCATCATTATTTATATTCCTAAATAAAACTTGCTTTAATGGATTATATAGAGTAAACAGCAAAGGGTTATTTAATGTACCAACAGGTAAATACAAGAATCCTAATATATGTGACAGAGAAAACTTATTAAACGTAAGTGAAGCATTGCAAAAGGTTATAATAGAACATAGTGATTATAAAGAATGTGCAAAGAATGTTACAAATAATAGCTTTGTATATTTTGATCCACCATATAGGCCAATATCAAAAACTTCAGCGTTTGTGTCATATTCCAAAGATGATTTTAATGATGAACACCAAAAGGAATTAGCTAGCTTCTATAATTCATTAGATATGAAGGGTGCATATTTAATGTTAAGTAATTCTAATCCTAAAGTAATAAACAAAGAAGATATATTCTTTGAAGAGATATATGAAGGATATAATTTAAATGAAGTATACGCAAAAAGATTTATTAATTCAGATGCTACAAAAAGAGGAGCTATATCAGAATTATTAATCACAAATTATGAAGGAGAAGAAAGCTATGCAAAAATTAGAGTTGTATAAAGGATTAAATTTAAAAACAGAAGATGAAGTATTTGAGTACATGATAAAAAACTTAAAAAATACAATATGCTCTTTTGATTTTTTTGTTGATTTTGAAAAAGTGTTAAGGCATGTAAAAGATATAGAAATAGAATTAAATATGTTGGATTATTTAATAGGTAAACAAGATATACAAAAAGAGTTGTATACATTAATTACAAAATATCCAAATGTGGTTAGAACTATACCTATACTTATTGCTACAAGAGAAAATAGATTCAAAATAGTATTAAATGTTGATAGTAAAATAAAAGACAAAATATATAGTTTTGAAAATAAAAAAGAATATACTGAAGAAGATAAAAAAGAGATTATAGAGTTTGCAGAAAAATCAGGGGTACTAGAGTTATTTAAGAATAGCCAAATAAAAAGTGTAATTGATTATGTATTTGGTGTCGAGGTAGGACTTGATTCTAATGCTAGAAAAAATAGAACTGGTAAGTTGATGGAAAAACTTATTGAAGCATTTATTAAAGATTTATGTTCTAAGAATGGATACAGATATTTGATTCAAGCTAATAGTAATAAAATTGAAAAAGAGTTTAATAAAAAAATAGTAGTTGATAAATCAGACAGACAGTTTGATTTTGCTATATTAAATAAGGACAAGTTATATGTAATAGAAACTAATTTCTATACTGCAGGTGGTTCAAAATTAAAATCAGTTGCTGGAGAGTTTAGAGCAGTAGATAATTTTATGAAAAATTCAAATAAAGATGTTACTTTTATGTGGATAACTGATGGAATAGGTTGGAATACAGCAAAAAGACCTTTAAGAGAAGCATATGAAAGTATAGATCACATATTAACAATACAAATGATAGAAGATGGAATATTAGAGCAAATTATAAAGTAGAGGTAATAAATGAAAAAAATAAAAGCCGAACCAGAAGATTTTAAATTACAAGCTACAACAATGTGGTCTTTTCCTAAAAGAGGTATATGGGCAACACATAAAGGAGATTACAGAGGTAACTGGGCTCCTGAGATACCTAGAAATTTAATACTAAGATATTCCAAAGAGAATGATATAGTATTAGATCAATTTTTGGGTAGTGGTAGTACAATGATAGAAACTAAATTACTAAACAGGAAAGGTATAGGGGTTGATATTAATCCTAATGCAATAGATATAGCTAAAAGTAGAATAAATTTTAACTTTGATTTTCAAAATTATCATGAGCCAATATTACATCTAGCAGATTCAAGAGATTTAATTAATATAATACCAGATGAATCAGTTGATTTAATATGTACTCATCCACCATATGCAAATATAATAAAATACAGCGAAGATATAGAAGGGGATTTATCTCATTATAATGTTGAGCCTTTTCTAGATGAAATGTCTAAAGTAGCAAAAGAATGTAATAGAGTATTAAAGCAAGATAAATACTGCGCTATATTAATAGGGGATACTAGGAAAAACAAGCATATGATACCACTAGGCTTTAATGTAATGCAAAGATTTTTGAATGAGGGATTTGTTTTAAAAGAAACGATTATAAAACAACAACACAATTGTCAAGCAACAGGATTTTGGTATCAGAAAAGTATAGACAGTAATTTTTTATTAATAGCACACGAATATTTATTTGTGTTTAGAAAAGTTTAATTATGTATTAAACATAAGGAGAGCAAATAGCACATATTGAAAAAATAATTTTAAAATGTATGTTAAAATTAACTTCTTAAGTGCTTTTATTTGAATATATAGATTTTTATGATATAATATTATATAATATTAAACAAGAAATAGGAGGTAAAATCATGAATTTAGAAAAAACAGAGGAAAAAATAAGTATAAAATCCAGAAGTAATAGCTATAATAAAGAAGAAGAAAATATTATAGAAAATGAGGATGAGTTAAATGCAACATACGGTGGAGAAGGTGTATATCCTATGAACGGAATAAAAGTTGAAAAAGGTTTTTACACTGTTTTTGAATTAAAGAGGAAATATGATAGTAAAGATAAGAAAATAATATTAGACAGTGATCTTCAGAGAGATGATGTTTGGAAAAAAAATCAAAAATGCGAATTAATTGAAAGTGTTTTAATGGGATTGCCCTTACCTATATTTTATTTTAATGAAGATAAAAACGCTAGATTAATAGTTATTGATGGTAGACAAAGATTAACAGCCTTATTTGAATTTATGAGTGGAAATTTTTCATTAGGAAAATTAAAAATCATGAGGAATTTTAATAATAAGAACTTCTCTCAGTTAGATCCAATTTTTCAATCTAAAATTGAAGATTATCAAATAGTTGCTAATGTTATACAACCTCCAACTCCTGATAGAATAAAATTCGATATTTTCGATAGAGTAAACAGATCAGGAACACAATTAAATAAACAAGAAATTAGAAATGCATTATATCAAGGAAACGCCACAGATGTCTTAAAAGCAATAAGTTCATGTGAATATTTCAATTTAGCAACTGGAGGAGTTTTTAACAAAGAGAAAAGGATGAAAGATAAATATATAATTTTAAGATTCTTAGCTTTTTATTTGCATTTGAATAATAAAATATATGATGGTGATGAACAATATCAATACAAAAATGATATTGATGATTTATTAGGAAAAACAATGGAATATATGAACAAACGTTCAAAAACAGAATGTAGTAAATTAATAGATGAAAGTAAGTATGCATTATCAAATTCTTATTTCTATCTTGGAAAAGATGCATTTAGGCTACTTACTGGAAAAAAAAGATCGCCAATTAATATGAATATATTTGAAACTATTATGTTTGCAATGGCTATAACACCACTCAAAGATGAAAAGCGCAAACATATTATATATAATGCTATAGAGAAAATGAAAAATAGTGATGAATTTAGAGACAGTATTAATAATCACAGAGATAGTGAAGGAAAAATAAACAAGAGATTTGAAATGGCAAAAAAAATTAATGAAGGAGTTTAGTAGAATGATAAAAAAAATAAATATACAAGGATTAAAAAGCATTGCAAATATTGATATTGATTGTTCTAAATTAAACTTTATAGTAGGGGTAAACTCATCTGGCAAATCTTCAGCACTACAAGCATTATTATTACTTGCACAAAATACCGAAAAAGAATCAGGGCTTAATGGACCGCTGATTTCTTTTGCTAGATATAGAGATGTAAGAAATTATAATATCACATTGCCTAAAATATCTATAAGTGCTTCTAATGAGTCTGGAAAAATTAAAATAATGATTGAAGAACAAGACGAAAATATTGTGACTGAAGTTACAGGTGAAAACAAGCAATTGTTAGAAAAATTAAGATATAAAAATAAACATGTCCATTATATATCATGTCAAAGAATAGGTAGTCAAGATACATATTTGAAGAATTTAAGTAACGATGATTCTATTGGGGCTAATGGAGAATATGCATTATACTATCTTTCTAAACATAAAGGAGATACTTTAGATAATAGTTTAATAAAAAGCAGTGGTAAATACACTTTAGATTATCAAGTAGATTATTGGTTGAAATATATTATTAATGCTACTGTAAGTACAGAAGATATTGTAGGAACAAATGTATTAAAAGCATATTTTAGCATTATAGATGGTAAACCTACAATACCTAAAAATGTTGGTTCTGGAATAAGTTATATTGTAAGTATCATAATCATGTGTCTTGCTTCAAAAGAAGGCGACATATTAATTATTGAAAATCCAGAGATTCATTTACACCCTTCAGCGCAAGCGAAGATTTGCGATTTTTTGTATTTTATTGCTAAATCAGGGAGGCAATTATTTGTTGAAACACATAGTGATCATTTATTTAATGGAATTAGAGCTGGAATAGCAACAGAATCAATGAACGGACAAGATATATCTGTTAATTTTTTCTCATTAGATAAAAATAACTGTACTAAGAATACAAAAATTCAATTTGGAAAAAGAGGTAGAATTTTAAATCATGAAGATGGACTTTTTGATCAATTTGATGCTGATTTAGATAGAATATTAGGAATATAGGTGCTGATTATGGATGTGATAATTAATGATTATTCATTATCTGGTCAATTTTCATCTATGGAAGACTTTATTGAAAACTTGTGTAATGACATAATACCAATAATAAAATATTTTAAATTATATAATTGTAAAATTTATAAAAGTTATGAAACGTTTGACAGACTAATTACAGAAGATAAAAAACTTGTAGATATTTTACATATAAAAGGAATTAGTGAAATATCAAAAATAAAATCAATGTTAGCTGCAGTAATGAGCGAACCACCATATTGGAATGAAAATGGACATAATACTGAAGGAGAATATATTATTGAAAACATTCAAAAATGTCCAGAATGTATTAAAGAAGCCACCGAAAGAAAATCCATATTATTTTCTTTTGCACATGAATTTTTTCTACAACATTTTATTACAGTAATGAAAAATAGTATAAAAATAGATTTAAGAAATATATACAACATAAACACAGCATTAAATCACTTATTTGAAGAGAAAATAATTAATGAGCACACATTATTTAGAGAGTTAAAACTTGGTATGAAAGTTATATTTTTAATGGTAGAGGATAGAAATTATACACAGGAAGTTTTCGACAATAATAATTTTACAAATAAAGACAGAGTTAAAGCTAAAGAAAAAATTGTAAAACTAATAGAACATATTACAAATAAAACAGATGCAGGGGATTTATGTAAAAATCTTGGTAATAGACTATGGGAATTTAGAAATAACATTAGTGATTCGAGAATATTTAGAATATTTTATGTTCTAAACAATAACAAGATTATTTTTTTAAACGGTTTTGTTAAGAAAACACAACAAACTCCTCAAAGCGAAATAGATAAAGCAAGAAAATTAATGAAAAATATTTAGTAGAAAACCAAATGAAAGATTATTATGCCCTCTTGTAATATTAAATGAAGTATTGCAAGAGGGTATAATAACCTAAAAAGTACTGAGTTTTACTGCACCACCAGAGATATTAGGTGATATTGGAAGGTACTGAGCGATATTTAAGGGTAAGGATATCCTTAGAGTGTTAACGAGAATACAGTAATATAGGTGTTTGTAGAACGTATGTTTTCAAGCTCCAAAACCATTGGTCGCAGGTTCGACCCCTGTGTCACCCCTGCCAACACATAAACTTTACAGTCATAAAGATTGTAAGGTTTTGTTATATCCATGTAAAAGTGCTAATTTTAGTATATTGATGCAATTGGGAAAAAAAGTTTAATTCAAGAAAATATTAGCTATTGATTAATTGGGTAATATATGTTAAAATATTATATAAAAGAGGAGGTAGTGAAATGAAGAAAATTTATTTTGCAGCACCACTATTTAATGATATGGAATTAGAAAGAAATGAATATTTTGCAAAAATGTTTAGAGAATGGGGATTTGAAGTTTATTTGCCTCAAGAAGCAGCAGGTTTATCGGCTAGACAAATTACAGGTCAAAATAAAAGAGAAGTTCATCAAAGAATATTTAATACAGATTTAGAAGGAATAAAGAATTGTGATATTTTAGTATTATTTTTAGATGGAAGGGTTCCAGATGAAGGAGCTTGTGTTGAATTAGGTATAGCTTTTGCGTTAAATAAAAAATGTGTTGGATATAAAACAGATGATAGAAATTTAGATTTTACAGGTGACGATAATTTATTTATTGAAGGATGCATGGGTTTTAAAGTTATGAGAACTGTAGAACAACTAAAAAATAAATTAGAAAGTTTAAAATAAAGTATGATTTTGAAAATTTAATTACGTAAAAAATATTTTTGAAAGGGGATTTTGATGAGTCTACTATCAGTTAAAGTCATATGTATTATTCTTTTGATATATTCTTTTTATTTAATAGTTAAAACAATATTATTTATTAATAAAATAAAAAAGGATAATATTATATTAGATGATATAGAAAAGCAAATTATAGTTGCAATACCATGTCTAAGAGAACAAAATTGTATTGAAGAAACAGTAAAATATTTTAGAAAAATTACGCCTGATAATATACCGATTTTAATAATTACTACTCAAAAGGAATATAAAGAATATGATGACATCAAGATACAATTTACAAAAGATATAAAAGATAAAATTAGTAAGGATTATCTAATAAATAGTTATAAAAAAATTATTTCAAAGAAAGATATTCTAAAAGTATATGGATCTGATAATTGTTTACTCGAGATTGAAAGAATATTTAAAAACATTAAAACAACTAAAGATATAGTAGAAGAAAAAAATATTTCTAAATATGAAAATGTATTTTTAATAGATTACCCATACGTAGAAGGATATATGGCAGATCAGCTTAATTATGCTTATAAAAATATAGATGACATATTTACTGAATTAAATCATTTAAAAACATATTTTTGTGTATATAATGCAGACAGTAGACCAAGCAAAGAAACTTTTAATGAAGTTTTGAATAAAATCCCAAATAATAAAAAGATTATACAACAGTATTCATATGCTATGAAAAATTATGATAAGCTGAATATTATATTAAAAGGTTTTTCAATATATCAATCAAACTTTGAATTAAGAACAGGACTAATTAATAGTTATTTTAAAAGTAAATTTTTATATACTCATGTTGTAGGACATGGCTTGTTTATTAGAATGGATTTACTTGAACAAATAAATGGATTTAACACAGAGTTTTGGTGTGAAGATATGTTTTTGGGATTATATCTAAAATTTAAAAATATTCAAATAACACCACTAATATCCTTAGAAAATATGGAAACACCAGAAACATTAAAAAGTTTGATGAAACAAAATGCAGTATGGTTTGATACAACAAAAAGATTTTTTAGTATGTATAAAAATATTTATACTAAAGAAAATAAGTTTTTATTTTATGGTCTAGTTGGTTGTATTAATGAATTTAGATGTTGTATAAACTGGTTGTTATTTCCAATTATAGTGTTATATATGATGCTTATTCCAATAATACATAATAATTATATGCTATTTGTTATTTCATTAATCTCATATTTAATTTTTGTATTATCATATATTGGTACTACAATTAAAGTTATAAACAAATTAGATAATAAAAATTATAAAGTTAACTTAGAGTTAATAGTTGGGACAAGCTTAGCAATACTTATATCAAATATCGGACCAATATATTCAATTATATTTGCACCTAAGGAAAAATACAAAACAGAAAGATAGTTGTTTTTAGAAGGGAGTTATATGAAAGAAGGAAAAATTGTAATTATTGAGGGAACATCATGTACAGGAAAAACTACTCTATGTAAAAAATTACAAAAAGAAGCAAACTGGGTAATAATTCCAGAGGCTATTAGATATTTAGAAAAATCAACTGGTAAGCAGGGAGATGAAGCGTCGCCTTTACCTTTTTCTGAGGATGATGAAAAATATAATCAAGAGATTTTATTTAATGTAGAGCTACAAAAAATAAGGGAAGCTAATGAATTAGCTAAAAATGGAAAGAATGTTATAATTGATAAATGCGCAATTGCTACAATGGCTACTGCATATGCTTTCGAAAAATTAAAAAAATTTGAAGGGACTTTTGATTATTCATTGAAACTATATAAAAAACACTTAGATATATTAGAGAATGAAAACTTGAAAGAGTGTGATATGTTTATTTTATTAACCTGTGATTATGATAAAATATTATTAAGAAATAAAATGAGAAATCATGTTTTAGAAGAATCATGGGTAGACGAAAAATTAATTAATTACCAGGAAATGTTTTCAAAAAGTTTTACTAGACTCTATAAGAAAGAAAAAATGATTATAAATACATCTAATGATAATATACCAACGATAAGTAAAATGTTAATTGATAAATATGGAGTTAATAAGGATGATATAGAAAGGTAAGAATGAAGAATGATAGATTTACATACACATACAAACTATTCTGATGGAACATGGAATTTAAAAGAGCTTTTAGAAAATGCTGAAAAAAACGGGGTTAAAATTCTAGCTATAACAGATCACGATAATGTAAAAGTTCATAAAGAATTACAAAACATAGATTATAGTAATATGTTTTCAGGAAAGTTAATTGCTGGTGGGGAGTTTAATGCAGTATTTAACAATTCTAAAATAGAATTATTGGGATATGGATTTGATGTTGATACAATTGATAAATGGACGGATGATATATATAACGTAAATAAATCAAAACCGGATTTAAAAGAAGAGTTTAGACTAATGATGGAAGCTTGTCATAAAAATAATATTAAAGTAGATGATATAGAATATGAACCATCAATGGGATGGCCAATTGACTTTATATTTGAATCAATAAAAAAATATGATGAGAATAGACAACTATTTACTGTTAAAGAATGGGATGATATTGATCATTTTTTTAGATGCTGTACTTGTAATACTGATTTTCCGCTATATATTGATTTTTCTAGTCAGGTTCCGAATGCTAAAACAGTTACAAATACAATAAGGAATGCAGGCGGTAAGGTATTTGTTGCACATTTATTTACATATCCTCTTAGAGATTACATATCGTATTTAGATAAAATGAGAGAAGAAAATATAATTGATGGAATAGAAGTTTATTATTCGAATTTTACCGATGAGCAAATTAATATTTTAGAAGCTTACTGTAGAAAACATAATTTACTTATGTCTGCTGGAAGCGACTGTCATGGAAATAAAAAACCTGACAGAAAGATTGGTACTGGATATGGTAATATGAATATTAGTGAAGATATAATAAAAAATTGGTGTCAATAACATCAAGAAAAACAATTAATTGAAAAATATAATATAAAAGACGAATAGAAAGAGGTGTGAATATGAAATTTAATAAATTAATACCAGAGCTAACAGTCAGTTATATATATAAGAGTAAAGAATTTTATATAGAAGTTCTAGGATTTCAATTAGAATATGAACGCTTAGAAAATAAATTTGCATTTATATCTTTAAAAGGATGTCAAATAATGTTACAAGAAAAAACAGATTCAGATAAGTGGGATAAGTCTTTATTAGAATATCCTTATATCAATACTCTAATTTTAGATGAACCAACAAATCATTTGGATTTAGATTGTCTAGAAGCTTTAGAAAACGTTATATCTGAGTTTGAGGGTATAATAATAGTAATTACGCATGACAGAAGATTTATATCTAAATTAGGGGATGCTGAAATTTTAAAAATACAGGATTGTAATTTAATTAGCATTGATGATAAAGAAGTGTATTAAACAAAAAAGAAGTCACGAAAATTGTGATTTCTTTTTTGTTTAATAACATACTATAATAAATATGTAATGAAATTTCTAATGCAAAATTATACAAAACCAAAAGAATTTTCAGCCTAAAAAACTAGGACTTCTTATTGTACGTTATTTTTTACACCATTTCTGAAACTCTATAGAGCTAATTTCAAATACTGGTTTTAAATATTGTTTGCATGTAAAATTATCCTCTGCAATTTTTATAGTATAATCTTGTTCTATCCAGTCTCTAAAACAACTAGTTAAAGTCTCTATAACTTCGTTTTTAGAGTTATAAATAAATATACCATTTTCGTTATTTGAAGAGTTATCTTCAATGTTATACCAATTATCATTCTGGTTGTATATAATAAAAGTATGGGTTTTATGAATATTTAATTTTTCATCTATGTATTCTAAATAATATGTTTCATTATATATTTTATTATTATCTAAATAGTCTCTTAGTAACTCAACAACATCCCAACACCAAGCACACTTGTTTTCTAATACACTTATCGGGGTTTGTAGTACATATAAACTATCTATATCTATTTTTTCGAAATCTTTAGGAAAATATTTATTATTATTTTTATCAACAAATCCATACATAATATTTTCTTTTATGTATCTATAAAATTCATAAGGACTTAATTTATATAATTTATTTAATTTCATAATTATCACCAGTAATAGTATACCAAAAAAAGGAATTGTTTTCAACTGAAATTAGAAAAAAGAAATAAATATAGAAAAATTTCAACGTATTCATATTTAATTAGCATTGATGATAAAGAAGTGTATTAAAGAAAAAATAAATCACAATTTCGTGATTTATTTTTTCTTTAATAACATACTATAATAAATACGTAATGAAATTTTTAATGCAAAATTATACAAAACCAAAAGAATTTTCAGCCTAAAAAACTAGGACTTCTTATTGTACGTTATTTTTTACACCATTCTTGAAACTCTACAGAGTTAATCCCAAATACTGGTTTTAAATATTGTTTGCATGTAAAATTATCCTCTGCAATTTTTATAGTATAATCTTGTTCTATCCAGTCTCTAAAACAACTAGTTAAAGTCTCTATAACTTCGTTTTTAGAGTTATAAATAAATATACCATTTTCGTTATTTGAAGAGTTATCTTCAATGTTATACCAATTATCATTCTGGTTGTATATAATAAAAGTATGGGTTTTATGAATATTTAATTTTTCATCTATGTATTCTAAATAATATGTTTCATTATATATTTTATTATTATCTAAATAGTCTCTTAGTAACTCAACAACATCCCAACACCAAGCACACTTGTTTTCTAATATACTTACTTTGTTAGTTCTTTTGGTTATAGCTATTATCCTAATATGTTATTTTACCTTGTTTTTTCGCCCATTCTAGAAAAGGTACTTCAGTATATTTACTATATTTTTGATTTTCTTTAATGATATTATTTTTATCCTGTAAATATTCTAATATGCTATTATCTCTAAATCCATATGTTGTAGCTGTTTCATAATTTAGTGAATAATATATTGTTTGTATTTTCGCCCAACAAGCAGCTGAAATACACATAGGGCAACTTTTTGAAGTTGTAACTAATATACAGTCACTTAAATGAATCCTATCTAAAAGTTTACATGCTTTTTTTATAGCATTTATTTCAGCATGAGCTATTGGATCTTTTTCAAATAATACAGTACTTCTTGTAATTACTAATATCTTATATTTTCCATCTATTATTTGTATTATTCCAGCACCAAATGGTCCACCGATATTTCCATTTACACCTTCATCTGCATATATTGAAGATAGTTTAAATGTATAATCAACACATTCATTTAAATCATCATATATTTTATTTAACATTTTTTATCCTCCTCATTTGTATAGATAAATTATATAATATATTATATAATTTTGCAAGTAAATATGTCGAAAATATAAAAGGATTTTTATATTAAACAAGAAAATAAAAAAAAATGTTATTTCAACACATTTTGATAAGATTATTTATTGTATTAATTTTAATGTTATGTTATAATATAAAGAATAAGTTAGGAGTAATGTATGGAATTTAAAGAACAAATTTTAGAGTATACTAAAGAAATAAATAAATATTTAGATAATTCGTTAATTATCCAAAATGTACCTGAACGTAGGCTTTTGGAGTCAATGAAATATAGTTTAATGGCTGGCGGAAAAAGACTTAGACCTATTTTAGTAATAGCAACATATAAATTGTTTAAATATGATTATTTAAATGTAATTCCATTTGCAATTGCAATGGAATTGGTTCATAATTTTTCTTTAATACATGATGATTTACCGGCAATAGATAATGATGATTTTAGACATGGCATTCTTACTAATCATAAGAGGTTTGATGAAAGTACAGCAATACTTGCAGGAGATGGACTTTTAAATAGTGCATATCAAATAATAAGCGAATCATTAATGGATAAAGATAATTTAGATAATAAAATTATAGCATATAATGAATTTTCTAAAGCAGTTTTTAGAATGATAGCTGGTGAATATGTTGATATTGATTCGGAAGGTAAAGATATCCCTTATGAAATACTTGAATATATTCATCAAAATAAAACTGGTGCACTTCTAAAAGCGTCTGTAAAAATGGGTGCAATTTTAGCTGGAGCAAGTGAATATGATATATCTAAAGTTACAGAATATGCAGATAAAATTGGGCTTAGCTTTCAAATAAAAGATGATATACTATCTGAAACTGGTGATGAGAAAATAATGGGTAAACCGGTTGGTAATGATAAAAAAATGAAGAAATGTTCATTTGCAACAATATATGGTATAGAGAAATCAAATGAGATTCTTGAAACATTAACTAATGAAGCTATAGAAATATCAAAAACTTTTGGAATACAATCGGAGTTCTTTAAATGTTTTGCTTTATTCGTAAAAAACAGAAATTATTGAAAATATTTGCAAATTGAAGGAGTGAAAAATCATGAGAAGAATAGTTTTATTCATAATTATTTTAACAATTTTAACATTATCAATTTTTATTGTATATAACAATTATATTGATAAATCTAAAATTTTTAAAATAGATATTAGGGGTACAGTTAAAAATATTTCGATATTTGGGGATACTGCAACTATATTAGTTGAAGGTCAAAAAGAAGCTGATACATATTATGATAAAGCATCTATTAGAATAGATAAAAAAACTTTAATTACAAAAGTTCCACTTAATAGAATAATTGATATAAGTGAAATAACTGTAGGAGATAAAGTAGAAGTAACATTTATAGGGCCAGTAGCAGAAAGCTATCCTGTACAAGCTGTAGCAGAATTAGTAAATTTAATTGAATAGTAGAATACTGTGAAAAAAATTGTAGTAAAACAAAAGCTTATAATATTATTTGTTTGAGTTATTTAACATATATTATTTTTAGTGATTTTTAATATTTTGAATGAGCATAAAAATAAACCTAAGTAAAATAACATTTATAATTTTATGTAGCAATTATAATGTATAGTACATACTATATATTAGCGGTAGACGCTAGTATATAGGAGGTAAGTGATATTATGTTATATGATGAAAATAAATGTTGTTACGAAAACAAATGCTGTAGAGAAAACAAATGCTGTGAAAAGAAAATAGTTAAATCAGAGCCAGTTAAAATCGAGAAAAAAGAAAATAATTGGAAAGAAGACTATTGTAAATGTTATTGTAAATGTTTAACTAAAAGAGATTCTAGATTCGATTCTGAAGAAGAAACTGAAGACGCAGAATAATTTTGTAGTAAAAGAAAAGCTTAACTGCTTTTCTTACATAAAAGTCATATATAAATATTATTTATTTTAAAAGAAATGGATTAAAATACATTTCTTTTAGTTAATTTCCTTAAATATATATTATGTACAAGTATAATAACATTGTAAATATATGTAGCAATTAATAGATAAAGTACATAATATATATTAGCGATTATCGCTAGTATATAGGAGGTAAAAAATATGAGCTGTAACAAAGAATTTGATAGAAAAGAAAATGATTGTGGTCAAGATGTTGGAGAAGTATGTTTTAAAGTAAAACTTACACCAAGTTGTAAAAAACCTGAACCATGCTGTCAAAAACCTGAACCATGCTGTCAAAAGCCTGAACCATGCTGTCCAAGATGTGTACCATGTTGTCCAAGATGTAGACACTAGTAATAGAAAAAAAATCATATAATTGTAAAAATTTAATTTCAAATTTATATACAATATTGTATAAATTATATCAAATTAAACTATTTTCAAATAAAAGAAAAGCTTAACAGCTTTTCCTACATAAAATTATATAAATATTATTTATCTCAATGGAATGTATGAAAATATATTCTTTTTTACTATAATTTTATTCAACATATAATTAACTTTAACAGTAATTAATAAATATGTGACAAAATATGATGTTTTATAGCATTTTTACAATGTTATTATTGATTTATGTTCATATTTGTAATATAATAAGTTTATATTCAAATAAGATATGAAGAGGTATAATATGCAATTAAAGAAGATAGAACTACAAGGTTTTAAGTCATTTGCTGGTAAAACAGAAATTGATTTTTTAGATGGTATAACTACTATAGTAGGACCAAACGGAAGTGGTAAAAGTAATATAGCTGATGCTGTAAGATGGGTGCTTGGAGAACAAAGTGCTAAAATTTTGCGTGGAAGCAAAATGGAAGATATTATATTTTCAGGAACAGAAAGTAGAAAAAAAGTAGGTTTTGCTGAAGTTTCGTTATACTTGGATAATTCAGATTGTTCATTACCTGTAGAATATAGTGAAGTAGTAGTAACTAGAAGAGTATTTAGAACAGGTGAAAGTAATTATTTGATTAATTCTAATGAATGTAGACTTAAAGATGTTCAAGAAATATTTATGGATACTGGTGTTGGTAAAGATGGATACAGTATAATTGGACAAGGTAAAATTGATGAAATATTATCAAATAAATCTGAAGAAAGAAGAGCTATATTTGAGGAAGCTTCTGGTATAATGAAATATAAAACTAGAAAAGAAGAAGCTAGTAAAAAATTAATAAGTGCAGATAATAATTTATCTAGAGTTAATGATATACTAAATGAGATAGAAAATACAATTTTACCCCTAGAAGAAAAAAGTATAAAAGCTAAAAAATATTTAAAATTGAGAGATAACTTAAAAGAATTAGATGTTAATATATTTTTAACTAGTATAAAAGAAAATGCATCAAACCTTGCTGAACTAGATAGTAAAATTGAAATATTACTAAATGATATTAATTTAGAAGAAAAAGATGCTATTGAACTTGAGAAAGCAAAACTTAATATTAAAGATAGATTAGAGGAAATAAACTTTAAAATAGAGGAGGCCCAAGCTAAATATTTTGAAATTGAAAATAACTCGGAAAAATTAAATTCAAAAGTTGATTTGGATAAGTTAAGTATTCAAAATGGCTCAGAAAATATATCTAGACTTGAAATTGAAATATCTGAGGAACTTAATAAAATAAGTATATTAAATGATGAGATTAAAATAAAGATTGAAAAAAAAGAATCTCTGAATTTAAACAAGGTAAGATTTGAAAACGAGTTAAAAGAAAAAGAAAATTCATTATTTGATATACTAAAAACATTAGATGAAAAAGGCGAACATATTGAAAAGATAAAGTTAAAATCACAAGAATTAGAAGAAGAATTAAATAATTGTAATTTAGAAATATCTTCAAGTAGTGCTACAATAGATTCGAATAAAAAACAAATTTTAAATGTGGAAAAATCATCAACAAATCATATATTTGAAAAAGATAGATTAGTTATGGATCAAGATGATATTACTTCCATTTTGAATAAAAATGTATCTAAATTTAATAAAAATGATGAAGAAATGAATTTAAATAATATTAATTTAGAAAACGAGAACAAGTTATTAAATGAAATAACTGTGAAAAAAAATAAATTGAATGAAGAACTTATGAGTGTTAAATCAAAATATTCATATTTAACAAATTTAAAAAATGAAAATGAAGGATATTTTAAAAGTGTTAAAAGTGTACTGGATTATGTTAAAGAAAACAGTATTAAAAATGTTTATTGTACTGTAGCTACTGCTATTAGCACAGATGAAAAATTTGAAAAGGCTATAGAAGTTGCTTTAGGTAATTATCTTCAAAATATAATTGTAGATTCACCTGAAGATGCTAAAGGTTTAATAGAATATTTAAAAACTAATTCATATGGTAGAGCAACTTTTTTACCACTTACAAGTATGAGAAAAGTTGACAATGAAGATGTAAGTAAATATAAGCAATATAATGGATTTATTGGTAGTGCAACTTCACTTTTAAAGTTTGATAAGAAATTTGAAAATGTTATAAATCATGCTTTAGACAAGTGTATTATAGTAAGTGATTTAGATAGTGCTAATTATATCTATTCTAAAGCTAAAGGTCAAATAAGGATAGTAACACTAGATGGTGAGCTTATATCTTCATCTGGAAGTATAACAGGTGGACAAACTTCAAATAGAACATCAGGGCTTATAGGTAGAGATGAAAAAATAAAATCATTAGAAAAACTAACAAATGAAAAAGAGTTAGAGAAAGAAAAATTAGATAGTGAAAGTTTAGAAATAATTTCTAAATTAAAAATTGTAGAAGAAACATTAAATAATTTAAAATTTTCTAGAGATTTACTAAGTATTGAAGTTGCTACTTATACAGAAAAATTAGAAAATATCAAAAAAGAAATATCCAAATCAGAGGAAAATAATTTTAAATCTGAAGAAGTAAAACATACACTTTTAAATGAAAATGAGAGTTTAGTAAAACATATCTATCAAATAAATAAAAATATAAGTGATATAAATAATGAAATAACAAATTTAAATTCTGAAATAGAAGAATACACAAGGTTTAATAAAGCAAAAGAACAAACAATAAATTTTTTAAATGAAGATATTGTGAATTTGAAAATATCCCTTTCATCATTTGATGAAAGTTCTATATCAATTGATGAAATGAAAGCTAAGTTAGAAATGGATATAAAAAACTTTGAAGAGGGTATTAATAAGAGGAATAAACAAAAAGAAGAATATCTATTAGATATAATAAATTTTCAAAATGATATAGATAATACAAGTAAAGAGGTTGAAGCTTTAATAAAATTTAAACAAGATTATTTAGATATATCAGAAAAATTAAGAATAGATAGAAAAGATTGTATAAATAAGCAAGATATTTTAGAACTTAAAATGCTTCAAAGTATCAACAAAATAGTGAAAATCAAAGAAGAAAAATCAAAAGTTGAAAACAGAAAAATTAAATTTGATATAGAAATAGATAATTTAAAAAATAAAATGTGGGATGATTATGAGTTTACTATATCATCCGCTAAGGAATATTATAATAGTATACCTATTATAGAGGATACATCCAACTTATATAAAGATGCTGAAAAAATAAGAAATGAAATAAAAAATCTAGGAGATGTTGACGTATCATCAATTGATGAATATAATACTACAAGAGCTCGTTTTGATTTCATAACTGTACAAAAAAATGATTTGGATGAAACTAAACAAAAATTAGAAAATTTAATATCTAATATGACAACTCTTATGAGAAGTCAATTTTCTAAACAATTTAAAATAATAAATGAAAATTTTTCAAAAACTTTTTCTGAACTATTTGGTGGTGGAAAAGCTTCACTATCACTTACAGATGAAAGTAATATACTAGAATCTGGAATTGAAATAGAAGTTCAGCCTCCAGGTAAGAAGTTGCAAAGTATGATGCTTTTATCTGGTGGTGAAAGAGCACTTACAGCAACTGCACTTCTATTTGCAATAATTAAAATAAAAGCACCACCATTTTGTATATTAGATGAAATAGAAGCAGCTTTAGATGATATCAATGTTCATAGATTTGCTGAATATATTAAGAAGTATTCAAAAGATACTCAGTTTATTGTAATCACTCATAGAAAGGGTACTATGGAAGTAGCAAAAACTATATATGGTATTACAATGGAAGAATATGGAATATCAAAAGTTATTTCGATGGAAATGAAATAGAGGTAATAAAAATGAAAGACTTTTTTACAGATGTAGGGGGAACCCCATTTATATTATTTGGACCACTGCATATGTTTATATCAATTGTTACAATTATTATTGCAATACTTATATTTATATATAGGGATAAATTAAAAACTTTTAAATTTAAAGAAAACATTAGATACATATTAGCAGCAGTTTTATTTACTAATATGTCAGTATTTTATGCATCATTAATATTACTTAAAGAATACGATTGGAGAGTAGATTTACCATTACACTTTTGTTTTATAACAGGATATTTATTCATGTATATATTAATAACAGGAAACAAGAAATTATATAGTGTAATATATTTTTTCACATTTGTGGGTCCTATACCAGCTATGATATGGCCAGATTTAGCATTTAATTATGATAGAATTATATTTTGGCAGTTTGTTATTAGTCATCACTTTATGTTACTAAGTAGCTTATATGTGTTGACAGTTTTAGAATATAAAATATGCAAAAAAGATATAGTAAAAGCATATATGATTGGAAATGTAATTGTAGTTATTATGGCAATATTTAATAATTTATTTAAAACTAATTATATTATGATGGGAGAATTACCAGCACAGATATATAAAATATATCCTTTTGCTAAATACATGCCACCAATATTTTGGCTTGAATTAGTCGCACTTTGTGCAATAGCAATTGCATATGTACCTGCTTATTTAATTAATAAGTCTGGAAATATAGAAGAAAAAGTAAATGAAATTTTATTAGATGATAATGATTTAAAATATATTAGATAAGATAGAAATAGAAAGAATACAAGTTTTTTTGAAACTTGTATTCTTTCTATTTGATGTTAAACTGATATTTATTTTTTTGTTACTCTAATTAATAATTGGATATGGATTTAAAATATCAAAATATGCTTGTACTTTAAATGGTATTTAGGTAATATTAAAAGTTATTTCGTTTTTAATGAAAAAAAATAGTCAAATTATTGCAAAAAAAAATGTTGTATGATAAAATGTAAATAACTTGAGAATTAAAGTTTTGTTTTAAATTATGAAAATAGTGAATTTGAAAATAAAAAATCAAATTTATACTGTTAGAGTAAAAGGTCCAATTGGGGGGATTAAATTATGAATATATTTGGTAAAAAGAATTCGAGTGAAGAAGTGGAAGAAAAGACAAAAAAAGGAAAGAGTAGATATAGTATTTTTAATATAATTATAATAGTGCTATTATTAATAGCTGTAATATTTATAATTATATTTAATAAACAACAAAATCAAATATCAAGTAATAGTTATAATACTAAAATTAATGAAGCCGAAAATATTGTAGGAAGGAAAGCTATTATAACAGAATTTCAGGGAGATGTTGTAATAAATAGAAATAAAATAGATGTAAATGTTTTTAATGATTTTAGATTAGAAGTAGGAGATATTATAAAAACTGGTTTAGATTCATTTGTAAAAATAGATATTGATGGTAACAAAATATTAAAAATGGATGCTAATTCAATAATTGAAATTTCAGCAATGTCTGGTAATGAAGTTGATAATATAACTACAATTACATTATCAACTGGTAGATTAATGAATGATATTAAGGAAAAATTAAATGTTAATTCAAGATATGAAATTAAGACTTTAAATACTATTATAGGTGTAAAAGGTACGATTTTTGCTGTAACATGTGAATCAAATAACGATAATAATTATTTTACTAAAGTAGAAAATTTTAGTGGTTCTGTTGAAGTTTCAAAAATTAATATACAAAATTCAAATGAAGTTTTGAATAAAATTATTTTAGATACAAATAAATATACGGTAGTAGAAGAAAAAACAAATAAACAAGAAGAATTACAAATAAATGAAATAGATAAAAACAAATTAGATGAGTTTATAAAAATAGATTTAGATAAAATGTTGATAGAAAAAAACAATAAAGAAAATGTTGAAACAAATACTATAAAAACACCTAGTACTGTAGATACCATAGAAACACCTAGTACTTCAAATGCCATAAAAACACCTAGTATTTCAAATAATACAGATGTTTCAAATTCAACAACTGATAATAGTTCATCAAAAGTAAATAATGAAATTCCAATTATCAAAGATTTAGAAAAACCAACATTAATTATAAGTGGACCAACTGTATATTCAGTTAAAGTTGGAGAAAAAATAAAATTTGTGGCACAATATTTTGATAATGTTGGTATAAGAGAAGTAGTACTTACACCAGGACATATAGTTTTGCATGAATTTCAAGCAGATATAAATATAACAGGTACAGGTAATTCAAGAATAATATTATTATCAAATATACAAGGTAATATAGGTGAAAATAAATATATTGAAATATTATCAGGAACATCAATTGATACAAATGGAAATGTTTCAAGTAATGCAAAATCAGCAATTTTTAGGTTAGAAAAACAAAATTTTATAACATCAGAACCAAAACCAACAAGTATTATTAAATAAAGTAATTTACTACATATTATATTTAAAGAAGGAGAAAATGCAAAAAATCTATTATCTTAAAAACATATAGGTACTTTTGCTGAAAGAATAATGAATAAAATAAAAAAACATATAATAATATTACTAATTTTAATAATAACTACAATTGTATTAATAAAGTATGATTTTTTAGATACTATTGATTTTAAATTACAAGATTATTTATACCAATCACCTAAATTAATTCATAAAGATATTTATGTAATTGGTATAGATGAATATAGTATAAATAATCTTGGTGAATGGAATCAATGGTCTAGGTCTGGAATCACAAAACTTGTAGAAAAACTAAATGAGGATAAGGAAAATTGTCCAGCAGTAATTGGATTAGATGTAATGTATTTTGATGAAAATAATAATGAAGTAGATACAAAGCTAGTAGATGCATTAAACAAAGTAGATAATGTAGTTATTGGTTCTCAAATAGTGTTTGAAAAAGAGTTAATATTAGATAATAAAAATTCAAGTTATAAGAATTTTAATATAAAAGATTATAAAGAACCTTTTGATAAATTAAAAGAAAAAATAGATTATGGTTTCTTAAATATTATAGAAGATAATGATGGTGTTATAAGGAAAAGTTTACATGAAATAAATATTAACGACAATAAACAACATAGTTTTGCATATGAAATATATAAAAAATATGTATCAAGAAATAATTTAAACATAAATAATAATATTATACTAAATAAGTATAATCAATGGTCCATAGATTTTGTAGCAAATCCAGGAGAATATTATAATGGTTATTCTGTAGCAAAAGTATTAAATGGAGAAATACCAACTAATATTTTTAAAGATAAAATTGTTTTAGTAGGAGCATACACAAAAGAATTAAATGATCAGCATTATACAAGTAGTAGTAAAGTAGAAAAAATGTATGGAGTTGAAATTAATGGTAACATAATTCAAAATCTAATCGAATCACAGACTAAACATGAAGTTTCAATGGTATATCAGTTGATAATAATAATAATAACAATTACTATGCTATATATGTTATCTTTAAAGTTAAAACTAAAATATATAAATATAATATATGCAATATATTTTATAGTATATATTTTCATTGCATATTATTTGTATAAATTAGGATATAAATTATCATTAGTATATAATCTATTAATGCCAATTGTAGTATATATTATAACATTAGTAGAAGAATATATTGTTAATTTACTAACAATAAATAAATTAAAGAAAGATATTAAGCAGCATAATAAAGAAATAGAGCATGCATATCAATTTCTTTATGATAGTTTAGTGAATATAACTGCATTTAAAAGTCATGAAACGGGAGAGCATTTAATTAGAACAAAACAATATATGTTATTGCTTACAAAAGAATATGGTGAAAAATATAATATTCCTGAATTTAAAGACGAAAAAATATTAAAAGAAATAACAACAGCTACTACTTTACACGATATAGGTAAAGTTGGTATTCCAGATGCTATATTACATAAACCTGGAAAATTAACAGAAGAAGAATTTGAAATTATAAAAACACATACAACGATGGGTGTACAAATGTTAAAAGATTCTAATGCTAAAGGTTTAACAGATGAAACTTTAAAATATGCTAAAGATATAATCAATTATCATCATGAAAAGTGGAATGGTAAAGGGTACCCAGAAGGGTTATCTAAAGAGAATATTCCATTAGTGGCTAGGATTATGGCAGTATGTGATGTTTATGATGCATTGATAAATAAAAGAGCATATAAAGATAAAATGAGTTTTGAGGAAACAGAGAAGATAATACTTAGTGAGTCTGGCAATTCATTTGATCCTAAGATTATATCTTTATTTGATGATAATAAAAATGTGATGAGAAAAATAGCTATAAGTTTTAGTGAAAATGAAAATCAAAATATATAGAAAAATTAAGTAAACTGGAATTGTAAAAATCCTTACTATGATAAAATATGAAATCATAGTGAGGATTTTTTATAAAACTATATTTTTTGACATTAAACCTTATCTGTGTTTTGTTCTTTGTTATTTATCTAAACTGTTAGTAAATTCTTCTTGTTTAAGTAAGTAATTCCATTTTTGATCTACTTCTTTTTGAAGTTGATCAATCATCCATCTATTTTCTTCTTTAAATAGATGTCTAAATCTTTTTTGTACTTTTAAGAATTCTTCAATTGGTAATTTTTTAGCAGGTTTATATGTAACTTTATATATACCATTTTCAACTTCATATAGAGGCCAAAAACAAGTATCAACAGCAAGTTTAGTTACAGGTAATAAATCATCAGTAGGGTAACCCCATCCTCTAGGACAAGGAGAAAGTACTGACATATAAGTTGCTCCTTCTGTATATATTGCTTTTTCTGCTTTTTCATATAAATCTTTTTGATTTCCTATAGCTGCAGTTTGTGCAACATAAGGAATATTATGTTTTACCATTATTTCTGTTAAATCTTTTCTCATTTGTGATTTACCTGGTATTTTTGAACCAGCTGGAGTTGTTGTTGTATCTGCAAAATGTGGAGTAGAAGAAGAACGTTGAGTTCCTGTATTCATATATGCACCATTATCATAACATATATATGTTATATCATGGCCTCTTTCCATTGCACCAGATAAAGATTGAAAACCTATATCTAAAGTACCACCATCACCACCAAAAGCAATAAATTTAGTGTTTTTAGTGGTTTTACCTCTTCTTTTTAAAGCATTATATGCTGTTTGAACACCAGAAATTGTTGCTCCAGCATTTTCAAAAGCACTGTGTATAAATGAACAATTCTTCCAAGATGTATATGGGTATATACAACTAGATACTTCTAAACAACCAGTTGCAGAAGCAATTACAGCATTATCATCTTCTTTTAATGTTCTAAGTACAGTTCTTACAATTGGTGGAGCTCCGCATCCTGCACACATTCTATGTCCACTTACAAATCTAGCTTCTTTATTTACCATGTCTTTTATACTATATGCCATATTATTCACCTCTCAATCCTAAGTAATTAGTCATTTTATTTACTTTGCCAGTTTTAGCTATAGCTTCTAAATCACTAAATACTTCATATATATTATCTATTTTAACGTCTCTACCACCTAAACCATATATATAGTTTACAGTAGGAACATTTATATTACTTGTATACATTGCAGATGTAATTTCTGAGAATAGTGGACCAGAGTATCCATTAATACTATCTGTTTTATCCATAATTGCTAAAGCTTTCAAATGTTTAATTTCTTCAGGTATTTCTTCAAAAGGTAGTGGTCTAAAACATCTTGGTTTAAGCATACCAGCTTTTATACCTTTAGATCTTAATACATCGATAGCTTCTTTTGCAGTTCCAGCTGTAGAGTTTAATATAATTACACCTATTTCTGCATCATCTAATTTATATTTTTCATATAACTCATATTTTCTACCAGTTATTTTATAGAACTCTCTAGATACTTCGTTAATTATTTCTTTAGAATCTATCATAGCATCAGCTATTTCTTTTCTTTGTTCAAAATAATATCCTTGAAGAGATAAAGGTCCTATAGAAATATTTCTTTTATCATCTAATAAGAATTCTTCTGGATTATATTCACCAACAAAATTTTTAACCTCTTCATTTTCCATAAGTATAATATTTTCTATTGAATGTGATGTTATAAATCCATCATAACAAACCATAACAGGTAATCTAGCTTTTTCAGCTATTTTAACAGCCATTACTGTATTATCATATGCTTCTTGATTATTTTCACAGTATAATTGAATAAATCCACAGTCTCTAGCACCCATTGAATCTGAATGATCATTATGAATGTTAAGAGGAGCAGATAATGATCTATTTACATTTACTAGTACTATGGGTAATCTAAGTCCTGAAGCTATGTATAACATTTCAAACATAAGGGCTAAACCTTGTGATGAAGTAGCGGTCATAACTCTAGCTCCAGCAGCTGATGCACCAATACATGCAGACATTGCACTATGTTCACTTTCAACTGGAATAAACTCAGTTGTAACTGATCCATTTGATACAAAGTTTGCAAAATATTGTGGTATTTCAGTAGCAGGAGTAATAGGGTAAGCCGCCATTGTATCTGGGTTTATTTGTTTCATAGCAGTAGCAACTGCTTCATTTCCGCTTAATCTTTCTCTAATTGCCATAATATATAGCTCCTTTCTTTAATCCTCTGATTTCATTTCTATTGCTTTGAATGGGCATACTTTTGCACAAACTCCACAACCTTTACAATAATTTAAGTCAAAATCTTGTATTATATTATCTTTTTGTATAATGCAATTATCTGGACAATATGGTACACATAGCATACAGTTTGTGCATTTATCTTTAATATGAATAGGTTTTCTACTTTTCCAATCACCAGTTAATACTTCTACAGAATTGCCATCTTTTAAAATATTACTTCCAATTTTTAATAATTTATTCATTTGCTATTTACCTCCAATCAATTCATCAAAGCCTCTAATTAAACACTCCATGTTAGGAGGTATAACCTCAGGTTTTCTAGCAAATTTATGTTTAAATGAAATTTCCATATCTTTCAATAGAGTTTCTTTATCCATTATTTTTGTTATTTTTATAATAGCTGCAAGTAATGCAGTATTAGGAAAGTTAGCTTTTAAACATTCTAAACTTATCTTAGTTGCATCTAAAACATAGATTTCTCCATTATATCCTTTTAATTTTTCTTTAATCTTTTGTAGAGATTCTTTTGTATTTACAAGTATTGCACCTTCCTCTTTAAGGCCTTTCGTAACATCAACTGAACCTATTAAACTGTCATCAACAACAACAACAAAATCAGGTTCATATACATTAGAGTGAACTCTAATTTCAGTGTCATTTACACGATTGTATGCAGTCATTGGAGCACCCATTCTTTCAGGACCATATTCTGGAAATCCTTGAATAAATCTCCCTGTATTGAATGCGGCATCTGCAAATAAAAGTGATGCTGTTTTGGCACCTTGACCACCACGGCCATGCCATCTTATTTCAATCATAAAACTTCCTCCTTTTATGGTTATATTATATATCTAATTGAAGTTCATGTCAAGTTAATATAATAAAAGTAATGAAAATTATTAATCATAATAGTTGACATATATGATATAATATATTATAAATATTATTTATTTAAGTACATTTTATTAAATGAGCTTATCATGTTATATTACAAAATAACTTGAAAAGGAGAGAAAAATTATGGAAAACGAAAGAATCATGGAGATTGATTTTGAACTCATGCAGCTTAAAAGTAATTATGTAGAGGTGTACAGTTGGATTATTCTAAAAGAGAAGCAAAAAAATTTAAAAGTAGAACTAAGTAGTAACAATTCAATTAAAAATTGTGGTAAAAACAGAAAAGAACTTCAAGAAGTGGAGGATGAAATGAAACATATGAAAAAAAAGTATTCATCGATTATGCTTTATGATTCATTGATATCCATAAAACAGAAAATGTTAGCAATAATTAAGGACAATTGTGACAAATGAGGAAAATAACTAGAGAATACCCGTACAATAAATAAACCAGTTTTGATTAATTTTGAAACTGGTTTATTTTATATATTTTTTTTATTATATTCAGTATTAAAGTATAATAATTTACAGTTGACAATAATATATAATTGTTATATAATACTAGTTATTAAAGGAGGAAATATAAATGGATATTAAAGGAACAAAAACAGAGGCAAACTTAATGACTGCATTTGCAGGTGAGTCTCAAGCTAGAAATAAATATACATATTATGCTTCAAAAGCGAAAAAAGATGGATATGAGCAAATAGCTAATATATTTGAAGAAACAGCTGGTAATGAAAAAGAACATGCTAAATTATGGTTTAAAGCATTGCATGGTGATAACATACCATCTACAATAAATAATTTAAAAGATGCTGCAAATGGTGAAAAATATGAGTGGACAGAAATGTATGCTAGATTTGCTAAAGAGGCAAGTGAAGAAGGATTTAATGAAATTGCTAGTTTGTTTGAACAAGTGGCTTCAATAGAAAAAGAACATGAAAAAAGATATTTAGATTTACTTAAAAACATAGAAGAAGGTACGGTATTCAAAAAAGATGGTATTAGTATATGGAAATGCTTAAACTGTGGATATATACATACATCAAATGTAGCTCCAATTATGTGTCCAGTATGTAAACATCCACAAAGCTATTTTGAATTACAATCAGAAAATTATTAAAATGGAGAGAATTAATATAACTTAATAAAATAATAAATAAAAAATAGGATACAAGTCAATATTTTCAGCTTGTATCTTATTTTTTTGTTTATATAAAATTATTTGGTAAATTTTCTTTATTTTCTTTATTTTTAATATTTTTATGATATAATATATTTGTATAAAAGTGAGGTAAATATGGAACAAATAGATATGTTTGAAAACAAAGAAAAAGCTCTAGATTTAAAAAGAATAAATAAATTAAGAAAAGAAATAAAAAATAATAATATAGCATACCATATTCATGATAAGCCATTAATTTCTGATTTTGAATATGATAAGTTAACTCAAGAACTAAGAAAATTAGAAATGAAATATCCAGAAAGTATAACCTTAGATTCTCCAACTCAAAATATTGGTGGTGAGAAAAAAGATATATTTTCTGATGTAAAACATGAAGTTCCTATGCAAAGCTTGCAGGATGTTTTTAATTTTGAGGATGTTCTATCTTTTACAAATAAAATAAGAAAAGAGTATGGTAAAGAAATAGAATTTGTTGTTGAAACTAAAATAGATGGACTTTCTGTATCTTTAGAATATGAAGAGGGTAAGTTAGTTAGAGGATCAACTAGAGGTGATGGATTAGTTGGAGAAGATGTTACAGCTAATATATTATGTATAAAAAGTATACCTGATTTATTGCCGGTTAATGATACAATTGAAGTAAGAGGAGAAGTATATCTTCCTAGAAGTGAATTTAATAGATTGAATAAAGAGTTAGAATTAGCGGGTAAAAAATTACTTGCAAATCCTAGAAATGCAGCAGCTGGAACACTTAGACAATTAAACACAGAATTAGTTAAACACAGAGATTTAAATATATTTGTTTTTAATGTACAAAAATGTACATCTAAAAAATTTACTAAACATAGTGAGAGTTTAGACTATTGTAAAAATCTTGGGATACATACATTAGAGTATTCAAAGATATGTAAAACAGATGATGATGTTATATCTTCAATTGAAGATATAGGAAAGCTTAGAGATAACTTAGAATATGATATTGATGGTGCAGTAGTTAAAATTAATGATTTGAAACTTAGAAATACCTTAGGTACAACCGTTAAAGTTCCTAAGTGGGCAGTAGCATACAAATATCCACCAGAACAAAGAGAAACTAGTATTACTGATATAATAATACAAGTTGGTAGAACAGGTAAATTAACTCCTATGGCAGTTTTAAATCCAGTTAAAGTAGCTGGTTCTATCATATCTAGTGCAACTCTTCATAATTTTGATTATATTAAAGAAAAAGATATACGTATAGGAGATATTTGTGTAGTTCAAAAAGCTGGTGATGTTATACCAGAAATAGATCATATAATAAAAGAAAACAGAAATGGAACAGAAATTGAAATTGAAGTTCCTACAGTATGTCCAGTATGTGGTGAAAATCTTGAAAAAGATGAAGAAATAGTTGATATAAGATGTATAAATTTAGAATGTCCATCTCTTATATATAGAAGCATACTTCATTTTGCTTCAAGAGATTGTATGGATATTAGTGGTCTTGGAGATAGTATAACTGAAAAATTAATAGATAATAATATGGTACAAGATGTGGCAGATATATATTATTTAAAATATGAAGACTTTCTAGAACTTGATAATTTTAAAGATAAATCAGCAAATAATTTAATAAATTCAATAAACAGTACTAAAAACAATAGTTTGGATAAACTAATATTTGGATTAGGAATAAGAAATATTGGTAAGAAAGCTGCCAAAGTTCTTTCTGAAAACTATGAAGATATATATGAAATAATGGATAAAAGGGTAGAAGAGTTAACAAATCTATCTGATTTTGGACTTGTTATGGCTGAATCTGTTGTAAATTTCTTTAGAAAAGATAAAACAAAAGAAATTATAAATAAATTACAAAAAGCAGGAGTTAATTTAAAAGGTAGAAAAAAAGATTTGTTATCAAATAAATTAGAAGCATTAACTTTTTGTATAACTGGTTCTTTTGATAATTATTCTAGAGATGATATAGCAAATTTAATTGAACAAAATGGTGGGAAATATGCTTCTACCGTATCTAAAAAAACTTCATATCTAGTAGCTGGAGAAGATGGTGGAAGTAAGCTACAAAAAGCAGAGTTATTAGGAGTTAAGATTATAACAATTAATGAGTTAAATGAAATAATATAATAATATATAAAAAATATTGACAAAAAAATATATATATTATATAATTGTATTATTTTGAAAATATAATGATTATTCAAAAGAAAAATGGAGGTATTTTAAGTGAGTAGAAAAAAAGGTATATCATTAATAGTATTAGTAATAACAATAATAGTTATAATAATACTAGCAGGAGCAGTAATATTAAGCTTAGCAAATAACAATCCAATAGAATCAGCAAATGAAGCAATGTTTAAATCAAATATATCAGAATATAATTCAGAGCTTGCACTGGCTGTATCAGATGAGTATTTGAAAAACAGTTCCTTTGAACCAAGTACATTTAATGTAGGGGTTTGGGATGGAACTGGTGATGGAACTGGAACAATAAAAGAATATATAACAAGTATAACACCAGAAGACGGAGCAAAATTTGTGATACAAAATAGTAAGTTAGTATATGTAGGAGAAGATAATACTGAAAGATTTTGGGTTACAGGAATGGAAGTAGTAGCAGTAAATGTAATAGCAACAGAAAATTCAACAGTAAATGGACAAGCGGCAACATATCAAAATCCAATTATACCAACAGGATTTAAAGCAATAAATGATGGAACAGTATGGCCAACAGATTGGAATACAGGACTAGTAATAGAAGATGCAAGTGGTAATCAGTTTGTATGGGTACCAGTAGACGGAGAAAATGTGTCATATGCAAAAAACTTTACTTATCCAACAAACTACGGTGCGACATCTTTAAATACAACAGATGATGAATTACCAGATGAAGTAACAAGTGAAACAAATCAAATAACAAAATATGGTGGATTCTATATAGCAAGATATGAAGCAGGAAATTCATCTAATATTTTAGTAAGTAAAAAAAATGCAACAGTATGGAGTAATATTAGTTATGATAATGCAAAATTAAATTCAGAATTAATGTATACTACATCAGAAGTAAAAAGTGGGATTATAACAGGAACTCAGTGGGATACAACAATGGAATGGATAAATGATTCTGGAAAAAGTGTAATAGATAGTAGAACATGGGGAAATCATTCTAATTCATTAAATCCTGCAGATGTAGTAGGATATGGAAGTAGACAAGTAGCAGGATATAGTGAATATTGGAAATCAAATAATATATATGATCTAGCAGGAAATGTATGGGAATGGACAAATGAGATTTATAGCTCTTACCGTATTTGTCGAGGAGATGACTTTGCATTTGGTGGTAATGAAGTTCCAGCTTCTTTTCGTGACAATCATCTTCCAAATGACGTAGATAGTGACATATCTACCCGTATAGTACTTTATATATTGTAGCTATTATTTGTTAAGAAAGTGTTTTTTTAAAAATTATATGATTTAACAACTAGTTTTAGATTAATATATTTATTCAAAAAAATGGAGGTATTTTGAGTGAAAATAAAAAAAGGTATATCATTAATAGTATTAGTAATAACAATAATAGTTATAATAATATTAGCAGGAGCAGTAATATTAAGCTTAGCAAATAACAATCCAATAGAATCAGCAAATGAAGCAACGTTTAAATCAAATATATCAGAATATAATTCAGAGCTTGCACTGGCTGTATCAGATGAGTATTTGAAAAACAGGTCCTTTAATACAAGTACATTTAATGCAAGTGTTTGGGATGGAACTGGTGATGGAAATGGAACAATAAAAGAATATATAACAAGTATAACACCAGAAGATGGGGCAAAATTTGAAATACAAAATAGTAAATTAGTATATGTAGGAACAAATCAAATAGAAAAGGATTATCTTACAGAAATTGGAATAGCAAATGGATCTCAAATTGTAATTGGATTAGGAGTAAATGTAATAGCAACAGAAAACACAACAGTAAATGGAGAAGCGGCAACATGTCAAAATCCAATTGTGCCAAAAGGATTTAAAGCAATAAATGATGGAACAGTATGGCCAACAGATTGGAATGAAGGACTAGTAATAGAAGATTCAAGTGGTAATCAGTTTGTATGGGTACCAGTAGATGGAGAAAATGTACCATATACAAAATGGTGTACAACAGGATTTACATATGCAGATACAACAGATGACACATTACCATCAGGAATAATTGAAATAGATCAAATAAATTCTTACGGTGGATTTTATATAGCAAGATATGAAGCAATGTTTGATTATAATGGAGGAAGCATAAGAGTAGCAAGTAAAAAGAGTACAAATCTTACAACAATAGATTGGGTAGCAACAAGAGATAATGCACATACAGGATATGTCTGGAATTTTGTAAACTATACAGAGTCAAAATCATATGCAGAAAATATGGCACAAAGTTATGGATATGATTCAGCAAGTGTAACAACAAACTTAATAACAGGAACTCAGTGGGATACAGCGATGGAATGGATAAATGATTCTGGAAAAAGTGTAACAGATAGTACAACATGGGGAAATTATATCAATTCAGTATCACCAGCAAATTTACCAGAAATGGGATTTTTACAAATATCAGGATTTAGTGAATATTGGAAAGCAAATAATATATACGATTTAGCAGGAAACACAAGGGAATGGATACATGAAATATATATGACTCAATTTGTGAATCGTGGTGGTGGTTGTGGTAATGATGGTGTTATTAATCCAGCTGCTTACCGTAGTAGTAGAGTTGAATCTACTTCTAATAACTATTTGACATTTCGTATAGCACTATATATAAAATAAGGAGGTATTTTAAATGAAAGAAAATAAAGGTATATCACTTATAGTATTAGTTATAACAATAATAGTTATAATAATACTAGCAGGAGCAGTAATATTAAGCTTAGCAAATAACAATCCAATAGAATCAGCAAATGAAGCAACGTTTAAAACCAATGTAGCGGAATACAATTCGGAACTTGCAATGGCTATAGCAAATGAATATATACAAGATAATTCTTTTGATTCAGCAACATTTAACGCAGGAGTATGGGATGGAACTGGTGATGGAACTGGAACAATAAAGGAATATATAACAAGTATGTCTGAAGTAGATGCAGTAAAATATGAAATACAAAGTAGTAAATTAGTATATGTAGGAACAAATCAAATAGAAAAGGATTATCTTACAGAAATTGGAATAGAAATTATATTAGGAGTAAATGTAATAGCAACAGGAAACGCAACAGTAAATGGAGAAGTAGCAACATATCAAAATCCAATTGTGCCAACAGGATTTAAAGCAATAAATGATGGAACAGTATGGCCAACAGATTGGAATACAGGACTAGTAATAGAAGATTCAAGTGGTAATCAGTTTGTATGGGTACCAGTAAATGGAACAGATGTATCGTATGCTAAAAACTTTACTTATCCATCATATTACAGTGCAACATCTGGTAATACATCAGATGATACATTACCAGATGAAGTAACAAGTGAATTATCACAAATAACAACTTATGGAGGATTTTATATATCAAGATATGAAGCGGGAAAAGAAGGTGTTAGTACATTAGTAAGTAAAAATCATGCAATAGTATGGAATCATATTAATTATAATGATGCAAAAGCAAAAGCAGAGTCAATGTTCGATACAGCAGAAATTAAAAGTGGATTAATGACTGGAGCACAATGGGATACAACATTAGAATGGTTAAATGATTCAGGTAAGATTGTAACAAATAGTATTACTTGGGGAAATCATTATAATTCAGTATTTCCTGCAAATGTAGCAGGATACGGAAGTGTACAAGTAGCAGGATTTAGTGAATATTGGAAAGCAAATAACATATATGATATAGCAGGAAACACATGTGAATGGACAACTGAGGTATATAACTCTGAACGTGTTTTTCGTGGCGGTGACTATAGTTATAATGGTAGTGACAGCGGCTATCCAGCAGCTTTTCGTTATAATGGTGTTACTGGTATTCAATACGATTCATTAGCTTTCCGTGAGGTACTTTATATATTGTAGAACTAATAAAATAATAGAGTTTAAGTTGTAAAAGAGACTTACACTCTATTATTTTTTATTCATCTCTTGATTTAATTACCTTTTTATTGTATAATGTAGAGGTTAAGTAGGTGAACAATATAAAGAAGTTAATAATATCAGAGAAACCTAGTGTAGCTAAAGAATTTGCTAGAGTACTAAAAGTAAATGCTAGATCACAAAACGGTTATTTAGAATCAGATGATTATGTTATAACTTGGTGCATACGGGCATTTAGTTACAATGAGTTATCCAGATAAATATGATGAAAAGTTAAAGTTTTGGAATTTATATAGTCTTCCTTTTGTACCTAAAGAATATAAATATGAAGTTATAGATAGTGTATCGGGACAATATAATATTGTAAGTAAATTACTCAATAGAGAAGATATAGAAACTATTTATGTATGCACCGATTCAGGTAGAGAAGGTGAATATATATATAGACTTGTTGATAGTATGGCTAATGTTAAGTGTACAGATAAAAGAAGAGTTTGGATAGATTCACAAACAGAGGAAGCTATATTAGACGGAATAAAGAATGCTAAAGCACTTAGTGAATACGATGCTTTAGCTAATAGTGCTTATTTAAGAGCAAAAGAGGATTATTTAATAGGCATAAACTTTTCCAGGGTTTTATCTGTTGTTTACGGAAAAAGTTTAGCTAAGAAAATAGAAGAAGATAAAGCAAGTATATCAATAGGAAGAGTTATGACTTGTGTGCTTGGTATGATAGTAAATAGAGAAAGAGAAATACGAGATTTTGTTAAACTTAAATTTTATAAATTAGAAGGAAGTTTTGGATTAGAGAGTGTTTTTTTAGCAGATTGGAAAGTAGCAGAAAATTCTAAATATTTTAATTCACCTATGTTATATAGTGAAACAGGTTTTTTAAAAGAAAGTAGTGCAATAGAAGCAAAAGAATATATACTAAAAAACAAGGATAATGTAGTTATATCTGAAATAAGTAAAAAAACTATAAAAGAAAATGCTCCACTATTGTTTAACTTAGCAGAACTTCAAAATGAGTGTACAAGAAGATTTAAAATTAGTCCAGATGATACGTTAAAAGCAGCACAAATTTTGTATGAAAAAAAAATGCTCACATATCCTAGAACAGATGCTAGAGTATTATCTACATCAGCTGCAAAGGAAATAAGTAAAAACTTAAATGGAATAGTTAAAGGAAATAATCAAGAATATATAAAAAGTATACTAGATAAAATGATAGCAGAAAAATATTCTATAAATATACTTAAAACAAAATATGTTAATGATGCAAAAGTAACAGACCATTATGCATTAGTTCCAACTGGGCAAGGTTTTGAAAATTACAACAGTTTATCTGATTTAGAAAAGAATATATTTAACATGGTTATAATAAGATTTTTGTGTATATTTTATCCTGCTGCAGAATTTAGTAAAATAAATTTGATAATAAATGTAAATTGTAGTGATGCAAAAGAAAGTTTTTTTACATCTGGTAAGGTATGTATAAAAGAAGGATATTTGGAAGTTATAAACAAAGAAAAAGAAGAAAATTTAAAAAAGATAATTAATCAAGATGAAGTAACTTCTGAAAATAAAGAGTTAGATGAAGTTGAAAATAATATAGATATTTTAAAGAGTTTTAAAAAAGGTCAGAAGATAGTACTGAATGATATTGAGATAAAAACTGGTGAGACAAGTTCTTCTACTAGATATAATTCTGGTTCTATGATTCTTGCTATGGAAAATGCAGGTAAACTTATTGAAGATGATAAGCTAAGAGAACAAATTAAATCTGCTGGTATCGGAACAAGTGCAACAAGAGCTGAAATTATGAAAAAATTAGAGAGAATAGGTTATATAGCTTTAAATAAAAAAACTCAAATACTTACACCAACTAAAAAAGGTGAAGCAATATATGATATAGTAAAAGCATCCATGAATGATTTACTTAATCCTGAGCTTACTGCAAGTTGGGAAAAAGGTTTAAATATGGTTGCAACTAAAGAAATCCAGCCACAGGAATTTGTTAATAAATTAGAAAAATATATAAATACAAAGGTGAATAAATTTAAAAATTATGGTTGTTAAAGGAGAGTTTTAATATGAAAAAATACGTAGTTATATTGTTATTTAATGAGGATATGTCAAAAATATTATTAATGAAAAGAAAGAAGAATCCCTATATAGGTCTATATAATGGAATAGGCGGAAAGATTGAAGAAAATGAAAGTGTTTTTGAATGTTGTTTGCGAGAAACAATAGAAGAAATAAATGTACATTTAATGAATCCTAGACTTTTAGTTACATGTACATATCCAGAAAGTAATAAATTACATAAAAATTCTAATATTGAATTAAATGTTATGTATGATATTACAGAGGAATCTGAATTTGAAGAAAATGAAGAAGGAACATTTGAATGGTTATCAACAGACTTTGTACTCAATACAAATAATAAATTAATAGCAGGATACGGTAATGTAGGATTATTTACAAGAGAAATATTAGAGTTAGAAAATAAAAATGATTTTTATAAAGTTTAATTCATTACTGAGAATATAAGCAAATCTTGTTAATTAAAGGAGGCATTCATGAACCAGCTAATTGTTAATTTACCCAAACATAGTAAATATTTAGATTTATTAAATGATATTAAATCTGCTAATATAGATTTAAGTGTTTTTGGTCTTACAGATGCTCAAAAAGCTCATATGATATATAGTTTAAATGTTTATAGTAATAAACCATCCTGTATAGTATGTACTAACAATATTCAAGCAAAAAAAATGATACAAGATCTCAAATTTTTTACTGAAATTGAAATAGTATATTTTCCTGCAAGGGAAATTATATACTATGATATTGAGGCTGAGAGTAAAGAAATCGATAATGCTAGAATGTATGCTATCCAAAAGATAATATCAGGCGATAATATAATTATTGTAACTACAATTGATAGTATACTTCAAAAAATGTTACCAATAGAAGTGTATACAAACTTGGATTTAGAGTTTAATATAGATAGCAAGGTAGATATAAATAAACTATTTAGTAAACTAATAAACCTTGGATATGAAAGATGTACAAATGTTGAAGGTAAAGGTCAATTTGCTATTCGTGGTGGTATTATAGACATATTTGGAATAAATAATGATACACCTCATAGGATAGAGCTTTTTGATGATATGATTGATAGAATATCCTTATTTGATGTTTTGACTCAAAGAAGTATAAGTAGTGTAAATACTTTTAGTTTATCGTTTGCAAGTGAATTTAATATAACAGAAAATCAAGTGAATAAAGTTATTATTAAATTAAAAGAATTAATATCTAGTAAAATCACAAAAGAATTTAAGTCGGTTATTTTAAAAGATATTAAAACTCTAGAAAATCGAGAAGAAAAAAATTTATTAGATAAATATTTTGAGATTTTTTTTGATGAAACTGTATCATTTATAGATTACTTAGCTAATTTTACTGTATATGTAGATGAACCAGTAAAATGTATAGAAAAATCGAAATACATTATTTATGAAAACACTGAAACATTAAAATTATTAGCTTCAAAAAATCATTTATATATTCCATATACGCATCAAATGTACATGTATGAAGATATAGAAATAAAGTTAAAAAATCTTGTTAATGTATATTTAGAAAGAATGAATACAGATAGAGTTCTCCATGCAAAAAGAAAAGAGGTAATTTTCAGTTGTAGAGAAGTTAATTTTTTTCGTAGTTCAATGGATATACTTATACAGGACATCAAAGCCAGGGAAGAAAATATAATTCTTCTTGTATATCCATTAGCTATTAGAGTTGAGCAGATAAAAAATATATTAATTGATAATAAAATAAAAGTAATATATTTGGATAATATATTTAATACTACACTTAAAGCTGGAAATGTATATATAACTCAAGGGATATTATCTGGTGGTTTTGATTACGATGATTTTAAATTAACTGTTATATCAGAGAATGTCTCAGGAACATTAAATAGAGTTAAAAAAAATAAAAAATCTAATACACTTGGTCAGAGTATAAACTCATTTGAAGATTTAGTAATTGGAGATTATGTTGTCCATGAAAGTCATGGTATTGGTATATATAGAGGGATAGAAACAGTAGAAGTTTTAGGAGTTACATCAGATTACATCAAGATTGAGTATTTAAATGGTTCTAATATATTTGTTCCTATATCAGGTTTAGATAATGTTAAAAAATATATGTGTGACGATGATAAACTTCCTAAACTTAATAATCTTGGCAATAGAGAATGGAATAAAACAAAGAAAAAAGCAAAAGAACATGTAGAAGAAATTGCAAAAGAGTTAGTTTTGTTGTATGCAAAAAGAGATAAATCTGTAGGTTTTTCATATTCATCAGATACACCTTGGCAAAAAGAATTTGAAGATAGTTTTGAATATGAACTTACAGAAGATCAAGCTATATCTATAAATGAAGTGAAATCAGATATGGAAGATATAAAACCTATGGATAGATTATTATGTGGAGATGTTGGTTATGGTAAAACAGAAGTTGCAATAAGAGCAGCATTTAAAGCTGTTATGGATAATAAACAAGTAGCATATTTAGTTCCAACTACAATATTATCACTTCAACAATATAATACATTTAAAAAAAGAATGGAAAAATTTAGTATCAACGTAGAAATGTTATCTAGATTTAAAACAGCAAAAGAGCAGAAAAAAATACTTAAAGATTTAATAGATGGCAAAATAGATGTTTTAATAGGAACACATAGAATATTATCTAAAGATGTATTGTTTAAAGATTTAGGTTTACTTATAGTAGATGAGGAACATAGATTTGGTGTTAAAGATAAAGAATCTATAAAATTATTTAAAGAAACAATAGATATTTTATGTATGACAGCAACTCCAATACCTAGAACTCTTCATATGTCTATGGTAGGAATTAGAGGCATGAGTAGTTTAACAACTCCACCACTAGAAAGAATGCCAGTACATACGTATGTATTAGAATATGATAATTATATAGTTAAAAATGCAATTGAAAGAGAACTATCTAGAGATGGCCAAGTGTTTTATATAAGTAACAGAGTAGATAACATAGAAGAAATAACTAATAAAGTAAGAGAGTTGGTTCCATATGCTAGAGTAGAATATGCACATGGACAAATGAGTCCACGTGCAATTGAAGATATAATGATTAGATACATAAAACATGAAATCGATGTAATTGTATGTACAACAATATTAGAATCTGGAATTGATATTCAAAATGCTAATACAATTATAATTGAGAATGCAGATAGATTAGGACTTGCTGCATTATATCAGATAAGAGGAAGAGTTGGTCGTTCTAATAGGCTAGCATATGCATATATAACATATAAAAAGAATAGAAACTTGAGCGAAGTAGCTGAGAAAAGACTAAAAGCAATTAAAGATTTTACTGAATTCGGGAGTGGCTTTAAAATAGCTATGAGAGATTTGGAAATACGTGGAGCAGGTAATATACTTGGAAAAGCTCAACATGGACATATGGCATCAGTCGGTTATGAACTATATTTAAGTATGCTTGAAAAAGCTATAAGTCGCGAGAAAGATGGAAAAATAGAGAATAATATAAGTTTAAAAGAAGTTAAAATTGATTTACCAATATCTGCATATATATCAGATACTTATATATCTAATATAATGCATAAGATTACAATGTATCATAAAATATCTGAAGCATGCGATGAACAAGAAATTGCAAATGTTGTGGATGAATTAATAGATAGATTTGGAGATTTACCAAAAGAAGTTAACAACTTAATAAAAATAGTTGAAGTGCGTAATCAATGTAGAAAAATTGGAATAACAAAAGTATATATTAAAAATAACTATGTTATATTAGAATCAGATAAGTATACTAAAAAATTAAAATATTATATAAATTCAAATAATTTATTGTTATTTATACAAATCAATTTAAAAGAACTTTTAACTAAAATATCTGATTGATAAAAATAAAAATTATGACTATAAATGTCAACATATTACTAATTATAATGAAATATATATTAAAATCATAGTGAAAATTAAGTGAAAATATATATTTATTCTATAGTATTGTTGACAAAATATATTTAAAATGATATACTTAGTTATAATTTGTATGTATTAACATATATTTAAATATTTTATAAGAAAAGGGGATTAAAAAATGGACAAAAAAGAAGAATCTTTAAAAGAGGTAAAAGGTACAAAAAAATTTAAAATTGCTATATCGAATGATAAAAAAATAATAATTTCAATCGTAGCTATTGTAATGATTGTAGCATTTGGAATATTTGGATGGTTTTATTACAATAATAATTTAAAACCAGTAGTCAAATTTGATGGTGGAAGTTTAACAACTTCAGAATTTACAATATACTATAAAACATTTGCACCAATGTTAGAATATTATGGATATGAAGCTAGTACAATACCAACTCAAATTGCTAATAAAGCAGCAGCAGATAAAATTATACTTTTAAAAGCTAAAGAGGCAGGAGTTACACTTAGTGATGAAGATAAAGCAAAGGTTGACGAAATATTTAATGATGAAACACAAATTAAAAAATTTACAGATGATGGTATAGATCCAATTAAAATGAAACAATTATATTATAATGATTACATAATAACAGCATATATAAGCAAATTGAAAGGTGAACTTACAAATGAAGAAGTTACTACATATTTAAAAACAACTTATGGTGAAGATTTAGATATGACTGAATTTGTAACACGTCATATTCTATTTTCAACAATTGATTCATCTACTGGTTCAGCTATGACAGATGAGAAAAAAGCAGAAGTAAAAGTTAAAGCAGAAGCAGCACTTGTTAGAGTATTAGCTGGTGAAGACTTTGAAGCACTTGTTAAAGAACTTAGTGAAGATACAGGAACAAAAGAAAAAGGTGGATTATACAAAATGTATTTAGATGAAAATACAATGGAACAATATAGAAATGCCGTTAAATCATTATCAATAGGTTCAACAACAACTGCACTAGTTGAAACTAGCGCTGGTTATCACATAATTAAATTAGATAGTAAAAATGAAAATGGTAGAGTTAATTCTGATTCTGATAGAGAAGCTATTGCTTCTACTAAAATAGATGAAATAACAAAAACTATGAATATTGTAATTGTTGATAAAGTAATTACAAAAGTTGTTGAAAATATAACTGGAGTTAAAGCAACAGCTCCAACAACAGAAACAACAACTCCAACAACAGACACAACAACTCCAACAACAGACACAACAACTCCAACAACAGATACAACAACTCCTGTACAGTAAAAGGAAATGAGTATGGAAAATATAACTAGTAAATCAAATCAAAAAATTAAATATATTAAAAGTTTAAATGAAAGAAAATTTAGACAAAAATATAGCCAGTACTACTTAGAAGGTATCAAAGTAGTAAATGAATTATTAGATATGTACAACCAAAGAGCGATAGATATTTTATCTATCGCTTGCTCTTATGATATACTAAATAGAATAAATGGTGGTGCTAGTATCATAAATAGATTGGAAAAAATAGATAATTTTGAAATATTAAACATGGATTCAGATATTTTTAAAACAATAACTGATACAGTTTCTCCACAAGGAATTTTAGCTGTACTTAATATTCCAAAAAATAATATTGATAATATAAATATTGATACAAATATACTTATACTAGATAAGTTGCAAGATGCTGGTAATGTTGGTACGATAATAAGAACAGCTGATAGTTTTAATGTAAAAACTATCATTTGTTTAGAAGGAACAACTGATATATTTTCACCTAAAGTATTACGATCGACTATGGCATCAATTTTAAGAGTTAATGTTATATTTATTAATAATAATGAATTAACTGAAAGTATAAATAAGATAAAAAATATGGGATATAATATTATAGGTACATCGTTGCAAACGGATAAATATATATCAAAAAATATATTTAAAAAAAAATGTGCTTTTGTAGTTGGTAATGAAGCAAATGGAATATCTGAAGAAGTTATAAAAAAATGTGACAATTTAGTTAAAATACCAATGAGTAGTAGTGTAGAATCGTTAAATGTAGCATGTGCAACAAGTATAATATTATATGAGCAATTCAAAAATAATTAGTTAGAAATTCAAAAAATCAGAAAAATATTAAAAAAATAAAAATAAGGTATATTTAAAATTTAAATACATAAAATACTAATAGAAAGTTATATTTCTAAATAGGAGGTTTTTATGAAAGTTTTAAATAGTATTGTCTTAGCAATTTTAATTATAGGAGCTATTAACTGGGGTTGTATTGGATTATTTAATGTTGACTTAGTTGCAACAATTTTTGGTGGAGCTAATTCAATGTTAAGTAAAATTATATATACATTAGTTGGTATATCTGGTTTATGGGCATTTAGTTTTTTTTAAAAAATAGATGAAGACTAATTTATAATGTAAAAGTAGATTTTAATAAAAATAGTGGTATCAATTTTCAAAATTAATACCACTATTTTTTGTTTATTATAAAACTTTTTAAATACATAGAAAATCCCTATTATGATTTAATTAGTAAATAATGTTATATAAGTTTTTTTGTTTCATAGAATCAGATGTTGGAATTGTGCTGAATATTACTTATATATTACACATAAAGTTTATGTACCTTATTATCCCCAAAAATTTCCAAAGATATTATAAAAAGTTGAAATATCATTGACAAAAAAATATATGTATTATATAATAAAATAATCAGATAAGTAAAAAACGGGGGTATAAAAATCTTATGAAAACTAATATAAAGAGTGGTATATCTTTAATTATACTTGTTATAGCAATTATAATAATAATTATACTGGCAAGTGCTATAATTATATCAGTAGTAAATAATAATCCGATATCACAAGCAAAAAAAATGACATTTATTAATGATTTGAGGAATTTTGAAGATGAACTTAATTCATATCATTCTGATCAAAGTATATATGTACAAAAAGGTTATAATTCTTCAAGTTTGCAAGCAGATGAAAATAATATAACATATAATGGGATAGTGGATAGTAATAAAACAATTAATGATATAATACTATTATTAGGAAGTAATTCTAAGTATGATGGACTATTTGAAGTGTTAGATGGTAAATTAGTATATAAGGGTACTGATGAAAATGAAAAAGAATGGGCAGAAGAAATAGGAATAGTAACAATAATTGCTGCTAGTGAAATGTTTGTTGTAAATCAACCAGTGTTATCGGCAGGAATGACAGCAAAAAAATGGAATGGCAGTTCATGGGATACAGTATCAGATCCAGATAATGATACATCGTGGTATGATTATGAAAATAAAGAATGGGCAAATGCACAAACAGAAGATGAAAGTATGTGGGTATGGATACCACGATATGAATATCAAATACCAACACCACATAGTTTAACAGCACAAACAATAGCAGTAAACTTTTTAATTAATACTGAGACAACAGCATCAACTGGGTATACAGTGCATCCAGCATTTACATTTGGAAGTACAGAGCTTACAGGAATATGGGTAGCAAAATTTGAAGCAAGTGGAACTGCAAGTGCAGTAGATGTAAAACCTGGAATAGCATCACTTCGAAGTATAACAATAGATACAATGTTTACAGCATGTAGAAATATGGAAACAATAAATGGGGCAAGATATGGCTGGGGGACAAGTGGAACAGGAATAGATACTCACTTAATGAAAAATACAGAATGGGGAGCAGTGGCATATCTTTCAAGTAGTGCATATGGAAAAACAGATGAGGTATGGATAAATCCAAATAGCGATTATTTAACAGGTCAAGCAGGAACAAGTGTTAGTGCTGATCCAACAACATCAACATATTCATATGATGATTTAATATATGGTATAAATGCAAGTACAACAGGAAATATATATGGGGTATATGATATGAACGGTGGATCATGGGAATATACAGCATCATATGTTGCTAATGGACATGCAAATTTGACAACATACGGCTTAAGTTTAGTAAGTGCAATAGGACAATATAAAGATGTATATTTACAAGGCTCGAGTGATACAAGACTATTAAATTACTCAGCAAATTCAGATAAAAAAGGTGACGCAGTATATGAGACATCAACTACTGATATCGGTGCAACATCATGGTACGGTGACTACTCGGTCATGCCTTCTTCTAGCGTTCCATTTTTATATCGTGGCGGTCGTGCTTCCAATTCGACTGGTGCTGGGGTGTTCAGTTTTAACGACAACAGTGGTACTTTACAAAGTTTTATAGGGTTCCGCCCCGTACTCGTGCTTTCGGGCGCACTTTAATAGTGGCTCTGTACTTTGACTCTCTATAATGGGACAAAAATAGAGCAGGCACACAATAATTAGAATGAAGTAAAATAAAATTGATATTTCAAACATTTGTGGATACAGAGATTAAACTGAATTTGCCTTATTTGAGCAATCCGTTCTTCATATATGGTGGTAACTATAGCAATACGATTAATGCTGGGGTGTTTAATTTTAATAGCAACAATTGGAATGCAAACAGCAATATCGGGTTCCGCCCCGTGCTCGTGCTTTCGGGCACTTCGACACAAAAGAAAATTTATATATTTTCGACTTTGTAGGGTATTTCTTTACGGAGAATACTGAATAGATTGTGTCAAAAAAGCTAAAATTTGATAGAAACAACTAAAATTGTACTGATTTTTCAATTAGTACAATTTTTTATTTATAATCTTGGAAAAATCCAATAAAAAATCATAACAAAATAACCCAATCATATTTGGTTAAAAAATTATTAAAATCCTGTTAAAGTTGAATTCCTAATAATTTTATAGTACAATATTTTTACGTTAAAAACAAAAAAAATATATGTTAAAGTGTTTCACACCCCAACATATATTATAAACTAATTAAAAAATTAGTTCGATTTTTTTATCTGAGTAAATTATTATCTTATTTCTAAAATATATTTTTAATTATTTCTAAAAACTTAAAAGAATAAGTATTATTTACATTTTTTTCTTTTAATAAATTTTTATCAGTGTATATATTAGCTATACCTGGTAATATGTTTTCAAGTCCTTCTAGAGTTCTTATATTTTCCTTGTTTGGAAATATGAGATTCCAATAGTTTTTTCCTTTAGCATCTCCTAAAAGTATTTGTATGCTATCATAAGATCCTTCATCCATTGTAGTATATATATTTTTCTTTTCAGTGTAATTTATTTTACCAAGTTTAGCTGTAGAAACATAATTTATGTTATTTTCCTTTAGTTCACTATTTGAAATTAATAATATTTCATCCATATTATTATATATAGTATTATAAGTTTCTTGTTTTGTAAAGTTTTGTTTAAATATTACATTATTAATATAATTTTCTATCTTGTCAGCTATTTTTAATTTTATAATTTGGTCATCTATACTATCACTATTTGCTACAACATGTAACCTGAAATAATTTTCATTTGTTTTAGTTTTTTTATACAATCCAATAGAAGTATAAAGTGAAAGTAATATTATAGAAAAAATACATATAGTTAATGGAATATTTATATTTTTAAATTTGTTTTTCATTTTAAACCACCTACATATATTATGAGATATTTTATAAAAAACAAACTATATAAAATTGGCAAAAAAGATCTTAAAAAATCATAAATTAGTGTCATATTTTAATTCAAAGTATAATACTCTTTTTTTAGTCAAAAGAGTATAAAATTAGGCAAAATATTTTGTTGACATCTAATTTTAGGTATGTTAAAATTATCACATAAGGGGATGATACAAAAGATGAATAAAATTAAGTTATGTTGTTTTACAGTTAACTACACACATTCGTGTATAATAGCTAACAACTTTATTTCAAATGAGTTAAGTAATGTAAAGGTGGTATATATTAATGAAAAAAGTGAAAAGAAAAAATTAAAAAATATAATTTCCAGATTTTATAAAAAGATGCAAGATCACTCGTTTTTTACCGAGTGGTTAAATGAAGGAATTATTAATGATTATGAAAAAGAGACTTTTGTTTTTGTGGTAAATGGCAAAGAATCATTTATAAACAAAGTAAATAAATATTTGGATTTAAATGAATTCAATGGATATATTATTAATTGTTATGAGATATTTGATATATCTGTTAAAGTGGAGAAAATAATAGAAGAACACAACTATTATATAAACACAACTGGATTAGTAAAAAAAGAGACTTTCAAAATAGGTTAAAATAGAATACACCTTTTTATAAATATTATATATATGTGAACTGTATACAATCCTTATACGGTTCATTTTATATTTTTAATAAATTTGAATGTAATAAAAATAATATATAGGAACTAAAAAAATTACAAAAAAGTGTTGCAATTGAAAATGAGATTTTATGATATAACTATATTATAACAAATTTTTAAAAAAATATTGACAAGAAAATATATTTGCCATATAATTAAATTGCTAGTTAATTTATCTTGAAATTAGCATATTTATTCAATAGAAAGGTAGGATATATTAAAAATGAAAAGTAAAAAAGGTATATCACTTATAGTATTAGTAATAACAATAATAGTTATAATAATACTAGCAGGAGCAGTAATATTAAGCTTAGCAACTAATAATCCAATAGAACAAGCAAGTGAAGCATTATTTAAAACAAATGTAGATGAATATAATTCAGAGCTTACTCTGGCTATATCCAATCAACATTTACAGGATCAATCATTTGATCCAACTACATTTGATAAAGGGGTATGGAATGGTGGAACTATAGGAGAAACAATAAAAAAATATATACCAAGTATAACAGTAGCAGATGGATTAAAATTTGAAATACAAGATAGTAAGTTGGTATATGTAGGAACAAATGAAACAGAACAAGAATGGTTTACAAGTATAAGTATGACAAGTGAAGAAGAAACAGGACTTGGATTAGATGTAATAGCAACAGATAATGTAACATTTAATGGAGAAGTAGCAGCATATAATAATCCGATAATACCAAAAGGATTTAAAGCAATAAATACTACTACAACATGGCCAACAGACTGGAATAATGGATTAGTAATAGAAGATGCAAGTGGAAATCAATTTGTATGGGTACCAGTAGATGGAACAGATGTTGTATATGAAAAATGGTGTACAACTAATATACCATATGCATCAACAACAGATGATAGTATACTATCAGGTACGGTAGATGAAAATACACAAGTAACAACATATGGTGGCTTTTATATAGCAAGATATGAATCAATGTTTGACTATAACTCAGGTAGTATAAGAGTAGCAAGTAAAGTTAGTACAAATAAAACACTTTTAAGTTGGACAAGAGATAATTCATATACAGGATATTTATGGAACTATATAAATTATACAGATGCAAAAACATATTCAGAAAATATGGCAACAAGCTATAGTTATGATGCATCAAAAGTTAAAAGTGGACTTGTAACAGGAACTGAGTGGGATACAACAATGAAATGGATACAAAATGCAAGCATAAGTGTAACAGATAGTAGAGCATGGGGAAATTATATTGATTCAATATCTCCTGCGAATGTAGAAAATGGTAGCTTACAAATATCAGGATATAGCAATAATTGGAAAGCAAAAAACATATATGATTTAGCAGGAAATACATGGGAATGGACAAATGAAATTTATAGCTCTTACCGTGTCGTTCGCGGAGGCGGTTACTACGTTAGTGGTAGTACTTACCCAGCTGTTTATCGTAGCTACAACAATGCTACTTTTGCCTACTTCTACCTAGGTTTCCGTGTAGGGCTTTATGTATTGTAGCTACTTTCCAATGAAACTATAATGGAAAAGGCACAATATATATTAGAAAAAATACGAATAAATATGTAAGAGATAAAACAAATTAACTATAGGACGGGTTTTAAATAAGTATAGTTTTTCTATGAAGCATGCATAGAAATTTTAGAAGATTAAAAAAATTTGTATTCTAATATTTTATTAATTTAAAATACACTTTGCTAAAAATATTACAAAAAAAATATAAATATATTGACAAGAAAATGTATTTGTCATATAATTATATTACTAGTTAATTTATTTTGAAATTAGCATATTTATTTAGAAAGGAATAGGTTGAATATTAAAATGAAAAATAAAAAAGGTATATCATTAATAGTATTAGTAATAACAATAATAGTTATAATAATACTAGCAGGAGCAGTAATACTAAGTTTAGCAAATAATAATCCAATAGGACAAGCAAATGAAGCATTATTTAAAACAAATGTAGATGCATATAATTCAGAGCTTGCTCTGGCTATATCCAATCAACATTTACAGGATCAATCATTTGATCCAACTACATTTGATAAAGGGGTATGGAATGGTGAAACTATAGGAGAAACAATAAAAAAATATATACCAAGTATAACAGTAGCAGATGGATTAAAATTTGAAATACAAGATAGTAAGTTAGTATATGTAGGAACAAATGAAACAGAACAAGACTGGTTTATAAGTATGAGTATGACAAGTGAAGAAGAAACAGGACTCGGATTAGATGTAATAGCAACAGATAATGTAACATTTAATGGAGAGGCAGCATCATATAATAATCCGATAATACCAAAAGGATTTAAAGCAATAGAAGATGGAGCAGTATGGCCAACAGACTGGAATAATGGATTAGTAATAGAAGATGCAAGTGGAAATCAATTTGTATGGGTACCAGTAGATGGAACAGATGTTGTATATGAAAAATGGTGTACAACTAATATTGCATGGAATAATGCAAGTATATCTAATGATACCATAACAGGCATAACTGTTGAGTCAGCACAAGTAACAACATATGGAGGATTTTATATAGCAAGATATGAAGCAGGAAATCAAGCAGGTACATTAGTAAGTAAGAAAAATGCGACAGTTTGGGCAGTTATAAATCATACTAATTCAAAAATACAATCAGAAGCAATGTATAATACAGCAGAATTAAAGAGTGGACTTGTAACAGGTACACAGTGGGATACAGTAATGAAATGGGTTAGTAATAATTCAGGTCCAAGTGTAACAGATAGTACAATATGGGGAAATTATTCGAATTCAATAGTATCTGGACATGGGGTCAAACAAGTAGCAGGATATAGCGAAATTTGGAAAACAAAAAACATATATGATTTAGCAGGAAATACATATGAATGGACAAATGAAATTTATAGCTCTAACCGTGTCATTCGTGGGGGCTATTACAACGATAGTGGTAGCGGCGGCCCAGCAGCACATCGTAACTACCTCGATATTGCCAACACCTACAGCTTCCTTTCCTTTCGTGTTGTGCTTTATATATTGTAGCTACTTTTCATTAAAAATACTACTCAGAAGGTACAAAATATATTTGAGAGTAAAAATAATAAATATGTAAGAGATAAGATAAATCAATAGATTGAACAGGTTTTAAATAAGTATAGTTTTTCTATGAAGTATGCATAGAAATTTTAGAAGATTAAAAAAATTTGAATATAAAACAAAATTATATAATTTTAATATTAGAATATCAACTTAAAAAATTTGTATTCTAATATTTTATTAATTTAAAATACACTTTGCTAAAAATATCACAAAAAAATATAAATATATTGACAATAAATTAAATTAACTATATAATTAAATTGCTAGTTAATTTATCTTAAAATTAACATATTTATTCAGTAGAAAGAGAGGATATATTATAAATGAAAAATAAAAAAGGTATATCATTAATAGTATTAGTAATAACAATAATAGTTATAATAATATTAGCAGGAGCAGTAATATTAAGTTTAGCAAATAACAATCCAATAGAATCAGCAAATGAAGCAACGTTTAAAACAAATGTAGCGGAATATAATTCAGAACTTGCAATAGCTATAGCAAATGAATATTTACAAAACAGTTCTTTTGATTCAGCAACATTTGATGCAGGAGTATGGGATGGTACTGGTGATGGAACTGGAACAATAAAGGAATATATAACAAGTATGTCTGAAGTAGATGCAGCAAAATATGAAATACAATCTAGT
>JAQUGQ010000012.1 GCA_028684095.1 Clostridia bacterium
CTTAGACCTAACGGTTTCGGGAAAATATGGAGTCGCCAAATTTTTTATATTCCTCAATAGCTCAGTTGGTAGAGCATGCGGCTGTTAACCGCAGGGTCATAGGTTCGAGTCCTATTTGAGGAGCCAAAATAACACTGTATAAGCGTATATACGTTTTAAACAGTGTTTTTATTGCTTCTATCTAATAACACAATAAAGAGTATTAAAATAATATATTATTCTTTAAATAATTTTTCGAGTTACACTAAAATAGTAACCAATAAAATGATAAGAAGAGGTTATAATCTAAATGAATAAAAAATTAATTATGTTTATAAGTTTTGAGGTGAACCTAATATACCAAGATACATAGTGGACAAATACCACTATTTTTATTAGGAAAATTTTATATATTTTAATATAATTAATAGATATTAGTAGAATATTTCAAAAAATGTATTAAAAATTATGTTTTTAATTGAATAAAAAATTTAATTATATTATAATATTTATAATAATAGAATAAGAGGTAAATTATGAAAAAATTTCTAATAGTTTTTTTAATATGTTTTTTAGCAATTTTTGCAACATTTATAATTACTAATTATAATGTGAATTCAGTGATTATAGCAGAAAATGTAAATATATTGTTAAATAAAATAATTGGTAAATCTGATCTGGAATATTCAGATGAATTGAAAGTAAATAAATTACAAATTAAAAATGCAACTTATAGTTATAATAAATTAAACAATTATCAAAAGAAAATGTATACTGCTGTGGCATATGGTGTAAAAGATTTAAAATCAACAGTAAATGTAGATAATTATTCTTCTGGTGATGTAGATATTATTTCTAAAGATGCAAAAGTAGCTATGACTGCATTTTTTGCTGATCATCCAGAGGTTTTTTATCTTAATTTGGCTTACAAGTTATCTGTTTCTACAGGTTTAATGTATGATAAAATTGAAATAGAATTATCATATTCAGTTAAAAATAAACAAGACTTGAATAAAAAATTACAGGAAATTGAGAATGCTATAATTAGTTATACTTATAATTTATATACCAAAAGTGACTTTGAAAAAGAATTAATCATTCATGATAATATTGTAAAGGATGTAAAATATTATAATGAAACAACAGAAATTTCTAATGTTCCAGAAGTTTATCATACAATTTATGGGGTTTTAATAGAAAAACAAGCTGTATGTGATGGGTTTGCAAAAACTATGCAAATTTTACTAGATAGGTGTAATATTGAAAATATTTTTATAACAGGAAATATAAATGAAACTCCACATGCTTGGAATATGGTTAGATTAGACTCTGAATGGTATCATCTGGATTTAACATCAGACAAATATGTAAAAGAAGCAGATGGAACTAATAAAACAGTTGCGCATACATATTTTAATGTAACGGATGAATTTATATTAAAATCACATGGTATTGATGATCAAGAATCAAATCCTATTGCCCAATCAACTAACTATAATTATTACATTAAAACTAATACTTATATATATTCTACTCAAAATTTTGGAAATAGAATAAAGGAAATTATACAATTTCAAAGTAATAGTAATTCATTAGAATTTTCTACTGACATTAACGATGTTCCAACAAAATTACTTAGTGTATTGTATGACATTAATTTTAATGGGTATAAAAATAATGATGGTACTATTAAAATGAAATATTATAATGAAAATAATACATATATAGTTCAGAAAAGATAAAAATAAGAAATAAAAAATAGCTTGATTTATTAATCAAGCTATTTGTCCGTTGTTACGGAGATGGTTTTTTCTTTTGTTAGATAATCTCCTACGAATACGTCTGATTTTCATACTAATATATGTATACCATATATAGCAGGAAAAAACAGATAATACAATGAGAGATAAACCTACTACAAGTTGAACTAAATCTCCAGAAGTAGAAATCCATTTTGTGTAACCATCAGTTGAATTGTATATGGAATTTCTAAACTCGGAATTTTTGTCATAAACAGCATTTGCAGCTGCTATGCCAGATTCATTTATTCTCCAAGTTTGGGAATTGGCATTTTGTTCACTTATCAAAGCGAGATTTATGCCAATACCAATAGTCTTTAAAGTAAGTAATACAATGAATATGGATATTATTAAAGTTATCACCCGGGCAAATGCCTTGCTTGATTTTTTGACTGTCATATTAATGACCTCCTAATAAATTATTTTATACTATATATTATATCATACATTTTGTTAAATGTCAAGTTATGTAAACTAAAAGTAAATTAATAAAAAATATAGAGTTAGTTAATAATAATATAGATAAAATGACATATATATTATGTAAATTCAACGTTTTTTGTTGACTTTTAATGATAAATTTAGTATAATATATATGTTATTTCACTATATTTAAGTTGAATATAACATATAAAATAAGGAGGTGAACTTAAAGTGCCTACAATTAGCCAATTAGTTAGAAAAGGTAGAAAAGATAAAACAGCTAAATCTAAGTCTCCAGCTTTACAAAGAGGATATAACTCTAGAAAAAAAATTGGAACTGAAATATCTTCTCCACAAAAAAGAGGTGTTTGTACTGTTGTAAAAACTCAAACTCCTAAAAAACCTAACTCTGCTCTTAGAAAAGTAGCAAGAGTTAGACTAACAAATACAATGGAAGTAACAGCATACATTCCAGGAATAGGACACAACCTACAAGAACATAGTGTTGTGCTTATTAGAGGAGGTAGAGTAAAAGATCTACCAGGTGTTAGATATCACATTGTTAGAGGCGTATTAGATACAGCTGGTGTTGCTAATAGAACACAGTCTAAATCTAAATACGGAGCTAAAATAGCGAAGAAAAAATAATCTTTGATTTAGGTGCTTAAGTTTAAATATATAAGCGCTTACAAAAATTGATATTTTTGAGTACCTTAGAAACTGTATAGTTTCTAAATTTAACGAAAGGGGGAAGAACAGTGCCAAGAAAAGGACATATAACAAAAAGAAATGTTATGCCAGATCCAATACATAATTCTAAAGTTATTACTAAATTAATAAATAAAATTATGTGGGATGGTAAAAAAGTTACTGCACAAAAGATAGTATATGGGGCTTTTGAATTAGTGAAACAAAAAACCGGAAGAGAAGCATTAGATGCTTTTGAACAGGCTTTAACAAATATTACTCCAATGCTTGAAGTAAAAGCAAGAAGAGTTGGTGGAGCTACATATCAAGTACCTATAGAAATTAGAGCAGAAAGAAAGCAAGCATTAGCTATTAGATGGTTAGTTGAATATGCTAGAAAAAGAAATGAACATAGCATGGAAGAGAAATTAGCAAATGAGATAATGGATGCTATAAATAATCAAGGAGCTGCATTTAAGAAAAAAGAAGATACACATAGAATGGCGGAAGCTAACAAAGCATTTGCACATTATAGATGGTAGAATCAAATTAGATAGGAGGAAAATTAAGTATGCCTAGAGAATATCCTCTTGAGAGGACTAGAAATATTGGTATCATGGCACATATTGATGCTGGTAAAACTACTACAACAGAGAGAATCCTATTTTATACTGGTATAACACATAAAATAGGAGAAGTACATGATGGTGGAGCAACTATGGACTGGATGGCACAAGAGCAAGAAAGAGGTATAACAATTACTTCTGCGGCAACAACTTGTTTTTGGAAAAATAATCGAATAAATATTATTGATACTCCTGGACACGTTGACTTTACTATTGAAGTTGAAAGATCTCTTAGGGTTTTGGATGGTTCGGTTACTGTACTTTGTGCTAAAGGTGGAGTACAACCTCAATCTGAAACTGTTTGGAGACAAGCAAATAAATATAATGTACCAAGAATGGTATTTGTTAATAAAATGGACACAACAGGAGCGGATTTCTTTTTTTGTGTAAAACAATTAAGAGAGAGACTTCACGCTAATGCCGTTCCAATAGCATTACCGATAGGAAAAGAAGAAAATTTTAAAGGAATAATAGATCTACTTGAAATGAAAGCAAGAATACATTACAACGAAATGGGAACAGATATAAGAGTAGAAGAAATTCCAGAAGATTTAAAAGAAATGTCTATAAATTATAGATCAGAATTAATAGAAGCTATAGCTGACCAAGATGAAAACATAATGATGAAATACTTGGATGGAGAAGAGTTAAATATAGAAGAACTTAGAAAAGCAATAAGAATGGCAACTGTAAGTGGAAAAATGGTTCCAGTTACATGTGGAAGTGCATATAAAAACAAAGGTGTTCAAGAATTACTTGATAACATAGTAGATTATATGCCAGCTCCAACAGATGTACCTCATATTAAGGGTGTTTTAGATGATGGAACAGAGCAAGATAGAGAATCATCTGATAATCAACCATTTGCTGCATTAGCATTTAAAATAATGACTGATCCATATGTAGGAAAATTAACATTCTTTAGAGTATACTCTGGAACATTGGAAAGTGGTTCATATGTTTTAAATTCTAGCAAAGGTAAAAAAGAAAGAATAGGAAGACTTATTCAGATGCATGCAAATGAGAGAAAAGATATAGCCAAAGTTTATGCTGGAGATATAGCTTGTGCAGTTGGACTAAAAGATGTTACTACTGGAAATACTCTTTGTAATGAAAATAATCCTATAATTCTTGAATCCATAGAATTTCCAGAACCTGTTATTTCTGTTGCAATTGAACCAAAATCAAAAGCTGATCAAGAAAAAATGGGAATTGCTTTATATAAACTTGGAGAAGAAGATCCTTCATTTAGAACTTTTACTAATCAAGAAACAGGTCAAACAATTATAGCTGGTATGGGTGAATTACATCTAGATATTATAGTTGATAGAATGAAAAGAGAATTTAAAGTAGAAGCAAATGTTGGCAAACCACAAGTTGCATATAAAGAAACAATCAAAAGAGCAGTTAGAGTTGAAGGCAAGTTTATACGTCAATCAGGTGGTCGTGGACAATATGGTCATGTATGGTTAGAAGTTGAACCTAATGAATCTGGAAAAGGATATGTATTTGAATCTAAAGTTGTTGGTGGATCTATTCCTAAAGAATATATTAAACCAACAGATGAAGGAATTCAAGAAGCTATGAAATCTGGAATACTTGCAGGATACCCAGTTGTAGATGTTAAAGTAGCTTTAGTAGATGGTTCATATCATGATGTAGATTCATCAGAGATGGCATTTAAAATAGCTGGCTCTATGGCATTTAAAGAAGCTTGCCGTCAAGGTGGAGCATCATTATTAGAGCCAATAATGAAAGTTGAAGTAACTGTTCAAGAAGAATATATGGGAGATGTTATTGGAGATTTAAATTCAAGAAGAGGAAGAATGGAAGGAATGACTTCACAGTCAGGAACTCAAATAATAGATTCATTTGTACCACTTTCTGAAATGTCTGGTTATGCTACAGATTTAAGATCTAAAACACAGGGTAGAGGAGTTTACTCTATGGAACCAAGTCATTATGAAGAAGTTCCTAGATCAGTTTTAGAATCAATAGTTACTAGCAGATCAAGAAAAGAAGAATAATTTTATCATATTTGCACTATTTATATAAAAAGTATTGCAAATAATATAAAAATATAGTAAAATAATACAAATAAAAATTTAAGGAGGAATTTAAAATGGCAAAAGCTAAATTTGAAAGAAATAAGCCACACGCTAACGTTGGTACTATTGGTCACGTAGATCACGGTAAAACAACACTTACAGCTGCAATAACTAAATTTTGTAGTTTAACTGGTGGAGCAATATTTAAAGCATACGACCAAATCGATGCAGCTCCAGAAGAAAGAGCTAGAGGTATTACTATCTCTACTGCCCATGTAGAATATGAAACAGCAAATAGACATTATGCACATGTTGACTGTCCAGGACATGCAGATTATGTTAAAAACATGATAACTGGTGCAGCACAAATGGATGGAGCAATATTAGTTGTATCTGCAGCTGATGGTCCTATGCCTCAAACAAGAGAGCATATACTACTTTCAAGACAAGTAGGTGTTCCACATATAGTTGTATTTATGAATAAATGTGATATGGTTGATGATCCAGAACTATTAGAATTAGTTGAAATGGATATAAGAGATCTATTAAACAAATATGATTTCCCTGGGGATACTACTCCAATAATACAAGGATCAGCTTTAAAAGTATTGGAATCTACTTCAAAAGATCCAGCAGCTCCAGAATATAAATGTATGGCTGATTTATTAGAAGCAGTTGATTCGTTTATACCAACACCTATTAGAGATACAGATAAACCATTTTTAATGCCAGTTGAAGACGTTTTTACTATCACAGGTAGAGGAACAGTTGCAACAGGAAGAATTGAAAAAGGAACTTTAAAAGTAGGCGAAGAAGTTGAAATAGTTGGTCTTAATTCTACACCTAAGAAAACTGTAGTAACAGGTATTGAAATGTTTAGAAAAGAACTTTCATCTGCCGATGCAGGAGATAATGCAGGTATACTTTTAAGAGGAGTTCAAAGAAGTGATATAGAAAGAGGTCAAGTTATTGCTAAGCCTGGTTCTATTAAACCTCATACTGAATTTGAAGCGGAAGTTTATATATTAACAAAAGAAGAGGGTGGTAGACATACTCCATTCTTCCAAGGATATAGACCACAATTCTATTTCAGAACAACTGATGTTACAGGTGTTATTGAATTACCAAAAGAAAAAGAAATGGTTATGCCAGGAGATAACGTAACTATGAAAATAAAACTTATTACTCCAATCGCTATAGAAAAAGGTCTAAAATTTGCTATACGTGAAGGTGGAAGAACAGTTGGTTCAGGTTCAGTTTCAAGTGTAATATTATAAACATATAATTTTTATATGGATAAAGTAGCTGTAATTTATTGGCTAAGTGTCAATAGTTAGGGTATAAAATTTTAAAAATTGATCAAATTAACCACAAAATCATGTAGTTTAAAACTACATGATTTTGTTTGCCCTATATAAAAAAATATGTAAAAATTGTATAACAAAAGTATATTTGGTTGAAAAATTAATAAAATATTTTTTTGTTATACAATTTTTACATATTTTCAGTGTTTTTTATATTAAGGACAAAAATGTATTTTTAGTTTCAATATATATTATATAACCAATTTATCACTGCTACTTATTGTACTATAAATTTTAAAAAAATATACAATAATTTTTTTTTGTATTAATTCTATTAAATTTAAGTCATACTATTGACAAATTGTAATAAATATAGGATAATACTATTATATTAAGATGGAGGTGCAAATTATGGAAGCAATCATAGAGAGAGTAAAAGAAGTTATATCTGAACAATTAGGTATTGAAGACGTTGATAGTATAACGTTGGAAACAACTTTTATAGATGATTTAGGAGCAGATTCCTTAGATATAGTAGAACTTATAATGGCTTTAGAAGAAGAATTCGACATGGAAATACCTGAGGTAGAAGCTGAAAAAATTATATCAGTTGGTGATGTTGTAGAATACATTCATAAAGCTAAATAATATAGAGTAGAAAGTTTATACACATACTGTATAAACTTTTTTATGTTTAAAAACTAAAATTATTATAATTTAAACGTTAGAGGATTTATAATTAACTGTATAAAAAAGTTACAATCAAAACAGAAACTAGTGTATTATTTGCTATTGATGAAAAAATTTTTAAAATCAACGACATTAAAGAAATAGTAATTAAGATATGACAACATACTATTTATAAATCAAATTTTAAAAGATATATTCAATTCAAAGATTTAAAATAAGTTTTTAAATTGTAATAATAGTCAAAAGAAGGCAAGGTATATTCATACATTGCCTTCTTTTGACGTGATAAATAATATATAACAGTTAAATATCAAAAGAATATGTAAAACTATTGACTTAAAATAGCACTATTGGTATAATATATATAGAAAAGATGGTGAAATTAATGACAATAAATGAAAAGTTAGATATACTTCAAAAAGATATCGGATATCAATTTAAAAATAGTAAATTATTACGAGTATCTCTTACACATAAATCTTATGCATATGAAATGAAAAATACAGATAAAAATTCATATAACGAGAGATTAGAATATTTGGGAGATGCTATTTTAGAGCACATTACATCTGATTTTTTATTTAATATAAAACCAGCAATTGATGAAGGCAATATGACAAAAAAGAGAGCAGAAATAGTTTGTGAAAAATCTTTAAGTGATGCATTTAGAAATATAAATGGCGAGAATTATATATTTCTAGGGAAATGTGAAATAGCTACAAATGGTAGTACTAAGGACGCAATACTTGCAGATGCTTTTGAGGCATTAATTGGAGCAATATACATAGATAGTGATTTTGTTACAGTTAAAAAAATCACACTTAAACTATTAGAAGAACAAATATCTGCTTCTTTAAAAGGTGAAACAAAAGTTACTGATTACAAAACATTATTACAAGAAATACTACAAAAGAAAGGGACAATTAATATACAATATAATGTTGTAGAAGAAACTGGTCCTGACCATGATAAGAGTTTTTTTGTTGAAGTTTTGTTAGAAAATGTTAGAGTTGGAACAGGTGTGGGAAAAAGCAGAAAGCAAGCAGAACAAAAAGCAGCTGAGGTTGCGTATGCAAGATATAATTAAAATTAATATAGATTTAAGTTACGAACTTAAGAATATATTAAACAAAGATGATCAGTATACAATTCCAATATTTATACCTCATTTGGGTTGTAACAACGAATGTGTATTTTGTAACCAAAGAAAAATAAGTGGTAATTTAAAAATTCATAATCTTGAAGAAATTAGAGATGATATAGATGAACATCTCAAATATTTCAAAAACAAAAAGAAAATTCAAATTGCATTTTTTGGTGGAAGTTTTACAGGAATACCAATAAAGAATCAAATAAAATATTTGGAACTTGCTAATGAATATATTTCAAAAGGAAAAGTAGATAGTATACGTATTTCTACAAGACCTGATTATATAAATATACGAATATTAAAAATGTTAAAGAAATATAATGTTACGACTGTTGAACTAGGAGTTCAATCTATGGATAATTTTGTTTTAGAGTCGTCTAAAAGAGGGCATACATCTATAGATGTTATTAGAGCGGCTATAATCATCAACTTATTAAATATTGAGCTTGGATTTCAAATTATGATAGGTTTGCCAAATAGTAATTTAAAATTAGAGATTATGAGTATGTCAAAATTGTTAAAATATAATCCAAAACAACTTAGAATATATCCTGTTTATGTTTTAGAAAAAAGTGAATTATATGATATGTATTTAAAAAATAAATATATTCCTTTGACTTTAGATGATGCAGTAATTAGGACTGCAGAAGTAATAAAAATATGTAGAAGTAGTGATGTACAAATTATTCGCATAGGACTTCAATCAACAAAAGAAATAGCTGTAAATAATTCGAAATTATTTGGACCTGTTTCTGATAATTTTGCTGAATATGCATTGTCTAAAATTGTACTTGAAAGATTAGAGAAAGAAATAATAAACAAAATAGATGTTAACAATGTGGAAAACTTAAAACAAAAAATTGAAATTTTTGTTGATAAAAAATTTATATCTATTGCTGTAGGTCCTAATAGAATAAATAAGAATTATTTACAAAACAAATATAATATTTGTTTGTCAGTTAAAGGAGAATAATATATGAAAAAAGTCATGTTTGTATCTAGTAGTGGTGGGCATTTAACTGAATTACTAAAGTTGCAAAGTTTGTTTACAACTTATGAATATATGTTAGTTACAGAAAAAACAATAACGACAGAAAAATTAATTGAAAAATATAACGTTAGATACATGAAATATGGTTCTAGACAATACATTTTTTCATATTTCTTTGTTTTCATTTTTAATATATTAAAGAGTATTGTATTAATTCTTACATTTAAGCCTAATTTAGTTATAACAACAGGAGCACATACAGGTGGAATTGTTTGTTTTATTGCAAAATTATTTGGTAAAAAAGTGATATATATAGAATCTATGGCAAAAGTTAATACATTATCTATGACAGGTAGATTTGTGTATTTATTTGCGGATAAATTTTATGTTCAATGGGAAGAACTTGAACATAAATATAAAAAATCTAAATATTTAGGGAGATTGAGATAAATGATTTTTATAACATTGGGAACTCAGAAACAAAGTTTTAAAAGATTACTAGATGAAATTGAAAGCTGTAAAATTTTAGATAATGAAGAAATAATAGCACAAATCGGATATACAAAGTTTGTTAGTAAAAAAATTAAAACAATTGAATTTTTAGAAACAGATGAATTTAATAAATATATTCAAAATTCAGAATTTGTTATAACACATGGCGGAGTAGGATCAATATTTGATGCTTTACTAAAAAACAAAAAAATTATTGCTGTGCCGAGGCTTAAAAAATATAATGAACATGTGGATGATCATCAGATTGAAATATGTGAAAAATTAGCAAGTTTAGGGTATATAGTTAATTATAATCCTGATAAATACGAAAATCAAGAAAATATGTCGGATTTAGAACAAGAAGTGAATTTTTTAAGAAGTAATATTTTTGAAAAATACGTTGAAGATACTTCATATTTACCTGAATTGAACAGATGTATAGAAGAATTGCTTTTAAATTGATATTTTAATCAACATTACAAATAATAATTTAAGAGGTGTTATCAAATGCATAGCAAAATATCTAGGACTATAATTGATACATTATTAATTATTATAGGAACATTTATAATGAGTTTAAGCATTAATTTTTTCTTATTACCAAATAGAATAACAACAGGTGGTGCAAGTGGTATTGCTACTATATTGTATTATAAGTTTGATTTTAATATGGGATTGTCAATTCTAATTATAAATATTCCACTTTTTATAATGTCAATTAAGAAACTAGGATTTAAATTTAGTTTTAAAAGTATATTTACTACTCTGTTACTTACTACTTTCATTGATTTATTTACATATAATAGCTACATACTTCATAATAGAACAGATATGGTTATATCATCCATTTATGGTGGATTATTATTAGGTATTGGAATTTCATTGGTATTCAAAGCTGGAGCAAGTTCTGGTGGTACAGATTTATTAGCCCATATATTACAAAAAAAAGCTGGTACTCTTAATTTAAGTAAAATTATCTTAATTTCTGATATGGTTATAATTATAGCTTTAATGATTGTATTCAATGATATAAACTTAGGATTATATTCAGCAATAGCAATATACATTTCTAGTAAAATGATTGATATCGTATTTGAAGGTATAAATTATACAAAAGTAATTAATATAATAACAAAAAATGACTCTGAAATTACGAATAAGATTATTGATGTTATGAAAAGAGGAGCAACAATAACAAAGTGTATGGGGGCATATTCCAAAGAGGATTATATAAATATAACTTGTATTGCAACACTTCCGGAGATATCAAAAATTAAAAAAATAGTTTATGATATAGATTCCAATGCATTTATATACATATCTAATACAAATGAAGTATGGGGAAATGGATTTAAAATTTTTTAGGAGGTAATATAATGAACAATCTACAAAAAATTGCCAATAATAGCAGAATTGATATTATTGATATGATATATAATGCAAAATCAGGACACCCGGGTGGTAGTTTATCTATAATTGATATATTAATAGTGTTATACCATAAGGAAATGAATTTAAATTTAGATGATAAAGGACAAAGGATAGATAAATGTGTATTATCTAAAGGTCATGCATCTCCTGCATTGTATGCAACTCTTGCTTCTGTAGGATTATTAGATAAAGACTTGCTTAAAACATTTAGAAAATATGATGGTCTATTAGAGGGACATCCAAGTATAAAAATACCAGGAGTTGATGTTTCTAGTGGATCTTTAGGACAAGGATTATCTATTGCTAATGGTATGGCGATAGCAAAAAAAATAGATAATAAATTGGGATATGTTTATGTTATATTAGGAGATGGTGAATTAGAAGAAGGACAAAATTGGGAAGCTTTTATGACAATTAATAAATATAATCTTAATAATGTTATAATATTTATAGATAATAATGGATTACAAATAGATGGAAGTATACAAGATGTTAAAAAACTTAATAATCTTAATGAAAAAATAGCTTCATTCGGGTTAAATGTACTTACATGTGATGGCAATAATATAGATGAAATTGAAAAAGCAATATCAATTGCTAAAAAATCGTGTAAACCTAGCTGTATTATAGCAAAAACTATAAAAGGTAAAGGGGTTAGTTTTATGGAAAATGAAGCAAATTGGCATGGTAAGTCTCTTACTGATGATGAATATATACAAGCTAAAAGAGAGTTGGAATCTAAAATTTAAATTTGAAAAGAGGTTAATATATGAAATCAACAAGAAAAGCATATGGTGAATTTTTAGTTGAACTAGGTAGAATAGACTCTAATGTAATTGTTTTTGATGCAGATTTAGCAAAAGCAACTTGTACAGATATGTTTAAAAAGGAATTTCCAAATAGACATTTTGATATTGGAATATCTGAACAAGATATGGTTGGAACAGCATGTGGAGCTGCACTTAGTGGTAAAACTGTATTTGCTTCAACATTTGCAATGTTTTTAGCAGGAAGGGCATATGAACAGGTTAGAAATACAGCTGCTTATTCTCATGTAAACATTAACTTATGTGCGACTCATAGTGGCCTTGCTGTAGGAGAAGATGGACCTACACATCAATGTATAGAAGATATTTCACTTATGAGAGTTATACCTGAAATGACTGTTTTATCTCCTGCTGATGATATATCAACTAAGAAAATATTAAACGAATGTCTAAAATTAAACGGTCCTAAATACGTCAGATTAGGAAGAAGTGATACATTGGATATATATTCTGAAAATGATATATTTGAAATTGGTAAAAGTAAAACTTTTGGAAATGGCATAAATGGCACAATATTTGCAACAGGAAATACTTTAAGTATAGCACTAGAAGCAAAACAAGAATTAGAAAAAAACAATATATTTGTGAGAGTAGTTGATTTATATAGTATAAAACCAGTAGATAAAGATAATATAATAAAGTGTGCTAATGAATCTGAGATATTAGTATCAATAGAAGATCATAGTATAATTGGTGGGATTGGAAGTTTAGTGGCAGATGTTTTATCAGAGTATTATCCTAAAAAACTAATAAAAATTGGGGTAAATGATACATTTGGTAAATCAGGTAATGCTAAAAAAATATATGAAATGTTTGGTATTACAAAAGAAAATATCATTAGTAAATTTGTTTGAGGAGGTAGGTATGGAGCCTTTAGCACATAGAATGAAACCAAGAGTCTTAGAAGAGTTTTTTGGACAAGAACAAATTGTAGGCAATGATAAATTATTATATAGATTAATAAAATCGGACAAGCTAACTTCAGCTATTTTTTACGGTCCACCAGGTACTGGTAAAACGTCTTTAGCAAGAATAGTTGCTAATACTACCAAATACAATTTTGTGGAGTTAAATGCCACAAGTGCGGGTGTTGGGGATATTAAAAGGATAGCTGAAGATTCAAAAAATATATTTATTAATCCCAAAGGAAAAACAATTCTTTTTATAGATGAAATACATAGATTTAATAAACTTCAGCAAGATGCACTTCTTCCATATGTGGAAAAAGGTACGATAATTTTAATAGGTGCAACTACTGAAAATCCATATTTTGAAGTAAATAAAGCTTTAGTATCTAGATCAACTATTTTCAAATTTAGGGAATTGAAACCTAAAGATATAAAGGAAATATTAATCTGTGCTATTAAAGATAAAGAAAGAGGAGTGGGTTCATATAAATTAGATATTAAGGAAGATGTAATAGATTTTTTATCTGAAATATCTAATGGTGATGTAAGAACTGTTCTAAATGCTTTAGAAGTAGCAGTATTAACAACAGATATGAACAGAGATGGTATTATAGTTATAGATAAAGATGTAATTATAAATTGTACTCAAAGTAAAAAGAGTATGTATGACAAATCTGATCAATCACATTATGATACAATAAGTGCTTTTATAAAATCTATGAGAGGAAGTGATCCTCATGCAACTGTGCATTATTTAGCTAGAATGATAGAGGCAGGGGAAGATCCAATGTTTATAGCACGTAGAATTGTAGTTGCAGCTTCTGAAGATGTGGGTCTTGCAAATAATGAAGCATTATTAGTAGCTACTGCAGCTATGCAAGCAGTACATCAAATAGGAATGCCAGAAGCTCAGCTTATACTTTCACATGCTGCTTTATGTTTAGCTAATAGTAAAAAATCAAATAGTGCAAAGTTAGCTATAAATAGTGCAATAGATGATGTAGAAAATATAGATACGGGTATAGTACCTATGCATATAAGAAATGCACCAATTGTTGATATGGAAAAAGATGGTTATGGTGTAGGATATAAGTATCCACATGATTATGAAGATTCGTTTATAGATCAACAATATTTACCAGATAAAATAAAAGATAAAAAATATTATACACCTAAAAAATGGGAGAAAAAGTTATGAGAAAAAAAATAAATATATCGGTTAATAAACGTATAATTGAAAATATTAAAAAAGGTGCAGAAAATAATATGAATAAAGGTATACATATATTAAATGATTATAAAGAAAAGAAAAATGAAGAAAGAAACAAAAGGATATATCCTGATAAAGAAGAAAATTCACAAGGCCATACTATAAAACTTAAACCAATCATAATTTCTTTTATAGTAATCATAATATTTTTTATAACATATATATTGTTAGAATATGCTCCAATACTTGGAATTAATATATTTAATAATAAATCTCAAGAAAATATAATAATAGAAAATCTCTCACAAGAAAAAAATATATATAAAGAATATAATAATGAATTATTAGTATATTCAAATCAATTTCTTATAACGTATAATACAAATGGTAAAAAAACATGGGAATATAAAATTGATAAAAATATTAGTTCTGATATTTATATAAATGGATCATATATGGTAATTGCAAATAAATCTAATGGAAATATTTATATCTTCTCAGGCAAAAACGAATTAACTAACAAAAAAATAGATGGGGATATTGATAATGTGTATTTAGATGAAAAAGGAAATGTAGCTATTGAATATTCAAGTAGTGGATATAAAAAAATAATTACAGTATTTAATAAATATGGAGAAAATAAATATAGTGCATATATAAGTTCATCATCTATTTTAGATATTAAACTCATAGATGATGCTAAAAAACTTTTACTAGTACAAACAGATTCATCATCACTTACAATTGGAACTAAAATAAGTATTATAGATATGGATAAAACTGAAAGTATAAAAGAAATTTTAAAATTAGAAAACAAATTAATATATGATTTGAAAATTATAAATGATGATGTTATTTTAGTTACAAATGATAATATTGAAAAATATAATTTAAATACAGGTGTTAATACTGAAATACATAGTTTAGATGCAAATCAAACAAACTATATAACTTTATCTGACAATTATTTTACTGCTATTGAAACTACTAAGACTAAATTTAGCTTTATTACAAATAAATTTGATAATACAAGTATATCTAATATAGAATTGGATGTGTTACCTAAATATATTAAAAATAGTGGGTTGCTTACTTATATTGTATCAGAAAATAGTATTTTGGTGGTAAATAAATGGGGAATAATAGTTAGAAATATTGATATTAAACTACCTCCAAAAGATATTGTAATATTTAACAAAGAAAAGAGTTTGGCATTAATATATTCTAATAGAATAGAAATTATAAAATTGTAATAAAATTATTGCAGAAATTTATGAGAAGTGATATAATATAAAAAAGGTGGTATAAAATGATTTTAGATGGTATAATTATAATATTTTTAATATTCAGTGCATTTTCAGGTTATAAAAAGGGCCTTACAACAATAATTATAAGTCTATCAGGATTTATTATTGCGGTTATACTTGCATTTATTTTTAAGTCTAGTTTAGTTAATTTTGTTATAGAAACAACAAATGTTGACATTACGATGAAACAATTTATTGGTAAAGGCATAGATAAAGCAATACAATCTAAATTTGATGTAACAAACACACAAAACAATTCTTTTTATACAAGTATAGTTGAAAATATGGGTGTAAACGAAACTGTAGATAATCTATCAAGTAATGTTGTTAAATTTATTTTAGAAACTGCAGCATTTATACTAATATTTCTGGCTGTAATTACATGTGCATTTATAATACAGATGATGCTTAATGTTGCATTTGATTTGCCGATATTAACGAGTATCAATAGTATTGGTGGAGTGGGTATAGGTGTTCTAATGGGATTATTCAAGATATGGATAGTTCTTGCAATAGTATCAATGATTATTCCAATGTTTGGGCAATTAAAAACATTAATAGATTCTTCAATAATAACTAAAATGTTATATGACACAAACATTTTAGTGAAATTATTATCATCAGGATTAAAATTTTAATATAAATATTATATAGGAAATTATGATTTTATTTGATATTTTTTGGAGAAGTAAATGAAATTTAAATTAATCAACAATAAATGTTTCAAAAAGAGATGAAAACTACTACATTTTACAATTACATCTGTAATTATTCGAAGTGTTGTTTCAGTTAAAGTGTTAATATTTAAAAACAAATCTTTAAATATAAAATCATAAGAATAAATTTGTAAGTATAACTTGACAAATTATTAAAAAAATAGTAAAATGTACATACTACTAATAAATATATATTTCAGAGGAGAAGCAATGAATAAAAAAAATAAGAAGAATAAAGTAAAAGGTAATTTATTTACTTTGTTTTCAAAAATATTTATAGTTCTAATAATAATAGGAATACTAATTTGGGGTGGAGTTTATGCAGTAAACTATATGATAGGTGAAGATGTATCTACACTTAATGAAAACGAAGAAATATCTACAACTAAAAAAGATGTTATAAGTGCACTTATTTGCGGTGAAAGTGAGAATCTTACAGATACTATGATATATGTAAGATATGAAGTTTATTCGGGTAAACTTGCATTTATGTCAATACCTAGAGATACTTATGTAACAAATCCATATTGTATAGGTCATAAACTAAATGCAATATATAGAGGTACAAATATTGAACCATTAGTTAAACTAATGGAAGATTTATTAGATGTTAAAATTGATAATTATTTAGTAGTTGATAATAAGATTGTAAGAGAAGTTGTAGATGTACTTGGTGGAGTTGAAATTGATGTGCCATTTAGAATGAAATACGATGATCCAGAGCAAGATCTACATATAAACCTACAACCTGGTCTTCAAGTTTTAGATGGAGCAAAGGCAGAACAGTTTATAAGATTTAGGCATAATAATGATATGACAGTAGGTTATGCATCTGGAGATATAGGAAGAACTAAAGCACAACAAGATTTTATAAGAGCATTCATAAAAGAAATACTATCTCCATCTAATATTGTTAAATTACCAGAATTAATAAAAGCTGTACTTAATAATACAGATACAAATGTGACCGTTAGAGAAGCTTTAAGATATGTAACAGATGTTCCAAATTTAAAATTAGATGATATATATTCATGTACTGCTGTTGGAACTACTCCAACCATAGATGGATTATCTTATTTTAAAATGGATGAGGAAGAAACACAACGTATAATAAAAGAAGATTTTATAAAAACAACTGATAGTACAACAGACACAACAGATGTCACAAGTACACCAATTAATTAATTATTAAATGTAAACGAATAATACAACATATAACACATTTGGTGTTATATGTTGTATATTTAACCTAAATTATTTTTTCTTCTCATTAATTTACTATTTTTATTGAGTGTAATCTTTATAATCAATAATATAATAACCAATACAATCAGTATAAATAATATGTATAATAAATAAATATTTGAATTATTATGATTATCTGTGTACACTTTTATTTCAATTAGTTTTATTTCATAAATATTATTAGCCTGCCAATTATCATTTTTAGCACAGATATATATTTTTCCATTTACAACTTTATCATTTATTAATATATCAGATAAAGTATAATTTATAATATATGCATTTTTATCAGTTAAACAATATATATCTTTGTCTATTCCAAGAATATAATTTTTATTACTTTTTTTATCAATATATGAAATCTTGAAAGTATCTTTATCTATAATTTTTGTCTTATCAAAATTTTTAAATGAATTATCAAGTAACATTTTAGTATCTATGAATCTGGTTTTTTTACTCATGATGTTTTTTAAACCATCAAAAACGCAACACACTATGTTATTTCCGTTTAAGCTTGAGTAACATACAAAAACATTACCTGCTTCAGCGGTATATCCAGTTTTACCGCCTATAACATAATTTAGTTTATAGGAAAGTAATAAATCTGTGTTTTCTAATTTTCTTGGTACAAGTGTTTTGTTTGTTTCTTCTATTACATATTCTTTGGTTTCACATATTGTTCTAAATGTATCGTTTTGTGATGCATATCTCATTATCATTGCCATATCATATGCGGTTGAATAATGATTATCATTATGGAATCCATGTGGATTAACAAAATGTGAATTTATACATCCAAGTAGTTCTAATTTTTTATTCATAAGTATTTCAAAATTTTCAATACTACCACTTATAGCTTCGGCTAAAACATTTGCCGCATCACTTCCTGAAGAAAGTAATAATCCATATAGTAATTGCCTTACAGTAAGTATTTCACCTTGTTTTAAGTATATTATGGAACTACCATAAGGTACATTCGCAAGAGCTTCATTACTGACAGTAACATTAGAATCTAAATTTAAATTTTCTATAGCAAGAATAGCTGTTAATATTTTAGTAGTACTTGCTGGAAATATCTTTTTATTCATATTTTTATTATATAATATTGATAACCCATCACTATCTAAAACAATTGCAGAATTTTCTGTAATACCATCAAATTTTCCATATATAAAGTTATAATTTATTATATATAAAGTTATAAATAAAAATATAAATAGTATGCGTTTATACAAAAAAATCACCTACATATATTATACACTAAAATATTAATAAAAGAAAGGGTAAAATATGAAAGAAATAAAAAATATAACAAAAATACTAAATGGTAATAATATAATTAAATTAATAGGTATAACAGCTATTATAACTATTTTTTGTTGTATATCAATATATATACAACAAAAAGAAACAATCAATATAAAAATAAATGATAAAGAATTCAAAAGTGAATATGGGAAAATTGCAGTTTATTTAAGTGGAGCAGTAAATAGTCCAGGTATATATAATTTTAATAAGGGAGTTAGATTAGAAGAAGCTCTAAATATTATAGGAGGAATAAAACAAGAAGCAGATCTTTCAAAATTAAATTTATCAAAAGTATTATATGATTGCGAAAAAATTGTTATTCCATATATACAAGAAGAAAAAATAGAAATTGATACTAAAGAGAGTCAATCTGATTCAGAGAAAGTGAATATAAATGAAGCAACTGAAATTGAATTAATGACGTTATCTGGTATAGGTGAAATCACTGCTAAAAAAATAATTGAATATAGAAAAAATGGAAATTTCGAAATAATTGAGGATATAAAGAAAGTACCTGGTATTGGAGATAGTAAATTTGATAAAATTAAGGATAAAATAGTGGTAGAATAATATAATTAAATATAAAACATAAAATATATAGAGGTAAATAATATGAGATACTATTTATATTTAGACAAAGAATTTTTGAAGTCATTATTTGCTTCAGTTTCTGAAGTTGATTTTGATATTGAAATAATGGAATTTTCAGTACAAAAAGGTGAGACATTAACCAAAGATATTAATATAGCACCTAATGCGAATCAAATTTCAGGAAGAGCAAGTTGGCAGAAAAAAGATAAAGATTTAGATGATAAAAACGAATCTAGAAAACAGGTAACAAGTGGAGTTACTTTATTTGTAGGTGAAAAAAATACATATAATACAATTGTAGAAAGAAGATATATAAATATTGAAGATGTATCAGGAATAAAAAATCTTGCTTTTTATGATAAATTAGTAAAAAGACTAGAGGAAATGTGTAATAAAGAAGATTGTTTGTGTATTGAAAACGGAAAAATATGTCCTTGTAAATTAAAAAACTTATATACAGATATTGATGATACACGATATCCAAAGAATAATCAATTTTTTTATATAAATAATAAATATATATGGATAGATAGCAATAATTTAGCAACAGACTTATTTTTTTTAAGCACAATAACTTCAGAAGTAAAAGTTATTGGATTTACAATAAACAAAATAGATAATATAGATATTATTAAAGCTATAGCAATATTTATAGAATAAACAAATGATATATGAACTATACTCCAAAAAGTAGAGTTCATATATCATTTATTTATCTGTTATAATAAACGAATCCAAATTTTCTTTTACCATATTTATGAATTTTTCGGTTAAATCTTTATCTAACTGTGTATCTTTAACTTTGTTCAATTCATCTAAAGCAAATTGTATTGTTTTTACTTCTTTATATGATCTTTTTGTAGTAATTGCATCAAAAGAATCACAAATTGAAAGTATTTTGCATAAATAAGGTATATCATTTCCGGATATACCATTAGGATACCCTTTGCTATCAATTCTTTCATGATGGCAATTCACTATTTCGCATACATCTTCAAAAATATCAGCAACTGATAAAATATTGGCACCAATAGTAGGGTGATATTTTATTGTTTCGTACTCATCATCTGTAAGAGTATCATTTTTAGTTAAAATATTATCAGATATCCCTATTTTACCAATATCATGAAATAATCCAGCAAGTTTTAATGTTTCTTTTTGTTTATTATCTAAATTCAATACATCAGAAAATCTTAGTGCATATTCACAAACTCTTTTGGAATGTGCAGCAGTATAGTTGTCTTTAGCATCAACTGTTTTAAGTAGTACATTTGCAAAATCTACCACATATTTTTCAAGTTGTATATTCATGTTTTTAATATTTCTAAGTTGATTTGTATATTTAATACCACTTTGTATAGTAAGTATCAACTGATCAAATCTTGAGCTTTTTTCAAAATATGACTGTATATCTAAGTTTGTCATAGCATCTATTGAAGGTGCCAAGTCTTTATGAACAGACATCATTATAATATATATTTCTTTGTCAAATTCTCTAACAAGTTCAACTACTCTATCTCCATTTACAGGTGACATTAAATAATTTACAATTAATATATCAAATGATCCGGATTTAAGGGCTTCTATAGCTGAAACTGGCTCTGTAAATGGGACTACAATATGATTATACTTAGATAGTATTATAGATAGCATATCCATCATAGATATATCATCATCAATAACCATTATTCTTGCTTTTTCAATAGGTTTATTCTCCATAATTGCACCTCTATATTTAGATTATATCAAATAAAAGAATAAAAGACAATACTTTATTGTAATAAAAATATAAATATAATGATTATAAATAAACCTTAGGTTTATTTGGAAGGATATTGATTTAAATTTATATAGAAAGAGAAAGTAATAAAAAAGCATGTCAAAATTTGTTATAATTAATTCGATTAATCATTATATATAAAATAGTTTTTAAATATAATAAAAATTACATAAATAGATATTACAACTTTTGTTGACATTATTTGTCGTACGATTTATGCAATAAAAGTATTGACATTTAAAATCCTGTATGTTATATTATTATCAATCCACTAAGGAGGTGATTACATTTATGCTCTAGTTCTTTTTATATTTTCTATATTTTTATCTTATTATATAATTTCATCCTATTATATTTCTACTAAGTCCAAATTTATTATTAGTAACAAATATTTCAGTTCTATTAAATTTAATATTAGTTTTCTTGAATCAAATTTTACAAAACACAAAAATATTTTGAATAATTTGGGAAATCCGTATGGAATTAGTTTATTAAAATTTAATTTAATTAAATACATTATTTCACCATTAGTTTTTATTCTAGTTGCCTTTAGATCACATAATATAGTTTTATCATTAATTTATTCTTTATGCTTTTTTTATATTCCAAATTTTTTAATTTATATTTACACTAAAAATGAATCTGTAAAAATAATAAACGATATATCTGAAGTCTCAAATAATTTAAAGTTAGCACTTTCATGCAATATTCCTTTACATGAGTCATTAAAATATGTTAAAGATAATATTGAATATGCGAGATTTAAAGAAGGATTTAATATCTTTATAAATGATTATTTGTTGTATAACTTCAATATGATAAAAGCTATAGATAATTTCAAACTAAAATTTAATTCATATGAATTTAATATGTTCTTAAATATAATTCTTCAGGGAGACAGAGAAGGAAAAATAATAGAATCTTTAATAGTATTTTCAGAAACATTAGAGTTATCATATTTTAAATATTTAAAATACAAAGAAGTAAAAAGAATATTATTTGTTACATTGGCATCTATAATTTCTTTAATAAATATAATTATATTAGCAATATATCCTATAGCAACACAAATATCAGAGAATTTACAAAATATATTTAATTAGAAAGGAAGTGTATATTGAAAATGAATAAATTACAAAGGATTATACTTAAACTAAAAACAAAAGAACAAAATAGATTAAAAAATAAAAGAGGTGCTGAATTAGTAGAGAGTATATTAATGGTTGGAGTAGCTATAGCATTAATTGTAGTAGTGTTTTATCCTCAAATAATGCTTTTAATGAACGTTGGATTTAGTAATATGGAATCATGGTTTGTAGATGCATTAATAGAAATAGGACAACCAGTGATATAATGAAATTTAAAAGAAATATATATATTCTAATCATAGCGATAGTTATATACTTTACTTTAATAGTGTTTTATAAAAAAGTTATTTTGAAAGATGAGTTTAATTATGTTTATGCTCTTAGTACAAATGTTTCTAGAGGTGACAAAGTTTTAGAATCAGGTTTAGTTAAAATTAAAATTTCTAGTAATATTTTAGACAAATATATGACTGTATATACAGGACAAGGATATTATAGAGATGATTACTTAGAAGGATCTATAGTGCTTGAAGATATGATTTTATCAAATGATGAATATATTAATGCGGGAATAAATACTGAGATAATATCAATAAAATTAGATTCTGCTGAAGCTGCTGCATCTTATCAGATTGAAAAGGGAAGTGTAATAAATATCTTTTATTCAGCAAAATCATCTGAAATAGAAAGTGTATTTAATAGTATAAATAAAGAAAGTGTTATTAGTAATAATTTAGAAAGTGGATATGTAACAATGAAGATTTTAGAAAATACTAAAATAATAAGTTGTTATGATAAATATGGAAATATAACAAAAACAGGAAATGTTGTTGAGACCATATTGGTAGAAGTATCTAAAGATGAAAGTATAAAAATAAATAATTTAAAAAATTATGGAAAATTTAGTATTAGTATAATAAAGTAAGGAGGAATTATGAATATTCTTTTTATATATAATCTAGAAAAAATAGAATTTAAAAATATATCTTTAAAAATCGAAGAAAGTATAAAAAATATAATGAAAGACACAATCATTAATATAGTTAGAAAAGATAAGGTAAGTTATAGATTAAAACCAGATATATATGTAATATTATCAGATGATCACGATAAAGTAGCTGGATATTTTGAAAAGATAAAAGATAAAAACAAGTCTATAGTTTTAACTAATAATATATCAAGTTCAAATATTTTAAATATAATTGAAAATACGAAGAACGTTTGTTATATGAAAAATGATATAGAAATATTGGTTAGAAAAATATATAATGTTTACATCGAAAGTAAAGAAAAATATGTATAAGAGAATATGTATAATTTCTATTTTAGTAATTATTAGTACTTTTATTATTATTATATACCAAAATAATAATAAGAGTGATTTTGAATATACTCCGAAAAATATTAAAGAAAATATTAAAGAAAATATTAATTACTTTAATAATAACGTTTTAACTAACATAGATCAATTTGATAATTATTTTAGCGATAGATATGTGATTATAAATAGCGGTGGATTAAGAATAGGTAAAAGCAAGAATGAGTTAGATAATGGTTATTACGATGTAGATCTGAGAGTAAAAGAAAAATATATTGAGTTATATATAAATAAATTATTTAAAGAATTTGATATAAATGTAATATGCAATGAAGCTTATGTTAAAGAAATAACAGAGTATATTATAAAATTATTTAATTTTAAAATAGATGAAAAAGCTTTTTCTCAAGTGATTATAACAAATTATGAACTAATTAGAGATATAGACAGAAACAATGTGCAAAATGTGGATAAAACTATATTAATAAATGACATAAATATAGTTATTACAGTATATGAAAATATGCTTGTACTGAAAATGGGTGATATATAGATGAATATTAAGTTTATTAGTAAAACACTAATTACAATTGTTTTTTTAATTACTGTAAGTCCTAATATATATGGAATATCAGATAATTTTAAGTTTGTAATAGATACAATTGGTATACCTAGATATAATGTTTATTTAGAAGAAATAAACGAAGATATATATAATGCATATAATGTATTTGTATATTCTAATCCACAAGGTTTGCTATGGCATAATGAGCAAAGGTTTAAAAGTGTAGAAAATCTTGGTAAGTGGACAAGATATAACGGTTTATATAGAGGTATTGGAGAAAGAGGAGAGTATTATCTACTTGGCAGTAGCTATAGCGGATCAGTTATAAGTAATGTATATTTTCCAGCAGATTTTCTTCCTGAAACTACTCCGGATAAATGGATATATTTAGTTACAAACAATGCATATGAATCATGGTTTAATAAAGGAATATATAAATACGAGGAACAATTAGAATATATGAAAAATGCAGATTTATTATTTGATCAGATTGATTATAATGCTGGAACTATTAATTCATATAACCTAGTTTCATATAATATATCTGTAAATAAAATTGGAATGAATAAAATGACTTTAAATACAGCATCCACATGGAAAACTAACGGAATTATAACAGCAAGAAGATTAACAAATCTTTCACAAATACGTAATGCGATATTTGCTACTGCACCTATGTCGGCAAATGCCGATATATTATCAAGCATTATAGTAGATGATAAATTTGTTATAAAATCAAATGAAGATAAAATTATAATACCTATAACAATATCAGGTGAAGCAATTAACTTAAGTAATTATGCAAAAGAAAAACATATAAAGGAAATAACATCAATTCTTTATATAAATAATAAAGAAATAACAAGAGTAAGTGGCAGTAAAACTGTAAAAGTGGACAAAAATATATTGTTTACAGTTTCTAGAGAAAATTATCAAATTCCAAATACTTATCCCATAGATATAAAGGTGAAAAGTTACCTTTATACAGAGTTTAGCATTGATGGTTTAATGCAACATGAAATTAAAAAACGTATAAATGTGCAGGTGATAGAAAAAGAAGTGATTCCAATAAATAATATTAAACTATCAGTGTTGGAAAAAAGTGATAATAATTTAGTTGTAAGACCACTTGTTAAAACATTAAATACAACAAATTCGGATTCTGAAGGCATAATTGAAGCGGGTAAATATTTAGCTATTAGATTAGATAAAAACATTGATATCTTAAATGTCAAATGTTATATCAATAATATTGAAACTGATTATCAGCAAATATATACAGGTGATAAATATATTGTTTTAAAAATATGTATTGATGAAAAATTAAGTAATACAATTAAAAGTTGGAACTATTTAAGAGAGAAAACTAAAAACTATTTTGATATAAAGTTTTCTGAAATTGGTGAAAGAATTTCTAATCCTAACATCCTAAAAATAATATATAATTCTAATTACACTAAGTTATTAAAGTTTGATAGTATAGATAAATATAGTAATAATATAAATTTTTCTTTTGAAAATAATGTTTTGAACAGTGAAGAAATTAAAAATAGTATATCAATAGAAGATTGGATTATAGATGAATAATAAAAAAGGTAGCATTGAAATATTTATATTAACTATAACTTTAATGATGATGTTTATAATATTAACAATTATATTTTTACTTTATGTTCAAATAAATTCTTGTGTATTTAATGTTAAAAGTGATTTATTTTATATAGCACAAAATGCATACTTAGCAGTTGATTATAAAGAATTAGCTTATTCAGATTATGAAATAAATGAACCGATGCTTAAAGAAAAAATAATTCTGTTATTACACCTTAATTATCCTAATTATAATTTTCATATAAATGAGATAAAATACGAACATGTAAGTAAAAGTGTATTAATAGACATAAATTTGTTGATACAGCCTATAGTTTTAAATAATTTAATTAAAATTTTTAGTTTAAATATCAAAGAAAATGTAAAATTAAAATTAATGGAGGTAAAATGAATAATATAAGATATAAAAATGGTAATAGTGTAATTACAATACCAATCGTATTAGTCATATCAATCTTTATGATAATAATTATAGGAACATATATAATAAACTCTATAATACCTTTTATATACCATCAAAAACTAATTACTTTAGCAAATAAATATATGTTTGTAATTGAAAAATTTGGATATCTTACAGAGGAAGAAAAAAAGTTACTGGAGTATGATTTAAATGATTCTGGATTTAATATATCTAAAATAACATTAAAGTATCCAAATGAATTGAAAAAATATGGAGAATTAATTGAGTTTGAAATTGATTATATATTGGTTTTGAAGACTCCTACAATATCTAACGGAACATATAATTTGATAGAAAAAGAAACTATTTTAAAAGTAAGAAAAAATAGTTTCTCAAAAATATGACTTTAAATTTTTGTTAGTAATTGAAGTGCTTTATCAGAGATAATAAGTTTAGATTTCTCTTTTAAAGATATCTCATATAATTCTGATGTATAGTTGTATGAACAAAATTCAGTTATTATAGAATATGTTTTTAAAAATTTTTGATTTTTAATTGAATATTTACTAAATATCAAAAAATATCTACTATCAATCATATATAAACTACTTTTACCTAGAAATGATTTGTTTTTCTTTAATACATCACACATGTCTAAAAGATTATCTAGACATTCAAATGAAAATATATTAAAGTTTATAGTATAAATCAAATTACCCAAAGGTTTCCTAATGTTTTTTTTATTAAATCTTTCATCGAGTAAATTATATTTTGTAAGATCTGGGAAATCATCTATTTTGGTTATTGTAACTGTAAAATAATCATTATTATCAGTTGCAGCTTCAACAAACAATTGAGCATGCTCAAAAATAAATGATGATTCTAAATTAGATTCTTCAATAAGTTCTAAAAAAAGTTGTTTAGCTCTAACAGTATCTTTTTCAAGATCTTTCAAAGATATATGTCTTTGAGCTAACTCATCTATACTTAAAGTTATTTTAACTTTATTTTCATTGATTTTCTCTACTTTCAATAGGTTACCTCCTTTTCAATTAAATAAATTATAAGTATCTTAATACTGTAAGTATATGTATTATATATCTAAATCGTTACTCTGTCAATACTTTAACTTAATTTGTTTATCTAAAAGGCACAAAATAGAAAAAATTAAAGATAACTGATTTACTATAGTATTTGTGATAAAAACAAAAAAATACTAAAAAAAAATTAAAATAAACCAATTTTTCGAAGAATTTATGAAAAAGTTGATTTTGATATAAAAGTGTGATATAATAAGTGTGTTAATTTCCTTACTCTATACATTGTGTATAGAGTCAGATGTCCAGAAGGGAGGAGTAAGTAATGAACAATTATGAAGCAGTAATAATACTTTCACAAACAATAGCTGATGAAGCAAAGGTTGCTTTTGCAGAAAAAATGAAAGAATTAATTATATTGAATGGTGAACTTACAAACGTAGATGAATGGGGTAAAAAAACTTTGGCTTATGAAATAAAGAAGCAAAAAGAAGGTTTTTATATTCTATTAACATTTACAGCTAAACCAGATTCTATTCTAGAAATGGATAGAATATTAAGATTAGATGAATCAGTTTTAAAACACATGATAATTAAAAAATAATAAAATATATTAAATAAAAAATCAAGGAGGATATATTATGAATAAATTTCAATTTATGGGGAGATTAACAAAGGACCCAGAAGTAAGAAATACAACGACAGGAACACAAGTTACAACATTTTCTTTAGCTGTAAATAGAAAATTTGCTGGACAAAATGGAGAAAGACAAACAGATTTCTTCAATTTAACGGCATTTGCTAAAACAGCAGAATTTTGTAGCAAATATTTTAGAAAAGGTGCTCAAGTTTTAGTTGAAGGAAGAATCCAAAATAGAACATGGGAAGATACAACTGGAGCAAAGAGATATGCAACTGACTACATTGTAGAAGATACATATTTTGCTGATTCAAAAAGAGAAGGTTCTGGAACAAATGGAGCAATAAATTCTGATATACCAAGTGATGGTGAATACATAACAATTGATGATACGGCGGACTTACCATTTTAATTTAAATACAAAAGGAGGTAAAAATAAATGCTAGATAAAAGAAACAAAAAAGGTCCTAAAAGTGATAAACCTTTTAGAAAACCTAGAAAAAAAGTATGTGCTTTATGTGTAGAGAAACAAGATGAGTTAGACTATAAGGATGTAGAAAAAGTAAAGAAATTTATAAGTGATAAAGGTAAAATATTACCAAGAAGAGTAACAGGAACTTGTGCAAAACATCAAAGAAAAGTTGTTGAAGCAATTCAAAGAACTAGACATATTGCTTTAATACCATATAGTGTACAATAATAATAATAATAATAATAATTTAAAACAGATACAGTTTAATATTGTATCTGTTTTTTTATAAATTTATAAAACAAATACAATATTAAAAAAGTGCTTGCAATTTTCATATAGTTTGTAGTATAATAAAGGTAAGTAGAATTTAAAAATAAATAATATATATAAAAGGAGATAAACATGAGAAAAGGCTACATTGAAGAAGAAGCAAAAAAGATAGATATTAAAGCTGTTAAAAAAAGTAATAAGAAAGATATAATTAAGTTTTTTATATGGATGACAATATTCATATTTGTATATTATCAGATATATGTATTAGTAGCATATACTCTAGGTAAAAAAGAAAAAGAAAATATGTGGCTATATAATAGTATAAATAAAATTATGACGGTGTTAGTCCCTAAGCCTACAGAAACTATTGAAGAAAATACTTTGAAACTAGCAGCACTTGGAGATATATATACTTCTGCTAATATAATTAAAGGTGCTAAGAGTGATAGTGTATATAATTTTTCTGATTCACTTGGTCAAACAAAAGATTTGCTATCTAAATATGACGTAGTACTTGCAAGTTTAAATACACCAGTTGCTGGATCTAGCTCTGGCTATAGCACAAAAACTGTATACAATGCCCCAAATGATTTATTAGAAACAATAAAATCAATTGGTATAAGTGTGTTAGCTACAGCGGGTAATCATTTAATGGATAAAGGAGAAAATGGAATTAAATCAACTATTAATTTAATTAAAACTTCTGAAATAAATCAGGTGGGATTAAATTTATCGGATGACAGAACAAAACCTTATATAATTGATAAGAATAATATAAAAGTGGCAGTACTATCATATATGACAACATCTAAAATTAAAGTAACCAAGGGTAAAGAATATCTAATAAATACACTTGTTGAAGAAAACATTAAAGAAGATATGATATATGTTAAAAGTCAGAATGTTGATTATACCATTTGCTATTTAAATATTCCAAATGAAGACTCGAGTAGAGTAAATTCTAATCAAAAAAATAGTGTTGATATGTTATTTCAAAATGGAGTTAGTGTTGTACTTGGCACAGGCTCTAAGATAGTACAAGAAAAGTCAGAAGATTTATTTGAACTTTCAGATGGAACTAAAAATCATGTATATGCTTTATATTCTCTAGGTGATTTTTTAGGTGATATGGATACAGATGATAGAAAAGTATCAATAGCAGCTGATATTACATTTACTAAAAATATAACTAAGGATAAAGATGGTAATGAGATAGTAGATAAAACAAAAAAGAATATGTTAATAAATAATCAGTTATCATTCTATACAAAAGTAAGTACTAAATATAAAACAATAAATTATCCTATAGATATAACTTTAGATGCATATAACCAAGATAATTTAGAATTAGATGCTAAAGACTATAAAGCTATAAAATTAGCTCAAGATAATTTAAAAGAAACTTTAAAATAAAGTAAATAAAAAAAATAAGAAATGATGTAATATACTTGGCATTTCTTATTTTTTATTGTATAATATCTTATCAGAAGGGGAAAATGGTGATTAATATGAATTTTTATGATAAAATACATGAATTAGTTAAAAGTTTTAAAGAAACAAATGAGTACAAGGAATTTATTGAAATAAAACAAAATTTAGTTAAAGATGAAACAAAATATACTATGTTAAAGGATTTTAAAAAAAAGCAAAAAACACATCAAATTGAATATATAAATACAGGTAAAATTAATGAAGATTCTCAAAAAGAGCTTCAAAATTTATACTCAATTCTAATCCAGAATGAAGAAATAAGAAAGTTATTAGAATGTGAAATGAGATTAGATATATTACTTGCAGATATGCAAAAAATTGTTGCTGAAGGAATAAACGAAATAGTTGAATTTTAAGGTACAAATATGATTAATTATTTTGAAAAATGGAATAAAAAAAAGATACAATTGTCATATATATCTAATAAATTTTGTAGTAATGATATAGTATGTAAACAAATGTTAGAGCTTATTAGTAATAAATCAACAAATATAAAACTAGATACAGATATAAAAAATAATTACTATGTATTTTTAACTGATACAATATACTTGTCAAACAAAGAAATAACTAGAAATAGTTATCAAAGAATATGTGTTATAGCACATGAATGTATACATTCTATTCAAAATAAAATAATTCAAGTTGTTAATTTTGCATTATCAAATGTTGAATTGATAGCTTTTGTAATATCTTTAATATGTATTACATGTGGATTTAATACATATATAGTTTTCTATAGTTATTTAATATTAAATATATTTTCTGCTATTCCTAGATTAATACTTGAAATAGATGCAACTATAAGATCAATTAATTTATCTAGTAAATATATGAAATACAAAATAGATGAAAACGAATTAAGTATTATATTAAAAACATACAAACTTCAAATATTGCTACTTTTACCATTTTTCATAATATCATTGTTAATAGGTAGAGGATTTAGACTTTCAGTTGTATATATATTCATGTTAAATAACATGTAATAATTAATATTTTAAAAATATTGTTATATAAATTATATAGAATAATATATATAGAATAGGTGATTATTCTATGTTAGAGATATACAGTAAAAGAATTATATATGTCATAATGACATTATGTGTCTGTCTTATATACGTTGCTGCTAATAATTTAGGAGATTTAAAAAAAGATAAGTTAATTGATGTTAATAGTACACCAATAACAAACAAAACTATTATATTAGATGCAGGGCATGGTCTTCCTGATGAAGGTGCTGTAGGATTTTATGCAACAAGTGAGCAAGCTATAAACTTGAGTATAACACTCAAACTACAAAAATTAATTGAACAAAGTGGTGCCAAAGTTCTACTTACTAGAAGTGATGAAAATGGAATATATTCTGTAGATAGTAAAAATATAAGGAATAAAAAAGTAAGTGATATAAAAAATAGAGTTAAACTTGGAAATGAATCTAGCAGCGATATATTTGTATCTTTACATTTAAATAAATTTCCACCGTCTGGAATATATAGAGGATGGCAAACTTTTTATCAAAATAATAGTGCACAAAGTAAAATGCTATCAGAATGCATTCAAAATAATATAAATTTAAATATTGATTATAACAATAATAGGGTTCCACATTCAATATCTGGAGTATATATAATGGATAAAGTTGAAATACCTACTGTAATAGTTGAATGTGGATTTCTGTCTAATCAAGAAGAAACAGCACTTTTAAAAACAGATGCATATCAAAATAGATTAGCGTGGGGTATATTTATTGGAATACAGAACTATTTTGAAAAGAATGTGAATTAATTGAATGAATGATAGACAAATGATTACCTAAAACTATAAAATATAATTATATAGTAAATATATAAATAAAAAATATTTACCATATAATTATTATAATATTTGTATGGACAAGCTTATTTTAAGTTAAATCAGAAGTATGGGATAATAGTTATATATCAAACAACAAAATAAACTATTTTAAACAGGAAGGAAAATTGTTGATGAATAAATTTATGACAATAGCTTTGAATGAAGCTAAAAAGGCATATATAAAGAGAGAAGTTCCTGTTGGAGCAGTTATTGTTAAGGATGATGTTATTATTTCTAAAGCACATAATTTGAGAGAACATAAAAATACTAGTTTAGCACATGCTGAAATATTAGCAATTGAAAAGGCATGTAAAAAATTAAATAGTTGGAGATTAGATGATTGTACTATGTATGTAACTCTTGAACCATGTATGATGTGTGCTGGTGCTATAACACAATCTAGAATACAAAAGGTTGTAATAGGAGCTATGGATGAAAAAAATGGTGTAGTAGAATCTATAGCTAAAGTATTTGATATAAAAACAACCACTAAAGTAGAATATGAAATACAAAAAGAAGAGGAATGCTCAAATATATTAAGTAATTTCTTTAAAGAATTGAGAAATAACAAAAAATAAAGTTTTAAGGAGGTACTATGTATGCCACAAGATAATAATAAAAAAATATATACATATTCATTAATATTTGCTTTGATTTTCATAATAATAGCTTTCTTAATAGAAATCGTATATAAATTTAAATTATTGCATAAAGATATTTATACCTTTATGCAAAATGGTGGAGTTGTATTTTCATTTGTGTTTGGGCTTCTAGGAATAATTTTATTAGGTACGGGTATTTACTATTATTATCTATATAAGAGAACAAAACAATTCTATGATGAATTAGAAAAAGATGTAAATAAAATAAATGAAAATACAATAACATGGCAATATTCAGATATTGATATTTCAGAAAAAATAAAGAATATTGAAAAAAACTACAAAAACAAATACTTATTATTATGTATCTTGTTTTTTGTGTGTTTAATAGTATATCCTGAAAGTAATATATTTAAATATGAATCATTTAAAATATTGGTAATATTGTATATAATATTTTATTTCCTTTATTTAATTATAAAAAGAAATAGAGTAAGAATAGTGCTTAAGTCTCCTAAAGAAATAGTATTTTCAAAAGAAATAATTATATTTGAAGACCAAACTATGCTAGTAAATAGCTTAGTTTCGCGATTAATTAAAGTTAAATATGATAGTGTTAATAATAATTTAATGTTTTTGTTTTCTTATCCTAGTAGAGGAGGAAACAGAATATCAAAAGTATTAATATATGTACCATCGGATAAAAAAGAAGAGGTTAATATAATATTAAACATGTATAATAGATAAACAATGTGTTTATTTAATAACAGATAATATAAAAAGAACTAGAATATAACAAATATATTCTAGTTCTTTTTATAATGGTGCACCTAGAGGGATTTGAACCCACGATCTTTTGGTTCGTAGCCAAATGCTTTATCCAGCTAAGCTATAGGTACAATATAAATATTATACACTACTTTAATTTAAATTTCAATAAAACATTGAAAAGATTTTTAAATATGGTATAATTATATATATGCTTCTGTAGCTCAGTGGATAGAGCATCAACCTCCTAAGTTGTTGGTCGGACGTTCGATTCGTCTCAGGAGCACCATTATAAAAAGAAGAAACCGTTTGATTTTAGATGGTTTCTTTGTTTATACATCGCAGTTTGTATTTTTTTGTGTGGGTAAGATGATATTTTGTTACAAGTTGTGGTAATGTTACAGATTAAGTAATAGAAGAATATATAAAAACCCAAGATTTAGATAGGAGAATTTAAAATGATAAATTTAAAATAGAGGGACTTTAGGCAACTTTTAGTCGCAAGAAGAACCTATCAGCTGAAGTTGGTATTAGCAGAAATTATTTGCTTATATATTGTTATAAAAAGAATTTTAACAAAAAACGACAAAGTAATTTAAAAAACATGCAAAACAAAAAAGAGATGTGAAAATTTAGAATTCACATCTCTTTCTATTGTTTTGTATTATTATTTAAAACTAACAGGTTGCATTAAATAATCTACTGCTGAATCAACTTCTTTTGAGAACATTTCCCATTCGTTTTTCCAAAAGCTAGTTGTTTCACATTTTTCAGTTATTTCTGCTACTGATGGTTTTAACATCAAATTATCATCTTCTCTACTTGAAAATTTTACTGGTTGCATAAGAAAACTTAAAGTTGAATCTACCTCTTTTGTAAACATTTCCCATTCATTTTTCCAAAAACTATTCATATTATATCCCTCCTCATTAGTATATATAATTATTTTATTATTACAAATATATTTTACTAGATTTTTAATAAAATGTCAACTACATAAATATATCATTTATGTTACAATTATATTACAAAAGCTTTATAAACCCATGTAATATAATAAAATATGGACTTTTTACTATAGAAACCTAAAAAAAAATTATCTAAAAAATAAATTATTTTTTGATTATACTATAAAATATATAACTGGTAATTAAATTTATTAGCAGTTACTACTTGATTTTTAAGATAAAATAGTATATAATTGTTTCATGATAATATAAAGTGTATATAAGTGCGAAAGCTTAATAGGGAATTAAGATAAATTCTTAAACTGTCCCAGCAACCGTGATAATGACGAAATGGCGAAAAATCACTGCTATATTTAGTGGGAAGATGTCAAAGTAGGATGAAATTCAGTCGGTAGACCTGCTTATATATTTAATTCTTCTGGGGTTTAAGATATACTAAAATATATAAATGGAAAATCTGCTATAGCTCATTTTCTAAATTAAATGGTATTTTTAAACTACTTTTCTGAAGAAGAAGAGCAGTTTGTTTTTTTTTAAAAGAAGAATTCTTATCTATTATCAAATTTATATTTTAGAAGGAGAATATTTATGAAAAAGAAAGTTTATTTATTTATGTCAATATCAGTTATTATTACATCAGTTATTTTATCTTTACTATATTTTTTAAATCAAAATACAGTAAGTGATAAAAAACCATTAATAATAACTGATACATCAAACAAAGAGGTTACATTTACAAAGTTGCCAGAGAAGGTTATATCACTTATTCCAGCTGCAACAGAAACTATTTATGATTTGAATTCACAGGAGAAATTAATTGCTATAGATAGTTATTCAAATTATCCTGATGATACAAAAAACAAAACTAAGTTAGATACTAATACAAGTCTTAATATTGAAAGCATTGTTAATTTAAATCCAGATGTTGTATTCATGAGCAAAATGGGACAAACTATGGAGCAATATAATAACTTGATTAATTCTGGGATAAAAGTTGTTATGGTAGATGCTAGTTCTATACAAGAAACTTATTCAATGATAAATTTAATAGGTAAAGTATTAGGCAAAGAAAAAGAGTCAATTAAAATTGTTAGTCAAATGAAAATAGATTTAGATAATTTAAAAGAAAGTGTAAAAAACAAAGAAACTAAAACAATATATTATGAAATATCACCATTAGAGTTTGGATTATGGACAAGTGGAAACAACACATTTGAAAATGAGATTATGCAAATATTAAATATAAACAATATATTTGATGATATTAATGGATGGTCACAAGTGTCTGAGGAGCAGGTTTTAATTAAAAATCCACAGTACATTATAACTACAACTAAAGATTATGGTGAGATTAAAGCGGTAGATGAGATAATAGGAAGAAAAAATTGGAATAATATAGAAGCTGTTAAAATAGGACAGGTATATAATATAGATCCAGACATAATGAGTAGACCGACTAAAAGATTGGTAGAGGGTGCAAAGCAGCTTAAAGAACTAATTTATGGGGAGTAACTATGTTAAAAAAAACAAATATTAATAATTATATATTTTTCATTAGCATATTAATATATTTAATTATATGCATTGTATCAATTTCTGTTGGTAGTGTAAAAATAAATTTTTCTTATACTATTAGAGCTATATTAAATATATTATTCAATATAGGTGATATATCAGATATATCTGAAACAATAATGACAATATTAATAAATATAAGATTACCTAGAGTTATAATGGCATCAATAGTTGGTGCTTCGCTTAGCTTAGCTGGAGCGGTTATGCAGGGATTACTTAAAAATCCACTTGCAGATGGCTCTAGTTTAGGTGTTGCAAGTGGTGCAAGTATTGGAGCAACAATTGCTATAGCTTTAGGAATAACATTGCCTATACTTAGTGAATTTTCAATTATTATAATAAGTATAATATTTGCATTTTTATCGTTATTTTTTGTGCTTTATGTAGTGAAAAAAATTGATTCCAAAATGTCTACAAATACAGTTATACTTGCGGGGGTTATATTCTCTATGTTTGCAAGCAGTGTTTCAAGTTTAATACTTGCAATATTTTCTAATGACATTAAAAAAATAGTTTTTTGGACATTAGGATCTTTGTCATCAAGTAGTATATCCAAGGTATTAATAATATTACCAATTTTTTTAATATGTGTTGTATACATTTTGTCTAAAATATCAGAACTCAACGTATTTCAAATTGGAGAAGATGGTGCAAAATATTTAGGTGTAAACACAAAAAGTACGAAAATATCATTATTTATATTTTCTTCTGTTTTGGTAGGAATGTCTGTAGCTATGACTGGAAATATAGGATTTGTTGGACTTGTAATACCTTCTATAGTTAGAATGGTAGTCAAAACAGATTATAAATTTATATTACCATTCTCTATGATATTAGGGGCTAGCTTTTTGTGTTTGACTGACTTAATAAGTAGAACAATAATAGCTCCATCGGAATTACCAATAGGAACAGTTACTTCACTTTTTGGAGCAGTTATTTTTGTATACATACTATATAATTTTAAAAAGAGAAAAGGTGTATAATAATATGTTAAAAGTAAATAATTTATCAGTTAAATTAGATAATAAAGTTATACTAAATGATATTTCATTTAATATAAGCAATAATGATATGTTTATGATAATAGGACCTAATGGAAGTGGAAAAACAACTATTGTTAAAGCAATTATGGGGGATATAAAATATACAGGAAATATTAACTTGAATAACAAAAATATAAAGAAGATGTATGTATCAGATATATCAAAACATATCGGTGTACTAATGCAAAATCATAATTTAGAGTTTGATAATACAGTTTATGATATAGTAAGTTTGGGAAGATATACCTATATAAAAGATATGTTTGGAAATTTATCTGATATAGATAAAACCATGATAGAAGAAGCTATGGAACTTACTGATATAAAAAAACTAAGAAATAGTAGCATAAATAGTATATCTGGAGGTGAACTTCAAAGGGTGTTTTTAGCATTAGTACTTGCTCAAAATCCCGATATACTTATTCTAGATGAACCAACAAATCATTTGGATTTAAAACATCAGATAGATATATTTGATATACTGAAAAAGTGGAGTTTAAAAGAAAATAAGGCAATAGTTGCAATTATACATGATTTAAATTTAGTATACAAATATGCTACAAAATCATTACTACTTAAAGAAGGAGAAATAATAGCATGTGGAGATGTAAGAGATAGTTTAACAAAAGAAACTATTAAAGAAACATATGATATGGATATTTTTGATTGGATGAAAACGTTACTTGAAAACTGGAAATAAACTTATGTAAAATTAAACATCAGTAGTTATTATTAAAAAACATAAATAATACTCATAAACACTTATACGAATACATTATATGCATTATTTCATGTATGTTTCAATTCCCCTTTTTTAAAACAAATTATGATAAAATACTTGATGGGGGAGTTAAACTGTGATATAATAGAAACTATAAATCAAGAGGAAAAAACTTACCTCTAAATACAAAAGATTATGTTGCATATAAGTAGCAAAAAATGTTATATTAGCTAAAAGCTAAAGAGGGAGAGGATTCGTATGTCATTTACAAATGTTATAAGTGAGCAAATTTGGAAAGATAGATATTCAAAAAATAATGAAACTTATGAACAGCAATTAGAAAGAATTGCAAGAGGCTGTGCCATTGATGGAGATAGAGAGTACAGAGAATTTTATAGAGTTATGGATAAGGGGTTGTTTTTTCCAGCAGGTAGAATAATGTCGAACTTGGGACTTGGAAAAGACAAATTAACTTTAAACAACTGTTTTACACTTAATTCAATTCCTGATGATATGGAAGGAATATTTGAAACAGTTAAATGTGGAGCTCTAGTACATAAAGGTGGCGGCGGATCTGGATATGATGCTAGTGTAATAAGACCAAATGGAACACCTACAAATAACGATGCTATAGCTTCAGGGCCAATAAGTTTTCTAAAAGTATTTGATACACAAACTTCAACTGTAAATCAAGGTAGTCGTAGAGGGGCTAATATGGGTGTACTAAATGTATATCATCCTGACATATTAGAATTCATAAATGCCAAGTCTAAAGATCCAAATGTACTTAAATATTTCAATCTATCTGTTATGGTAGATGATGATTTTATGAAAGCTAAAAATAACAATGAAGACATATATTTGCATTATCCAGTTTACGATGAATCAGGTAAAATAATAAAAGATGAATCTAAATGGAAAATCAAAAAAAAGATCAATGCATTGGAATTGTGGAATAGAATAATGGAACTATCATATAACAATGGTGAACCAGGAGTATTGTTTTATGATAATTTAAATAAATTAAGTCCTACAAGTTACATGGAGAATATAATTTGTACAAATCCTTGTGGTGAATATGTATCAGGAGTTCTTTTTGGTGATAAAATTGAAGACTCATCAGAATATTGGGGGGCATGCAATCTAGGAAGTTTAGTTGTATATAATTTTGTTGAAAATGCTTACACTGATCAGGCTAAAGTTAACTGGGAATTACTAGAAGATGCTACATATTGGGGCACAAGATTTTTAGATAATATAATAGATATAAACTATTATCCTGTATACAAATTCAAAAAATATCAAGAGAATATGAGAGTAATTGGACTAGGCGTTATGGGACTTGCAACAATGTATACGATGTTAGGTTTAACTTATGGTTCGAATGATTGTGTTAGATTTACAGAAAAAATGATGAACTTTATTAGTAAAGCTATATATAAAGCATCAATAAGACTTGCTAAAGAAAAGGGATCAGCTCCATTCTTAGATAAAGAAAAATATGTAAATACAGAATTTATGAATAAAATGATCGAGTATGATAGAGAATGGGAAGATATAAAAAACAATATATTAGAATATGGTATACGTAACTTAAGACATATGTCAATTGCTCCTAATGGAACAATAAGTTTAGTTTACGGAAATAACTGTTCTTCAGGATTGGAACCAATATTTTCTTTAGAATATGATAGAAAAGTAAAAATTGGTGGACAAGATGATGAAAATATTCAAATTGTAACCATGAGAGATTATGGTTATCAAAAATGGCTTAATACTGAAAATAAAACCGTTAAAGACGATGTATTTGTAACAGCTTTAGAATTACCTGTTGAATCACATTTAAAAGTACTTAAAGCAGTAACTACATTTGTAAATATGAGTGCAAGTAAAACAATAAATATACCAGAAGAATTTACATTTGAAGATACAAAAAGTGTATATGACTATTGTCATGTAAATGGTATAAAAGGATGTACAATATTTAGACCTAATGAAGTAAGACAAGGTATATTAATGACAAAAAAAGATGATAAAAAATTAGTAAATGAAATAAATATAGAGGATGAAAAAGATGATATTACTAAAGAAGTAAAATCATCTATAGCAAGTCCTGCATATATGTTTGACTACATTGAGCCAGTTGAAAGAGAATTTTTTGGAACAACACTTGGAACAACTAACAAATATAAAACAGCTTGTGGATCTTTATGGATAACTGTGAATCGTAATCAAGAAGGAGATATAATAGAGTTATTCGTTAATACTTCTAAAGCAGGAATATGTAAATCAAATATAGATGCAATAGGTAGACTTATATCAGCAGGTTTAAGAGCTGGTATTAAAGTTGAAATACTAGCAGAACAAATGCAAGGAATTCAATGTCAAGCATGTAGAGGAGAAATCGCAAAAGGTAATAGATTAGATGGACTATCATGCCCAGATATAGTTAGTAAAGCATTAACTCAAGAATATGCAAGAGAAGAATTAGTTATACGTAAAAGTAAAAGAGTTTTTAAATTAGAAAATGATGAAAATCCGATTAAAGTTAAAATATCTCCAGAAAAACAATTTAAAAAATTAGAACAAATAGACAAACAACTACAATATGGTGTAAATGCTAGAAAATGTCCTGAATGTGGTAAGGAATTAGTATCTCAAGGTGGATGTTCTACATGTATTACAGGATGTGGATGGAGTAAATGTAATTAAAATGAGGTGATTTAAAGTGAGTGAATGTAAATACTATAAATGTCATGATATACAAGATGAAGAATATGATTGCTCACTTTGTTATTGTCCATTCTATAAAATATGTAAAGATACTAATAAATATAAACTATTTGGTGGATATATATTAAATAATAAACTTTTAGCATGTGAAAAATGTATATACTTTCATATAAAAAGCAACGTATATGTGTATAATAAATTAAGAAAAGAAAATAAAACTGATAGTGAAATATTTGAATATTTCGTTAAGCTAGAAGAAAATAGAAAACAGGTATAATTAGTAAACCACGTAAATAATATATTTACGTGGTTTTATCACAACAATAATTTCAAAATTTTATTATGTTGTAATTTGTCTAATTATGTCGAAAATATAAAAAAAAGATAAATATATGTTATAATCATCGAAGGTGATAAAAATGCTTAAGTATAAGTTAATAGGATATAGAGATGATTGTCTTGATCAGCATAAAAAATTAGAAAAAATATACATAGACAATATATATATAGATGATAATATATTGTGGAATAAGTTTGTAAAAGAAAACAATATTAGTAAAAATTGTCCAAAGAAAATAATACCATTGCTAGATAAATATAAATATACAGATTTTTTAGAAGATATTAATAAAGAGCGTACTATTGTATTTACAAAAAATAATAATAAAAAAAAATATTTCTATACAATAACACAGTACAAAAATTTTGTGAATTTGATTATAATGGGAACAGATGCATATTATAAAGAAAAAGAATACTTAAGTATTAACGATTTTCTTTCTGATAAAATAATAGATGGTGAGACAATAATAAATTCATGGGATAGTCTAAAATTAAATATAGGAATAATAAGTTAATATAATATTAATAAAAATCAACTTATATATTAAAAAATAAAATAGACGGTATAAACCGTCTATTTTGGTGACCCATACGGGAATCGAACCCATCATTCAGCCTTGAGAGGGCTGCGTCTTAACCGATTGACCAATGGGCCATGTAACTACTATACATTGTAACATACTTTTACAGATAATTCAAGTGTTTTAATGTAATTTTTAAAAAACCAGACCTTATTATATAAACGACTGAAACAAATGTAAATTAAATTAAAAACATGAGTAAAGATTGAAATATAAGTAATTTTAATGTATAATTTATATATATAAAATTGTATATAAATACAAGAAAAGAGGATATATGAATAATTTTATAAGATGGATTATAGAAAAAAACACTAAATTTCTTGATATAAATAAATTAATAAAAAACGGATTAACAGTTGGAAAAGAATTTAACTATAGGGCTGATTGTATTATTGACTCATCACATTGTTGGTTAATAACTATAGGTGATAATGTAACACTTGCACCAAAAGTACATATATTAGCACATGATGCAAGTACCAAAAATGGTATTGGATATACAAAAATTGGTTTAGTTAATATAGGAAATAATGTGTTTATAGGTGCTAATACAACAATACTTCCTAATGTTACAATAGGAGATAATTGTATAATAGGGGCAGGATGTGTTATAACAAAGAAAATAGTAGGAAATAGTGTAGTTGTAGGAAATCCAGCACAAATTATATGTACATATGATGAATATATAACAAAAAATAAATTGCTTATGAAAAATAGTCCAATATATGACTTAAGATGGACAATCAATAGTAAAGAACTAACTAAAGAAATGAAAGAAAAAATGAAAGTAGATTTAATTGCTGGAATTGGATTTATTAAATAAAGGAGTGGTAATAATAAAAAAGAGTAAAAAAAAGAAAAACAAAAAGAAATCAGGTATTATCAAAAAGATAATGTTTTTACTTATTATTGTAATATTAGTCATGATAGGAATTGCAGCAAGTAATATATATTCTAAGATTGCAAAAGTGAATTTTCAAGAGATAAATAAAGAGGATCTTGCGGTTAATAGTAATATATATGATAAAGTATTCGACACTTTATCTCAATCTGAATTTAGTGATGTTAAAAGTGTAGTATTTTTTGGTGTAGATTCAAGAGATGTCAAAGATGAATTTTCTGGAAGAAGTGATACAATTATGATTGCATCACTTAATCCGAAAATTAAAGGAATAAGTTTAATAAGTATACCAAGAGATACATATGTGAATATTCCAGGTTATGGTAAAGATAAAATAAATCATGCTTATGCTTTCGGAAAAGAACAGCTTTCTATAAAGACAATAAATCAAAACTTTGGTTTAAGTATAAGTGAATATGTTACAATAGATTTTTCTGGATTAATCAGTATTATAAATGATGTTGGAGGAATAAATTTAGAAATAACACAAGAGGAAATGAAATATATAAACGAGCGAGCAAATGAATCTTATTTAATAAGTGGAAATTCCATTGAAAAATTAACTAAGTATGGCATTGTAGAACTTAGTGGAGAACAAGCACTTACACATTCTAGGAATAGGACAGTTGGGGATGATTTTACACGTGCTGGAAGACAGAGAAAAGTATTAGAATCTTTAATAAATAAACTTTCGTCTTTAGATTTATCTGGTTTAATTAAAGCATCAGATAGTATTTTAAAAGAAGTTAAAACTAATGTAAACATTACTGACTATATAGGAAGTTTGTTAAGTACTATATCAAATAAAGATACATACATAGCTAATATGGTATCAGCTCAAGTACCAGCGGCAGATTATAGCAATGGTAAAATTATAAATGGAACATATTACTTTACAACTAATTATGATAAAGCTAAGGCGGACTTTATAAAATATATATACGGTAAATAAAATAAAGAGAACTATACAATTATAAAATAAAACCTAAAAACAGGACACATTCTTTTTCAGTGTGTTAGTTCTTAGGTTTTATTTTATAAGTAAATATGTATATTCTAATTTTTAGTTATATATGTTACATTTGATATAAAAAGTATTTTTCATAAACCTTATAATAATATGTCTGCTATTTCTTCCCAAGTATGTATCCTTTTAATATTTTTTTTATTTAATTCTTTATCAGTTAAATTTTTATTATGATAGGCAGTAAATAACAACTTTATTTTAGCATTTCCTGTTAAATTGGAAAGTTTGTCATCTATTTTAATATCACAATCTATAATATCCTTATTATCTGTAAAAACGTAATTACATGGATTTATAAATGGAAGTTCTTTTTGTAACCAATTAAATTTATCTTCAAGTACTCCACCTGATATTTGAATTCCATCTTTAATTAGGTATGCAGTTACAATAAATATTTCATATTGTTCATTTAATTTTTTTATAGTTTCAAAGGCACTTCCTATAAAACATGCACGTTCATACATATTGTTATTTGCAAAGAAATTTATCCATTCTTCTTTTTTAGTTTCAGGTATTATATCTTGTAAGAAATATTTTTCAAAATCATTGAGTGTATAATTTTTGTTTGTAAATTTATTCACAAGATGTAGAAATCCGCCATTACAAATAACATCATCCATATCAATCATTAATTTTTTTTTCATTTTTACTTACCTGTACTTCCAATTCCACCTTGGCGAATTCCTTCGGCATTGTCATCATCTGCAATTAAAAAGTTTTGGAAATATGCTTGTCCTATTCTATCTCCTTTTTTTATCATTAAATCAGTTGGGAAAAAGTTATAGTACTGAAATATTATATTTCCATCATTAGAAGGGTTATTGTAATAATCACATTCGAATATACCAAGTGAGTTAGACATTACAAGTCCAAATTTAGATGGACCTGAACTTCTATTTGCTATTATCATAACTTCATCTTCTTTAAAATATGCTTTTATACCTGTATATATTTTAGTTGGCATTATATCTACATATTCAGTATTACCACTGAGAATTTTTTTTGTATTCTCAAATACTGCTTTCCATATTGATGGAATAATAACATCTTCAGATGCTTGTAAATCATATGCAACTGAATGTTTTGTACTTCTAATTGGTACAGTAATATTTTTATTTTCATAACCTTTACATACTTCAAAACCTCTAGTTCTCATTTAACATCTCCCTTTCAAAAAAAATAACGTATGTTATTTTAACATACGTTATTATATCATATTACTGTATATTTTGCAAGCGTTCAATTCTTTTTTCTAAAGGTGGATGTGTTGCAAATAAACTTGAAACACTTTTACCTTTGAATGGGTTTACTATATACATATGAGCTGTTGATTTATTGGCTGCTTCTAATGGTTCTGTATCTAAAGTAAGTTTAGTCAAAGCAGATTTTAAACCTTCAGGATTTCTAGTGAGTTCGACTGCCGAACTATCAGCCAAATATTCTCTTTTTCTAGATATTGCAAGTTTCATAAGAACACCAAATATAGGAGATAATATTAAAAATATTATAGCAACAATTGCAACTACCCCTCCACTTTTACTTTCACTGTCTCTAGAACGTCCCAAAAAAGCAAATCTTACAAGAGTATCTGATAATATAACTACAAAACCAACAAACACTGTAACAATAGTTGAAAGTAATATATCATAGTTTTTTATATGAGCTAATTCGTGTGCCATAACACCTTCGAGTTCATATTTATCCATCTTTTCAATTAATCCAGTAGTAAAGCAAATAACCGCATGCTCGGGATTTCTTCCAGTAGCAAAAGCATTAGGAGCAGAATCTTCGATAACATAAAGTTTAGGTCTTGGAAGACCAGCTGCAATACATAAATTATCCAAAATAGTACTAATTAATTTATCTTGTTCTTCTGTTGCAGGTCTTGCACCATTTAAAGTAAGTATAATTTTATCACTGTTATAATAGGATATAAATGCTGTAATTGAAGCTAAAACAAATGCAATAATTGCAGAAAATGGTCCAAAGTTAAAGTATAAACAAGTATAATATACACCTATCATTATCACAATAATAAAAATTGATACTATAAAAAAAGATTCAATTTTATTTTTTCTAACATCTCTAAGTATCATAAATATTACCTATTAGAACTGTACTTTAACAGCTTCTCTTTCTTTTACATCTGCTATTTCAAAGAAAACTTCTTCTTTAAAATTAAACATTCCAGCAAGAATATTACTTGGAAAAGTCATTATTGCTGTGTTATACATTTGAACTGTGTCATTATAAAATTGTCTTGAATATGCTACTTTATCTTCTGTTGAAGCAAGTTCAACTTGAAGAGCAGCGAAATTTTGATTTGCTTTTAAATCAGGATAACTTTCAGCTAATGCAAATATAGATTTTAAAGTATCACTTAACATGTTATTTGCTTCTGATTTGCCAGCTACTGTTGTAGCATTTGTGTAACTATTTCTAGCTTCAACAATTTTTTCAAATGTTCCTTGTTCATGAGCTGCATATCCTTTAACTGTTTCTACTAAATTTGGTATTAAGTCAAATCTCCTTTTAAGTTGTGTATCAATTTGTGCCCAAGCATTTTGTACACGTAATTTTAGACTTACAAGATTGTTGTAAATAAATATAACAATTAGAATTACTAAAACAACAATTCCTAGAATAATAAAACCTGTCATATAAAAACCTCCTTATATTTTAGATTTATGCAGTAATTATATCATAAATAATTTAATTAATCAATGAATTTTTAAAAATAATAAATTATTATAAAAAACAGTAGTTAAATGATAGTTTTTAGTTGTGAAAATACAAAATATATTATTAACATCAATAATATGTCAAAATAGAATATATGAATTGAAAATAAATTAATATTATATATAATTTATTTAGGGGTATAAACATGATAGAAAAAATAAGTCAATATATTGTAAATAATATACTACTTAAGGATGAAAACACAAATGATAATGAAAAGGATATTATGTTTTTTGGGGTAACAAGAATACTTGAAGATATTCCAAAATTTGTAGGTATATTCTATATATGTTACTTATTAAATATATTAAACGAATTAGGTGTAGTATTTGTTGTTACAATCTGTTACAAGATTTTTATTGGAGGTGCACATGCAAGAACTAATATGCAATGCTTTATAGTTTCATTGATATACTTTGTATTACCAATAATGGCTGCTAAATATATTAATTATAGTCTTAATTTGTTTTATATAATATATATACTTACTATACTTTTTTCTATTTATATTATAATAAAAATTGCTCCGGCAGATACAGAAGAAATACCAATAATTAATAAAAAGAAAAGAAAAAATTTAAAGCATATCGGCAGTATATCTTTAGTATTAATTAATATTTTAACTGTATTATTTATTAAAGATGTAACATACATGAAAATAATAGTATATACAATATTGTTGATAAATATATTTGCTACACCACTAATGTATAAATTATTAGGATGCAAACTTGGGATTGAGTCAGAAGAATACGGTAAGTTCTACTAAATAGGTATTAAGAATATTTTGTTATAGTGAATAATTTATAATAAATATTCTAAATATATAGAAATTTTAATATTTAATCGATTTGATTAAATTTATGAAATAGTTTGAAATATAATTTAAAAAATCTTATTGAATAGTACAATTCAGAAATCAATTTAAATATTAAAATTTCATAAAGAAGCGAAGGGAGGTATATGTATGAAAAAAATATTAAAAAAGTTTGTTGAAATATATGCAAAATCTTCTACTAATAGTTGTTTGTTATTAATATTTCATCAACCAAAAGCACCTAAATGTTTGATACAAAAATAAAACTTTATTGTATAGGTTAAATATCAAATGTATACAATATGAATAATTAGAGTGTAAATTTTCAAAATTGTTATAGCTATAAGAGAATGAAGTAAGAATAAATTTACTTCATTCTTTATTTGTATAACTATATATAATATTAAAAAAGGATAAGAAATATAAACTAATCTTTTATCCTTTTATCACGATTTATTAAATCAAAAATTCCTGCATAGTAGCTAATTTAGAGAAATATTTGAAGAAATTTTATAATATACACTTTTTGTTTGTTGTGAGTATAATTCAATAGAAATTTATGTATTTTCTATGATTATATTCTGAACAAATTTATCATTTTCAATTGTAGTGTACATTTGAGAATGCTTATATCTTGATATTATTTTACTAGCTTGCCAAAGACCTAAACCAGATTTTATTTTTTTACTTGAGTACCCTTTGTGGTATAGACTGTTTAAATCTATTTTCAATGATTTATCAAATGTATTAAGTATTCTGATTATTGTTGCATTTTTTCTACTTACATATTTAATTTCTAGTCTGATATATTTGTTTTCACATTTGCTTGTTGCTTCTATTGCATTGTCAAGTAATATTCCAAATATTCTAGAAAGTTCTGCCATTGGAAAATTTATATCTTTAAAACTTACTGTTACATCTAAATCCATTGTAATATTACTTTCAGTAGCAATAAAGTACTTAGATCCAATTACGCCATAGTTAGCTGGATCGTCAAATACATTTTTGTTTATTATTGATAATGTATTTACAATATTACATTCTTTCATTACTTTTAAAATGTATTGTTCTAATTCATCATATTGCTTAGAACATATATATCCATTTATTGCTTGAAATATATTATTAAAATCGTGTTTAATGGTTCTTACTCCATCAACCATTCCTCCAAGTGTTTTATTATCCATTTCTAAAGTTTTTACCTGTTCTTGTATCTTTTCCTTTTCTAAAAAATTAGAAATATACCAAAACAGAAATATAGATATAGCAAATAATGAGATAAAATTAAATGTTAGAAATATTGGATCATAATTATACTTGTTTAATAGTATTAAAACAGCTTGTGGAATAATAGTAAATAAAAAAATATATATAACTATTTTCAAATATCTTTTATTGAATAAATAAAAAAAATCTCTTAATTTTTGTTTGTTAACTACTGATTTATTAAAAATTAGTGTAGTTAACAGTAATAATATAGAACAACTAATACTAATAGCAAAGCATATCAATGGAATTTTAGACATTTCAAGAGAAGTTTTATTAAAAATAACACTAAATATCAATACTATAAATATTTCAAAAATTATCATAGATATCGAAAGTAATATTGTTATTATAGCAGCTTTTGATTTTTTTAATTTTAATATAAAAAACAAAAACGAAAACAATATAAATAAAATTATTATTGTATTTATTGGAAATCTACCTTTTAATAATATTCCTGATATTGTCATTAATAATGCACATAAAAACATTAAAATTTTATTTTTTGTAATATACTTTGTATTTTGTACAATTTGTGACATTGCTAATATGTAGTAGTAGAATAGTAAACATTGTATTGTATATGATACAATGTCTAAAGTTAAATTTATCATAAGTTATTCCTCCAGTCTAAAATGTGAGTTTATGGGACATTTTAATCCATTTTCAAAAATAATAAGATTATTTTTATGGTCAATAGTTGATATAAATTCTTTGTTTATTATATAGGATCTGTGACACTTTATAAAATTATTTGGAAGCTCATCAAGTAATGCATCTAAAGTTATTGTAGATGAATACGTACCTGACAAAGTGTATATATAACTCTTGCTTTTGATTTTTTCTATGTATACAATGCTGTTGATTTTAACAACTAAACTTTTGTTCAAATGCAAAAATTTACTGTTTTTTATAGAAAATTCATCTATTAATCTGTCCACAAAATGATCAATTAAATTTCTATTAACAGGTTTTATTAAAAAATCAAAGGTCTTACTTTCAAAAGAAAGAGGCATATATCTAAAATGAGCTGATAAGAAAACAAGATAAAAGTCTTTATTTATTTTTCTTAAATCATTTGCAAAATCCACACCATTTTTACCATTATTTTTAAAAATAATGTCTAAAATTAATATATCAATTTCATTTTGTTCTATAGCTTTGTAAATTATATCTTGTCTATCTGTAATAACAGTTATTTCAGCATCAAAAGATTTTTTAATAAATTGACTTTCTAAAATCTTAGCAATACCTTTAGCACAATCAATTTCATCATCACAAACAGCGATTCTATACATAGATAGATTACCCCCCTATATATATACATAATAAACATATATTGAATTATATACCAAATAATAATAAATGTCAACATAATAAATCAAAATATTAAATTTAATGTAAAAAAATGTAAATGAAATATTATAGAATAAAAACAGTTCAATATAATATAATTAAAAGAGAGGTGTTATAGCTTGAAAATGAATAAGAAAGAAAAAAAAAAATGGTATAAAGAAATTATAAAAAAAAATAGGGTGAAAGAAATATCTTCGAAATTTAGAGATGTGTTTTCTGAAATGGTTGATATACCTAATTATATTATTTCAAATTCAAGTAAAATAACCATGATAGATAACAATAGTATTTTAATAGAAGGTTATAAAAATGTTGTAGATTATTATTTGCATTATATTAAAATAAGAGGAAATAATTTAGAAATTGTAATTGATGGCAAAAATTTAGATATAAAAGAAATAACAGATGAAGATCTTGTTATAACTGGGACTATATATAGTGTTAATTTTAAAGAATGAGGTGGTGCTTAGATGAAATTAAGTGATAAAGCTAAAAATATAACAGGAGTATTAACATTAGAAATACAAGGTTTTTTTACAGAAAGATTTATTAACTTATGCAAAATAAATAATATAAAAATATGGGATATAAGAAATGTTGTAAGTGGAGTTGTTAGATTCAATATACATATATCGGATTTTAAAAAATTAAGAAGTATCGTTAAAAAAACCAAATGTAAAGTTACTATAAAAGCAAAAAAAGGGATATATTTCAAATTGTTTAGATATAGAAAAAGAAAAGTACTAGGATATCTAATTATTGCACTAATATTAATATTTATGCTATCAACGTGCTTTATATGGAATATAAATATTAGTGGTAACAGCAGAATTTCAACTGATATAATTCAAGAGAAATTAAAAGAGTCTGGTATATACGTGGGTAGATTTAAACTTGGAATGAATAAAATTGAAGTTTTAAAAGACATAAGATCAACACTTCCTGATATTACATGGGTTGGTATAGAAATAAGAGGAACTGATATTGAAGTTAAAGTTGTTGAGAAAGTTGTACTTGAAGATAAAGATAAACAAGATAATAGAATTGGAGATGTAATATCTACACGTGATGGTATAATTACTAAAATAATAGCTGAAAATGGTACAGCACTTTTAAAAGAAGGTAGTTATGTTCAAAATGGTAATATTTTAATTGAAGGTAAGATATATAGCACAATATTAGGTGAAAGTTTAATTCATGCTAAAGGAATTGTAAGGATGAATACCGAGTACATATTTGAGAAAGTATATAAATTTACAAATATAGTAAAAAAATACCAAGAAAAAAATAAACATTCTATAGGTTTTTCTTTAAATTCTAAAGAAATTTTTGTTAATTATTTGAATAAAGAGAAAAAATATGATAAACTTAAAGCAAGTAAAAGTTTTAATATATTTGGAAATAATTTAACTTTTGATTGGTATACTTTTAGTGAATATACAGAAAATGAAGTTACTGTTACAAAGGAAGATATATTAAATGAGGCAAATATTAATTCTCAGTCATATATAAATGATATAATTAACGGATTAGATAATGGAAACTTAATAGAAGAAAAAGAAGAAATAGTAGAAAATTTAGAATCAATAATATACAAAAAAACATTTACCGTAAATGAAAGAATAGGTAAGTTTGTGGAAAGGGTACAATAATAATGTTACATTTAAATCTTGATGATACAGTATTAAAGGCAGTCAAAGGCATAGAAAAAGATGCTATAAATAAAATTATAGAGATAGCATTAGAGCAAGATAATATTACAAACAAGAATATATATGTTTCAATTGAGTGCATAAGTAAAAATGAAATTAGACAGCTTAATAAGGAATATAGAAATGTAGATAAAGAGACAGATGTATTGTCATTTCCTATATTTACAAAAGAAGAATTAAAGGATATTAAGTTTGATCAAATAGAATTAGGTGATATAGTAATATGTATTGATGTTGTTAAAGAACAATCGATTGAATATGATACTGGTATGAAAAGAGAGTTATTATATATGATAACGCATGGTATATGCCATCTACTTGGATATGATCATGAAATAGTAGAAGATAAAATAATAATGAGAGCAAAAGAAGAAAAAATATTGAACATGATTGGAGCGAGCAAATGAAAAAAACAAGTGAAGAAAAAGAAGCTGAAAAAGAGCAACATCTAGAAAAACTTAAAAACAAAAAAAACAAAAATTTCTATACAGCAATTGGACATGCAATTGATGGTGTTGTCTGTGCTTTTAAAACAGAGCGAAATCTAAGGATAGACTATATTATTGGACTATTTGTTTTAATAGCAAGTTTATTCTTTGATTTTTCCAAAACAGAGTTTGCATGCTTATGTTTAACAATAGGTTTTGTTATATTTGCTGAAATGATAAATTCAACGGTGGAGTATGTGGTTGATTTAATAACAGATAAATACGATGATAGAGCAAAAGCAGCAAAAGATATAGCGGCTGGCGGTGTATTTGTATCATCACTTGTAGCAATTGTAGTATCATACTTTTTGTTTGTTGATAAAATATATATGGCTACAAACAATGTACTTAGTACCATACTTAGTTCAAAATTATATGTTTTATTTACTATAATGTTTGCTACAATAATTTTAGCTGTTATACTAAAAGGAATGTTTAGTAAAAAAAAGGATTATGTAGTTCCGTATCCTAGTGCTAGAGTTACACTTGCCTTTGCAATGACAACATATGTATATTTAGTTACTAAAAGTATGTTTGTTGGAGGGGTATCATTTATTTTAAGTATAATTATAGCTCAAATTAAAATTGAGAACGAAAAAACTAGATCTATATACATGATTTTTAGTGCATTACTTGGAATATTACTAGTTCTTATAATATATCAAATAGTATTACTTAAACCATTTCTGATAGATCTTCTTTAAAATAATATTTATTAATAAAATCACTAGTACATGAATAAAATGTATTGGTGATTTTATTATGATTAATGAATTAAAAAAAATAAAGAAAGTTAAAATTATAATTTTAATTTTAATTTTAATTGTTGTGTTAATGAATACCACACGTTATACGTGTGGTTCCAAAAAGCTTCTAGCGATGAACAGAGTAACAGAAAAATAACACTCCCTTTATGCTATAATATAAGAGGTCGGACAACCAAATATATTATA
>JAQUGQ010000002.1 GCA_028684095.1 Clostridia bacterium
AATTTTGCTGCATCTACTTCAGACATACTTGTTATATATTGTTTTATTGTTCCATCACCAGTACCAGTACCATCCCATACTCCTGCATCAAATGTTGCTGAATCAAAAGAACTGTTTTGTAAATATTCATTTGCTATAGCAATTGCAAGTTCTGAATTATATTCCGCCACATTTGTTTTAAATGTGGCTTCATTTGCTGATTCTATTGGATTGTTATTTGCTAAGCTTAATATTACTGCTCCTGCTAATATTATTATAACTATTATTGTTATTACTAATACTATTAATGATATACCTTTTTTTCTTTTCATTTTAATATATCCCCTCTTTCTACTGAATAAATATGTTAATTTCAAAATAAATTAACTATCAATTTAATTATATAGTTAATTTATTTTATTGTCAATATATATATAAATTTTTTGTAATATTTTGTTTTATATTCAAATTATTTTAATCTTCTAAATATTGTTGTAATTACTATTCCTACTGATAATATACATAATGCTACTGACAACGTATAACCAACTGTTGGTATTTCAACAATTATAGTTAATCCTAAAAACAAGAAAAATGCTAATAGTAATTTATACCAATTTCCTTTTACTTTATCACTATATTTATCCATGATATATTCACTCATTACAGATCCTACAATAAATGTTGATAGCATAAATGCTGAAATCATAAATGAACCATATATTATTACCATAGGAACTGTAATTATCCCCAATCCTATTGCAATTAATATGAAAAATGCTATTATTATTAAAGGAAATAATAATATACTAGCAAATCCTGATAAAAGAGTAGTTTTTTTATAAGTTTTCACTTTGTTTAAAGTATTTTTAATTATATTTGTTTTATTTGAAATTAATAAATATAACAAAGCAAATATCATAGATAATCTGATTATTTCCCATATATCAAATGTAAATGTATCATTTGTGTTTTCAACTAATATAACCATTGCGTTTGGATATTTATCACTTATATCAATGCTATTATGTGAACTAATATATATATTACCTTGAATTTTTGAATCTTCATTTAATGTAATACTACCAATATTAGCCCTAAAATCTTTAGTTATATTTCCATTTAAATCAACTTTATCAATTGTACCTAACAGATTTCCTTCAATACTTCCTAATAATTCTAATTTTGCTGCACTACACAATAAATCTTCTTTAATAACTGCATTTTCAGAAATTGTTATATTTTCAGAAATTATTATCATAGATTTTTCTATTGTACCTTCAATTATAACAGTTGGTGCTAATATTATGCCATATTCCATATTGCCAGTTACTCTTACGGTATCAGATGAAGCAAGTGTCTGTATACCCTTTAAATTATTTAAAACACTTATACTCTCCTGTGCATAAGAAACTCCAGATTTATTTATATCTTTGTCCATTATCATTCTAGCAGAACTCATTCTTATAAATGGTAAATTAATATCATCATTATCACTAAACTTATATACATTCTCTGTATATTCTACATCTAATATTCCTATACTGCTGGTAGCATATATTCCAGATATACTAATTAATATAATCATAACTGTTATTAGACTAGTTGCTAATTTATTCATTAAAAACACCCCAATACTATTCTACTTAATCAAATAAATTTAAAAATATATATTAACTATTTTAATATCTTTTTAAAATTTAATCTGATTTTAAGTAGTACCATTATATCATTTGTTAAATGAATATACAATAATTTATATATTTATTTAGATAAAATTTAGTGTTTTAATATAAAAAAAGATAAAGTATATGTTTTTTTATACATATACTTTATCTTTTTTATATAATATCTTAATTAAATTTAGTTTGTTTTAAATTCTTGATATAGAATTTATACTACTTGCTAATACCTCTGACATTTTATCTATTATCTCATCGATTTCTTTAGGAGTTACTATATAATTTTCGGCATCCAAAGTGTTTGCAATCATACTATATCTATTATCTTCATTTAACAAACTAAATATACTGTTACTATGTTTATCATTGATATTCTCATTATTGAATTTATCTATTTCTTTTTTGCTGTTTTCAAGCAATTTATCTATAGCTTCATTTGTAATTGTAGCCATATCGACAACTGTAGGTACACCTATTGCAATTACAGGTATTTTTAATGTATCCTGATTTATACCTACTCTTTTATTTTTTACTCCCGCACCTGGAACAATACCCATATTACTAAGTTGTATACTTTTACCAACCCTGTGTACGCTTTGTGATGCTAAACTATCTATTACAATAACTATATCTGGCTTTACTTTTTTTGTTACACTTTCAATAATTTCAGAAGTTTCTATACCTGTTGTACCCAATACTCCCGGTGATATAGCACTCACTTCTCGTGTATTAATATCTACATATTCCTTAGCAAATTTTAATAAATGTCTTGTTATATCTAAGTATTTAACTACTTTTGGACCTAATGCATCTGGAGTAACATACATGTTTCCAAGTCCAACTACCATTATAGATTTATGATCATCTTTTACAAGTAGTTTTATTTGCTCTGCTACTTTTGATATAAGAATTTGTTTTTCATCTTCTGATAAATACTCTATATTTAAAGATTCAATAGTAATATATGTACCCATTTTTTTAGACAAAGCTTTTTCTCCATTTTCATTTGTAATATCAACCGTAGTGACTTTTACATTATCAATATCAGTTGATTTTACAATTACACCATCTATTTCACTTAAATTATGCACTCTCTTATATATATCAATTCTCTCATCTGCCATATCTGTTCTAAAATTTAAATAGCTTTTATTCATTAACATCACCTATACATATTATATCAATATGAATGTTTTTTATTCAATATATCATAATATACATATCTCAACATATATATATTATTAGGTGAATTTCACAAATGTTTTTAAATAAATATATTTTATCGTATAATGATGTAATTTATAGATTAGATAAATTATGTAAAAATTACAGTAATATAATAATCAAAAAAGAACCAATAGGATATACTTCTTTTGGTTTTCCTATTGACTATTACAAAATTGGTAATGGTAGTAAAGATGTTGTTTTGATTGCTGCAACCCATGGTTGTGAACTAGTTACAATTACATTCTTATTAGAGTTTGTATATACCATTATCAAAAAAAACGATAAATATAGTAAATACCTTAATAAATATTCTTTTCATATTATACCAATTTTAAACCCTGAGGGATATATAATATCTTCAAGTAATGTTCTAAATAACATAAAAAATATGGATCTCATTTCATTACAAAACTATTGTAAAAAATATGTTGAATTGTATGAACAAGATGATTTAAATGCCGAAAAGGAACTAAAATGTGAAAAATTATATAAAAATCTAATGACAATATCTTCTGAATTTATTGCATATTCTAATTTAAGATATAATGTAGATAAAATATTAGCAGAATGTAAATTAGATAATAGAGTTTTGCCAATTTGGTCGTCAAATGGTATGGGAATAGATATAAATGCAAATTCTATACATGAATTTGAGAATATGAAAAATTTGAAAAATACAAGTAAATACGGTAGATTAAGGTACAATGATATACCTGTAAATATACCTAGTCCACATGGGTATCCAGGAGATAATATATTCGATAAAAAATGTCCAGAAAATATAGCACTATATAATTTTATCAATAAAATATATAATAATAGAAATTTAAAGTTATTTATTTCATATCATTCAACTGGTGCAGAAATATACGGATATCCACAAATTAAACTTACAACTAATAATCAATTTAATACCATTTTAAATGGATTAAATTATTATAGTGAATTAACAAATTATACTCCTATTAATGAAAATATTAAGTATGGTGTAATGGATTACTATAGAATAAGTTTAGAAAACACTGTTACATTAACAGTTGAATTATCTAAGATAAATGGAAATCCAATAGGACCCTTTTCCAACATACAAAGTTTAAACAAAGAATTTACTAATAATATAAATTCTATATTCTATACTTTAGACTGCATTAGCAAGAAGTAATAAATATTTCTTGACTATTGTTTATATAAAGGCTAAAAAGTTGGAATACGCTATATATACCAACTTTTTAGTTTGTTTTTATTACATCATACATATTATCTGCTTAAGTCCAATTTCAAAATCTATTTCACCAATTTTAGTTTTAGAATCATATTTATCAAATTTATCAATTAACATTCTTAAATATTCTAAATTGTATTTATCTGATACTTTATTTAATTTTCCAAATGCAAATGGATGGATTTCCAATATACTGTTTATATCTTTAGTATTTTTTCCTTTTAAATATTTAATCATATATAGATATTTAATCTGCTTATATAACATTACTGATATCTTAATTACTGGTTCTTTTTGCTTAAGCAGTTCATCTAACATATCTATTGCTTTATGTTTATCTTTATTTACTGCAAAATCAAGCATATCAAATATCTTAGAATTTAAAGTTTTAACACATATTTTATCTATAGTATCTTTAGAAACTATTTCTCCAGTATTTAAAAATGCAACTAGTTTTTTTAGTTCATTAATATTATTACTTTTATCTTCACCACATATATCAGCCATATACTGGGCATTATCGTATGATATACTTAGTTTATACATTTTAAGAGTATTTATCATATAACTTACCATATCTTTATTGTTTAAATGTTTAAACTCTTTAACGTCAATACTTTTAGATAACTCTTTATATTCAGTTGTTCTTTTGTCAATATTATCTTCAATTATTAAGTAAATATCTTCTTTATCACAATTTAGAATTAACTTCTTTATATCAAACTTTAAATTTGTATCTTTAATTATAATTAATTTATTTTGTCCGAAAAAAGTTACAGTAGATGCTATTGATTCTAGTTCATTTATATTTTCTTTTGTTATATAAAATAGATTGACACCTGTTTTAAGTTTGTCAAACTTAGATTTAATTTTGTCTACAAATTTGTATAAATCATATTTTTCTTCACCATATAATAAATATATCATAATTTTCACTTCCTCTATTTTATATAATTTAATTGTTCTCTTAGCTCAGCTACACTTTGTATTGATCTATCAGCAAACATTGTATACTTAACTTTTTTATCTCTTATCTTACCTTTTATTTCTAATGGTTTTAAAATACCAAAGTTTGCATTCATAGGTTGAAAATTTTTATTCTCTGTACTTACATGATTTGCTAAACTACCTAACATCGTATCATCTGGAAATTCTATACTATTTCCTTTTAATTTAGATATTATACTCATAGCTACCATCATTCCTGAGGCACTACTTTCTACATATCCTTCAACTCCAGATATTTGACCAGCAAAATATATATTATTTTTGTTTTTCATACAAAAATTATTATCTAATATTCTACTTGAGTTTATATATGTGTTTTTATGCATTACTCCATATCTTAAAAATTTAGCATTTTCTAAACCTGGTATCTTTTTAAATACTCTATCTTGTTCAGAAAACTTTAAACTTGTTTGAAATCCAACTAAATTATATGCTGTTTTATTAACATTTTCTGATCTAAGTTGTACTACAGCATAATTTTTTTCTCCAGTTTTTGGATTATTTAATCCAACTGGTTTAAGCATTCCAAAAGTTAATGTTTTCTCACCTCTTTTGGCCATTTCTTCAATAGGCATACATCCTTCAAAAAGTAATAATTTATCAAACTCATGTCTATTAGCTGACTCTGCAGTTATTAAATTGTTATAGAAGTTCATATATTCTTCTTTGTTCATAGGTAAGTTTATATAATCGCCTTCACCTTCACCATATCTATCTAAACTATATGCTATATCATAATTAATACTATCTGCTTCTATTATCGGAGCTGCCGCATCATAAAAATACAAACTATCAACCCCTACTAATTCTCTTATATCCTGTGATAACTTATCTGTTGTAAGTGGTCCTGTAGCAATTACTGTTATAGTATCATCACTTAAAACTTCATTTAAATTAGATATTTCTTTATATATTACTGATATATTATTGTTATTTTTTATTACATTAGTTATATATTCCGAAAATTTATCTCTATCTACAGCTAAAGCTTGACCAGCTTCTACTCTTGTTTTATATGCTGCTTCAATTATTAAACTATCAAATACACTCATTTCCTTTTTCAATAATCCACAAGCATTTGTTATATTATCAGATTTTAAAGAATTACTGCATACAAGTTCTGAAAAATCATTACTCTTATGTGCTTCTGACCTATTATGTGGCTTCATTTCATATAAATTAACTTTTATATTATTTTTTGCAAGCATATATGCACATTCACAACCAGCGAGACCTGCACCTATTATATTTACTGTTATATTTTTCATTACTTCATCCTTTACTTTAATTATATATATTATACAATACCTACAACTAAAATACAATCAAATTTTAACATAAATAATTAATAATCTAGAAGAAGTTATTTAAAATCAAAATAAATAGAACATAAAACCTTTTAAAATATTACATATACATAGATTTCGCAAATTCACATTTTTATATAAACAATACAACAAAAATCACAAAGTAAAACTGTGTAAATTAATTTCTTGAATTACACAGTTAAATAAAAAATAAAATAATTATCTATTCAAACTTTTTTTGTTTTTATTTAAGTACATTTTATTAAAATTAATTATAATATATAAAGCACTACACGAAAAGATAAATCGATGTCAATACTACCAGGAGCATAACTACTACGAGATGATACCGAAAAAGTAATACCATTACCACTACAGCCACCACTTCGAATTACACGTTCATCACTATAAATTTCATTTGTCCATTCCCACAAATTTCCTGCTAAATCATATATGTTTTTTGTTTTCCAATATTCACTGAATCCGGCTACTTGTGAACTAGAATATCCTGATACATTGGCTGGTGCTATTGAGTTAATATGATTACCCCATGTAGTACTATCTAATACACTCATTTCTAAATTTTGAATCCATTTCATTACTGTATCCCATTGTATTCCTGTTAAAAGTCCACTTTTTACTTCAGTTGTATTATACATTAATTCTGCTTTTGTCTTTGAATCTATATAACTAATATTTCCCCATACTGTCATATTCTTTTTACTTACTAAAACATTAGATGCATTTCCTGCTTCATATCTTGCTATATAAAATCCACCATAATTTGTTACTTGATCTGTTTCATTTGTTATTCCTGCTGGTAACATATCATCTGTTGTATCTGAATATATCACTCCTGCTGTACACCATTTTGCATATGGTACATTTGTTCCATCTACTGGTACCCATACAAATTGGTTACCACTTTCATCCTCTATTACAAGTCCATTATTCCAATCTGTTGGCCATACTGCTCCGTCATTTATTGCTTTAAATCCTTTTGGTATTATTGGATTATTATATGTTGCAGATTCTCCATTTACTGTTGTGTTTTCTGTTGCTATTACATTTACACCTAATCCTAATTCTTCTGGAGGTGTTACACTTCCAGTTTCTATATTCATTTCTATAGCCCAATCTTTTTCTATTTGAACAATTCCAACATATACAAGCTTACCGCTTTGTATTTCAAATTTTGCTGCATCTTTTGTAGTAATACTTGTTATATATTCTTTTGTTGTTCCTGTTTTATTACCTTCAGTTCCATCCCATATACCTGCATTAAATGTAATTGAATCAAAGAAAATATTTTTCAACTTAATATCTGATAAAGCCATGTTAAGTTCTGAATTATATGTATCTACATTTGATTTAAATTTCATTTCATTAGCTTTTGTTATTGGATTGCTATTTGCCAAACTTAATATTACTATTCCAGCTAAGATTATTATAATTATTATTGTTATTACTAATACTATTAATGATATACCTTTATCTTTCTTCATTTGAAATTCCTCCATTTTTCTTTTAAATAACTATGCTAATTACATTATAAATTAGCTAATAATTCAATTATATGATAAATGTATTTTTTAGCATTTTTCTATATTTTTTAACATTATTTTATATTTATAATTATTATGAGTTCATATCTTCTTTTTATTACAAATTTACTTCTAAATATCTTTAATATACTTATAATACAGAAAAGTTTAGCATTTCTACTAAACTTTTTAAAACTTATACCCATATTTACCTGATTTAATAACCATGTTTTTTCCACATAATTCACATGTTACTTCTGATACTTCTTCTTGTAACTTAACTCTCTCTATTTTAATTAAGTTTTTCATCAGAATTTTTATCTACTGTACTTACAAAATATCCTTCAATCTATAAATTACCACCACATATGAAGAACAGATTGCTTAAATAAGGCAAATTTAGTTTAAGAATTTATCTTAATTCTATATTAATCCTATTCTAGTCATTATATCTGTTTTAATTTTATAAGAGTAAAGAGCAGAGCACTATTAAAATGTGCCTGAAATCACAATTACTGGACGAAATCCATTAACTCCTCCGCCACCATAGAAGTTGCTAAATCCAAACATCTGACTACGTGAAAAGTACGGACTGTTCGAGCATGGTGTAGCTGAATAACCAGTAAACCATGATCCTGAGCCAGTGCCAACACTTGATGTTTCATATACTGCATCTCCTTTTCTTCCAGATGTTAATGCATAATTTCCACTAGCTGTATCATATGTTGATTTAAAATAAAGATCTTTATATTGACTTGATGCATTTACTAAACTTGCTCCATATGTTGCTAAACTTGCATCTCCATTGTTTACATATGCAGCTATATATTCCTGAGTTCCACCATTCATATCATATACTCCATATATATTTCCTGTTGTACTCACATTTACTCCATACGTTACATTATCATATGAATATATTGGTGTCTCACCACTCACATTTGTTCCTGATTGACCTGTTATATAAGTTGGATTTTTCCATACTTCTGAATTTTTTCCATATATACTTTGAGAAAGATATGCTACTGATGCCCATTCTGTATTTTTAATTAAGTGTGTATCTATTCCTATTCCACTTGTTCCCCAACCGTATCTACTATTTGTTTCCATGTTTCTACAAGCTGTAAACAATTGTGTTACTGTTAAACTTTTAAGTGATGATGCACCAGGTATTAAATCTATTGCACTTGATGTTCCACTTGCTTCAAATTTTGCTACCCATAATCCTGTAAGCTCAGTACTTCCAAATGTAAATGCTGAATGTAGTGTATATCCACTTGTTACTGTTGTCGATGTATTTTCTAAAAAATTTACTGCTATTGTTTGTTCTGTGCTCATATGAGGTGTTGTTATTTTATACTCATATCTTGGTATCCACACCCACATACTTCCATCCGCTGTTTGTGCATTTCCCCATTCTTTGTTTGTATAATTATACCATGACGTATCTGTTTCTGGATTTGATACTGTATCCCATGAACTTCCATTCCATTTTTTTGCTGTCATTCCAATAGATAATACTGGTTTATTTGCAACTACTGGTTGTATTAAAACAAATGAATTTGTTTTACTTACCACATTATTTCCTGCATTATCTGATGCTTTTATCCATAAGTAATATGTTCCTGTTACTCCTGTTTTTGTTAGTGTTTGACTATTTGTAAATACTGCCCAGCCACTAGTTGGTGTAGTACTATTTTGTATATCCCACACATATTGTAATGTGCTTATATTTATACTACTTGTTCCTACATCACTCACTGTTACTGTTGTATTAGCAGTTTCTCCAGATCCGCCATTTGTTCCATATGATACTGTCGGTGCATCTCTATCTATATTAGTTACTGTTAATGTTGCAACTCCACTTTCATTTCCTAATATATCTTTTCCTCTAGAATATATTGTTATATTATTTGTTACAACTACTGGTGATGTATAATTATTCCAATTTGTACCATCTAAACTATATTCTTTTATTGATGTATCCTCTGAATAGTTAATAGTAACTGTTACATCTTCAATTGTCCATATTGATGGATCTGCTAACATTATTGGATTTTCTGGTGCAGTGTTATCTATATCAAATCCTATTAAAGATATTGTATCTTGAATATTAGATATATTATCTGCATTTGTAACTGTTCCAGATTTTATCTTTAATTTATATGCTCCACTTAATAAACCATCTGTTTCTATAGTTATATCTACTGATATTGTAGCATTTACACCTAAACCATCTATTGTTCCAAATGATATACCCGGTTGAGAAACTAAAGCTACTCCACTATCGTCTAATACTTCCACATTACCTTCCAAATTAATTATTGTAAGTGGCGCATTTGATGAAAATTGAATTGTATATACTATGTCTGTTCCTGCAGAAACTACTGTATCTAGCGGAGAAATCATAGTTACTTTAGGCTCACCTAAAACTTCCACTTTCACTCCCGCCTCCATTGACCAAATTTGTCTATTAGTATCTGAACCCTGGTAAACAAGTTTTCCATCTACTACTACAAATTGTCCTACATACTTTGTAGATTTTCCAAATGTTGTTATCAAATCATTTATTGTTTTATCTGTAACTACAACACTATCATATGTTACACTTGTTTCATCTGCTTGTAACTTAGTAATATCATACATTCCTAATTCATCTAAAAATTGTTTTGTTTCATATAAGTTTAACTCAGTTTCAAAATTCCTTAAGTCACTTAAGAACGTTGCTTTATTTGCTTGTGAAATTGGATTGTTATTAGCTAAACTTATTATCACTGCTCCTGCTAGTATGATTACAACTATTATTGTTATTACTAGTACTATTAATGATATACCTTTATCTTCCTTCATTTAAAATTTCTCCCTTTTACTTCCCAAATAAATATGCTAATTACAGATAAATTAGCTAATAATTCAATTATATGATAAATGTATTTTTTAGCATTTTTCTATATTTTTCAATACTATTTTATACTTATAATTATTATGAGTTTATATCTTATTTTTAATCATAATATTTGTATAAAAGTAATTTAATATACTTATAACACAGAAAAGTTTAGCATTTCTGCTAAACTTTTTTTGAAACTTGTACTCACATTTAACATTGAGTACCTTTTATTTTCTATTTCTTTGGTTTACTCCATGATATATAATCGCAAGTTTTAGGACTATTTTCACAAACATAAAACATTCTTTTTGCTTTTGTTTTTTTGATAACAATAGTACTACCACATTTAGGACATGGTATATCAATCTTTTGTACTATGTTTTTTATGTTTTTACATTCAGGATAACCAGGACATGCTAAAAATTTACCATATTTGCCTAATTTAATAACCATGTTTTTTCCACATAATTCACATATTACTTCTGATACTTCTTCTTGTAACTTAACTCTCTCTATTTTACCTTCAACTTCACTTAAATTTTTAGCAAACGGATCATAGAAATCTGTTATAGTTTTTATATATGTCTCTTTACCTTCTGCAATTCTATCTAATGTATCTTCCATATTAGCTGTAAATTTTTCATCTACTATGTTTTTAAAGTTATTTTCCATAAGTTCATTCACAACTTCACCTAGATTGGTAGGAACTAAATATTTTTTTTCTTTTTCAATATATAATCTATCCTCTATTGTAGAAATTGTTGGTGCATATGTACTTGGTCTACCTATACCTTTTTCTTCTAAAACTTTAACTAATGTAGATTCTGTATATCTAGCAGGTGGTTCTGTAAATTTTTGTCCAAAATCAAGTTGTTTTTGTCTTAATACATCTTCAACATTCAACTCTGGTAATATGGTTTCATCTTCATCTGAATTTTCCTCATCATCTTTACCTTCAATATATAGTTTCATAAAACCATCAAATTTTATTACACTACCTGTTGTTATAAACACATAGTTATTAACTTCTATAGTTATTTTAGTTGTATCATAAATAGCTATTTGCATTTGACTTGCTAAAAATCTATTATATATTAAAGACATTAGTCTTTGTTCATCTTTAGGTAATGAAGACAATAAAAATTCTATATTATCTAAATTTGTTGGTCTTATAGCTTCATGGGCATCTTGTGCAGAATCTTTAGTTTTAAATACTCTATTTAAATAATATTTATCAGAAAATTTAGAAATTATATATTTTTTTGCCATAGCTATAGCATCAGAAGATATTCTAACAGAATCTGTTCTCATATATGTTATATGTCCAGCCTCATAAAGTTTTTGTGCCACCATCATTGTTTTTTTCATAGTAAATCCTAATTTTCTTGAAGCTTCTTGCCCAAGTGAAGATGTTATAAATGGTGGTGGTGGATTTTTCTTCTTTTCACTCTTTTTAACATCAGTAACAATGTACTCTTTTCCATCGATTTTTGAGACTATTTCTATAGTCTGTTTTTCATCTTTTAGAGCAATCTTACCTTTTTTATCTCCATAAAATTTAGATAATATGTCTTTACTTACACCAGACTTTTTTAGTAAAACTGTCAAATTCCAATATTCTTCAGGTATAAAAGCCCTTATTTCTTTTTCTTTATCCATTATAATCTTAAGAGCAACAGATTGAACTCTACCAGCACTTAGTCCTTTTTTAATTTTTTTCCAAAGAAGTGGACTTATTTTGTATCCCACTATTCTATCTAATACTCTTCTTGTTTGTTGAGCTTCTACTAAATTAAAATCAACTTGTTTAGCATCTTTAATAGCTTTTTTTACCGCACTTTCGGTTATTTCATGAAATTCAATTCTACACTTAACATTATCATCTATTTTAAGTAAGTTTTTCAAATGCCATGCAATAGCTTCACCTTCTCTATCAGGATCGGTCGCTAAATAAACTATATCTTTTCCTTTTGCTTCTTTTTTAATTTCATTAATTATTTTAGCTTTACCCTTCATAGTTATATATTCAGGCTTAAAATCACCATTTAAGTCTACACCAAATTTGCTTGCTGGTAAATCTATTACATGTCCTTGTGATGCAATAACTTGGTACCCTTTTCCTAAATATTTTTTTATAGTTTTTGCTTTAGAGGGTGATTCTACTATTACTAATTTATCTGGCACTATTCTCAACCCTTTCAGTTAATTTCTTAACTATTACCTTTGCTTCTTCTCTGTTTTCTAAATATTTTTCTTCTGTTATATTATTAATATTTTTAGATAATGCAAGTTCCATAGCCTTAGCTAGAAGTATCATATCATCTTCATTTAATCCTTTTGATGTACATGCTGCAGTACCAATTCTTATTCCACTTGTAACAGTAGGTTTTTCTTTATCATTTGGAATTGAATTTTTATTACAAGTTATATTAACTTCTTCTAATAAATTTTCTGCTTCTTTACCAGTTAAATTTTTCACAGTTAAATCTAATAACATTAAATGATTGTCTGTTCCATCTGAAACTAATTTAAATCCTCTTTTGATTAATTCTTCAGCTAAAACTCTACAATTTAAAACTACCTGATCTATATATGTTTTAAACTCTGGTTCTAATGCTTCTTTAAAGCATACTGCTTTTCCTGCTATAACATGTTCTAAAGGTCCACCTTGTGTTCCTGGAAATATTGTTTTATCTATGGCACTAGCATATTTTTCCTTACAAAGTATAATTCCCCCACGTGGTCCACGTAATGTCTTATGTGTGGTTGAAGTAACAAAATCCGCATATGGGACTGGTGACATATGATTTCCTGTACAAACTAGTCCAGCAATATGTGCCATATCTACCATAAAGTATGCTCCTACTTTATCAGCTATTTCTTTAAATTTTTTAAAATCTATACTTCTTGGATATGCACTTGCACCAGCTACAATCATTTTAGGTTTTGATTCCATTGCTTTATTTTCTACATCTTTATAATCTATATAACCATTATTATCTATACCATATGATACAAAATTATATAACTTACCAGAAAAGCTTACTTTACTACCATGAGTTAAATGCCCACCATTAGATAAATCCATTCCTAAAACTGTATCACCTAAGTTAAGCATTGCCATATATACCCCCATATTTGCACTACTTCCACAATGTGATTGTACATTTGCATGTTCTGCTCCAAATAATTTTTTTACTCTTTCTATTGCAAGTTTTTCAACTATATCTACATTAACACATCCACCATAATATCTTTTATCTGGATAACCTTCAGCATATTTATTAGTAAGCTTGCTACCTACTGCTTCTAAAACTGCTTGTGATACAAAATTTTCTGAAGCTATAAGTTCGATATTGTTTCTTTGTCTCTGGTTTTCTTTTTCTATAGCACTAAATACTTCCTCATCATAATTCTTTAAATTTTCCATTTTTAAAATCCCCCTTTTTAAAATATTATATAAATTATATCCTTACACTATCCTTCTATTTTTATTAATTTATCTCTTATATCAGTATACTCTCCATATATTTTATTATTAGCATATTTTTTCCAATTATCATAATCATCATTGATTAAGTATTCTCTCATTTTTGTAGCTGATATTTGTAGTGATATTCTATCTACAAAAATTTCTGTTATGTTTGATACAATAGTTGGTTCAAAACATTTATTTATATCTTTATCTTTTCCATATATTATACATTCTGGCCTCATATTCATACATTCAATATATTTATTAATTATAGATTTTCCCCATAGATGTGTAAATCCATCTTCTAAATTTATATCTATAAATGGATATATTACTATTTTTTTTTCATTTATCTCTTTTTCATATATTATATTTAATAGTTTAATCCTATATTCGATATCATATGGATTTTTATTTGTTTCTTTATTATCTTTATATGTAACAAAAATAATTAATTTATCGCATAAACTAAGTCCTATGTTAATCAATTTTTCATGGCCTATATGAATATGCTGAAATCTACCAACAATAAGTCCTGTTTTAAATGACTTCAATGTACTACCTCCCATTATTTTGATTTTTCCTCTAATATTCTTTATATAATTAAATAATACTACAAAAAACTTAAGATTTCAAGTAATATCAATTATTTTATTAAATTTATATATTTTGGACCCACAATAAATACTTTTTTTAGTAAATTTATCATATTTTATTTACTTTTTATGTTTTTTTTGCTATAATATTACTATTGTACCATTAGCTCAGTCGGTAGAGCAGTTGCCTCTTAAGCAATTGGTCCTGGGTTCGAGTCCCAGATGGTGCACCAATAACTAGCTTTTACGGCTGGTTTTTTTGTCCACTCAAATAAAAATAATAGAATTACATTATATAAACATACTATGAAATAATTAAAAGGAGCTTAATGCTCCCTTTAATTATTAGTTAAACCTTTTTTACTTTTTAATATTAATTACTGGTCGTTTTGATAATCTAATGAAATTTTAATTTCATCAAAAACTTTTTGTATAAAAGCCATAATATCTTCTTTTGTTAATAAGATTTTTATTAAAGTTGGAAGTCTAGCATATAAATTTTCAAAAACATAATTAAATTTTTCATTATTTTTACCATATTGAAAAATTTTTTCTGCTTCTACAATTAAATTAATAACTACTAATCTTAATCCTTTGTTTTTTATTGATACGTAAAAAGCACACGAAGATATAACAACTACCAACGTAATCAGTACTATTGATAATATATCCACATAATTCATCTCCCTTCTATTCTATTATATTTATTTTTAAATATAATAGTTCGAAGGATGTTATCTACATATGAATAATTTAGAATACGTTTATACAATAAAAAAACTATGATGTCAACATTTATAATTGACATCACAGTTTTTTTATCTTGCTAAATCATCTTTAGATTTTATAACCTTTTTAGGTGGTGATTTTGTTTTTTTAGACTCTATTTTTGGAATATCTTCTAATGCTTTTGATTTAGCTTGAACTTCTTTAATAAATTCTGTTTTTTTAATTGTTTGACTAATAGATCTCATATTTTTTTGTTCAATTATAGGATTTAATTGATAACGTATAAAATATTCAATATATATTTCAGTTGCTTCTTTTCGTTTTATTTTCTTTTTTGGTTTTCTAGAATCAGTTGTTTCACATATGAAAAATTCACCCTTATCATATAACAACTGTTCATTACCATCAATAAATATTACTCTATTATTTGGTGCTTCTAATTTTATATCATTTATAACTTTTATAAACTCTAGATTTTCATTTGACTCATTCATTAACTTGTCAATTTCTTGACTTGAAAATTCCTTCCCATTTTTAATATCTTTCACAACATTTTTAATTATTTCATCTAAATTTTCTTCTTTTATAATTTTATCACTCATACACTACACTCCTATATAATATTTGTTAACAAGTTTCAATTGCCTTTATTGACATATTTATAATTTCTTCTAATCTAGCTGTTTTCTTTTGGATATATAATTCACCTATTAAAGCTTCAAAACCTGTTGCCTTTTTATATTCAATTACATCTACATTCTTAGATACAGTTGTTATATTTGAATTTCTACCTCTTTTATATATATTAATTTCATCTTCATTTAGATTTTCTAATATACTATCCATAATCCTAGATTGTGCTTTAGCACTAACATATTTTACAGATTGTTTATGTAGTATTCCTGTTTGTATGTAACTTCTACTTGCTAAATAAGATCGTATATATACATTATATACTGCATCTCCAATAAAAGCTAATGTTTGATTAGAAACAATTTGTAAATCTATTTTATTTATATATTCTTCCACTTTGTATCACTCAATTCCATATTAATACATATAGTATATATTAATTAAGTTAAAATTTCAATAGGAAGCTACAAATTTTGTAATGTAATGTTTAAAATAATATTATTTCCATGTATATTGTTAATATAACGTATAATAATAAAGTAATTATAACAATATATTGTGTAAGTATACAACTTAATATATTGTTTATTTTAAATTCTGTTTTTTCAAATTTAAATATTATTTTATTTTTCAAAATATTTTTAAATAAAATTATTCCAGATATTAATAAAACTATAATTATTATTATTGTACTAATATATGTAATTGTTGTATTATTTATTTGAAGTGCAATAATAGATATTGCAGCAGTAAAATTATTTAAAAAGTGTATTATAATAGCTGGTATAACTGATTTTGTTTTAATTGTTATAAATCCTAAAATTATTCCCATAAAGAATGCAAATACGCCTTGTGTTATATTCTGATGCATTAATGCGAAACAAGTAGACGTTATTAATATTGAAACTAAATTACCATATTTACTTAAAACGGTAAGCATCGCTTTTCTAAATAGCAATTCTTCAAATATAGCTGGAAGTATTGCTATCTGTATAATAAATAATGTAATACCTATTATAGATGTAAAATCAGCTCCTATTAATTTTGTAATATCAAAATTTGAATTTTCATTAGTTAAAATTGATATAATAAATTGTATACCTGTAACAACCAATAAACCCATAAATATCCAATCTATAGACATTTTTATACTAGTTTTATTCTTAACTATCCTATTTTTTTCTGTTAATGGTTTAAGATATAAGTAAGAAGGTAATATGCTTAGAATCCAGATAATTATACTTATAGCATTATCAAAATTTGCACCAAAATCAAATGTACCTTTAAGTACTATTCCTATAATTCCTAATACATTAGATATAACAAAATACATTAGCATTGCAATACTTATCTTAAATATTATCTCTTTAAACTTGGTTTTGTTCATATCATATATTTCATCTTTTTTACGTTTATCAGCTTTTCTACTATTTCCAGAATCTAATAATCCTTTTTTAAACCATCTTGCTCCAAATATTGATAGTATAAATAATGTAGCAATATTAACTACAACTGCTATTATTATACCTATATTACTTATTTGATGGAGTAGTATTAATTTAGGTATCATTACAATGGATAAAATTGGTAAACATGATATTATTTTAACAAATATGTTTACTGTTTCTGATACATTTATTATATTAGGACATACAAAACATACAAATATAACTATCATTATAACTAACATACTTGAGTTTGATATATCTGTCATATTATTTACCTTAGACGTCATTATTGCTTGAATTATTGACAATATTAACACACAGATTACTGTTTGGAAAATGGTTAATATAATGATTTTAAATAGTATTGGATCTAAACTTAAATTTACCATATCTTCTATTTTTGTTACATTACCACCCAAGAACTTTATAATTAAAATACTATTAATAACATTAGCAATCAAATAATATATACCACTTAGTATCATTTGAATTACAAATACAATATTTACTTGTAATATGTTATACCATAAATATGCTTTTTCACTTATTCCTGTTAACATATATTCTGTAGTTTTACTTATTTTTTCCATACCAATAGTTGAAGAAATAGTTGCAGCTATAAATATAAATAACATATACATTATAAAAGCAATTACTGTAACCACCCCTTGATATTTAATGTAATCCGAATAATTTAATGTAAGTACTACCCTTTCAATTTTTACATCGTTATTTAATTGCTGAGTTTCACTTAAACTTATTTCATATTTTTCTGAAAATATATCGGTTCTTATTTTATTAATAATAGTTTGTATATTAAAATATTGTTCATCCTTTATATATTCATTAGATGTTATTTTTACATTAATAATATTTGTTTCATCATATTTTATTTCTATTAAAGCATTACCCTCTTTTATTCCTCCTTCTGAATAATCAATAATTTCCACATCTTTTATTTTACCATCTTGTATAAGTTTGGTAAATCTTGCAGTATCATCAGCTACCATTATTTTCAAAATATTTTTATTTACATTATCACCCGTATTTAAAGCAATTATTTGTTTAACACTACCAAAATTTACAACTCCAACAATTGAAACTAACATTAATATGTTGAGTATTATAAAAAATTTCATTTTTAAAGTTTGTTCAATTCCAAGCACTGCTAATCTATATAATTTATTCTTCATACTTAATACCCGCCTTGTCCATAAAAATATCTTCCAAACTTAAATTACTTATATTTATATTTTGTACATCAAATAATTTTATACTATCTAAAACAGAAGTTACATTACTTGAACCATTTACATAAATTTCATAAGTATCAAATTTATCATTAACAATCTTAAATATATTTTCATTATTTAATTTTTCTATATCTATTTTACCAACAACACTTATTTTCTTTTTATTATAGCTATTTTTAATTTCATTTAAATCACCATAGAGTATCATATTTCCTTTATCTAAAAGTAAAATATCATCACATATAAGTTCTACATGTTCCATTTGGTGAGATGAAAATACTATTGTTCTTCCATCTTTTTTAAGTTCTAATATAACACTCTTTAATTCATCCACACTTATTGGATCAAGTCCAGAAAATGGTTCATCTAATATTAACAATGTAGGATTATGAAGAACAGAAACAATAAATTGTAGCTTCTGTCTATTTCCTTTAGAAATATTCTTTATTTTCATATTTAAATATTCTAACATATCAAATTTTTTAAGCCAATATAATAAAGACTCAATTATTTCATTATCACTCATATTTTTAAGTATTCCAAATGTACAAAATTGATTATATACAGTATATTCAGGAGTTAAAGATCCCTCTTCAATTAAATATCCTATTCTATCAAGTATAGAATAATTTATAGGATTATTATCTAATAAAGCCTCTCCTTTATCTTTTGGAATAATATTTAGAATGCATCTGAATAATGTAGATTTACCGTGCTCCATTTCTACCTAATATTCCAAGTATTCTTCCTTCTGAAGCTGTAAATGAAATATTATCTATTGCAATATAATCTCCAAATTTTTTAGTCATGTCTTTAACTTCTAACACATTCATCACCTAGCATATATTATATAGTAAAATATACTAAATGTAAATATTTTTACACATTTTATTGCATTAATTTTTTTGAACCGGCTTTAATTTATTAAACTAAGTTTTTTTATTACTTTATTATATAATTATAATACTTTTTAAAATGATTAAGAAGCATCCTATAAAAGGATACTTCTTATTTTATAACAATTATTATAATAATTATTTCTACTCTATAGGGTCACTACTATAAAGCCAAAAACCAAGTGTTAAATCAGAAATTGTTGGTTCAGTAACATTTAATTCTCTTAATCCCAATCCTGATTGAAAAACCCTAGTTTCAGTATATATGCCACCATCAACAGTTTTTATATCATCAATAGTTAAACTAGTATATACTCTTTTTTCTTCTAAATTTGTATCAGTTAGCCTGTTTTCTACACTGGTTATTTTTACTGTAGCATTATATTTCTTATCAGAATTAATTACAGGTACATAATCAGTTATGCTCCACTTTTGACCTATAACAATAGGTGATTTTAACATTAATATATCATCAATATATAGTGAACCATCAGAATTTACTTCCCATTTTTGATTCCACTCTTTTTTTGGAAATTCACCCCTCAAATCACTTTCATCAATAACATGTAAATTAACAATTTTACTATTCGGTGTCTGATTTATATCACTAAAAGTTACAGTTTTAGAACCCCAATGAGATGGACCTCCTTCATATACTAATTTTATATTTTCTTTTGTAAATAAAAATGGTTCAACATTACTAATTAAATTTATTTTTTCTTCACCTACATAGATATTGTTTTCTGTTTCATCTACATCTCCAGCTTTAAAATAAAAATTTATATAAAAATACACAGTAGCAAGTATAAAAGTAATTAATAACACTATCAAAAAAATAATTGAAAAATTTTTACCTTTCATAAATAACCTCCTAAATAAATATTATACAAATTATATTTTAACAACAGAATATAATTTACATATTTATTTCTTTGAATGCATGCTAAGTAAATTAACATCATTTGAATATATTATATTATCCCTCTTTTGTTTTCTTTTTATCCCAAGTTTTATAAGTTTATCACATAAAACATCAAAGCTTACTCCCTTAGCTTCCCATAGATAAAATGATAAAGAACCTGGTATAGTATTTATTTCATTTACAAATACTTTATTTGTATCATTGTCTATTATATAATCTATTCTTGAAACACCTTCACAATCTAAAACTTTAAATACCTTCTTAGATATTTCTATTATTTCATTTCTCATTTCAATGCTAATATCAGCAGGTATTTTTCTTGTCAAAGAAGCCATACCACTTGATTTGGTTCCTTTACCACCAGATGACATATATTTATCTTTAAAACTTAATATTTCATCTGCTTTTACTGGTTCCTCTAGCTCAGAAACTTCTTGTATTTCATAATTGCCTATAACAGAACAGTTTATTTCTTTTAAATTTACAATACACTTTTCAATAAGTATTTTGTCTGTAAATTCAAATACAAAGTTCATTGCCTCTGAAAACTCTTCTTTTTTCTTCACTATCCTTATACCAACACTTGAACCTAAATTAGCAGGTTTTAATATAATTGGCAACGAAAGTCTATTAATAATATTATTAAAAAGTTTTTCTTCATCTTCTTGAAAATCCTCTAAATGTACTTCAAAATAATCTATTACGGGGATATCTGAAGCTACTAAAACTTTTTTAAATATTATCTTATTCATTCCAACCGCTGAAGAAGTAATATCACATCCAACATAAGGTATATTATGCATTTCTAAAAAACCTTGTAATGTTCCATCTTCTACATTAAGACCATGTACAACAGGAAATGCTATGTCAATTCTTTTTAATTCTTTTTTAAATATTCCATCTAAGCAATTAACTATCATTTGTCCATTCTTATGTGTAAAGTATATTTGATTACAATCTCTTTGTAGTTTTTCTAAATCTTTGTATATATTTATATCTAATAATTTATCTGAATAATAAAACTCATTGTTTTTAGTTATATATATAGGAACTACTTCATATATATCTTTATCTATTGCATATATAACTTGAAGTGCTGATAATATAGAAACCTCATGCTCTACTGTTTTACCTCCAAAAAATACTCCTACTACTGTTTTCATAATACTACTTCCTTTCATTTTTAAGAATAACTATCCGGCAAGTCATTTTCAAATAAAGCAATTAAATTAGGATGTTTTTCTTTGATTTTAATCAATTTATCAAATGCCTCGTATACATCTTTAACAATTTCATAATTAGTATAGTTTAAAACATCCATCCCATCTTTTATTGGTTTAGTTGTTTTATCTCCAACTAAAAGAACATAATCACATTTTGTAGCATATTCTCCTAGTTTTTTATTTAATTCATATTCTTGCTCACCAAGTTCTATCATTCCTGGTGTAACTAATACCTTGTATTTATTTTCGAACATACATAAACATTCAATAGCCATTTTAGAGCCCTCTGGGTTAGAATTGAACGCATCATCTAGTGCTAATATTCCATTCATTGATTTAAGTTCTAATCTATGTTCTATTGGTCTTAACTTCTTAACACTTTTTTGTATTTCTATATCCGTCATACCAAGTTCTTTTGAAATTGCAACTGAACAAACTATGTTATATATATTATGCCTTCCAAGTAGTTTAGTTTCTAAATCTATTTTTTTATCAGAGCATACAACAGTGAACGTACTGCCCTTATCATTCATATGTATATTCTCTACGTGATACTTTTGTTTTGCATCAGAAATACTATACCCAATAATTTTTTTAGCATTTACTTGTTTTTCTATATTGTTTTTTATATCTTCATTATCTATATTCAAAATAGCAACTGAATCTTGTTTAGCATAATTTACAATTTCAAATTTACCCTGAACAATATTTCTCATAGATTTAAATGTACTTAAATGCTGAGGTCCAATAGATGTTATAACAGAATAATCTGGAGGTACTATTTCACATATTTCCTGTATCTCACCTATTCTTGCAGCTCCCATTTCACATATAAACACTTCCGTATATGGTTTAACTAACTCTCTTATACTTTTCACTACACCTAAAGTTGTATTATAGCTTTTAGGAGTCATTACTGTAGAAAATTTCTGTGATAAAATTTGATATATAATATTCTTTGTTGAAGTTTTACCATAACTACCTGTAATACCTATAACTTTTAGATTTTTACTTGTTTTTATTATATTTTTTGCCTCATTAATATATCTTAAATTTAATAATTGCAAAACAGGTGTTATTATAATATTTGCTACCATATTTATAAATATAGCTAAATATTTATTTAAAGATAATACTAATACTATATTAAAAATATTTTTATCTATTATTTGTGTTTTTACTAACATATATGGTAGAATAATTAACAAAATTATTAATATATATATAGCAAAATATGTTGTTTTTACTCTTGTTGTTATAACAAATTTTTTCTTTATCTTAGGTTTGTGAATTATAGTGTAGTATATTGCAAATATAGAAAAAATAATCCAAAATATGTACATAGTATCTTCAAATATAAACATACTAATTATTGATGTCACAGTTAATATTATTTCAAATATATCTATTTTTAATGAATTTGTTTTTCTTAGTACAGCTATAAACTCAGTGTTATGATAGAATGATTGTTGCAATACATGTAAAAATTTATTTATGTTTATTTGTAATAATATAAGTCCTATTACAATAATTATTATTTCTAAAATCGTCGTTATCATTTAATATTTTCACCCTTCCATAAACTTTAAAATTATAACTAAAAAATCACCTAATTTATCTAAATAGCTATAATGACCTGCATCTTTAAAAACAATAAGTCCACTATCTGGGATTAATTTTTCAAAAACTTTTGCATCTCTCAAAGGTGTATCTTTATCATTTTCACCCCATATTAGTAATGTAGGCACATTTATTTTAGGCAAACAATATTTTAAATCTTCATTTACAACATTTATAAATACTTTTTTCATATTTTCTGATGCAGCTTGATAATCTGAAGAACCAGCATTCTTTCTCAAATTTGAGATTATTTTCTCTGATTTTTCATTATTACAAAAAAGTTTTATAACATTTTTAATTATCTTAAAAGAATAAACTTTAAAATAATATTTAATACTTCTTTTTGGCTTAATACCAGCGCTATCTACAAATATGATGTTTTTAGCAATATAACTTAGTTCACCTACCATTTTAAGTATTACTCTTCCACCAAATGAATGTCCTATTAATGTTGGAACTTTTATATTCATTGCTTCACAGAATTTTATAACAACTGTTGCATAATCTGTAACAGTATAAGTTGAATTTGGTTCACTACTTTTTCCAAATCCAGGTAAATCAATTGTATATACTTTATATTTTTTAGATAAATATTTAGAAACAGGTAGCATAGTTTGTAAATTTGCTCCCCAACCATGCAATATTAGAACTGATTGAATGTTATTTTCTCCCAACATCTCATAGTTTATATTTATATCATTTATATTTACATTCAATTTTATTCCTCCATTCACAGTTTAATTATACCTATACAGTTATAACTACATCATTTAATTCTAATCTATTATTTCAAGTGGAGTATATTTAGCCATAAGCCTTTTAAAACCTGATGTTTCAAAATTAATTTCAAGCTTTATATCATCGCCTTCTGGCTCCATATTACATATTACTCCAATTCCAAACTTTTTATGTTTTATTTTATTACCAATTGAATATTTCGATATATCTTTTGTTTCATCAACTTTGTTTGTAATATTTCCAAGGAAACTATCAACACTAAGCCCAATACTTTTTTTACTACTTTTAAAAATTTCACCTATTACATTAGTTGTTTTAACTGCACTACTTCTAGCATATTCAGCATTTAAAAATTCGTTATTTCTAACTACTTTTGGTGAAACTTCTTCTTCAAATAGATGTTCAGGTATTTCACTTATAAATCTTGATGGTATTGTATATGAAGTTGAACCATACATAGTTCTTTTACTTGATGATGTAACATAAACTTTTTCTTTAGCACGAGTAATTCCTACATAACATAACCTTCTTTCTTCTTCTGCCTTTTCATCTTCATTAATTGATCTACTAGATGGAAATAATCCTTCTTCCATTCCTACTAAAAATACAACATCAAACTCTAATCCTTTAGCACTATGCATTGTCATTAAAGTTACAGCTTCAGCACCTTCTTCTAACTTATCTACATCTGAAACCAATGCTATACTATCTAAAAAGTCTGCCAATGTATTATCTGCACTTTCCTTTTCAAACTCAGTTGCAACACCAATATATTCCATTAAATTATCAAATCTATTCTCTGCTTCTTTAGAATTTTCTTCATTAAGCATAGCTTCATATCCAGTTACTTTTAATATTTTTTTCATGAGTTCAGAAACAGACAATTCATCTTTTATACTTTGCAACTGCAATATTATATCTCTAAACAACATAATATTACCGCTACTTCTTATATCTCTATAGTTATTACTATCTTTTATTACTTCAAATAACGATATATTTTTTTGAATAGCTATTTCTCCCAATTTATCTAAAGCAGAATCACCAATACCTCTTTTAGGTACATTTATTATCCTTTTAAGAGCAATTGCATCATTAACGTTTTGTAATAATTTCAAATACGAAGTTAAATCTTTTACTTCTTTTCTCGAATAAAATTTAAGTCCACCTATTAATTTATATGGTGTTCCTGTTTTCATAAAAACATCTTCGATAACTCTGGCTTGTGCATTGGTTCTGAATAACACAGCAAAATTAGAGTAATTCTTTTTTTCTTTTCTACATATGTCATCAATTTGCTGTACAACATATTCAACTTCGGCATATTCATTATTTGCATTAAAATATTTTATCTTGTCTCCAACTAAATTTTTTGTCCATAAATTCTTATCAATTTTAGCTGAATTGTTTTTTATAACTTCATTTGCAGCATTTAATATAGTTTGTGTACTTCTGTAATTCTCTTCAAGTTTAATTATTTTAGCACCAAAAAATTCTTTTTCAAAGTTTAATATATTAGAAATATCTGCACCTCTCCACCCGTATATACTTTGTGACTCATCACCAACTACACATACATTTCCATGTGCACTTGCAATGAGGCTTATAAAGGTAAATTGAAGTTTATTTGTATCTTGATATTCATCTACAAGTACATATTTAAATTTATTTTGATAATATGATAATCTATCTGGATTCTCAATAAATAATTTAACTGTAAGCATAATAATATCATCAAAATCTATAGAATTATATGATTTAAGCTCATTTTGATACATTGTATATATTTTTGCTATTTGTTCTTTCCTATAATCACCTTCAGCTTCTTTAGAATATTGCTCTGGTAGTATTAAACCATTTTTTGATTTTGATATCTCATATCCCATAGAACTTGGAATAAATTTTTTATCATCCAAATTCATTTTTTTAAGTACTTCTTTAATTAATTTTTCTTTATCTAACTCATCAAAAATATTAAAATCTTTGCCATATCCTAATATTTCAATCTCTCTTTTTAGTATTTTTACACAAACAGAATGAAATGTTCCAAGCCATACATCAGATGCTTCATCTATTAAACTTAGAGCTCTTGCTTTCATTTCTTTTGCAGCTTTATTTGTAAAAGTTATAGCAAGTATTTGCCATGGTTTGACTATTCCTTGCTCTATTAAATATGCAATTTTAAATGTTAAAACTCTAGTTTTTCCACTACCTGCTCCAGCTAATATGAGTAGTGGTCCTTCTGTATATGAAACTGCTTCTAATTGGTTTTTATTTAATCCTTCTAAAAATTTACTCAAAACTGTTTACCCCTTTAATCTATAAATATACATGAACCATAATCTATAACGTCCATATTCTTAAAATCCTTTATTTTAAAACCTTTTGAATATATATAATTCATTAATATTTCTTTACACTTAAATCTATCAATATCTCCAAAAAATATAACTGTATCATCTATAACACTACTACATCCTCCAATAAATCCACACATTTCTGAATATATTCCACTATCACTAAATAGCTTAATATCTAGTTCAGATTGATCTATATAAAGTACATCAAAATTATAATTTATCAATATATCATATATACCTTTATCTGATGTTATACAGCACTTATTACTTAATGGAAGTATACTACAATTTGAATAACCTTGTTTAACATTTATTAAATTGTATCCTTTTTCTATTAAAATATTAATTATTGTTTTATCAGTTATTTCAAAATTATGTACTGCATAGTTATCTATTGTGCATACATTATATATTGCACAATTTGGATAAATGTTGTCCACATTATCCCCGTAAAAAACATTATATTTATCATTTATTTTACCAGATAAAGATCCTTCTTCATATATAATTGTATCATTAATTTTTACACAAAATATATCAGTATGACTAGATATCTCGTTATATATCTGATTATGTTTCTTTACTTTAATTATTTCATAACCTAATTCCAAAAAATATTTTTCTACTTCTTCATTAACTCTTCCATCTATTATAACTTGCATTATAACATATCCTTCTTTTTAAACCATAAAGTAGCTAGAATTGTACATATAACTGCTATAATTAATATAATATAAAATCCTATTCTAGTAGAAAAAAACGGAAATTCCACGTTCATACCACCAAAACTTGAAATCATAGTAGGTACTGCAATTATTATAGTTACTGATGTTAAAAATTTCATAACTGTATTAAGATTATTTGATACAATCGTTCCAAATATATCAATTATTCCATTAAGTATTTCACTATATGTTTGCACCATCTCTATTGCCTGTGTATTTTCTATTATTGTATCATCAAGTATATCTTCGTCTTCATCATATAACTTTATAATTTTACCTCTGTTTATTTTACGAAGAACTGTTTGATTTGCTTTAATTGAAGCATTGAAATATATCATAGTTTTTTCAAAGTCTAGTAAATATAATAACTCATCATTTTTCATAGCTTTATGCATATTTTTCTCAAATGAATCAATATCTTTACTTATATATCCTATATATCTTATATAATCAGAGGCTATCTTATACAATATTTGAAAAACCAATCTAGATTTTTTATCTGTAAATATATCAAATATTTTTATAGAATTTAACACTTCATTTACTACATCAATCCTACTTTGAGATATTGTAACAAAGTAGTCATCTCTAATAAGTAACATTCCTAGTGGTATTGTAGAATAAACTTTTCTTTCTCCTTTAAATTCAGTAATAGGTACATCAACTGTAATAAGTACATTATCATCATCTGTATCTATATGGGCTTTTTCAGCAATATCAAGTGGATATCGTAATAAATTTTCTTCTACATTTAATTTATGTGATATATATTGTATTTCTTCTGATGTTGGTTCAACTATATTTATCCATACACCTTTTGTAATTCCTTCCACAATTTCTAATTTGCCTGTTGCTATATTTGTTTTTAACACTTCTATCATTCGTACAACCTCCCATTGTTTTGGTTTTATTATACCATCTATAACCTAATAAAACAAGAAAAAAGCAAAAACTTTTCAAGTTTCTTGCTTCTTTTTTAAAAATATATGTTCTATTTACTATAACAACTTTTTAAAAATATTTTGACTTTTATTTATTCTTTAAATATTCTAATATTTCATTTTGTTTTCTTTCAACTTGCTCTATTTTTTTAGTATATTTTAATATTTCTTCGATTAATATTTCAGCCTTAACATTAGTTTCAAAATCTTGCTGATTTCTAATTCTATCTCTCTCTTCTTGACGATTCTGACTCATCATTATTATTGGAGCTTGCAAAGCTGCTATACATGATAAAGCAAGATTTAGTAATATAAAAGGATAATTATCAAAATGTATAAACATTTGAGAAACATTAAATGTAATCCATATAGCTATAATTAATAAAAAAGTAATTATAAATGGCCAACTACCTGCACCAGCTGCAATTTTATCAGCTAATTTATCTCCAATACTAAGAGATTTATCATGAATTTCATTAACACTTCTACTTTGTTTTTTGTTTATTAGATTTTCTATAAACTTTTCATTCTTTTCTTCAACAGTTTCCTTATTAGTCATATTAATACCTCCTATATTATTTAAATAATTATATCATCAACAAGAAAATAATACAAGATAAAACGTGAATTTTTTGCTATTTTATGGGTTTGAATGATTACAACTGTTCGATTTTTATTTACATCAAAAATGTAATCTTCTTTTTAATTCGTTTTTTACATTCTTATCACTAAATATCATAGTTCCACATAATATCATTAAAGAAACTACAACAGATATTGTAGTAGACCATGGTTCATGTATAATTCCTAAAAAAAACAAAATAAGTGGTATAAATCCTAGTATTACAATTGCCATTTGATATAAAACATAATTATACCAATTCATTCGATTTACAATAATCAAAATTAATACTGCAATGTTTGCTGTAATAATAAGTTCAGGAACTACATAGTTAACTGCCCAACCTGTATATCCCATTATATAATCAATAATTATAGTAAGTAACGAAATACATATAGTTTGTACAAGAAATTTATATGCAATGTTTATATTATGCTTTATTGCATGGCTTATTATTGACCAAAAATAAAGAATGAATGCAATAGAAATGACTGACCACAATAGTCCATTATATGTTGCATAATTAATTATAATTGTTACAATTGCACCTAAAATAGATAAAAATAAAAATATTCTTGTTAACATATTATACTTTTTAAAATTTGTTTTTATTATTGGATATATATCTTCGATAACCTTCTCATCACTTGGAGTTAATACTGTTTTACATAAAGGGCAACCTTTATTATTAGATATTACTTTAACTTTACAATTTTTACATATTTTCATTATAAACACCGTTACTTTCTATAATAACATCAATTCCTTCTGATTGAAGAAAACGAAAAAATGCCCTCTCTAAATATGGTGTCTCAAATTTTGAAGTGAACGAACATACAAGTTTACTCCCATACGAACAAACTCCACATTTTACTGGTTCTGACTCTGTAATATCTAATAGTAGACTAAAATTATCAATATATTTTTCAAACTCACTAGGTACATCTATCTTTCCAAGATTAGATAGTACTGAGGTACTTGATTTTGCTGATTTGTCATATATTATTTTTAAAATTATATTCTTAATAAATAATGGAATAAATCTAATAAATATATTTTTCTCAAACGAAACATTCAAAGAAATTTTTTTAGATAAATTTTCTTTTGTAAGTTGCTCTTTAAATTGGTTTGATGTTATTTCTAATATCTCATCAAATGTATAGTCATCATTTTTAGGAATAAATCCAACTGAGAAAATCGAAAAAAAATTAGTTGATGTTGTTGAACCGAAAAATCTTCTCAAATCAACTGGTATAGAAATATTTATTGGATATTTATTTGGTTGACCATTCAAATATTCTTTATATATGCACCAAATCATAATACTAGATAAATATTGAGTAATTGTTACATTCTTTTTTCTGCAAAGTTTTAATAAATCTGTTGTATTTATATACCCATGAATTGTACTAATAATAGATAAAGGTATTTTTTTATCTATTATTCGATATGCTTTCTTAATACCTAAACTTTTTGCATGAACTTTTTTGTGATTTTTAATATAGCTATCTTCAACATCAGAAAATACCTCTACACTAGGTGTATTTAATGCTTCATCTGATAATTCATTTTTATTAGCAAGTTTAATGTAATTAAAAGTTAATGACTTTAAAAAATTTATTGCACCGCCACCATCAGTAATAGCATGAAAAACTTCAAGGTTTATTCTTCTTTTAAAATATGTAACTTTGAAAAGAAATTGATTATTAATTATTGGATCAATAAAAGTACAAGGATAATCTTGTTCTTGTTCAACTAAAAAAGGTTTCTTATTAGTTTCAAAATAATACCAAAACAGACCACGTTTTAATTTTACCCTAAAATTTTCAAAACAAGTTAAAGTTTCTTCTAATGCTTCTTCAAGTATATTTTGCACAATTTCCTGTTTTAAAGTAACAGATATTCTAAATACACTACTTAATCTTTTATTTGAAATTACCGGAAATATATTGGCTGTATTGTCAAGTTTATACCACCTTGTTTCATTATTAAATTTATTGTTCATATATACCCTCTCTATATTTTTTAATGTTAATCAATACAAATATATTTTATAGATTAATTATCTTTATTATTAAGTATTATTACTATTTTAAAACATTTTTTTGTAATATTGCATAAAAAATTATAACTAACAATTTTTATATGATTATATATTATTTATCTCAACAAGTCAATATTTTTTGTAGATATTTTATATAGAACCACCATTTTTATCTCTTGACTTCTGAGTAATTTTACTTTATTTTAAATACATTTAAAATAAAAAATTGTACAAATACATGTACAACCTAAATAACATTTAATAATATTTTGATACTTTTTAAAATTATTTTTTTATTTTAATAGCTTTACTTGTTTCTAGTAATTCAATATAGTCTAATACTTTACCAGTTCATATTGCTACATATAAAATAGAAACTTTTATTACAATTACTAATATCACTATTTTTTTATCTTTCCATATTAGATTTAATAGGATTAGTTATTGTTTTATTATTTGGTATATTACATTGGACATTTATATTTGATTTTAAACCTAAAATGAATTCATCATTTTTATCCTCTTTAACAGTTGAATCATTAGTTAATTTATCTTCATTCTTATTATTTCTTGATATATTATTCTTTATTTGATTAAATTTTTCTTTTAAATTAGCTATAATTTTTTGAAATATGTTAGGGCAATACTCAACTAATTGATTCTCTTCTTTATCAACAATTTCTTGTTCTTTTTGTCTTTTTTTATTTTCAATATAGTGCATTTTAGTTGCTTGTTTCATCCTATTATTTAAATTGTTTTTTATTTCCTCAATTTGATACTCACTTAAACTGTCAGTACAATACTCTTGAGTTAAAAGCGAATTAATACTTTTCGGTGTTAACTGTTCTTTTGTAGTTTTATATAAATCTTCAATATCTTCAAAATAATTTTCAAACAAACCTTTCATTACTTCTTCATTTTTAAGATTTCGAAATATTCCATTTTTTTGTAAACTTCCTCTCTCAAATGCTACTCCATAATCGTACCAAGATGATGTCCTTTTATATTTTCCTGTTTCTTTATCACACACTAATTCCATATTATCTTCTTTTCTATCATAATGATCAATTACACAGTCCATATATAACATTTTAGCAAGATTTTTTCGTATTTCTGGTATTTTATTTTCTGTTACACCATCCATTTTTCTAACAATTTGACAATATTCTTCAATATATTTCTGTACAGAATTTAAAGCATCCTCACTATATGCATGTAATTCTGGTGATATTAATTCTTCGTTTTCATCTATTATATAGTTTGAAAAACAACTGTTTTCATTTGTTTCTTCATCATATACTAAATCAATATCTGCACTTGGAATACCTACTTTTTTAAAAACATCACTTGCTAATTTTTCTCTAACATCTTCATTATATATTCCAAGCATACATCCATTGATCTTATATATACCTTTTTTGGAATTTAATTTATTGATACCCATAAATACAGCAGCCGTACCCTTAGTCATCGAACTATTTACAACTAATAAATCACTTTTATTTAATCTATACTCACTCATATATAACTCCCATAAAACAATATAAATTATTTTACTCTTATGTATCAATTATACAATATATATTTTTTTTATCAACTATTTATTTACTTTTTAGAATAAATATACAAATGTTTTTAGAAATTATACAAATATTTACCACCATATTTTATACACAAAAAAACGTCTATTGCTAAACGTTTATCTTCATATATTTTTTCTTAAAATTTCTTTATTTTAATTGCATTACCTGTTTCTAGTAATTCGATATGGTTTAATGCTTTACCTGTTCCCATTGCAACACAAGAAATAGGGTCATCTGCTATCATTACTGATATTCCAGTTCTTTGCCCAATTAGTTTGTCCAATCCATATATTAAACCGCCGCCACCTGTTATATATATTCCTCTTGCACTTATATCTGAAAGTAACTCTGGTGGAGTTTCTTCTAATACACTATGAACACCTTCTACAATTGATTCAGCTGAATCTCTTAAAGCTTCTAATGTTTCTTCAGATGTTAGTTCTATTTCAGTTGGTAACCCTGTAGATACATCTCTACCTCTTATTTGCATTTTCTCAATTGTTGTTTTAGGAAACATACATCCTATATTTATTTTTATATCTTCTGCTGTTCGTTCTCCAATAATTAAGTTTCTATTTCTTTTAACATAACGTGCTATTGCTTCATCAAATTTGTCTCCAGCTACTTTAATTGTTTTGCTTTTTACAGCACCACCTAAAGATATGACAGCTATATCAGTAGTTCCACCACCTATATCAACTATCATACTTCCATATGCTTTACTTATATCTATTCCTGCACCAATTGCTGCTGCTATTGGTTCTTCAATCAAATATACTTTTTTTGCTCCAGCATGATTTGCAGCATCTATTACTGCTTTTTTCTCAACTTCTGTTACACAAGATGGTACACAGATCATAACTTTAGGCGCAAATACAAATTTACCGCATACTTTATTTATAAAGTATTTAAGCATCTTTTCAGTTATTGTATAATCTGAAATAACACCATCTTTTAGTGGTCTAATTGCTACTATATTACCTGGTGTTCTTCCAAGCATTTTTCTTGCTTCTGAACCTACAGCTAAAACTTCATTTGTATTTTTATCAATTGCAACTACAGATGGTTCTCTTAAAACTATTCCTTTTCCTTTAACGAAAACTAGTATTGTTGCAGTTCCTAAATCAATTGCTATATCTTGTCCAAATGTCATAACACATTCTAATTTTAGTTTGCTTAAAATTAGAAAACTCACCACCCTTCAACGATATGATTATATATATGTTACAATTATATTACATTTTTATTACAATTGCAAGATATTTGATAAAATTTGGTTTATATTGGTCTATTTTACTTAAAAGTAGATAATTAGTTTTAAAAAATTTGTAATTTAAAAAATGTATAATAACACCTTTTTATCTAATAATAATATTAGGTGATTTAATGGAAGAAGACAAAATCAAAATGACGAACAAAGAATATTCAGAGTACGTCGACGGCAAAGCAAAAAAAAGTCCTATTATAAAAAATATAATTTTTGCATTTATATCTGGTGGATTTATTTGTGTTATTGGTCAAATAATTACTAATATATGTGTATATTACAAAATCGAAGTTAAAGATGCTGCTACAATTTCTATAGTTTCACTTATATTTTTAGGTGCTTTTTTAACTTCTATACATGTATATTCAAGAATAGGTAAATATGCTGGAGCTGGATCTGTAATTCCAATTACAGGTTTTTCAAATTCTATTGTTGCACCTGCTATTGAATATAAGTCAGAAGGATATGTACTTGGACTTGGTGCAAATATGTTTAAAATAGCAGGCCCTGTTTTAGTATATGGTATATTTTCATCCTTTATTGTAGGATTTATATATTGGTTAATGTTATTCGTAAGATGAGGTGTTAAAAAATGAAAATTGGTAAACAAACAATAAAATTAAAAAATACTCCTAAGATATTAGAAACATCATCCGCTGTTGGACCTAAAGAAAGTAACGGCCCTCTTGGTATATACTTTGATATAAAATGTAGTGATGTTTTCTATGGGGAAAAAAGTTTTGAAAAAGCCGAGAGTAAGTTTATGAAATCAGCAATAGATAATTTGTTATATAAATTAAATTTGACTAACGAGAAAATAGATTATATATTTGCAGGTGACTTATTAAATCAATGTATTGCATCTGGATATTGTATTAGAGACTTACAAATACCATTTTTCGGTTTATATGGTGCATGCTCTACATTTGTTGAAGCTTTAATGTTATCTTCACTATTTGTGAATAGCGGATATGGAACTAAAGTTTTAGCTTCTGCTTCATCACATTTTTGTAGTGCAGAAAGACAATTTAGATTACCCCTTGAACATGGTAATCAAAAGCCACCAACAGCACAATGTACTGTTACAGGTAGTGGAGTTGCTTTATTAGTACCACATGATATAGAAAAAAAGGTTCCAGTTGTGACATATGTTACTCCTGGTAAAATAATTGATATGGGAATTAAAGATATGAGTAATATGGGTGCTGCTATGGCTCCTGCTGCTTTTGATACTATAATAACACATCTTAAAGATACTGAAAGAAAACCAGAATACTATGATGCTATAATTACAGGAGATTTAGGAAAAGAAGGTACAGATATTTTGATTGAATTATGTAAAAATTATAGTGTAGATATATCTACCGTTCATAGGGATTGTGGTAAAGAAATATTTGACTTAAATGAAAGAGATATAAACTCTGGCGGAAGTGGATGTGCATGTATAGCAGCTGTTTTCTCTTCATATTTTTATCAAGAATTAAAAGAAAAAAGATTAAATAGAATATTACTTGTTGCAACTGGAGCATTAATGAGTCCAATATCAATTGGTCAAGGTGAATCTATTCCATCAGTTGCTCATGCTATAGCAATAGAAAACGAGGTGTAATTATATGTTTTCAGAGTATTTATACGTTTTTATAACTGGTGGTGTAATATGTTCAATTGGTCAAGTATTAATAGATAAAACAAAACTTACTCCTGCTAGAATATTGGTTATTTTTGTAGTTCTTGGTGTTATATTTACGGCTACTGGAATTTATAAACCTATCGTTGATTTTGGCAAGGCTGGAGCAACAGTACCTATATCTGGATTTGGATATTCATTAGCAAATGGAGTTATAGAAGGTGTTAAAGAAAAAGGATTTATGGGTATATTTACAGGTGGAGTAACTGCTACATCTGCTGGTATAACTGCAGCTATTGTATTTGGTTATATAGGAGCTCTTGTTTCAAAACCAAAATTAAAATAATTTCAAGAAAATTAGTATAAAAAAAATTAGTTTACTAATAATAAATATGTATCGAATTTTAGGAGGTATTTTATGAATTCTTTAAATCAATTGGAAATCCAAAACATTAGACATCTTGCTTTTGCTGCAACTGCCACTTGTGATAAGATTACTTATTACAAAACACTCACTTCTGATCAAAGTGTAGTTAAAAATTTTGAAGATGTGTGTAATGGTTTTAATAACCTAAAAACACAACTTTCAAATCTATTAGGAGGAATGTAAAATGAATGAAAAACTTGCTGTAGGTGATGTTTTAAGCTGTTTAAATACAGCATCGACTATGATTACTCATGCAATAGAACATAGTGATAACGAACAATTCAGACAACTTTTAACAGATTCAAGAAATAAAATGGATAGTTTAAAATGGGATACATATGCTATTGCAAAAGAAAAAGGTTATTATATACCTGCTGCACCAGCTGGTAATGCAGATTTAGAACAAGTTAAAACCGCAATTTCCGGATAGTTTTATAGAGAAAGAAGATGTATAAATTTATACATCTTCTTTCTCTATTCTTTATTTTTTGTTTTCTATTCACTTAAATCAAATATAGGTACATATTTCTCTTCTTGAGATTCTAATTTCTGAATATATCCATTTTCAAATCCTAATTTAACCATATATTCTTCTACAATTTTTAATTCCCTCTTATTGATTTTTCTATTTAACTCAGCAGTTTGATTAGCTAAATGTGTAGGAAAATATTGAGCCATAACACTAATGTAGATATCTGTTCCAAATAAAGTTTTTATATTATCTAATACATATTTTGTGTTTTTTATATTGTTTGGTAATATCATATGTCTTATTATCATTCCTTTTTGTATTATTTCATTTTCATCAAAAACCGGACTTCCTACTTGTCTATACATTTCAACTAGTGCTAATTTAACTGTTTCAAAATAGTTGTTGATTTTTGAATATTTACTAGCAAGCTCATTATTAGAGTATTTAAAATCAGGCAAATATATATCTATATATCCTTCTAATAACTTTAGAGTTTCTAACGAATCATATCCACCTGAATTATATATTATTGGTATCGTTAAGCCTTTGTTTTTAGCAATTTTTATTGATTCTATTATTTGTATTGTATATATTGTTGGCGATACTAAATTTATATTATGTGCACCTTTATTCTGCTGAGATAAAAAAATATCAGCTAAATGTTCTATCGTTATTTCTTTACCAAAACCATTTTGACTAATCTTATAATTTTGACAATAGATACAATTCAGATTACAATTTGAAAAAAATATTGTTCCAGATCCTCTTGTTCCACTTATACATGGCTCCTCGTAATTATGAATTGAAGCTAATGCTATTTTAATCTTGTTTGTAGCTTTACATCTTGAACTTTCATTTAACATTCTATTTGATTTACATTTATGTGGACAAACTTCACATTTTTTTAATATATTTTCCATAATACTTCTCCTAAATATATTTTATTATATCATATTTGTCAAATAAATTAACTTGGGCAAAAATTATTAGGTTATTTAACACCAATTCAGTTCAAATAAAAGGAATTAGAGAAAAATAAAGTATTACAAAATTAATTGTAATACTTTACAGACTGTCTTTTATTAAAGCATCTGCTTTTTAGGTAACAGTTCAAACTTGATGAGTTCTTCTATTTATTATTTTTTTCTTTTTACTATTCTATATTATACTATACTATCCTCTGATACATAATTTAGAATTTCAGGTAATTTATGATTTAATACATCAATTGAATATGAAGGATATGCCAAGAAAAATCCTTGCATATATCTTATTCCTAAACTTTTTAACTTTAAATATATTTCTTTTGTTTCTACACCAACTGCAATTAAAGCTATATCTTTTACTAAACATAATGTCTGAAGTTCCATAATATATTTTTGTTTATTTTCATTTTCTAATAAATCAGATACTAAGCTTCTATCTAGTTTAATATAATCTGGTGTTAAAAGTTTCATATCATCTACTTTAAATATGCCAATTCCAAAATGATCCAATAATACCTTTCCGTTGTTTTTATGAACCTCTACTATTATCTCTTGTAACGATGTAAAATCATATTTTTCATAACCATGAAATTCTAATATTAGTTCAATTTTGTTCATTGCATCATATATTCTGGGTTTATTTACATAACTTTGATAACTTGATAAATTTACATTTATAAAAGATTTATTAGATTCTCTGGTATGTATAGCAACAAAACTATCTATGCAATTAGTAAATAAATTTTGCTGAAGTTTATCATATCTTTTTGTATCTGCTGCATATCTTAAAAATAAATCTGTATCAACTTTTTGTGAATATTCAATTTTTGTTAAAACTTCATACCCATATACAGTTTGATTAAGAACATCGATAATCGGTTGATAAAGTGGACACATTCTCTTTTTATTTAGTACATCTTCAATTAACTTATCATATTCGATTTTTGAAATTTCACCACTATTAATATCCTTTAATAAATCTTCTACACTTCCTATAGTTTCCATATTTACATATGAAACTATATCCGCTACGTTCATTACTATATTTGACTGGGTTTTTGAATTAACTATCATATTTTGGAAATATACATTTGCAAAATCTATATATTTAGATTTAGTAAGTTTGTATCTATTATATACTTCTATACTTTTTGCAGCAGCATCAGCATCTTTAACATCTATCAACATATAAAATAATTCTCTTTTACTACCCAATTCTTCTGCTAATAATTTCAAATTATCGTATGTAATTTCCCCCTCATTTAAAAACTTATCATGATACTTGATAAGAGTTAAAATTAGATGTTGTTCTTCTTCGGTAAAAGAAAATCTACACAAAATAACTTGTGCAAGCTCTGCAGACATATCACCGTGTCCTTCAAAACTTTCAGTATTTTTATCTGTTATTACTTTAACAAATGGTTTACCTATATCATGTAATAACATCGTCCAGTTTAAAATTTTTCTTTGTGAATCACCTAGTGTTTTATTATATTTACCTACTTCTTCTATAGTAGTTAGTATATGTTTAAATACTCCATATCTATGATATGTGCTATTTTGCATACAATTTATAACGTTTTCTCCATATTTATTTTTAACATAAAATTCCGGAAAATGTTTTAAAAAACACTGTTCCATAGACACTCTGTTTAAAATATGTAGAACATTATCATCACTTAAAATATTTGAATATATTTCTGTTAAAGTGTGTGAATCACTTGTAGCATATAAACTAGCTATTAAATTGTTTATTTTCGTCTCTTCTTTAGCATCTTCAATACCAGCATTAATATTCATTGTTTCCATATCAATTAATCCTTCATTTCTCTGCATTCTATACCTCCTAATTTATTTATTTTCTACTCAAATCATTATATCATTTATTTATTTTTTTTACAATATCTCAACTTAAAGTTGATTGTTTTTAACCATTTTTTTATTCTTTATATTGTTTTTACCGTTTTTTTATGTAAAATACATAGATTTTATTGACTTTATATGATTTTAATTGTATAATATTTAAGGTAAAAATAATTAGGTAATTAAACCCGGAATATTACTCTAGTTATATTATTTTAATATTTTGGGAGGATTTTATGAACAATACTACACATAGCGTTAAGCTAAGCGAAATTGTAAGAAAATGGTATGTTATAGATGCTGCAGATAAGCCTTTAGGCAGAGTTGCAACAGAAGTAGCTAAACTATTAAAAGGAAAACATAAACCAACATATTCTACACATTTAGATTGTGGAGATTATGTTATAGTTGTAAATAGTGATAAAATTATTTTAACTGGTAATAAATTAAAACAAAAAGTTTATAGACAACATTCAGGATTCATTGGTGGTATGAGAGAAACTCCATACACAATAATGATGGAAAAATGTTCTGATAGAGCATTTTTACTTGCTGTTAGAGGTATGTTACCAAAGAATAGCTTAGGTAGAGCTATGATAACAAAATTAAAAATATTTAAAGGTCCAGAGCATACTCAATCAGCTCAAAAACCTGAAATATGGAATTATTAGGAGGCTTGTGAAATGGCAAAAGAATACATTTATGCAACAGGTAAAAGAAAATCATCTATTGCAAGAGTAAACATAACACCAGGTACAGGTAAAATAACTGTAAACAAAAAAGATATAAACGAAGTTTTTAATTTAGAAACATTAAAAGCGATAATATTAAAACCTTTTATTACTGCAAATTTAATGGAAAAGTATGATGTTGAAACTACAGTTCATGGCGGCGGGTTCGCAGGTCAAGCTGGAGCGATTGCTCATGGTATTTCTAAAGCACTTGCTTCTACAGATTTAGAAGTACGTACTGCTTTGAAAAAAGAAGGTCTACTTACTAGAGATTCAAGAGTTAAAGAAAGAAGAAAATATGGTCTTAAAAAAGCAAGAAAAGCACCACAATTTTCAAAGAGATAAACAGAATATACAAAAAAGCCTCAACCGCAATGGTTTGGGGCTTTTTTTAATATTTAACTTTTCTTAAATATTTAGTTAACCTATAAGTTGTTATTTTTTTTATTTACATTTCAATAATATTATTATAATAATCTATCATTGCTTTTTGTCTAGGATATTCTTCTTTTCTAATGGCTATATCAAATTTAATAAATTTATAGATATAGTCTAATTCTTTTATTAAAGTAGTATCACTATTCGTAGTATTATTTGGAAATACAATTTTATACATTTCAAACACACCAATAATCAACGGAAGTAATTGATTATAAATGTATGCAAACCAATTAACATTTATATTTTCAATGTTTGACTTTAAAGGTTGATTTTGGGAGACGTTTCCTCTAAAAATACCTTGTGTTAAAGGATTTCCATGTGTAAATTTACATAGTTCAGCATATATATCATCATAATACCCTGGTACAACTCCTTCAAAAATATCTTTTATTGTCTTTTTTGTTTTTCTATTAATATATTTACTTAATCCCTCACCATCATTTTTTGAAATAAAATATTTATAACATATAAAATTTTCAACTAATGAACGATATAAAATTACAGCATCTGCATAACTTCCATTTTCCATTAATAACTGTATATTTCTTAATTTAAATGGAAAATCATAAATAAAAAATTGTAAAACATCTTGAATTTTGATTTTATTTTTATCTGTTTCTTCAGCTAATTCCCCACAATAAAATGGTAACTTCATAAAAACATTATAAAAGTGTGGTACAAATTCATAAAACTGTGGTATAGCTAACTGAGTTTTGTGTGTTTTTATACCTTCACTTTCTAATAATACATAATATGGTTCTTTCATAATTTATTAACCTTTCTATAAATTACTATTTGTTTAACTAAGTATATCATAATATCAAATGAATTTCAAGTATACATTTTTAAAAAAAGAGCTATGTATAAAGTTCCATAAGAGCTTTTACGTAATATGCAAGTAATATACAAAAATTTATACAATCACTGCTAATACTACATTTGTAACTATCAAAGAGATAAACAAAATATAGAAAAAAGCCTCAACCACAATGGTTTGGGGCTTTTTTCTATATGATAGTTAGCTTTTTAATATATTATTTTTTAATTATATTTTGCAATTTTTTCTTTTAATCCATCTTCCATATTTATTTTAGTTGGCACAATGTATTTAGCTCCTATTTTATGAGATATTACATTTGTTATTACTTTCATTGCCCTTGAACCATCAAACCATATAGGATTATCACTACGATTTCTTATTATGTCAAGTGATGTTTGGAAGGCATTTTTATCATACTTATCGCTGTCATAAACAGTAATTATTTTTTTTTGGTTTTCATTTTTATATAATTCATTATTATAAAGTTTATAATTTGCATTATTATACCAATATAAATGATCTCCCCCTGCAAGTATTAATAAGTCACAACTAATATCGAAGTCCTCAATAATTGAATCAATATATTCATATACCTCATGAAAGCTGCTCTTAGGAATATCATCCTTTAAGGTATCAAATCTTTTGGTTACATCAACTACACCAAAATTAAAATATTTCTTTTCTATTATATTTTTATTATTTACGACAATAACTTCAGTAGAGCCTCCGCCACCAATAAATATGCAAATATTTCCATTATAATCTAAATTATTGTAGCAACCAAATGCTGTTAAAAGTGCTTCATCTTCTTGAGAGGCAACTTCTATTTTTAAATTAAACTTTTCATATAAATCATTATTAATCATAGATAATTCATTTTTTGTGATATTTCTAAAGATACTACAACCATAAATAAAAATATTTTTAGTGTAATTTAATGCTTTTTTAATCTCCTCATATAATTTGTTAATATCTTTCTCGTTAATCTTATTTTGATTTAAATAATTATTTTTAAATTCAATTGTAGTATTATTTTCGTATATCAATTTCATATTTTCATATATATGTGTCTTTGTATTATTACTCCCTATTTCCAATATTGCAAACTTATTCATATTCTTTAATCCCTCATTTTTTATATTTTATTATTATAACATTATATCACATATACATAATATTTCAAGTTATATTGTTTGCAATAATTTTGATGTCTTATATAAAAGCTTTTTAGAATTCTATAAAACTCTCTACGTAATATGCACATAATATGCAAAAATTAATACAGCTCCTGCAAACACTGCACTTGTAACTAACAAAGAGATAAACAGAATATAAAAAAAGCCTCAACCGCAATGGTTTGGGGCTTTTTTCTATATGATAATTGAGGTTTTATATCGTTTATCAAACTATAATTTATCTATTAGTTATCCATTTAATATTTCTTCATCTTCTTTTAAAGATTTATTTTTTATAATTTTTCTTTGTAAAATTTTTGAAAGTACACTACCATCTCTAAAATCTGCAACACAACGAAAATCGACTATTCCTTCTGATTTTAGTTTTTCATATATTGTATCACTGTTATAATAAAAGCCATCACCTTGGTTTGGTTGATGAACAAAAATAGACTTCCCACCATTATTATGTACGAATCTCATTGCTGGTGCATCGCTATATCCATCACCAATAAAATATACATTGTGGCAATCATTTGCCTTTCTATCATTCTTTTTTAATATATCGCAAATTGCTATTATTTTTTTATCATCTGTCATTACTTCACCTATTCCAACAATTAATCCATTTTTGTCATGTTTTACAGGTGTACCATATATATCTTCAAAATATTTTGCTATGTTAATGTTTTCCAAAAATTCTTTTAATCCACCTGAAACTATATAATTTCTTATAGATAATTTTGTAATAAAATCAATTACGCCGAGATTATATTTAATATATTTCTCACCTTCTAAAAGTTCGTCATATGTAATAGTTTCATTATTGTTATCAAGTAAATTGTTAAAAAAGCTAAAAAATGTTTCAAGTACATTTCCAGCATTTATTTTTCTATATTCAACAAGCGCTTTTTCTAAATAATCGTTCCTTTCATCTCCGTTATATCCAAATTTTTTAGCCCAGACCAAGAATTTAGGCCATGTTTCTGTAGTTAATGTTCCGTCAAAATCAAAAATATTTATTGGTTCAACTAATTCGTTCATATCTGTTCTCCTATCTACTTAATAACTATCTTTTTGTATAAATAGTATATCACACATATAATGAGGTTGTAAAGCTTTTTTGATATATATCTATTTCAATAAAATAGAATTATTGTATTTTAAATTAAAGAATCTCTTCAACTATCTCCGTAATATGCATATAATATGCAAAAAATCTACATAGCTACTGAAAGCACTACATTTGTAACTATCAAAGAGATAAACAAGAATATATACAAATAAAAACCCAGCAAACAGCAATGTTTACTGGGTTTTTATTTGTATTTTTAATTTATTACTTCAAATGTTTCTTTATTTTCCATTCCATTTATATTGTAATATGTAGCTGGAGTATCCCCAATTATAACGTTCTCCGCAACTGTAACTTCATTAACATATTCTTGTGTTGATGTATAAAATGGTGCTATTAATCTTACTTTTGTTGTTATTTCAATATATATTCTATGCCTGATTTGATTTATACCTGCCTGTTCAAACTCTGATTTATATTTAGATGATACATATCCTGTTGGCACAATACTTAGTGCTAATTTAGGACCGTAGCCACTAAATAGACCAATATTAAATATACTTGTAAGTGGAATTTTTACATATCTAGCATCTATATTTGCTAATTTATATGATATTTTTGTTGATATATCTGTTGATAGTTTATTCAGTTCAATAACATCAGAATTTATTGCTGTTATTTTACCTGTCTCATCCTGTTTTAATGACACTAAATCTTCATATTTTATATCATTTATACATTCTGATACAGCTTTGTTAGTAACATCTAAAGCAATATATTTAGCATTGGATTCACAGACCGCTGTTATTATTGGAACTGCTTTATTATACATAAATATTAATATAATTAATATAAAAACTATACTTATTAAAATAAAGACAAATGGCTTATTTATATGCATTTGTCTTAATGTTCTTTTATAATATTTTAGTCTCATATTATTACCTAATTATAAGAATTTTTTGTCCTACATTAATTATACTTTGATCTGTTATATCATTCGTTTGTACTATTTTATCAACAGTTGTATTATATTTTTTAGCTATAGACCATAGATTATCTTTTGGCTTAACTATATATATATTCATACTATCTAAATCAGTTACATTTAAATCATTAACTTCAATTTTATCTGCAAGATTCAAATCTACTATATTTTCAGATTTTATATTTAAGTTTAGTTTTAGTTTTATATCCATATCATTTCCATTTTGAATAATACTAGCCTTATCTGCAAATATATTAAGACTTATATTAGTATCTGGTTTAATTTCATCTATTATGAATTCCTCATTTACTAACACATCAACTACTTTATTTTCAATCTCTAAAGTATCTAAATTTTGAACTAAAATTCCTATTTTTACATTACCTTCTATATTAATATTATTTGCTGTTTGTTTCAATAGTATATAGCTGGTGTCTATAGTATAATCTAAAAGTTTTGAATTATCTAATAATATATTATTTAAAGTTTCTTTAATATCTATATTTTTTACAATTGTATTTTCGTCCCTTACTGCTCTTGTAACTATTTTTTCATATTTTAATTCTTTATCTTCGCAGTAAAAATCATCTACATATGAAATTTCTTCTTGTTCATACATATTAACATATACACCTATTTGGTATTCTACACTCATTGTTTTTGTAGTTAACATCTCCGTGTTTGGTTTTATGTTGAAATCATTTATTACAAAGTCTAAAGTAAATTTCGACTTATCATTTATATTATCCATTTCAATCATACCAGAAAATGGTATTTCTAATATAATTTTTTTAATTTCAGTATCTTGATTATCTACTAAATATAGCACATTTACTACTATATCACCCTTTACCATTATTTTATTATAGCTCTCTTTATATTCGGTATTTATAATAGATGGTTCTACTTTTAATATTTCATAAAAATCTTCATTGTCCTTTGAAATCATAATATCTTCTTTTGAAGCTATTATATTATACTTACTTCTTATTAAATTATTAAATTCATTCCTGTTTAATTTTGTTTCAACTTTGTAATCAGGAGAAAAATTTTGTATTAAATTAACATATATTGATTCCACTCCTTTAACTCTAAATATAACTTCTGTTTTAATAGCTATTTTTCTTTCGTTTGGAAGAGAGTATATAACGTTTTTAACTATAGGTCTTACTCTTACATCAGTATTTTTTTGAATACCTTTAACGTTTAATACTTGGGTATAAGGAAGTGATACATATAGTCCTCTTGTACCCATAATTGTCTCATTAGTCCTATATATAACATAATAGTTAATCTTACCAGTAACTTTAATTTTATTGTCCATAACCTCTATGTCTGTTACATATGGATTAACTGTAACATTTATTATTTTAATTGCATCTGGTTTTGTATCAGGAACAAGTATATCTTGCTCAATCCACACACTTACCCTTTCTCTTATCGGTATAGTATAAAGATTCAAACCCTTATTTTCTGTATTCACTAACATAATATTTCCCCCTCATATATTTTTATATTACAATATATGAATAGTATTTTAAAATATTACTGTCAAATTAATTTTTTTTACATAATATATATTAGTAAATTAAAGTGAATAGTTTTAATTTACATTAGATATTTATCCGTAAATTAATTTCAATACATATAGCAGAATATCTAATGATTAGATATTCTGCTATATTACTACATTGTCAGTGTTCCATTGGGAGTTTCAATAATCATTAATACATTTTCTTCTTCACCAGTTAATGCATTGATATATATAATACATTTTTTTTCATTTACAGTTCCTTTAAATTCATATACTAATAATTCTCTTTTAGATTCTGTAGGTACAATGGCTAAATTTTTACTTTCCACTTTTATACTTTTATTTATTTTACTTTGTGCTTCTTCAATAGTTAATTTTGGTGTTAAATTATCTCTATTTGTATGGTTAAATGTATATCCACCAGTTTCTACAGAACATATTTCACCATCATCTAATGCAATTTTAACTTTAATTAAATCTGGATATAATATAATATAATCTTGTAGAGCTGCATAGTTTATAGTAACTAAATTTTCTGTTATTATATAATAAGTATCTACTACATTTTCTATTCCAGCTTTTTCAAGAAAATCTTCACCTAATTTTTTAGCATTATCAATCGTAATCTTTTGCTCAACTACTTTTTTATCACTTACCATTAAATATAATTTTCCATCTTTTTTAGTCATGTATACATCACGTATAATTAAATTATCCTTTAATTTAACTTGGAATTCATATAAATCTAATTTATTATTATTTTCACCTATAAAGTTTACATACTCTAAATTTTCTTCTCCAAATATAGTATTTAAATTAGTTTTAGCTTGTTCCTGTGTTACAATATTTTCACTTAAATTTTTTGGAGTCATCTCAATAATATGATTTGAATATGCACCATCATAAATTAAGCCTTCATACTCTACAAATGTTTCAACTATACTCTGTATATTTGATACCGCTACATTTTCATCTAGATTTTTGTTACCCAATTTTTCTACTTCATCCCATTTTAATCTTCCAGAATTAAGATCTTCATATATCTTATTAGTAACATTTAACAACTCAGTACTACTTGTATTAAGTTTAACTATATTTTCAGATTGTTCAGCGGTTATTTCTTTTCCTCTGCTTACTTGATCCATTAAAGAATGTGAATAATCGCTAAGTTGAGTTAAATATTTTGAAGTATTACCCATTTTCTCTTGAATTATTGGCAAATTAGCTAGATTTTCTTTTGCTAAATTTGATTGTCTCCATACATCTGCAAGTGTTGTTATTATTAATCTTTTATCTGATATTATTTGAAGCTTAGATAATTCTAAATCTACATTCTTTATATATGATGTCATTTCATACATACTCCTGTTATATTCATCTTGTACTAACTGTTTTTGCCTCTTAAAGTTATTTGTCATTTCTAAACTAAATATAACAAAAAAACCAAATATACAGAAGAATATTAAACCCATTACTTTAGGATTTGTTTTTCTTTTTAATCTAATTATTTTATTTTCAATCTTTTCAATCATTTTTCTCCTCCACTCACTGCAAATGTATGTTTACCTATTACTTTAACAGTTTTAAGTGTAAATAACCATTTGCTTTTTGTGGTTTTTGCATTATAGAAAAATAGTGCTCCATTAGTCGGATCTGAACCATTCATAGCTTCTTTTGCTGCTTTATATATTGTAGAGTTTTTATCTATTGCTTTGTTAAACTGCCCATCAGTAACACACGTAAATTGTCCTTTCTGATATATTACCCCAGATATAGTATTGGGAAATTCTGCACTTTTTACTCGATTTAAAATAACTGCACCAACACACACCTGACCTTGATATGGTTCTCCTCTTGCCTCTCCATTAATTAATCTTGCTAATAATTGTGTTACATCTGAACCTGATGATGGATTTTTAGTTGCTAACGAACTTGCTTTTATTTCTTTTGCAGCATATAATCCTGAAATGTTTATACTAATATTATTAATAGATAAATATAGTGAGAATACTAAAAAACCTAATACACACACAAAAATTGTATATTTTTTAAAATTATATGCTTTCATATTACCTCCGAATTTAGTAATATTTTTAGCAATTTTCCAAAAAATATACAATTTTACAATTTGTTCATACTATTATTATAATATAAATTGCAAGATAATTAAAAGTATTACTCCTGGTATTCCAAGTATTCCAGCTGTAAGTGCTGTTATAGTATTAAATGGTATATTTAATCCAAATCCAGCACCAAAAGTATTTACTAGTATTATAAGCAAAACACCTAGTATTATATTTAATATTAACTTAAATATTATTTTAAAGGGCCATGATAGTATTTTTGCTATTATAACAATAGCTATTATACATCCAAAAAAAATTAAATATTGCATAAAATAACCTCATTTCTTCTCTTATTATATTACTTATTTTTAGAAAATATTACATTTTGATATTTTTAATCATTTTTTCATTATTTTTTCATATACTATATTGTATAGTAATATAAAATATATTTTCGATTGGAGGTATATATCATGTGTAATGAAAGAACAACTAAAAACGAGTTTTATCTAACTGATAGCATTCGGATTGAAGGTTCAATAACTGATTTTAACCTATTTGTTGAAAACAATTTAATACTTGAGCACTGCACGAACTTTTCATATGTAGCAAATAAATTATTTGCTACAAAAAGTGGTTCAAATATCCATGTTTTTGGAACAAAAGTTATAAAGGTTAATCAAAAATCAAACTTAGAAGAACTAGCAATATTTGAAATTAAATCTTCAAAAGTTTCTATACAAGTCATGATCAATGAAACTTTGTATATCATTGATTATAACTGCCAAGTAACTTTTAGTAATTTCATCAAATATTACTAACTTCTTAAAAATGACGAGATAACTATCACGTCATTTTTTTGTATTAAAGCTACTTTTTATTATTTTCAAAATAACTTCTAAATGTATTTTCAATATCATCATTTCTATCAGATATTGACATTAAAATATATTTTCCCCTTGATATAATCAAAGAATTTTTGACAAGTTCAAATTGATCCTGTAAATATCTTTCAAATGTATTTTCAATATTTCTCAATCTAAATTTTAACTTACTTTTAACGTATTCAATATCTCTTATGTTTTTAACTTTTATTATCGCAATTTCATCAGCTCTAATATTCATTATTGGAATTTTTATCACATAACTCTCTAACTTTAAAACATCTATATCATATGTATCCTTAACTTGTTGTTCTTCTAATAGTATCATAGGAGTCATGTCATTTCCTAAATTTAAGGATATATCATTCATTATATCTGAAGAATTTAAGTTAACGTTAGAATAATCATCTTTAAAATATGTAATAAAAACTACGAATACAATAATTATAATTATTAATAAAAGAATTGTAATTATTAAAATATTTTTTTTCATAATATATCCTCCTTATATGAATATATTATATAATTAATTGCTTTTATTGTCAAGTTAAATAACTTTTTTTAACAGTTACATGTTTTTTCGCTACTATTTTAAATCAAATAACTTAATTGAATTATTATATAGTATCTTTGATAATTCCTCTTCGTTAATATTTTTGTATTCTGCAAGTTTTTTACATATAATATTCAAATTTGAAGAGTTATTAATTTTGCCTCTAAATGGTATTGGAGATAAATAAGGAGAATCTGTTTCCATAACCATTTGCTCTATTGGAATCATTTCTATATATTTTTTAAAAGATATATTTCTTGGATAAGTTATGTTGCCTCCAAATGCTACAAAATATTTTCTTTCTAATACTAATCTAACTAAATCGTCTGTTGGTGCAAAGCAGTGAAAAAGCAATTTGGTACCTATATTTACATTTTCTTTTATTATGTTATATGTATCTAAAGCAGCATCTCTTGAATGTATTATTATAGGCAATTTAAGCTTCTCAGCTAATTTAATTTGTTTTTTAAATAAATTAATTTGTTTCTCTTTATTATCTTTTACATAAGCATAATCTAAACCAATTTCCCCTACAGCAACTATTTTTTCACCTTTATTGATGTTATATAATTCTTCTAATTTATCTACATCCTCTTCTATACTTTCCGGATGAATTCCTATTGTAGAAAATATATAGTCATACTTTTTTGCAAGTTCAATACATTCTCTAGAACCTTCTATACTATATCCAACATTTATTATTTTATCAACATTTGCATCTTTTATTATAGCTAATATTTCATCTAAATTATCTTTATATACCTTATCATTGTAATGTGCATGTGTATCTATGTATCTCATTATATCTCCTCTTATTTAACTGGTAACGTTATAATTATTTCTGTACCTTTATCAATTTCACTTTTAATATCTATATTTCCTCCGTTACCATCTACTATTTCTTTAACTATAGCAAGTCCAAGTCCTGTTCCACCCATTTGTCTAGATCTTGCTTTATCTACTCTATAGAACCTTTCAAATATTCTTTGTAAATCTTTTTCTGATATACCCATACCGTTATCTATTATTTTAATATATGCACTATTATTTACAGTACCAACATATAACATTATATTTCCACCATCAGGTGTATATTTTATACTATTACTTACTATATTCATTATTACTTGTTCTATTGAATCTTTATCTGCATATACCTTAGTTGGCACTATTACTTCACATTTTACAATATGTTCTTTTTGACTTGCACTATACTTCATTTTTTCAGTTACAGTATTAGCTAAATCAGATAATGAAAACGTTGTTTTTTTCCAAGATGCCTTACTATAATCAAATTTTGAAAGTTGAAGTAAATCTGCAACTAATCTATCCATTCTATTAGCTTCTTGATTAATAACCCTAGCAAATTCTGAAATTTCCGCACCAGTTAAATCTACTCTCATCATTGTTTCAGAGTATCCTTTAATGGATGTAAGTGGTGTTTTAAGTTCATGGGAAACATTAGCAACAAACTCTTTTCTCATATTGTCTAATCTAACACTTTCAGTTACATTTCTTACAACCATTATTATACCCATAGGTATAAGCTTGTCACTAAAGAAAGGTACAAATATTAAGTTTAAAACATTTTCATTTATAATTACTTTATATTCAATATTTTTATAATTTGGTAAATACATTATTTGATCAAACTCTAATTGTAAACTTAATTTTTTAATTATCTTATCAAAATCATCATATTCTTTAGATATCCCTAAAAGATTTATAGCAGATTTATTTATATGAACAACATCTTTCGTAACAGAAAAAGCTATTACTCCATCAGCCATTTGTTCTAAAATAATTTCAGTTTTGCTTTTTTGACTATTTAAATCAAAGTTATTTTTCTTTATCACTTCCATCATAGTTGAATATATATCTATTAACTCATCAATTTCTTTAAATTTATTATATCCCTTTAAATGTTTTGTTTCTAACGCTTTTCCATCTATAACACTTTTCATATTCTTCTCTAATTTTTTAAGTGGAAATATTATCATTTTAGATAGTACACTTGCCAGTGTCAATACAACAGCAAATATGATTAACAATATAATTATATTGTTAATCTGAAATAGATTATCTGTTAAAATAATCTCTAATTTCATTAAATAAAAAACAGATAAATACGTAATCAAAATTGTTGCAATAGATAGTAATAATATGGTTCTTTTTATTGTCTCTTTCAAATTTTGCACCTCTTTTATCAAAGAAATAGTGGTACATATATAATGCACCACTAACGGTTATTTTAGTGTTACATAGTAACCCATTCCTCTTTTTGTTAATAAATACTTTGGAGCAGCTGTATTGGTCTCTATTTTCTCTCTAAGTCTTCTTACCGTAACGTCAACTGTTCTTGCATCACCATAATAATCGTAACCCCATATAGTTTTTAAAATCTGCTCCCTTGTAAATACTTCATTTGGAGCACTTGATAATAGTTTTAATAAATCAAATTCTTTAGTTGTTAAATCAATTATTTTACTATTAATTGTAGCTAAATAATTTTTTGAATCTATGAACATATCTTTTATCATAAATCCATTTTGCTTTTCATCAGATGTTGTATTTTCAACATTTTTAACATATTTTCTTAAATTTGCTTTTATTCTAGCCATAACTTCTCTAATGCTGAATGGTTTGGTCATATAATCATCTGCACCAAGCTCTAAACCTATAATTTTATCAACAACATCTTCTCTTGCTGTAAGCATTATAATAGGACATGATAATTTTTGCCTTATTTTTCTACACACTGTAAATCCATCTGATTTAGGAAGCATAACATCTAGTAATATCAAATCAGGATTAACTTCAAAAGCTTTTTCTATAGCTTCATCAGCATCATACGCTTCAAAGGTTTTATATCCTTCTTTTTCTAAATTAAATTTCAAAATTTCAACTATTGATTTTTCATCATCTACTATTAGAATTTTTCTCTCATCCATATAAAAACACCCCACAAATTTCTATATACATTATATCATAAAACTTTTATTTTGCTATATTTTTTGAAATATTTATGTAATTTTACTTAAATCTTTTTAATATTTATGTAATTTAAGTAAAACCTTGATATTTTTTCGTAGTATTTGTGTATTTTTTATAAAAACGTGTTAATTAGAAATAAAATAATAATTTAAAACTAATAAAATTAAAAGTTTATATTATAAGCATTGTATTAAAACATTTTAATAAATAAATAGATTATTATAATTGTCTAACTTTTTGGGTTCAGTACATAATTAAATCGTTTTTCATTTAGCTACTTTTTAACTAATTCTTTAAATAATTTTCCTCTTTCTTCAAAATTTTTGTAATATCCATAACTTGCTGAAGCTGGAGATAAAAGGCAAGTTCCGTTTTTAGGAGTATTTAATTTTGATAATTGGGTTGCATTTTCTAAATTTTCTGCATATATATACCTATTGTTATTTTCATCTAACAAATCATATATTCTGCGACCACTTTCAGCAATAAGTAAAATTTTATTAATTTTACTATTTACTAAAAACTTAACTAACTCTGAATAATTTACTCCTCTATCTTTTCCTCCAATAATTATTGTGTCTACTTTTCCAAGACTTTTAATTGCACATATAGTAGCTTCTGGAATAGTTGCAATAGAATCGTTATAGAAATTTATACCATTATACTTTCCTACGTATTCCATTCTATGTTCTAAACCTTTAAACGAAGATATAGAATCTAAAATATCTTTTATTTCTAAACCTATTTCATTTGATACAGCTAAAGCTATTACTATATTGTATAAATTGTGTTCACCTGTTAAATTTGTTTTTATATCTTTTATATTAATTATTGATTTTTTTTCGTCTATACAAAATATTATTTCGTTACCTTTAATATTTATATAATAATCCTCTTTAATATTATCATTATTAATATATACTGGTAATCTTCTTTGTCCTACTTTTAATATATTATCAATATTTATATTTTTAGATGATGAATTATATATTAATATATCGTTTTCATTTTGAAACTTATATATATTTTCTTTTGATACTATATATTCATTGAATGATTCATAGTAATCCAAATGTTCCTCATAAATATTTAATAATACTGCAATTTTAGGTGATTTAGTTATATATTGTAGTTGATGTGATGACATTTCAAATACAATTACTGTACTATCTTTTATATCATTAATTTCAGACAATATAGGTGTTCCAATATTCCCAACTAATTTACTATCTAAATTACAACTTTTAAATATATGATGTATCAACGAAGAAGTTGTACTTTTGCCCTTTGTTCCTGTTATACCAATTACTATATTTTTTGAATATTCCAGAAATATACTCGTTTGAGATACAATTTTTTCTTTATATTTATCGTATAGTTCCCTTTTTATTGATACCCCTGGACTTTTAATTACAAGATCAAACCTTTTAAAATATTCTTCATACTCATTATCACAATAAACTTCAACATTTTCATCGTCTATTTTATCAATAATATTATAATCTAATATAGATATTTTAATATTTTTAAATCTGTTACGTATAAAATTATATGTTGACTTTCCTTCTCTGCTATAACCTAATATAAGTATTTTCTTACCATCTAGAAAATTATATATATCATTAATTGTTTTCTCTACCATTATATTAACTCCTTGTATTCTAGTGGAATATTGTTTTGTAAATCATAATATTTTTCTATATTGTCTTTAATATTATTTTTTACTATATTATCATAAATATCAGAATAATTATTTATATAATATAATAATAATGATGGAATGCTTTCACTTTCCTCTTTTAATTTATTGATTTTTATGTATAAAGCATAATTTATTTCTTCCTTTGTCCCTACACATTCAAATGGTTTATCAAATTTATTACTCACTAATCCATCTAAAATATTTTTCAACTCAATATTTTCAAACATATTAGTTCCAAATATATCATTCAATTTATCTAAAGATAAGAAAGCTGATAACATTATATATACATACAGACATTTGGGACAATTTTTGCACCACAAATCTTCTTTAGATCCAACATTACAACTTTTAAAAGCATTGAAATACTTAGGATATTTACAAAACATTTCAACAATTTTAAACTCATTAAGGGGTCTTAAAAAACTAAAATATTGTATTTTATTAGATAAATATTTTTCAACATATTCTCTAAAATCATTTTCAAACTCGATGCTTTTAGAATATTGATGATTAATATTTGTTCCTTCAACGTTAGATTCATTAGCACTAGATTCATTAGATAATGCTATATATTTTTTATTATACAAATATGCTGTTAGATATGATGAAAATGCTAAAATTGCAGAAAAAGGTGTATGCCCATTAAGAAATCCTTTTAAATTTAAATCAATTAAATTTTTATCAATTGTCCTACTTACACAAACTGTGCTATCACAATACCCGGCTATTTTTACAGTTTCAATAGTTGCTCCTCTTGGATTTACAATGTAACATAAATTATTTGTTTTTTGTTTCAATTTACTTAAAGTTTCTAAAGTTACTACTGAATCTTTTCCACCACCTATAGGAATTAAACATCCATTAAATTCATTTTTTAATATACATTTATTTTCATTTAATTGACTTTGACATCTTATATCAATAAAATTGTTTTCGTTCACACAAATATTATTTGTATAGAAAAATTCCCCTAAACCATTAAAATATAATTTTTTCCACCATTTTTTTTGATCTTCATTTAGACTTGAACATTTTATATTCAAAACAGGGGAACATGTTGCTTTCCAATAACTTATAACCTCTACTAAACCTAAATTGAATATAATTTTATCTAAAAATATTTTATCTTTTTTTAAATATTCATTTTCACTTATTGGTATAATCCACTTAGGTTTAAATTTTATACCATCATACCCAGAAAACTCAAATATAATTTGTAATTTATCTTCTAAAAAACTATATGAATAGTTATCATAATTAAATTCTTTATATGTTTTTCTCAAATCATTAAATTTAACATTATTATATTTCAAAAAATCACCCTCTTTATATATTTTATGTATAAGTTTGTAAAAAAACATAATATTAACGTGTATATACATTAATATATCTCTTTTGTTATACATATTCCAATTATTTTTACATATTTATAATTTATTTCAAATATATTTTGTATAACAAAATAAGATTACTAGCCATAAGATTAATATTAAGTTATCTTATGACTAGTAATCTTATTTTTGTTACATTTCTCGTCTTCCTTCTAATGCCTTTATTAAAGTTATTTCATCTGTATACTCTATGTCTCCACCTACAGGAATACCATGTGCAATTCTAGTCACAGATATTCCTAGTGGCTTAATTAATCTTGAAATATACATAGCAGTTGTTTCTCCTTCAATAGTAGGATTAGTTGCAAGTATTACCTCTTTTACATCTATTTCTTTTAATCTCTCTAAAAGTTCTTTTACTTTTATATCACCCGCTGTTATATTATTCATTGGTGAAATACTTCCATGTAACACATGATATTTGCCATTAAATTCATGTGTTTTTTCCATTGCAATAACATCCTTAACACTTTCAAGAACACATATTATTGTTTCATCTCTCTTTGGATTAGAACAAATTTCACATGGATCTTTCTCTGTTATGTTAAAACACTTTGAACAAAGTTTAACTTTTTGTTTAGCTTCAACTAAAATTTTAGCCATTTCCTCTGCTGTTTCAATTGGTGCTTCTAGTATATAGAATGCAAGTCTTACAGCTGTTTTATGACCTATACCAGGTAGTTTTTCAAATTGATTTATTAATTTATTTATTATATTAGAATACATATTAATACCTACATAAGTCCAGGCATATTAAATTGTCCTAAATCAGCTTGCATTGCAGATTCAGCTTTACCTATAGCTTCATTTGTAGCAACTTTTATTAAGTCTTGTAACATTTCTACATCTCCATCAGCCATAACTTCAGGTTTGATTATTACTTCTTTTATAAGTTTATCTCCAGTACATTTAATTATTACTGCTCCACCACCTGCTGATGCCTCAAATTCTTTTACACTAACTTCTTCTTGTTTCTTTAACATTTCAGCTTGCATTTTTTGTGCTTGTTTCATTAGGTTTTGCATATTTCCCATGCCTCCACCATTGAATCCTCCAAATTTTCCCATTAAATTCACATTCCTCTCTTAATCTAAATTTGTATATTCCGTACTACTATCTTTTAGTGTTTTTTCTAATTTATTTTCTATTACTTGCTTTTTCAATTTGATTATTACAGGTATATCTATACTATATTCTGATTTTAAAATATTTGCAATAGTATCTTTTTGTTCTTCAATCGAAAGCATTTTATATGCAAATTCATTACTTGTAATAATAACAACATTTTCATCACTTAAAAACATAGTTGCTCCTGCTAAAGTAGAAAACAATTTAAGTTTTCCTTTAGAAACTATAATATTTTTAAAATCTTCATAATTTTTAAAAAGTTTCAATTTATCTTTATTTATAGTTTTTTCACTTTTATCCGATTGTAATTCAAGTTCTTTTATTTCACTAACTTTTTCTTCTTTTTTAATATTATTGATTATATTAAATAACTTATTAATTTCATTTTCTAAGCTATCTATCTTGTTATTTGTAAAGTTATTATCACTAGAGCTAATACTTTGTCCATCTTTTATTAAAGAATTGCTTATTCTTATTAATGCTGATTTAATCAAAATTGTTGGTTTTACACTTAATCTTATCTCATTGTCAAGTTTAGATAACTCATCAATAATATTAGATATTTTTTTACTTTCCTCTTTATTTTCTACGTTAATTAATATTTCTAAAAATTCTTCTGTAAGAGAATAAATTAGCTGTCTTAAATCTTTACCTCTTTTAACTACCAAATCTATAGTATTTAATATTTCAATACTATTTTTATTTAATATAGCTTCCACTAGTTTTTCTAATATATCTTTGCTAGTTGCTCCTATAATTTCTTCTACTTTTGTTAACTTTAATACTTCATCTTTTTCAGATAAACATCTATCTAATATACTGAGTGCATCTCTTAATGCTCCATCAGCAAGTTTTGCAATATATTCTACTGCTTTTGTTTCGTATTTTACTTTTTCTTCATCTAAAACATATATTATTCTTCTCTTTATATTTTCTTCAGATATCTTTGAAAATTCAAATCTAAGACATCTAGAAAGTATAGTTACTGGTATTTTATGTTGTTCTGTTGTAGCAAGTATAAATACAACATTTTCAGGTGGTTCTTCTAAAGTTTTCAGTAGTGCATTAAATGCACTAGTTGTTAACATATGAACTTCATCTATAATATATACTCTATACTTAACAGAAGTAGCTGCATATATGACTTCATTTCTAATCTGTCTTATATTTTCTACACTATTATTTGATGCAGCATCCATTTCAACTACATCTGTTGTATCACCTTCAAGTATACTTCTACATGCTTCACATTCATTACATGGTTCTCCATCTGCCGGATGTAAACAGTTTATTGCCCTTGCAAACACTTTAGCTGCAGATGTCTTACCTGTTCCTCTACTACCACTAAATATATATGCATGAGATATTTTTAAGTTTTTAATTTGATTCTTTAGTATTGAAGTTATATTTTCTTGTCCAATTATATCGTTAAATTTGTCTGGTCTATATTTTCTATATAATGCTATGTATCCCATATATTAATCACCCACAAACTAAAATGTACCAAACACATAGAACTTACAAGCTGTTGCTGCTTCCTTCCGGATCTGACAAGGTTCACATGAAGCCTATTGTTTGGTACAAAGATATTATACACTATATTATATTAAATTTCAAGTATTATATTGAATTTTTTACACATTTTATTACATTAATTTATTGAACTGAGTATTTTTTATTTTATTGTAAACGAAAATTTTCCTGTATCTTCTTTTATAATACTTACACCATTAGTAACTAGTAATTCATTTGGCATATATAATTTTACTTTACAAATATTTATTCTTCCATTTGAATCAGTTATATTTAAGTTAAACTGAATATCAAAAGTAATATCTGAAATTTTAGTATTAAAAACATTAAATATTGTTCCATCAAATATAATGGAAGTTTCAGTTTCGGGAATAGCAACTTCTTTTACACAATTTATATTATCAATATTTACTTTGATTAAGTACTGCCCATCTTTGTCTTCTTTATCTAAAAATAGTTTTATATTTTCTGTTTTTAAGTCAATCTTATTTTCCTCTTTTTGATAAATATACATATTTTCTGTTAAAATAGGATATTTTGTTTTAACATTGTCAATATATATATCTGTTGCATCTATATTATCTAATTTTGTAATCAAAAAAGAAACAACATTTTTCTGTGAAATATCTAATCTAAGATCAGATATACTATTTATTGAATCGTGAACTACTGATTCATCTGTTTCTGTAGTAATGTCTGTATTTTCTTTTGTGTCCTCAACGGTTGCTATAGAAAAAACAACTAAATCATTTACTCTAAAACTTCCTTGATTTATTTTTCCTGTAGTATCTAATAAAAACACACATAATACCACAACTATTATTAATGAAATTAATAATAGTATTATATTTATAAAATTTTTCTTTTTGTCTTTTATATTCAAATTTATCACCTAAATAGATTATATAATAAAAAAACAAAAAATACAATATTTAAATTATATAATTTAAAATAAAAGAAGTAGAAGTATTTATAACACTTCTACTTATATATTTTAAAATTTTGAATGACATATTACTGAATAATCATATCCTGCTATACTTTCTCCGTTTGGCAGTGTAAGTTCCACTTTATTAGTGAGTAAATCTGTATATGAATAATTCATATTGCGTGCAGTATTTTCATCAACTACATTGAAAGTACTAGAATATGTACTAGTTAATATACCTTCTTTGTATTCACACTTATTTCTGCCGCTGTCTGCTTTAACACAAATCCTTTGTCCAATGTATCCATCAACATCTTTTTTTATTTTTTGCAAAGATTCTCTTGAAACCATATTTGTAATCATAAATCATCACCTATAAAGCCTCTCTTGGAATCATATTATATCACCATTTTATTTTAATGTCAATATACAAAAATAGACATTTTTAGCAATGTTACAATATTATGTATTCTACATATAGCACTAACATTATAATTTAAAAAGATATGTATAAAATATTTTCAATACATATCTTTTTTATTTCTTAATTATTTCTATTTAATTTCTTTTAATATTTCTAAAGCTTTTTGTAGCTGAAGGTCTTTGTTTTCAGGAACATAATTTTTGTTTTTATATTCTTCAGGTAAACTAACATCAACATTTGGAACAATACCATTCTTATGTATTTCAATGCCACTTGCAGTGTAATATTTTGAAGTTGTTATTGATAAAGCACCTTGAAACGTAACTTTTTCAATTGTTTGTACTATTCCTTTTCCATATGTTTTATTTCCAACAAGTGTTCCTTTCCCCGAATCTTTAATTGCTCCTGCTAAAATTTCAGATGCACTTGCACTATTACCATTAACTAAAACTATAAGTGGTATATCTATTTCATTTTTCCCATCACAAGTATATACCTTATCCTCTTTACTTTTATATACTAGTTTTACTATATCTCCTTTTGGAAGAATTGATCTTGCTATAGTAACTGCCTCATTAAGTAATCCACCAGGATTGTTTCTTAAATCTAAAACAATTGCAGATACATTTTCAGATCTAAATTTATCATATTGTTCTTTAAATTGCTGTGAAATATTATTTTCAAAAGCAAGTATCTTAATGTAACCAATATTTCCATCTAATTTTTTAGACTCAACATTATTTACAGTAACTATTCTTCTTGTATATTCCTTTGTAAAATTTTCTTCTCCTCTTTGAATATTCAAAGCTACTTTAGTATTTTCTGGTCCTTTTATTCTATCTACACAATTGTAATAATTATCTGCATTAACAATTGTATCACCAACTTGCTTAATTACATCCCCAGCATTTAATCCCTCTTCTAATGCTGGCGAACCAGGCATAACACTTAATATCATAATTCCATTAGCTGCTTCATCATATGTTATATGTATTCCAAGTCCACCATATTTTTCAGTACCTGATGTAAGCATACTATCATATTCAGTTTGAGATACATATCTTGTATATGGATCACCAGTAGATTTAGCAATTCCACTAATTGCACCTTCAACTAAAGTTTCCATATCAACATCACCAACATAATTAGAATATATTTTAACTAAAGCTTCCTCTATTCTATTCATATATATAGAATTACTATCAACTAGTTGTTCCTTATCTAAGTATGGTTTTGCCACTGTCATAAAAGCCATAATAATCATTGCTGAAATAAGTATTATAAATACTCCTGTTAACGTATTAGTAATTATTTTCACCTTATCAAAATTCAACTTTTCTTTATTTAAATTAACTTTTTCTTTTTCTAATTTTTCTTTTTCTTTATTTTCCATAATCAAACCCCTATTATTCATATTATATATATTACACCCTTTTTAAAAATAAGTCAACAATAAACTCACATTTTTCTGTTTTTTCATTTATTAATTATTGTAAATTATATGTTATATGTTATAATATATAATCAAGGAGTGAATTATATGGCAGCGAAAATGTATGTAAATTTACAAAATATTAAATATAACTTGGAAAAAATAAAAGAAAGAATAAATAATACTGTAACAATAATTGCAATGGTGAAGGCTGATGCTTACGGTTTAGGAGATACAGAAGTGTCAAAATTTTTAAAGACATTAAGTATTTCATTTTTAGGAGTAGCTATAGTAGACGAGGGTGTACATTTAAGGAAAAATTTAATTGATAGTGACATATTGGTTGCTGGACAATTTTTAGAAGAAGATATTCAAAATATTTTAGATTATAATTTAACAGTTTCAGTATCAAATATGAACTTACTAAAATTATTAAATGAACAAGCACTTATTGAAAATAAAAAAGTAAAAATTCATATAAAAGTTGATACAGGAATGACAAGACTTGGATTTAATATAAACGAAATACAAGATAATTTAAAACATATAAAAGATAATTTAACTAATATTTCAATAGATGGAATATATACACATTTGTCTTCAGCAGATACAGATGATAAATACACTTTACATCAACTTAACAATTTTGATGACTGTATTAAATTATTAACAACAAAGGGATTTACATTTAATTATATACATGCTTTAAATAGTAGTGGATTATTAAAACATCCCAAATTTTCATATAATGCAGTTAGAATAGGTGATTTATTATATGGATACTATCCTGATGAATCTTTAAGGAGTAGCATATCACTTAAACCTGCTGTAAAAATAACAGCTCCAATAATAAATTTAAGAGAAATTAATTCCGGTTGTAGTGTTAGCTATTCTAGAACATTTAAGTCTAGTACAACTATGAAAATTGCTACAATTCAGATAGGATATGCTGATGGTTTGGATAGAAAATTATCAAATAAATTAAATGTTTATATTAATAATATACCTTGTAGAATTATTGGTAACATATGTATGGATATGTGTATGATAGATGTAACTAATGTACCAACTATACAAGTAGGAGACTACTGCACAATACTAGATTACGATGACAGTATATATACAATTGCTAATATAATTGGAACAATAAATTACGAAATAATTTCCAGAATATCTAAAAGAGTAAAAAGAATATATATACAATAGCAAAATGTAGCAAACAATAATTAAAGTATTGTTTGCTACATTTTAAAAATCAACTTTTATATAATTCCTTCTTTTAATCTTTCTGCTCTATCATATGAATTTAATGCTTCCAACATATCATCAAGATTGCCATTCATAAAGCTTTCTATTTGATACATTGTATAACCAATTCTATGATCTGTAACTCTTCCTTGTGAGTAGTTATATGTTCTTATTTTTTCACTTCTATCACCAGTACCAACTTGTAATTTTCTTGTAGAAGCAAGTTTTTTGTTTTTTTCTTCTTCCATATATTCATATATTTTTGAACGTAACATTTTCATAGCAGTTTCTTTATTTTGAGTTTGTGATCTTTCAGATTGACACGTAACAACAAATCCAGTAGGTGCGTGAGTTATTCTAATAGCAGAATCTGTTTTGTTTACATGTTGACCTCCTGCTCCACTAGCTCTATATGTATCAATTCTCAAATCTTCATTTTTAATATCAACTTCTACATCATCAACTTCAGGTAGCACTGCAACAGTTACAGTAGATGTGTGTGTTCTGCCACTAGTTTCTGTTTCTGGTACTCTTTGAACTCTATGAACTCCACTTTCAAATTTAAGTTTACTAAATGCACCTTTTCCTTTAATCATAAATGAAACTTCCTTTATACCGCCAATACCTGTTTCATTCATATCTAAAGTTTCTACTTGCCATCTTTTTAAATCTGCATACATAGTATACATTCTATATAGATTATATGCAAAAAGTGCAGCTTCATCTCCACCTGCCCCTCCACGTATTTCTATAATTACGTTATTATCATCATTTGAATCTTTTGGTAATAATAACACTTTAAGTTCATTATCAATTTGCACTAATTTATTTTTACATTCTAAATATTCAGCTTCTGCCATTTCTTTCATATCTAATTCAGACATAAGTTCTTTAGCTTCATTCATAGCTTTTTCATTGTTTTTATATTCTATGTATTTTTCAACTACATCTTTCATTTGTGAATGTTCTTTCATTAATTTTTTCCATTCTTCTTGATTAGATATAACAGTAGCATCAGATATTTTACCCGTTAATTCATTATATTTTATTTCTAGTTCTCCCAACTTGTCAAACATATTATTCCTCATTTCTATATAACATATATTATACAATAATTTTTGTAATAAGTCAATTATTTAACTTTTAATATTATTATAATAGACTAAAATATATTGAATTATACAAAATATTATAAGTAAATATATAATATTTTTACAGTAAAAAAGTGATAGTCATAATTTAATATAACTATCACTTTTACTAATAATATTTATTCTTCTTCTTTTATAATTTTTAATTGTGCTTCTAGCATAGAACTTACTTTTATTTTATATATTTGCATTTGTTGTTTTATTTGTTCAAGTTCAATTTGCTTAGCTCTAATTTCCAACTTAACTTCTTCAAGTGTGAAACTTGATTCACATCTAGCACTTTTTCTAATTTCATCAGCTTCAATAGCTGCTTTTTCTTTTATCTCATCTGCAACTTTTTGAGAATTTTCAATGGTTTGTGTTACACCTTGTTCCAAAGAATCGTAATATTTTATTGATTCTTCTGATCTAATTAATTTTTCTTTTATTTCGGAATTTTCCTTATACAAATTTTCATAGTCTACGATTAATAACTCTAAAAAATTTTCAACTTCCTTTATTTCATATCCGCCTAATTTAGATTTCTTAAAAACTTTATTCTCAATATCTATTGGCATAATCATATCTATCACCTCTTTTTACATTATATATCATTTTATTAAAAACTTCAACAAAATATTAGGATTTTATTGATATTTCATAATATTTCAGAGAATTTAAGACAAAAAAGCCACACATAATTAATATGTATGGCAATATTTTTATTTCATCCATGAGAAAGATAGTTTTTGTTTATATTGACTTCTTTCAACATCATTTTGTATTTCAACATTTCTTGGTGTTATTAAGTAGATTAAATTAGATACTTTTTGTATAGTCCCTTCTACAGCGAATGTAGCTCCACTCATAAAATCAAGTATTCTTCTTGCATCCTCTTTATTAACACTTTCCAAATTAACAATAACAGATTTTTTGCTTTTTAAATAGTCTCCTATTTCTTGAACATCTTCATAACAATTTGGTTGAGTTATAACCATTTTAGATGAAGAAATAGCTGTATTCATAGGAATAACTTTAGATTGAATATTTCTAGCTGAATATGGGCTTTCTTGTTCAATTTCATTGAAATTCCTTCTTGATTTATATGTAGATGTTGTATCCTGTACTTCTTGATCATCATCGTAATCGTCAACATTATTCTCATCATTTGAGCCAATATTTAACATATTCATAAACTTGTTAATAGCACCCATATTTTTTCCCCCTTAGAACCTTTATATTTTAATTATGCAACAAAAATTAAAATAAGTCAATAGTTTTTTGTTATTTTATAACTTTTTTATATTTTATTCTAATCTTTTGATATAAAATAATTTTTTTTGAAATATTTTTGTAATATTAGCGATATACAAATTTCATCCCACCAAAGTAAGAAAGTGCATCTACTCTTTTGTTGTTTTTATATAACTCTAGGTGTACATGCGGACCCGAAGAGTTACCAGTTGTTCCAACAAATGCAACGGTTTGTCCTTTAATAACTTTTTGCCCCTCAACTACATTTAATCTTTCAGCATGTCCATATAATGATTTATATTTATTTCCATCAGCTGTACTAGTACCATAGTCTATTATTACACAGTTACCATATCCACCATAATATTTAGCCAAAGTGACTGTTCCCGATTCCATAGCTGTTATTTTAGAGCCACTTATACCCGAACCAGCTATATCAACTCCTGTATGTGTTGTATAGATACCTAAATCAAAAGGATCATATGATATATTATATTTAGCAGTTATAATAACATATCCTGGTACAGGCCAAGCAAACTGTCCACTAAAAGAACCACCTGAATCTAACATCTTTTCTATTTCTGATTGTATTTTTTTCGAAGCTTCTGTTTCTTGTTTTGCAAGTGCTTGTGCTTTAGCTTTCAAAGTTGTTTGTGAAGATTTCATCTCATTCATTTTGTTTTCTTTTGCAGTTTTAGCATTTTCCAATGCATTAGAAGACTTCTCAGTATCATATTTTAATTGTTCTAGCTGAACTTTTTGAATTTCAATATTATTTTTAATATAATCTATATACTCTTTTTGAGTTTGCATATTATTTACCAAAGATTTATCATATTGAAGTATGCTAGTAAGTACATTAATCTTAGAGAAAAAATCTGAAATACTCTCTGAAGATAAAAAAATATCTAACATACTAGGAATACCGTTTTCATATATAACTCTAAGTCTAGTTATATATACTTCTTCTGCACTATTATATGACTGTGCAGAATTTTGAAGAGCTTTTTCTTGTTCAGTAAGTTTACTATTTACTTCATCTACTCTCTTTTGTAAATCACCTAATTTACTACTAAAAGTTACCATTTTGCTGTCCAAATCCATCATATCGTATAAATCTTGTGCTATTTCTTGATCCAATCCAGTAAGCTTCTTTGTAGTTGCCTGTTGTTCTAATTTTATAGCTTCTAATTGCTTTTGATAGTCTGATAATGTGTCTGCATATACCACTTTATTCATTGTTAATAATATACCCAAGATTATTAATATACTTGATATTTTTTTCATATTACCACCTATACCTTTAAATATTTTCTTATAGAAATTGCACTTCCTACTACACCAATAAATAAACCTATTATGGTAAATATTATTAATATTTGGTACCACAATTGTGAATATGGCATAAATCCAAATATACCTAAACTTGTACCAATTTTAGGAAGTCTTGCATATATTATCACATATGATACAGATATTAATACAAAAGATATTAATGCACTAAGTAATCCCATTATTGCACCTTCAACTATGAAAGGTTTACGAATAAATGAATTTGTAGCTCCAATATATTTCATTATATATATTTCTCTTTTATTAGAATAAACAGCAAGTTTAATAGTATTAGAAATAATAAACATTGAAATTATTAGCATAATACATCCTATACCTAATAAAAATATATTTGCTATTTTAGAAATTGTTATAATAGCTTGTATTGTTGTTTCGTTATATTTCACTTTAGTAATACCATCAATTTTTTCTACTTGAGATTTAATAGCTGATGCTTCATTTATATCATTAAAAGTTATTACAAATGATGCAGGAAATGGTTTTACCTTTTCAAGTCCTTGTAGTAAATATTCCTGATCCTTAAATACACTTTTTGCATCTTCAAATGCCATATCTTTGTCTATGTATTTGATATCTTTTACTCCTGGTATTATCTTAATGTTATCTTTTATATATTCTGTTTCTACTTCTGTTGATGCATCATCAATAAATGCCTGAAATCCTTGTTCATTTCTAACTGTTTGTACATTTTTGTTAACATTCTGAAGTAATATGATAAATATTCCTAGCACAATCATTGTTGCACAAATTATTAACATAGTCGAAAAAGTTTTCGATCCATGTTTTTTTAAATTATCATACCCTTCCTTAATTAAATAAGTATTGGTTGTCATTTCAAATAACCCCCTCTTGCATCATCTCTTACAACTTTCCCGTTATCTAGAGCTATTACTCTCTTATTTAATCCATCAACTATATCTTTAGCATGTGTTACAACTAGTACTGTTGTACCTCTTGCATTTATATCAAGTAATGTTTTAAATATTTCATTTGCAGTTTTAGGATCTAAGTTTCCTGTAGGCTCGTCCGCTATTATAATTGGAGGTCTTGTAGCCAATGCTCTAGCTAGTGATATTCTCTGCTGTTCTCCACCAGATAATTGATTAGGATAACAGTTTTCTTTACCATCAAGTCCAACAAGTTCCAAAACAGATTTCAACTGGAATTTTATATCTTTTTCTGAAGCTTCTACAACTCTTAATGCAAATATTATATTTTCTGCAACTGTTCTATCATAAAGTAATCTAAAATCCTGGAAAACAAATCCTATTTTCCTTCTTAGAAATGGTATATCTTTTTCCTTCAATTTATTTACATTTGTGTTATTTACAATTACTGTGCCAGTAGTAGCATCATCCTCTTTAACCATAAGTTTTAAAAACGTTGATTTTCCACTACCAGATGGCCCCACCAAAAATACAAATTCACCTTTTTCTATTTTTATATTTATATCTTCTAACGCCGCAACGTCATGATTATATTTTTTACTTACATTTATAAATTCAATCATACTTTTTCCTTTCGTATATTACATATATATTACCATAAAATTGTTTTATTGTCTAGTAAAATATTTTAAAAAGTAATAAAAGGGATATATTCCCTCTACTTTTGTAAGTATTTTAGGCACATACGTATTATGTCTTGTACAGACTTATTTTCTAAATTCATTTCGTTAACACAACTAGATAATTCACGTTCTGAATATCCTAAAACTTTAAGTGCTGTTATAGCCTCATCAACTTCTATATTATTCTTCACTGTACTTTTCTTTAAAATTTCCACATTTGATATTTTATCTTTAAGTTCAAAAATAATTTTTGCAGCTAGTTTAGGTCCTATTCCTGGTACACTTTTAAGTGTCAGTATATTATCAGTGGCAATAGCCGTGCACATATCTTCAATAGATATGTTAGATATTATTCCAAGAGCTACTTTACTACCAACACCACTAACACTAATTAATTTTTTAAAAAACTGCAAGCGATTTTTAGTTAAAAATCCAAATAATTTCATTTCATCTTCCCTATGCTGGAAAAATGTATAAATTAAAACTTTATCATCTAGTTTTAATTTGTTTAAATCATCTTCAGCCATATGTATATCGTATCCAATATTATTTACATCTATAATTACCTTATCATTTGATATATCTTTGACTAATCCATTAAAATATGCATACATGCAATCACCCATATATATTTTACATCAAAACTTATTTTTTGTCAAATGTTTTATATATATTTATATAATCAGCAATATCATTTAAACATTTACTATTTTTTATTTCTTTAGTCATTTTATCAGATTCAGTATCTGACATATTATTTAAGTAAATATCTATCGTTACTGTTTTATCACTGTTTATTTCATTTTTTCTAAAATCAAATATTTTATTTGATACTCTTTTAAAATAATTCAAATATGACATACTAAAAATATCGAAAAATGATCCTATAATTGCTACAATTCCAACAATTGCTACTAAATTTATTACTGTTTCAATTAAAATATCCATTTATATCACCTACATTATTATATTTTAAAAGTTTTACTATTGTTACACTTGAATTTATATTACAATAAGTGTATAATATATATAAATCAGGAGAAATTTATTTTATGAATATAGTAAACAAAATAAGAAATGTATATTTATACGTAAGAAAAGATAAATTAATAGATTGTATCAAATATGGAATGAAATTATCTGAGTATACCAATGTTTCTTTTTATAAAGGAACTTTAATAAAAAAAGGTATCCTAGCATATATATCACCTAAAGATTCTGATAAATATTTTAATGAAAGTTATGATATATTAAGGATCAAAACTGATGAGTTAAATATATATGTGAACAATAGTAGCATTGTAGAATATTGTGAAAATAATACATGTAACTTTTCTGAAATGTGCAATTTAAATAATTATTTACTAGGAGAGTTTATAAATCCAAAACTGATTATTTGTTCTACAATACTACCAGAATATATCTATAAATATAATAGAATAATAGATGTACCTTTACTTGTAGATAATTCAAAAGAATTTTATTTAAGTAAAGAATTAGAAAAAGAAAATGAAAATAAATTTGATAATTTAACATTTTCTATGTTAAAAAGCCTAAGCTAAAATTGCTTAGGCTTTTTTATGACTATTAAATTTATTTTTTAGATTCTACAACTCTATCATATACTTCTAAATTTCGTTTTTCAGATAAATTAAGTTCTACTTTTTCATCTTGTGTATAATTTCTAATCAATGATATTGTATCCAATTTAAGTAGATTTTTAACTGGTATATCAATATATTTATTTAAACTAAGAATCGTGATATAGTCAATATTATTTAACGTTTTAATAGAGGAATTACTTACAACAAGTCCTGTTAGCTCTTTCCATATTACTTTTACATCTGTCTTTCTTAAATCAACTATTTCTTCTATATTATTATTTATTTTAAATATACAATAATTATAATTATCATTAGAAATCTTCTTAATTAAAATTCCTGATATTTTAGAATTTTTATCTAACAATTCTATTGTATATGTCATATTTTCTATAATATATTTATCATTCAACTTATCTTCTTTTATAATTACATATGATTCATAATTGTCTATTATTTTAATCCCAAATGTCTCTTCTTGAGTCTTATTATACTCAGTAATTACTTGGTCTATATCTTTTTGTAGAAATTGATTAATATTATTTATTTCAAATTTATTTTCAAGTCCATCATTCTTATATATTATTATACCAGATATTGATGCCTTAACGTTATTAGAAGATTTATTCATATTTACTTTATATTTATCTCTTTGTAGTATAAGGGATTTTACCTCACTTCCACTAGGTGTAAGAGAACTAATTGTTAATGCTTTTTTATATGCCAAATTATCAAGCTTTGTTTTATAGTCACCCATTTGAATATACGAAGATATATTTTTCATTTGCTTTGTTATAATATCAATTTCCTTATCAATTAAAATCACTTCATTAGAATATATTTCAGGTAAAAGTTGTAATTTTTGATTTATTTCCTCGTCCATTTGAGCCAACTGTGTTAAATCTTTTTCATATTTTTCATTTTTATATATTCCAATAACACTATTTGTAGTTATTCTTTTTTCAGATTCAGCTATGGGTATTAAGGTTTCATCATTATTATATGTTATAATTGTTTCTTTATTTAGCACATATCCTTTTGTTTCAGTATATATTTCATATTTACCATTATTAGTCTCAGATACTTTAACATCTTTCTCTTTTTTATACCATATTATAAAAAAAGAAATAATGATAATAAATATTATAGAAATTATTATAGAAATATTCTTTCTTATTTTGTTATTATTATTATTTTTCATATATATTCACCATAATTTCCTCTATAATTTTATCTTTTGTATTTGTAGCATCAAGATATATTAAATTCGGCATCTTCTTAAACCAAGTCATTTGCCTTTTGGCATATTGCCTCGTTTTTAACTTAATATCTTCTATAACTTTATTCAAATCTATTTTGTTTTCAAAATATTCAAAGAATTCTTTATAGCCAACAGCTTGTTTAGCTGTACAATTTGGTAATTTATATACTATCTTAGCTTCATCTTCTAAACCCTCTTGTATCATTTTATCAACTCTTTTATTAATTCTTTCATTCAATATTTCTTTATCTAATTTAAGGCAAAATAGTTTGAATTTATATTTAATTTGTGTATTATTAATTCTTTCTTTTTCTTCTTCCATATGCTCACTTTTAGTTTTATTTGATTTATACATTTCTAATGCTCTTATTACTCTCTTTAAATTGTTAGGATGAATCTCATTTGCTGATTTTTCATCAACTTCTCTTAGCATATTGTAAACATATTCATTAGAAAAATTTTCAGCTAATTTATATAACATATCTCTATATTTTTGGTCTATTTCTTGTTCTTCGAAATTCATGTCTAATATTACTGAGGAAATATATAAACCAGTTCCACCAACTATTATTGGAACTCTACCCCTTTTAATTATATCATCAATTTTTTCATAACATATTTTCTTGAAATCTGCTACAGAAAAATCTGAATTCAGAGATATAATATCTATCATATGATGAGTTATCCCTTGCATCTCCTCTTCAGTAACTTTAGCAGTTCCAATATTTAAATCTTTATATATCTGCATAGAATCTGCAGATATTATCTCACCATCAATTATTTTAGCAAGCTCTATACTTAAACTTGTTTTTCCAGAAGCTGTAGGGCCAACTATACATATAACATCATTCACTATATCACCTATTTTCTACCAAATTTTTTCTCTATTTCATATTTACTAATTTCATATGCAGTAGGTCTTCCATGTGGACATGTAAATGGATTTTCTAATTTCAACATTTCGTCTACAAGTTTTATATTTTCCTCTTTAGTTAATTTCATGTTTCCTTTTACAGCTGCTTTACATGCCAAAGTTGCTAAAAATCTAAATTCTTTATTTTTATATTCTGTTTTATTACTACCCCTAAGTTCATCAATTATATCTAAAAACATTGATTTATAGTCTATATCTAAATCTGCTATATTTGGTACTCCTGATATTTTATATGAATTATTTGAAAAACTTTCTAATATAAATCCACAGTTTTCAAAATACTCTACATTATTAAAAACAAATTCACATTCATTATTTTTAAGTTCAATTAATATTGGTATCATTAACATTTGAGTCTCTTTAGTTTTCGAGTAAAAATTTTCTTTAAATTTTTCGTATAGTAATCTTTCATGAGCGGCATGCTGATCTATTATATACATTTTATCCCTTATTTGAATTATAATATATGTGTTAAATACCTGTCCAATATAAATGTATATTAACTCATCATTTTTATACATTTGAATTTCATCTTTTATATATAGCTCTTTAGTTTCTGGTAAATATTCACTAACTATGTTTTCTTTTATTTGATTAATTTTTTCATGATCAATAACTAATGAAATTATATTATTCTCTATTTTTTCACTATTATTTTCGCTATTGTTTTCATCGGTATTTTCTTTAATTATTTCTTCATTAGAACCGAAATTCATAGTATTATATTTAAATATTTGATTATATTCATTTTTAATTTGAACTTCTTCTTCAGAAACAATTGTAAATGGACTATGCTTTCTATCATTATTTTCCAAAACATTTTTTATAGCAAAATATACTGCTTCAAACACATCTTTTTCATTCTCAAATTTAACTTCAAGTTTAGCTGGATGAACATTTACATCTATAGTTTCAGTATTTATTTTAAGATTTATAATAGCAAAAGGAAATTTATTAATACCTAACTTTTCTGTATATGCCTTTTCAATGCTGCTTTTTAATATTTTATCCTTAACAAATCTTTTGTTAATATACGTAAATTCATTATTTCTTGTTGATCTGGAAATTTGAGGAAGTCCAACCACACCTGTAACCACTATATCTTTATATGAATAATCAACATTTAATATATTAGAATATATATCTTTTCCAAATATAGTGTATATTACTGATTCTAATTTGTTATCTCCAGAAGTACTTATTATGGTTTTTCCATTATTTATATATTTAAATGAAATATGAGGATTTGAAAGTGACATTCTTATTATAACATCTTCAATATATCCTGATTCAGTATAATCTTTTTTCAAAAATTTAAATCTTGCAGGTGTATTATAAAAAACATCCTTTATATATATAGTTGTTCCTTTATTAAAAGCAATTCTTTCTTTAGTAATTATATTTCCTGCTTCCACAACTATTTTTGTACCAACTTCTTCATCTTTATGTCTAGTTGATAATGATACTTTAGAAATTGCTGCAACAGAAGCGAGTGCTTCTCCTCTAAATCCCATAGATGTTATTTTTAATATGTCTACCTCTTGTCTTATTTTACTTGTTGCATGTCGTTCAAATGCAATTTCAACATCATCAGACCTAAAACCATCACCGTCATCATTTATTTTAATATAACTTATTCCACCATTTTTTATTTCAACAGTAATATTCTTTGCATTAGCATCAATTGAATTTTCAACTAATTCTTTAACTATTGAAGATGGTCTATCAACAACTTCGCCAGCCGCTATTTTATTTATAGTATTTTCATCTAATAAAATAATGTTTCCCATAACTATTCACCTACTATTCTACTTATTTCTTCCTTTACTTTTTTTATTGATTCATCTATATAATTATTTAGACACTCGTGTGATATAAAATTTATTTTAGTGTTTTCATTTTTAATTGGAAATACAACATTTTCATCTATTATCTTATCTACGTTATACCCTCTTAAATCATCTTTTATAGATAATCTAATTTTATCAATGTCAAGATTATCTTTTTCTATTATATAACTATCAACATTTATATAATCTGAATACATATCTTTTTTAAATTCTTCTGATTTATGAATTGTATTATCAAAAGTATATAGAATCTTTTCTTTATCAATGCATTTAGCAAATGAATCTACATAAGTATCAAACCAAATTCTATCTTCAATTAAATGTGCATAATAACCTAATGTTACTTCATCATTTAGCTTGTCTTTATTATCTTGTAAAAAAGATTCTAAATCTGGTAATTTTATTATTTTATTACCACGCTCATACTCTTTTATATAATGTGTAATATCTTTACTCTTTGTCATTATTTTTATCATATCTGGTAATATTGCTCCAGCTACAAATTTATTAGACAAATTAAGTTCTTTCTGAACTTTTTGTGATATATATATATGCATTATTATAGAGCTCATTTTACACCTTCTTCTAATTATTTTGATTTTTCCTTCAATTTGTATAGTAATTGTAAACCTTCTCTAGGCGATAATTCGTCTAAATCAGTATTTTTCAATATTTTAGATATTTCATTCAATTGGAAATTAAACATATCTACAGCTATATTTTCAGCATCAATCTTTTTACTAACTTTTATACTTTTTTTAGCAATATCTGAAAGTTCTAGCTCTTTTAATATGTGTCTTGCCCTTGATATAGTCTTTTTAGGTAATCCAGCAAGTTTAGCAACATATATTCCATACGAATTATCTGCCCCTCCAGGTACTATCTTATGAAGAAATATAACATCATCACCACATTCTTCTGTTTGTACTGAATAATTTTTTACACATTCTAAATTATCTTCCAACTCTGTAAGTTCGTGATAATGTGTTGCAAATAAAGTTTTACATTTTACTTCACTAACTATATATTCAACAGTTGCCCAAGCAATAGCTAAACCATCATATGTAGAAGTTCCTCTACCTATCTCATCTAATATAACTAAACTGTTATTTGTAGCATTTTTCAAAATATTCGACAATTCGGACATTTCAACCATAAAAGTTGATTCTCCCATAGATAAATCATCTGAAGCTCCTACTCTTGTAAATATTCTATCTACAATACAAATACTTACTTCTTTAGCTGGCACAAAACTACCTATCTGTGACATATATGATATTAAAGCTACTTGTCTCATATATGTTGATTTACCAGCCATATTAGGTCCAGTAATTATATTAAACATGTCCTGCTCATTATCTAAATATGTATCATTAGCTATAAATGATATATCTTTTAAAGCTTTTTCAACAACCGGATGTCTTCCTTCTACAATTTGTATACTATTATCTGTGTTAATAGTAGGCTTAACATAATCATTTTCAATCGCTACTGTTGCTAGTGAAATTAATCCATCTAAAGTTGCTACTAAATTAGCAGAAAGCTGAACTCTTTTAACTTCATTTCCAACCTTTTCTCTAATAACACAAAATATCTTATATTCTAAATCTTTAAGTTTATCTTCAGCATTTAGTATTTTTTCCTCAATCTCTTTTAATCTAGTAGTTATATATCTTTCACATCCTGCTAATGTCTGTTTAGTTATATATCTATCTTTAGGTACTAAATCTTTATATGAATTAGTAACTTCTATATAATAACCAAAAACTCTATTGTAGCTTACTTTTAAACTTTTGATATTTGTTAAATATTTTTCTTCTGCCTCTAACTCCATAAGCCACTTATTACCTTCAGATTTTGCTAATCTATATTCATCAATTTGAAAGTTGTATCCACTTTTAATAATTTCTCCATCTTTTAAATTAACAGGAGGATCATCTACAATAGAAATATTGATTAATTTATATAAATCTTCAAGTGTATCTATTTTAGAATATATTTCAGTAATATATTTATCATTTGATATTTTTGATAAAGCTCCAATTAATTCTTTTAATTTTGGTAATCCTTCTATAGAATTTTTAAGTACTACTACATCTTTTGGACCTGCAGTAGAACCAACAATTTTAGATATTATTCTCTCAATATCATATACTTGTTTAAGTGCAAATGTTATTTCATCTTTTAAGATAAATTCCTTTGTAAATACTTCTATAGAGTTTTGTCTTTTTTCAATTATTGTTTTTTCAAGTAATGGATTTTGAACCCAATCTCTTAAAAGTCTTCCTCCCATTGCGGTAACAGTCTTATCTAAAACCCATAATAAACTTCCTTTCTTTATTTTTTCTCTACTAGATTCTAGAATTTCAAGATTTCTTCTTGTTTGTATATCAAGTTGCATATGTTTTTCTATTTCATATTTTTTTATATCACTAATTTGATTTACACTATTTTTTTGTGTATGAAAAATATAATTAAGAATTGTGATTACACATGATTTTTGTACCTCATGTATATTCATATTTTCGGTAAGTTCTGATATTTTTTCGTTTGTATTATAGTTTTCATATTTTGATATATATATATTAAATCTCTTTTTAATATTAAAAGTAATATCACTATCATAATCTTCTTTTGATATTAAAATTTCAGATGGCGATATTCTAGCTATTTCATCTATTATCTTAGAATCTATATTTTCGGTAAATATACTAGATATATAAATTTCACCCGTTGATATATCTGCATAAGCAAAAGCTGCTACCTTTTTAAGAATTAGAAATGCTGAAACATAATTATTTTTTTTATCATCTAATAATGTTTGTTCTGTTATTGTTCCAGGTGTTACAATTTTTACAACATCCCTTTTTACCAACCCATCGGCAAACTTCGGATCTTCAACTTGTTCACATATAGCTATTTTATAGCCTTTTCCAATAAGTTTCGGTACGTATGTATTTACACTATGATAAGGTATTCCACACATAGGTGCTCTTTCTTCTAGCCCACAATCTTTACCAGTTAGAGTAAGTTCTAATTCTCTGCTGCATGTAATTGCATCATCAAAAAACATTTCATAGAAATCCCCAAGTCTGAAAAATACTATTGAATCATTATACCTATTTTTAATTTCTAAATATTGTTGCATCATTGGTGTAGGTGTCATCTTTTGCATCTCCTTATCTTACATATATATTATATCAAAAATATACATTTATTGCAATAGATGTATATGAAAACTAAAAATAATACTATTTAATCTATTTATTAAAAAAAATACAAGTATCCATTTCTGAACACTTGCATTTAACTTAAAACTTATTCTTCTTCAGCAACTTTTTCAGTTTCTATTTCAGTTTCTATTTCATCATCTTGAATAAAATCAGACATATCAGAAATTTCTTCATTAACATTTTCAGTTATATTTTCTAATTCATTTAACTCTTTTTCTTCTATATCTTCAGGTATTTCAACTTCTAACTCAGAATATTCTACTACACCAGTTCCAGCTGGAATTAAACGACCAATTATAACATTTTCTTTTAATCCCTGTAACTTATCTACTTTACCTTTAATTGCGGCATCTGTAAGTACTCTTGATGTCTCTTGGAATGATGCAGCTGATAAGAAAGATTCTGTAGATAATGCAATTTTAGTAATACCAAGTAATGTTTTTCTACCTACAGCTGGTTTTAATCCTAAAGATTTAACTCTTTTGTTTTCAGCATTATATTCATTCATATCAATCGTAGAAGCATTAAGTAATTCAGTGTTACCTTTATTCTCAATATAAATTTTTCTAAGCATTTGACGTGCAACTATTTCTATATGTTTGTCATTAATATGAACACCTTGTGTTCTATATACTTTTTGAACTTCTTGAATTAAGTAATTTTGAACAGCAAGATCACCTCTAATACGTATTATATCATGAGGGTCTAGTGAACCTTCTGTAATTCTATCTCCGGCTACTACTTTATCACCAGCATGAACTACTAAACGCATTCCATATGGTATTAAGTATTTTTCAACATATTTTTCATCATCTGTAACAATTACTTCTTTATTGTTTCCAACTTCTCCGATTGTAACTGTTCCACATATTTCACTTATCATAGCAACACCCTTAGGTTTTCTAGCTTCAAATAATTCTTCTACTCTAGGAAGACCTTGTGTTATATCTCCACCAGCAACACCACCTGTATGGAATGTTCTCATTGTAAGCTGTGTTCCAGGCTCACCTATAGATTGTGCAGCTATTACACCAACAGCCTCTCCAGCTGTTATAATATCACCAGTTGCTAAGTTTTTGCCATAACATTTTGCACATACTCCTCTTATTGATTCACATGTAAGTGCTGAACGTATTTTTACCTTAATTTTTCCTATAGATACAATTCTCTTCGCCATATCATCATTAATGTATGTATTTTTTATATATAGCATATTTCCTTCATCATCAAATATATCTTCAGCTAAGAATCTACCTTCTATTCTTTCAGTAACTTTTTCTATTGGTTCTCCGCTTTCAAGTATATCTTCAACATATAGTCCTTGATCAGTTTTACAATCATCTTCCATAATTATTATATCTTGATTAACATCGACCAACCTTCTAGTTAAATAACCTGAATCGGCTGTTCTAAGAGCTGTATCTGCAAGACCTTTTCTAGCACCATGTGATGATATGAAAAATTCTAGAACATCTAATCCTTCTTTAAAACAAGATTTAATAGGTAATTCAATTGTTTTGCCTGATGTATCAGACATAAGTCCACGAATACCTGCAAGTTGTCTTATTTGAGTTGGGTTACCTCTAGCACCTGTATGAGCCATCATGTGTATAGGATTTAATTTATTTGGATTATTCATAACTGCTTCTTGTATTTCTTCGGTTACTTTAGCCCATGTCTTAATTGTTTCATTATATCTTTCTTCATCAGAAATTAATCCTCTTTTAAAGTTTTTAAGAATAATTTCTACTTTTGTCTCAGCTTTTTCTAATAATTCATATTTAATTTGTGGAATCTCAATATCTGATACTGATACCGTTACTGCAGCTTTTGTAGAATATTTAAATCCATTAGCTTTTATTTCATCCAAAACTTCAGCAGTTCTAGGTATGCCGTGAGTTGCAATACATTTATCTATTATAATTCCAAGTTCTTTTTTTCTAACTGGAAATTCAACTTCAAGTCTAAATTCATTATCTATATCTGATCTATCAATAAATCCTATATCTTGTGGTATATACTTATTGAAAATCATTTTACCAATTGTTGTATCAATTATTTTAGAAACCTTCGTTCCACCAATATCTTTAGTAATTCTAATTTTTATTGGTGCATGAATTCCAATAAATTTCTCATCATAAGCCATCATAGCTTCATTCATATCAGAGAATATCATTCCTTCACCTGGTTCGTTAGGCAATTCCATTGTTAAATAGTAACTTCCAAGTATCATATCTTGTGATGGAACTGCTACTGGCTTACCATCTTGTAATTTAAGTAAATTATTTGAAGCTAACATTAAACATTTTGTCTCAGCTACAGCTTCTGGTGAAAGTGGAACGTGAACAGCCATCTGATCACCATCAAAATCGGCATTAAATGCTGTACAAACTAAAGGATGTAATTTTATTGCTCTACCCTCTACTAGTACTGGTTCAAATGCTTGTATACCAAGTCTATGTAGTGTAGGAGCACGGTTAAGCATTACAGGTCTATCTGTAATAACCTCCTCTAAAATATCCCATACTGCAACATCTGTTCTTTCTACCATTCTTTTAGCATTTTTGATATTAAATGCTTTTCCTCTTTTAACTAATTCTTTCATAACAAAAGGTTTAAATAGTTCTAGAGCCATTTCTCTAGGTAATCCACATTGATGTATTTTAAGTTCTGGTCCAACAACTATTACTGAACGTCCAGAATAATCAACTCTTTTACCTAATAGGTTTTGTCTAAATCTACCTTGTTTACCTTTTAACATATCAGATAAAGATTTTAAAGGTCTTCCACCTGCACCTGTTATTGGTTTACCACGTCTGCCATTATCTATTAATGCATCAACAGCTTCTTGTAACATTCTTTTTTCATTTCTTACAATTATATCAGGAGCCTCTAACTCGATTAATTTTTTAAGTCTATTATTTCTGTTTATAACTCTTCTATATAAATCATTCAAATCAGATGTTGCAAATCTTCCACCATCTAATTGTACCATAGGTCTAAGCTCTGGTGGTATAACTGGTATAACATTTAATATCATCCATTCTGTACTATTACCAGAGTTTAAAAATGCATCTACTGTTTCTAATCTTTTTATTATTTTTTGTTGCTTTTGTCCAGTTGCTTTATCTAAATCCTTATAAAGACTTTCTCTAAGTTTAGTAAGATTTTGTCCTTTAAGTAGTTGTTGAATAGATTCTGCACCCATACCTACTTTAAAAGAACCTGCTCCAAATTGCTCTATAGCATCTCTATATTCCTTTTCATTTAAAACGTCACATTTGCTAAGTGTTGTATTTTTCGGATCTAACACAACATATGAAGCAAAGTAAATAACTTTTTCTAATGCTTTAGGAGATATGTCGAGCATTAAACTCATTCTACCTGGTATTCCTTTGAAATACCAAATATGAGAGATAGGACAAGCAAGTTCTATATGCCCCATTCTTTCTCTTCTTACTTTTTTCTTAGTAACTTCTACTCCGCATCTATCGCATATAATACCTTTATATCTTACTTTCTTGTATTTTCCACAGTAACATTCCCAATCTTTAGTGGGTCCAAATATTTTCTCACAAAAAAGTCCATCTCTTTCAGGTTTTAATGTTCTATAATTGATTGTTTCTGGTTTCTTAACTTCGCCCTTAGACCATTCTCTCATCTTTTCAGGGGAAGCAAGACCAATTCCTAATCTATCAAAATTTTCCATATCTTGCATACTTAAAAATCACTCCTTCTTAGTTTACATTGTCACTATCGTCATATATTCCGGTTTCAGTTTTAACATCGTAGTCTTTATTATCATCATTCAATTCTTCAATTTCAGTATCTTCTATTTCTTCACCATCTTCATCTTCAAATGTCATACCTTCAAAATCTGATTGAACAATTTTATTTAATTTTTCAATATCTTCATTTGTTTCCAAAACTATTTCTCTTGAATCTACTTCTGTCTCAACTGAATCTTTAAGTTCTAATTCTTCATCTTGTCTATACATTTTTAAATCTAAACCTAAGCTTTGTAATTCTTTTGTAAGTACCCTAAATGCTTCTGGTATACCAGGTTTTGGGATAGGTTCACCTTTTACAATTGCTTCATAAGTTTTTAGTCTTCCTACTATATCATCTGATTTAACAGTTAACATTTCTTGTAATGTATATGCTGCTCCATATGCTTCTAATGCCCAAACTTCCATTTCACCAAATCTTTGACCACCAAACTGTGCTTTACCACCTAAAGGTTGTTGTGTAACTAGTGAGTAAGGTCCTATTGAACGAGCATGTATCTTATCATCAACCAAATGGTATAACTTAAGCATATACATATATCCTACTGTTACTTCTCTGTCAAATTTTTCACCACTTCTACCATCATACAAAGTAAATTTACCACTTCTATTTAAACCTTGTTGCTCAAATAAATCAGCTATTTCTTCTTGCTTTGCACCATCAAATACTGGTGTTGCAATTTTCCATCCAAGCATTTTAGCAACATAGCCTAAATGTACTTCTAAAACTTGACCTACATTCATACGTGAAGGAACACCAAGTGGATTAAGTACTATTTGAAGTGGAGTACCATCAGGCATATATGGCATATCTTCTCTTGGTAATATACGTGATATGACACCTTTATTACCATGACGTCCTGCCATTTTATCTCCAACTGATATTTTTCTTTTTTGTGCTATATATATTCTAACAATTTTATTTACTCCAGCTGCTAATTCATCTGATGTATCTCTTGTAAATATTTTAACATCTACAATTGTACCAGTCTCACCATGAGGAACTCTAAGAGATGTATCTCTTACTTCTCTTGCTTTGTCTCCAAATATAGCTCTTAATAATTTTTCTTCTGCAGTAAGTTCTGTTTCACCTTTAGGCGTAACTTTACCAACTAATATATCACCCGGTCTTACAACTGCACCAATACGTATTATACCATTTTCATCTAAATCTTTTAATGCATCATCCCCAATATTTGGAACTTCTCTTGTTATTTCTTCAGGACCAAGTTTTGTGTCTCTAGATTCACAATCATAATCTTCTATATGTATTGATGTAAGTACATCTTCTTTAACTAAATCTTCTGATATAAGTATAGCATCCTCATAATTATAACCTTCCCAAGTCATAAATCCAATTAGTATGTTTTTACCAATTGCAAGTTCACCATTTTGTGTTGAAGGACCATCAGCGATTACATCACCTTTTTTTATATCTTCTCCTTTTACAACTATTGGCTTTTGATTTATACAAGTTCCTTGATTAGATTTCTGATATTTAATTAATCTATATTCTTGTTTACCTTTTTTAGTATCTATAATAATCTTTTGAGCATCAACATATGATACTATTCCATCTTCTTTAGCTGTTATAACAATACCCGAATCAACTGCTGCTTTATATTCAATACCTGTTCCAACTATAGGGCTATCAGCTCTAATAAGGGGAACTGCTTGACGTTGCATGTTCGCACCCATCAAGGCACGGTTAGCATCATCATTCTCTAAGAAAGGAATCATAGCTGTTGCTACAGAAACAAGTTGTTTTGGAGAAACATCCATATAATCAACTTTTTCTCTATCAATTTCTAATATTTCAGCTTGATCTCTAGCTTTAACTCTTTTGTGTACAAATCTATTTTCACTATCTAATGGCTCATTAGCTTGTGCTACAACATAATTATCTTCAGTATCAGCAGTCATATATTCAATTACATCAGATATAACTCCTGTAGCTTTATCTATTTTTCTATATGGTGTTTCTACAAAACCATATCTATTTATTTTAGCAAATGTTGAAAGTGAACCTATAAGACCAATGTTTGGTCCTTCTGGTGTTTCTATTGGACATAATCTACCATAATGAGTATGATGAACGTCACGAACTTCGAATCCAGCTCTATCTCTAGATAAACCGCCGGGCCCAAGAGCAGATATTCTCCTCTTATGAGTAAGTTCAGCAAGCGGATTTATTTGATCCATAAACTGTGATAACTGACTACTTCCAAAAAATTCTCTTAATGAACTAACTATAGGTTTTATATTAATCATTGATTGAGGAGTTGCTGAGTCTAAATCCTGTGTTACCATTCTTTCTTTTACTACTCTTTCAAGTCTTGCAATACCGACTCTAAATTGATTTTGTAGTAACTCACCAACGCATCTTACACGTCTATTACCTAAATGATCTATATCATCTACAAAACCTAATCCAAATCTAAAGTTAATAAAATAGTTTATTGAAGCTATTATATCATCCATAGTTACATGCTTAATTACTAATTTTTCTCTATTTTTTTCAATTAATTTTGTAATTTTTTCTTGATTTCCATCTTCACATTCATTCTCTTGTAGTAAATTTTTCAAAACCGGAAAATGAACTTCTTCTTTTATTATATTTTTGTCTATTTCAAATCCTAAATATTTAGAAATATTAACTGTATTATTACCAATAACTTTAACTCTTTTTCCATCTTTATCTAAATAAACAATGTTTATACCACAATTTTTTATTTCAAAAGCTTGATCTTCTGAAATCACTTCCATAGCCTCAACTATTATCTCTCCTGTTTCGGGATTTATAATTTTATCTTGAGTTATTTCACCTTTAATTCTATTTGCAATACTTAATTTTAAATTATATTTATATCTACCAACTCTAGCTAAATCATATCTTCTGTCTTCAAATAATAACCCAAATAATAAAGATTTGGCAGCATCTACATGTAAAGGCTCACCTGGTCTTAACTTTTTATATATTTCAAGAAGTGCTTCATCACTAGTCTTTGATAAATCTTTATACAAAGAATTAGTCATATTATCGTCTTCAAACAAATCTATAATTTGTCCATCAGTTTCTATTCCCAATGCTCTAACTAAAGTAGTCATAGGAACTTTTCTAGTTCTATCTACTCTTGCCCATAACATATCAGAAGAATCAGACTCATACTCAAGCCAAGTTCCCCTATTAGGTATCACTGTTGAAGAGTATAAAAATTTACCCGTTTTATCTCTTTGTCTGTCATAATATACTCCTGGTGATCTAACAAGCTGTGATACTATAACTCTCTCAGCTCCATTAATTAAGAAAGTTCCATTATCAGTCATAAGAGGCAAGTCACCAAAAAATATTTCTTGCTCTTTTATTTCTCCTGTTTCTCTATTAATAAGTCTTACTTTTACTTGTAATCTTGAAGCATAAGTTGTGCTTCTTGTTTTCGCTTCTTCAAGTGTATACTTAGTCTTCTCTTCTAGTTTATAGTCAACAAATTCAAGCATAAGATTTTCGGAAAAATCTTTAATAGGTGATGCATCCCTTAAAACGTCCATTAACCCTGATTTTAAAAACCACTCATATGAACTCTTTTGGATATCGATTAAATCAGGCATTTCTATTACTTCTTTAATCTTTGAAAAACTCATTCTTTTAGCTTTTCCGTTTTTTACTTCATGAACCATGTTTTACCCCCAAAAAATATATAAAAAAGACGTCAAAAAACCAAATTAGTTTACATAATAACTAATTTGCTTCTGTATGTCTTGATTTTAACTGAATATACCGTTTTTCGCCACTATTTCAACCATCCTTTTGTTTTAGTTTACATAGTAATTATCGTTAGTGATAGTATTTCATCAATTTTACCACAAGTTATATTCTTTGTCAAGTAAAAAACAACAAAAAGTTAATAAACTTTGTCATTTCAATATTGTTTTATAATAATTGTAGTTTTTTGTTTATTTATTGTCTAATTATTATTTTTTCAGTATTTAAACTTTTTTATTGTATTTACTTGACAACAAACATTTTTTAATGTATAATTATAAAGTAAAAAATGAAGTACTTATTAATTAAATTATGATATATTAGGTATTTCCCACTGGAAGGGGGGAATTATAAAATGCCAGGAATTAAAATAAAAGATAATGAAAGTTTAGAAAATGCACTAGCTAGATTTAAAAAGCAATGTGCAAAATACGGTGTCATCGCTGAGATGAGAAAAAGAGAACACTACGAAAAACCAAGTGTGAAAAGAAAAAAGAAATCTGAAGCTGCTAGAAAGAGAAAACACTAAGATGAAAAAGAATATATAAAAACAGAAGTATATTTATAAAATATTACTTCTGTTTTTTATTTTTTAAAATAATCTCTTTATTTCATAAGACTTAATTAATTTATATTTTCCAAGTTTTAAATTTCCAAGTTCTAGATTTCCTATTTTAATTCTTTTTAAATGTGTAACATTTAGCCCAACCGCTGTACACATTTTTCTAACTTGTCTATTCTTACCTTCATGAATCGTTATCTGTAATTCATCTTTAGAAATTTTCTCTACAATTGCTGGTGCAGTAGTATATCCATCTATATCTACACCTTTTTTTAATTGTTTTATTGTTTGTTCTGTAATAGTCCCAGTTACTTTTGCAATGTATACTTTTTTTATCTTTTCACTAGGATGCATTAATCTATTTGCAAAATCGCCATCATTAGTTAAAAGTAATAAACCTTCCGTTTCCATATCAAGTCTTCCTATTGCAAAAACTCTTTCATCTTCTTTTATAAGATCTATAACACAAGGTCTATCAAATTGTTCAATACTTGTAGTTACATATCCTTCAGGTTTATTTAACATAATATACATTTTCTTTTTAACCAAAGTAATGGGTTTTCCTTGTACACTTACTATATCTTTAGTTTCATCTACCATAATACCTTGTTCAAATACTGTTTGTCCATTTATCTTGACTTCTTTATCTGTAATGAATTGTTCTGCTTTCCTTCTCGAGCATACTCCACTTTGTGCAATATACTTATTTAATCTAATCATACAATCTCCTTTAACATTTTTATGTTTGCTTACATATTATATAATATCATAAGCTTATGTTTATATAAATGACTAGCAAGTTATAATACTTGCTAGTTTTTTTCTTTATTTTCTAACACATTTAATATATTTTGAAATTGAACCGGAATCTTAGATTCAAATTCCACATACTTATTTTGAGAAGGATGTATAAATCCTAATAATCTAGCATGTAGCATGTGTCCTTTTACTTTAAAAAATTTATTTTCTGATCCATATGTTAAGTCTCCTAAAAGCGGGCAACCTATATATTTCATATGTACTCTTATTTGATGGGTTCTACCAGTCTCTAAAGTTGCCTTTATTAAAGTCATCTTTGAATTATAGAATCGTTTTAAAACAGTTATATGAGTTATGCAATTTCTACTATTTTTATCTGTAACACACATCTTTTTTCTATCTTGAGTAGATCTTCCTATCGGTTGATCTATAGTTATATTATCTTCTTTTAATATACCTTTAACTATTGCAACATATTCTCTCTTTATAGTATGCTCCTTGAATTGCTCTGAAAGCTTTTTGTGGGCATTGTCATTTTTAGCAACCACTAATATACCCGTTGTATCTTTATCTATTCTATGTACTATTCCAGGCCTTATAACACTATTTATTGTTGACAATTTATCTTTATGAGAAAACAATAAACTGTTTACTAATGTATCAGTAAAATTACCACTACCCGGATGCACAGTCATCCCCTTTTCTTTATTTATAATAATAATATCATCATCTTCATAAATTATATTAATATCAATTTTTTTAGGCTCTATATCTGATACTTTAACATTAATTTCATTCACTAAAATTTTATCATTTAATTTTAAAGAATATCCACATTTTACGAATTTATCATTTACTGATATTTCTTTATCTTCAATTATTTTTTTTATATAACTCCTTGTATATTCTTTTAGATTATTACTTAAATAAATATCTAATCTAGTACCTACACTTTTCTCATCAACTACGTATAACATATAATCTCACCTTGAATATTATACCATTATTTCATGTAAATGTAAAGGAATAGATCTAAAAGTTAAAATTATATAGACTTTTTCTTTTTTATTATCTTAATTAGTTTAATAGTAGTACCTTTATTGACAGATGAGTCTATTTCAATTTGATCCATAAAACTTTCCATAATTGTAAAACCAAGTCCCGCATGTTCTAATTCTGGTTTCGAAGTGTATGTCGGTGTTGTAGCTAAATCAATATCACTTATCCCAATTCCATCATCCTTAATTATTATAGTTACAATATCATCTGTTATTGATGTTATCTTTGCTTCAACAATAACTTTACCCGAATAATTTTCATATCCATGTTCTATTGAATTTGTTACAGCTTCACTTACAGCTGTTTTTATATCCATTAAATCATCTATAGAAATCTCTAAATTAGAAACAAATGTAGCAACTGCAACTCTAACTACTGCGATATTTGATATATTAGAATCAATTTCTATTTTTAGATTGTTTTCCATAATTATTCACTCCTTAAATTAATGTTTTTTGTTATATTTGAGAGTTCCAATACTCTTTTTATGCTCTGAGTAGCATTTATAATTGTCATCTTAGAATCTAATAATTTTATTAAATTATATCTTCCTATTAAAAGACCTATTCCACTACTATCCATGAATTTAACATGTGTCAAATTCAAAATAAATTCTTTCGGCTCATATCTCATAATATATCCATCTATTATACTTCTTAAACTTTTACATGAGCTTACATCTAATTCTTCATCTAAATCCACACTTAATCTAAAATTTTCGTCATCATATGTATATTTCATTATTAAACACCTCAAATATATTTTAACATATTAGAAATGAAAAAAATGTTGAAATTTGAAAATATAATAATAAAAATTTACCCTTGAGAATGAACTGAACCCAAAAAGTTAGACACTTTTTGGGTTCAGTTCACTATGCGGATTTCATAAAAAACTATTCTAATTTTGAAACCCGTCCAATTATTAATTTATTTTATTTTATATCTTACATATTTATTTATATTTATTTATATTTTTTTAATCTATATTGTACCTTTTCTAGTGTAGTTTCAGTGGAAAGTAGCTACAATACATAAAGCCCTACACGGAAACCTACGTGGTTGTAGGCACCAGTAACATTGTAGGCGTCACGATAAGCAGCTGGGAAAGAACTACCACTACCGTCGTAGCGGCCTCCACGAAAGACACGGTCAGGGCTAATAATCTCATTTGTCCATTCCCATGTATTTCCTGCTAAATCATATATATTTTTTGCTTTCCAATTATTATTAAACCCTGATATTTGTAAACTTCCAAATCCAGATACATTTGCTGGAGATGTTGAATCACTATGATTTCCCCATGCTCTACTATCTGTTACACTTGGTCCTGAATTATTACTAATCCATCTCATTGCTGTATCCCATTGAGTTCCTGTTACAAGTCCACTTTTAACTTTTAATGCATCATAACTATAGCTTGCTGCCATATTTTCTGAATATGTTTTTGCATCTGTATAATTTATATAGTTCCATAAATATCCTGTATGTGAACTATCTCTAGTCCAACTTGAAATTGTTTTATTTGTACTAACTTTACTTGCTACTCTTATACTTCCTGAGTTATAGTCAAACATTGATTCATATCTTGCTATATAAAAGCCACCATAACTTGTTACTTGTGTATTTTCATCTACCATACCTGATAGTATACTATCATCTATTGTACTTGCATAAGAGAATTCTACTGTACACCACTTTGCATATGGCACATTTGTTCCGTCTACTGGTACCCATACAAATTGATTACCACTTGCATCTTCTATTACTAATCCATTATTCCAGTCTGTTGGCCATACTGCTCCATCTTCTATTGCCATAAATCCTTTTGGTATTATTGGATTGTTATATGCTGCTACTTCTCCATCAAATGTTACATTATCTGTTGCTATTACATTTAATCCAAGTCCTGTTTCTTCTGGAGGTGTTACTTCTCCATTTACCATACCCATACTTGTAACCCAGTCTTGTTCTGTTACATTTGTTCCTACATAAACTAACTTACTAGATTGTATTTCAAATTTTGCTGCATCTACTTCAGACATACTTGTTATATATTGTTTTATTGTTCCATCACCAGTACCAGTACCATCCCATACTCCCGCATCAAATGTTGCTGAATCAAAAGAATTATCTTGTAAATATTCATTTGTTATAGCTATTGCAAGTTCCGAATTATATTCCGCTACATTTGTTTTAAACGTTGCTTCATTTGCTGATTCTATTGGATTATTATTTGCTAAACTTAATATTACTGCTCCTGCTAATATTATTATAACTATTATTGTTATTACTAATACTATAAGTGATATACCTTTTTTTCTTTTCACTTAAAATACCCCCATTTTTCTTTTAAAAAACTATGCTAATTACAATATAAATTAACTAACAATTTAATTATATGACAAATATATTTTTTTGTCAATATTTTTATAATTTTATTCCTATTTTTAGCAATAATAAATATCCGCCGATTGAACTGGCGGTTTTTAATAAATGCCTATAAGGCTATAATACCTGCTAGTCCTTAAGTACTTCTACTTGGACTGACAATCGCACTAATTTTTACCAGCTAACCTTTAAAAGGGTCCTCAAATTCCTTTATTGTTATTTAATCTATTTCAATATCTTCTTTAACTCTTCTATTATGTATATCTCAATTGCTTTTTTATTCTTTCCTACCGTGCTTACATAGTAACCTTTACACCATAAAACCCTATTAGCAAATTTATATTTCATACTTGCATGTCTTTCAAATATCATTAATATTGATTTACCCTTTAAGTATCCCATAAAACTTAACACACTTAACTTTGGCGGTATACTTACCAAAAGATGTATGTGATTAGGACATGCCTCCAATTCAATTAATTCTACTTTTTTCTGTTACTCTGTTCATTGCTAAAAGTTTTTTAGAACCCTACGTATAACGTAGGGTATTCATTAAAATAAAAGAAGACCTGTGAAAATATTTTCACAGGTCTTGAGATCAAAAATCCATGGGGTTAGGCACTATGTGCCTGGCCTTGTGCATCTCAACACTCAGCTGGATGAGTTTAGTAACTTCTAGTATTTTCATTACTAGTAATACCTGTTCCAGAAACAGATATTGCAGCAACCCCATGACTACCTTCACCAATAGTCATTTTAATATGATATACAGTATTTGATATCTTAACTATTTCATAGCTAAGATTTGACTCAATATTAGGAGTCGCTGACCCACTAAGAACAACACTCCCGAATATCTCAGTGGCACCATCAACATGCTCTGCAAAATTGATAGTTGCTGTAACATTTACCGGTTCAGGTATTACTGGTGGTGTATATGGTGGTGTATATGGCGGTATATATGGTGGTGTTACTGGTGGTGTAGGTGGTGTATATGGCGGTATATATGGTGGTGTAGGTGGTGTATATGGCGGTGTTACTGGTGGTGTACATGGTGTGGTTCCTTTAACGTTTACGTCTCCTCCAACATTAACATCGCCACCGATATTAACATCTTTCTCGATATTAACATTACCTTTTATGGTAACATCCTTTTCAACGACAACATTACCTTTTACAGTAACATCTTTGTTTACAGTAACATTCTCAGAAGTAACATTACCTGTTACGACATCTTTTACAGTAACATTTCCAGCAACGATGTCTTCTAAAGTTGTAGTACCTTTTACAGCAACATCTTTGTTTACGACAACATTACCATCAACTACAACATCGCCTCCAATTTTGACATTATCTTTAATGTCAAGACCTTTAATAGCTACTTTAATATAGCCACCAAACACACCCGTATTGTATATTAATGAAGTAAGACCTACTAGCAAGATACAAACAAGTATGATTGGTATAAAGAATCTACGAAACATCCAAAAGACAATCCCAAGTACAAAAATCATAGCAAAAACACCAAGACTCATTGCCACTATGGCAATAGGTAAAAAGATGGACATAATTGCCCCCAGTAATACAATACTTAATAACAGAGTAATAACCCATCCAAACCGTCCAAAAAAATTTCTCATTATAATATCTCTCCTTCAAGTTTTATTTTTAGTAATCTGATATATATAAAAACATACAACTGTAACCCCTCACAATTGTGATGTCGTATTCTAAATAGATAAAATTTTATCTATAATTTAAAAATATCTATATTACTATTATACCACTATTTATATATAAATGCAATAGCAAATGCTTATTTTTCAATACAAATTTACATAATATAGAAATATATTGTACATTTTCTAATTTAAAAGACAAAAAATTTATTGAAAATTATTTTCTAGTATACTTTTTTGGTTAGATAATATAAAAATAAATATTTTTATACCCTTTTGCAGTACTTAAAAGTACACATTATTTTGACAATTACAACTTTCACTCTTAATAATCCTTAAAAGCATCTTCATATTTCTTTGTTATAATGTTATCTTATATCATATCTTCTTTTTCTTGTTCTCTTACATATTTTGCTATTGTTGTTTCATTAAGCCCTACTGTACTAACAAAATATTCTTCTTCCATGCTTATATTTTATTTCCCATATCTTTCGTGTATTATTAACAAACTTTTTTCTTTTAAATAACCCATTAAACTTGATACCGCCAACTTTGGTGGAATTATTATCATCCTTTATTAGATAACCCCCTTTTTATAATTTTGATGTTGTCGAAATATCATTATTATATCATAGGGAATTTAATTTTCTCACTGGCATAGCCAGTGGTTGTTTATCACGTGCTATTTATGAAGCTAATATAAAGAAAAATCAGTAGAAAATTTTCTACTGATCTTTTATGATATGCTAATATTTATGACACTGTTTGATCATTATGCTGCTTATTAAATTAATGTTTCTACAAAAGGCTTTTTAGGCTCAATTGTATAACATTAATTTAAAACATTTACATTACAAGCTTTTCAGGCTTTGCTATGTTTATTGAAGATTGTATTTTTAAACAATCAAACTTAACTATTATAGAATCAACCGAGACATGATTTAATTATCAAAATATTACTTTTATGAAGTTATATTTAATAGCTCATAGTTTTTTCTGACGTTGTAATATCACTACCTGACACACTTATAACGGCAACTCCATGACTTCCTTCAGTGATTGTGACACGTATATGATATACAGTATCATTAACCTTTACAACTTCATTACTTAAATTCGATTCGATAGTTGGTACTAATCCACCTTTACTTATCACTACTGAGGCAAAAATTTCTGTTGCCCCGTCAACGTGATCTCCAAAGGTTATTTTTGCAGTTGCATTTGGTACTACAATTTCAACAGGAATTACAGTTACTGTACAAGTATCTGTATATTCGCCATCAACAGATTTTGCAGTTATAACTGCTGTTCCTTGTGATACTCCAGTAATTGTACCATTTGATGATACTGTTGCTATCGAACTACTATTTGAACTCCAATTAACTAAAACATTGTTTGCATTTGATGGAGATACTGTTGCAGATGCACTAGATGTCTCTCCAACATTTAAGTTCATTGTTTCTGGTGTAACAGTAATTCCGGTTACAGCTATAAAATTAGGGGTTACAGTTACTACACAAGTGTCTGTATATTCACCTGAAGCAGATTCAACTGTTATTATTGCTGTTCCTTGTGATACTCCAGTAATTGTACCATTTGATGATACTGTTGCTATTGAACTGCTATTTGAACTCCAATTAACATTTTTGTTACTTGCGTTTGACGGATATACTGTTGCAGATGCACTAGATGTCTCTCCAACATTTAAGTTCATTGTTTCTGGTGTAACAGTAATTCCGGTTACAGCTATAACATTAGGGGTTACAGTTACTACACAAGTGTCTGTATATTCACCTGAAGCTGATTCAACTGTTATTACTGCTGTTCCTTGTGATACTCCAGTAATTGTACCATTTGATGATACTGTTGCTACTGAACTACTATTTGAACTCCAATTAACATTTTTGTTACTTGCATTTGATGGATATACTGTTGCAGATGCACTAGATGTCTCTCCAACATTTAAGTTCACTGTTTCAGGTGTTACAGCAATTCCCGTTACAGCTATTGTGTTAGCTCTAACCGTCACAACACAGTTTTTAGTATAGTAACCGTCCAATGTTTTTGCTGTGATAATTGTATTTCCTTGAGCTATAGCAACTATTTGTCCGTTTGAACTAACTGTTGCTACTGAACTATCATTCGAACTCCAATTAACATTTTTGTTACTTGCATTTGATGGTAACACTGTTGCAATTGCATCATATTTATTTCCAATATTGAAAATAAGTGTTGATGGTGTTAGGTTAATACCTGTTACAGCTATCGTTGTATTTGCAGGTGTAATATTAGGAACCGTGTTATTATTTTGATTGATATTACCACCGACATTAATGTCTCCTTTAATGTTAACATCTTTTTCAACGTTAACATTTCCTTTTATTGTAACATCTTTCTCAACAGTAACGTTTCCTTTTACTGTAACATCCTTTTCTACTGTTAGACTTTCAACGTTAACATTTCCTGTTACAACATCTTTTACTTTAACTTTTCCTGCTATGACATCTTTTAGTATTGTTTTACCAGTTACAGTGACATCTTCTTTAACTACAACATTGCCATCAGCAATAATATCGCCACCAATGTTTACATTTTCTTTAATGTCAACTGCCTTTATAGCTAAATTAACATAGCCATTAAATATTACCGTAGTGTATATTAAAGATGTAGTAACTACAATTAATATACATATTAGTATTAGATGAACAAAGTACCGGCGAAACATCCAGAGAACTATACCAAGAACTAAAATCATGGTAATTGAGAGTAAGCACACAATTGTAATCATTGCATTAAAAAACGTTGATAATATTGTTGCTGACAATACAATTGTTAGAATTAAGCAAATAACCCAACCAAATCTTTCAAAAAAATTTTTCATAATATTAACACTCCTCTTGTTTTTATTTTTTCAGTAATATGATATATATGAAAACATACAATTGCAACCCCTCACAATAGTGTGTTGTATATTTAACAGATAAATTATTATCTATAAATTAAAAATATCTATGTTAATATTATATCATCTTTTTCAGTAATTGTCAATACTTATGTAAACTTATACTACTAATATTCTATTATGTGAAGTGAAAAAGAAACCTCATTTCTGAGATTCCTTAAAATATTTTTATATTATTTTACAAGTTTTGCTTGAACAACATATCTACCATTAGTTTTCACATAGTCACATGTTGATAATGTTAGTATAGTATCGCTACTGCTCACAGAAACTTTTGTATCAAATACACTTTTACTTTTAAGTGTATTTAAAAAATCCCCATAATCATTTAAATCTGCAAATACTGTGTCTATATAAAAGAAATCTGTATCAGTTGTATATGCTGAAAATATCTCCCATTTATAGTTTCCTTTAATCGTTGACATTTCTATTATTTTATGTTCATTCAAAAATTTCTCGTTTTTAAAGTTTAAAAGTGGTGTAAAGTGAGAATCTACTTCTGTATTATGACCATATATTATAAAGTGACTCATTTTATCCATGTTATTAATATCAGATCTATAATCTAAGAATGTCTCTCCCCATTTTGTTGTAGCATTATCCCTATCATTTCTTAAATATCTATTGTTATCTGTTGATTTAAATATTGGCATATCAATAGATGTACCTGGTACCATAAGCCATGCTATAGCATCTGGATATTGTAGGTTTAAAGCTAAAATTTCTTCTTGTAGGTTAATTCCTTGACCTTCAGAATCAATTACTTCTTTATTAATATCTCCAATTAATTGTTCTTCAGTAATATCAACATTTTTATTACTGATTTTTTCTTTCAAATAATATGCTCCACCTGTTATTAATGCTATTATTATTAATATAACAACAATCTTAACTATTTTTTTATTTCTTTCATTTCTTTCATCCAACATAACTAATCAGCCTCTCTTTCAATTAATATATTATAACACATATACCTTTTAATAAATACTATTTTCTAAAATTTTATATAAAAATGAGAGATATATTTTTATATAGCCCTCATTCAATTGCTTTTATTTACCTGTATTCGGATTTGGAATCCAATCTGCTGGTTTGTCAGCAGGTGGTGTTGTACTTTGTATTATTGAGAACGATAATGAATTAGCTGCATTAGCTAAATTTCCTGCTGCATCCATTGCTGTTCCACCTGTTATTGATATAGTTTTTGATCCTCCAATTGCACCTTGTACATTTGTAAGTGTAATTATTCTATCATTACCTGATACTGCTATACTTTTATTTGCTGTAAAACCATTAAGTATTATTGATCCAGCACCTAACCATATATTAGCTATTCCTACATTATCTGTATATTTTGCTACAAATGTTACAGTTTGACCTGCATATATTGAATTAGGATTTGGTCCTGTTATACTAAGTACTGGTGCAACTGTATCTGATACACCAATCACAGTTTGAACTATAGTAAACATTGAAGAATTAGCTGCATTAGCTAAATTTCCTGCTGCATCCATTGCTGTTCCACCTGTTATTGATATAGTTTTTGATCCTCCAATTGCACCTTGTATATTTGAAAGTGTAATTATTCTATCATTACCTGATACTGCTATACTTTTATTTGCTGTAAAACCATTAAGTATTATTGATCCAGCACCTAACCAATTGTTAGCTATTCCTACATTATCTGTATATTTTGCTACAAATGTTACAGTTTGACCTGCATATATTGAATTAGGATTTGGTCCTGTTATACTAAGTACTGGTGCAACTGCATCTGTAGGAGTAGCAGCATTAATTGTAAAAGTTCCTGAAGCTACTGAATTAGCAGAATTTGATAAGTCACCAGTTGAAGAAATTGCTGTTCCTCCTGTTATTGATACAGATTTACCAGAACCTACACCTTGTAAATTTGTAAGTGTTAATGTTCTTGTATTTCCTGTACCTGATATTGATTTGTTTGCTGTAAAACCATTAAGTACTACTGATCCTGTACCTAACCATATGTTTCCTACATCTCCTGTATATGTTAATGTAAAATTAATGGTACCCCCTGCTATAGGGTTATAATTACTTGGTGCACTTATTCCTAAATACACACCTGATAAAGCACTTACATAATTACCTATTGGTAAAGTCATAATTGTAATTGTAAGTACACACAATATAGATATTAATTTTTTTATCATATTATTTTTTTTCATTTTTAAATACCTCCATTTAAAATTTCTTATGTTATTATTGTAACACAAATGAAATATAAAGTCAATAGTTTTTTAGATATTTCTATTCAAAAACCCTTTAATTCATGTTTTTATTCATATTTTATTTTACATAACATTGAAATATAAAGAATATTTTTTTGTTTTAAAAATAACAAAATATAAATTATTGTAAAAATTTCCAGTATTATATATTTAGATTTGCACAAATTATAATTGTAAAACAAATTAAAATGTTTTATAGTTATAATTAAAAACTGGAGGTGAATATTATGGCATCATCAAACAATCAAATAGCTAATCCACAAGCTAGAGAAGCACTAAACAAATTCAAATATGAAGTAGCTAACGAAGTAGGAGTAAATTTAAAACAAGGTTATAATGGAGATTTAACTTCTGCACAAGCTGGTAAAATAGGTGGTCAAATGACAAAAAAATTAGTAGCACAAGCTGAAAGTCAAATGCAAAACAATAAATAGTTGCTAAATAAATTTTAAATTAAAAACAGGGGAAATTAAAATTTCCCCTGTTTTTAATTATGCTTGTTTATATTCATTTATTGGACAAGCTTCCGCATCTTTTCCGTTTACGCCATTCTTTATCTTTATAACATTTAATATAACCATCCGAAGTTGTTTTTATATTCCAATGACAAGTCTCACATTCTTCTCGTTTTGCCATAATTAAAACCTCCTACTTATCTTCATTTAAAATTTCATCTATATTTAATTTGTAAGTATTACCTTCGTCAATTCCTTCTCTTCTTTTCTTTTCAATAATTGACTTCGATTTTCTAATTTGACTTTCAATTTTTTCTATAACTTTTTCTATGCCGTAGTATAAATCTTCACAATCCTCATTTGCCAAATATGTTGTACTCTTATATTCTATTCTAATATCAACATGTTGTTTTTCTTTGTCTACTGAAAAAGTAACATGACAAATTGTAGCTTCATCAAAAAATTTCGCTAATTTTTCAACTTTCTTTTCAGTAAATTCTTTAATAGCCTCCGTAACCCCCGTATGCAATCCAGTTAAATCTATTTTCATTAAAAATCAACTCCTCTAAATATATTATACTATAACCATTTTATATTTTCAAGTCTTTTACTTTATTTTATTTTTTTCTATCAATATAATATTATAAATCTAAAAAATTTAGTTGTGAGGATTTAGGCATGTTTTTAAAACATCCGTTTTTTTCAAGAACCTCTATTGATACTTTTCCAAGTTTAGCCTTTATTTGAACATCTTCTATTGATTCAAATTTTCCTTGTTTCCTAGCTTCTATTAATTTTTCAGCATCAACACCTCCAAAACCTGTAAGTGCAGTAAGTGGTGGTCTGATTCCTTCTTCTTCAACTAAAAATTTATTAGATAAAGATAAATAAATATCAACAGGTAAAAATTTAATTTCTCTTTCATACAATTCATTTATTACCTCTAAAACTGTTAATGTATCCTTATCAGTTTGTGACAGATTTTCTCTAGATTCATAATCCTTTATAGCATTTTTTACAATGTCTTTTCCATTTAACATTATATCAGAAATAAAACTATTAGCTCTTACAGTCAAATAAGTAGCATAAAATTCCTTTTTGTAATATACTTTAAAATATGCAATTCTATATGCCATCATAACATATGCTGCTGCATGAGCTTTAGGAAACATATATTTAATTTTTTTACAGGAATCTATATACCAATCAGGTACATTTGCTTGTATCATAGCCTTTTCCATTTCTTCGGTTAACCCTTTACCCTTTCTAACATTTTCCATTGTTTTAAATGCTATTGAAGGTTCTTCTCCCATCTGTATTAAATATATCATTATGTCATCTCTAGTACATATAGCTTCTTTTAAAGTTGCAACTTTATTTTCAATTAAAGTCTGAGCATTACCAATCCAAACATCTGTACCATGAGATAACCCAGATATTCTAATTAGTTCGCCAAATGTCGTTGGTTTCGTATCTATAAGCATTTGTCTTACAAATTTAGTTCCAAATTCAGGAACAGCAAATGTTCCTGTTTCAGAGTTTATTTGTTCCTTAGTTACCCCTAATACTTCAGTAGAAGAAAATAATGACATTACCTTTTTTTCATCAAGTGGTATAGTAAGTGGATTTACTCCCGTTAAATCTTGTAACATACGTATCATAGTTGGATCATCATGTCCAAGTATATCTAATTTAAGTAAATTATCATGTATTGAATGAAAATCAAAATGAGTTGTAATTGATTTAGCAAACACATCATCAGCTGGTTTTTGTATTGGGCAAAAATCATAAATTTCTTTATCTTTTGGTACTACTATAATTCCACCAGGATGCTGACCAGTAGTTCTTTTTATACCTGTACATCCCCTAGATATCCTGTTTATTTCTGGCATTAATATAGGTTTTTGTTTTTCATCATAATATTTTCTAACAAATCCATATGCTGTTTTATCTGCTATTGTTCCAATAGTACCCGCTCTAAATGTTTTAGATTTGCCAAATAATAATTCTGTATGATTATGAGCCTTCGATTGATAATCTCCAGAAAAATTTAAATCTATGTCAGGTGATTTATCACCTTTAAATCCTAAGAAGGTTTCAAATGGTATATCCATACCATTTTTATTCATTTGTATATTACAATTAGGACACATTTTATCATCTAAATCTATACCTGTAGTAAGTGTTGTATTTGGAAATTCACTATATTTACATTTAGAACATATATAATGAGCTGGAAGAGGGTTTACTTCTGTAATACCTGTCATTGTCGCTACAAATGAAGAACCAACAGATCCTCTTGATCCGACTAAATATCCATTTTCATTAGATTTTATAACTAGTTCTCTAGCTATTATATACATGACAGCAAAACCATACTTTATTATAGGTACTAATTCTTTTTCAAGTCTTTTTTCCACTATTTCAGGTAATTTTTCACCATATATTTCTCTTGCACTTTCATATGATATTTTTTTTATATTTTCTTCACTTCCTTCAATAGAAGGGGGATATGTACCATCTGGAACAGGTTGTATATTTTCACACATATCAGCTATTTTATTCGTATTAGTAACCACTATCTCTTCTATTTTTTCTTTATCTAAATAGTAGAACTCTTTTCTCATTTCATCTGTAGTTCTAAAATATAAAGGTGCTTGTTTATCAGCATCACTGTAACCTTGTCCTGACATTATAATACGTCTATATATTTCATCTTCTGGATTTAAAAAATGTGCATCTGTAGTCGCAACTACCGGTATGTGTAACTTATCTCCTAAATCAATAATGCGTTTATTTACATCAATTAAATCTTGAATCCCATTTACTTTTCCATTATCTATATAAAATTGATTATTACCTAAAGGCTGTATCTCTAAATAATCATAATATTTTGCTATATCTACAATTTCAGATTCCTCTTTTTTATTTATAATTGCCTGATACAATTCACCTAATTCACAAGCTGATCCCACAATAAGTCCTTCTCTATATCTATTTAACAGAGATCTAGCTATCCTAGGTTTTTTATGAAAATTAAAAAGATGTGAAAATGATATTAATTTATATAAGTTTTTAAGTCCTATATAATTTTTAGCAAAAATTATAACATGATTATAAGGTATGTTTTTTATTTCCTTATCTATCACTGAATATACATATCCTTTGATGTTTAAACCTTTTTTATTAATATCCTTAATCATTTGGTTAAATATTTCTGTAGTAGCTCTAACATCGTTTATTGCTCTATGAGCACCTTCTAATGGAATACCCATATTTTGAGCTATTGTCCCTAATTTATGATTTTCATAATATTCATATAATTCACGTGATATAGCCAATGTATCTATAGCCTTATTTTCTATCTTTAAATTATATTCTTTTGCAAAATGTGTAACAAATCCCAAATCAAAAGATGAATTATGTGCAACTAATACACTTCCTTTAGTAAACTCAATAAATTTAGGTAATACTTCATCTATTTTAGGTGCATTTTCTACCATAATATCAGTTATATGTGTAATTTCCTGAACTTGTTTAGGTATTGGCCTCTCTGGGTTAACAAATGTACTAAATTCTTCTATTATTTTGCCGTCCTTTACTTTAGCAATAGCTATCTCTGTTATTCTATCTATCCCTGGTTTAAAACCTGTTGTTTCTAAATCAAATACACAATAAGTATCTGAAATAACAAACTCAGGTTCAACATCTACAACTAGATAACCTTCAACCCCATAAATAACTTTTGTTTTAGCAGCTGCTAGTCCGGCCTTCCTTTATTTCTTTATAGAAAGCTTTCGATATAGCTTGATGAGCTTCTGGAAATGATTGAGCAACACCATGATCTGTAATAGCTATAGCCTTATGTCCCCATTTTATTGCCTCGTTTACTATGCTAGTAGCAGAAGATATACCATCCATAGCGCTCATCTGAGTATGAATATGTAATTCTACTCTTTTTTGCAGCGATGTATCTTTTCTTTTTTCAGGTTTTTCTGCTTCTACTATGCTATTTATCATTATAGTTAATTCATTACTAAAAGTATCAATTTTAGGATTTCCCATTAATTTTACATATTCACCAACTTCTAATCTTGAACCAATTTTTTCTATATCATTATCATTCAAAAACATTTTACAAGAAATAGTACTTGTTAAATCAGTAATATCAAGCATAACTAACATTTTACCTGACTTTAATTTTCTTATATCTTTAAAACATATCTCTCCTGATATACATGCCCTATCATAGCCATCATTTAGTTTAACAATTTTATCTTCTAATTCACTAGAAATATTTTTTCCTATTATAACGTAAGATGGCATATTACTTTCAAATTTTGGTTTAGGCTCTCTATTTGAATATTGTAAATATTTTTCGTTTTTGGATAAATTAGTATTTACTTGCACATTATTAAAATCAGGTATACTTTCTACTATATTTATTTCAACTAATTTAGGTTTAACAAGTTCTTGTTGTGCTATTCCTTTCATATCTTCAAACTTAACATTAATACTTTTACCAAATTTGATTTGAATGCACTTACATATATATTCATCAATCCTTTTTAATTTTAGAAACTTTGAATATGGTTTATTCAAAGTAATTGTTAAATTACTATTTATATTTATATCAGCATTTTCAAATAATTCTTTTGTATATGAAACAATCTTATTTACATCATTAAATACATCTCTTATATTTTCTACTGTAAGTTGTTCTATTATCCCAAAATATTTATAATTTACCTTAAAGTTTTTTAGTTCATATATTTCACATGCTTTTTTTTCAAAATCATTTATATCCTTTAAGGAAATATTAAGATTACTAGAAGCTTCCAACACAACAGAGTTTAATTTTTTTGAAAATTTAACTTCATCTACATTTGCATTTAGAAAGTCATTTGATAACTCTATATTATTAAATACATCTTTAACAGTTTTTTGCAACTATAATCCACCTCCTTTTATTAAAGAAAGCAAAATAAATACCAAATATGTTATTTATTTTGCTTTTATATTTTTCTTTAGTAAAAACTTTAAAATATTCTAACTATATCTTTATACGTAACAACAATTGTTAAAAGTATTAAAGCACCAAACCCAACAAAAGAAACAAACGCTTCAAACTGTACCGGTATCTTTCTTCTTATAATTGATCCTATTAATACAAATAAGATTTTTCCTCCATCAAGTGGTGGAAAAGGAAGTAGATTAGCGATACCTATTGCTAAACTTATAATCGCTAGAATATTTAAATATTCTAATATTCCTGTGGTTTTAGAAACTACAACACCTATCCCAACTATACTAGAAACATCATCTAGCATTACTTTTCCTTTAAATAAATCTACATAAGAGTTTACAACTGTACTTATTATTTTTATAGACTTATCAAAAGCATACACTAATGTTGTATTTACAGACTTTGTATCATATATTCCTAAATCAAATTGCTTTTGAGCATCAGGTGTTAATGATTTTGTTAAATTTTCACCGTTTCGATCTATTACTATTATCATTTCATTATTTGCATTTTGTTTTATTAAATTTATAATATCAGTAGCATTGTTTACAGTGTTACCATTTATCTGAGTAATTATATCACCTGATTTTATACCTGTTTTTTCTGCTTGTTTACCAGCTCTTACAGTATCTATTTTATTTGTTCCTTTTGTATCATCAGATACAAAAGATGCTCCTATATATCCTATATCTTTTACCGCATTTGTAAATTCAACTTCCTTTATTATTCCATCTCTAATATATTCTATTTTTGTAACATCACTATCTGTATAATTAGTATTCATTAAATCTTGTGCTAATGTTGTTCTATCTCCATTGATTTTAGTAATTTTATCACCAGCTAATAAACCAGCTTTTTCAAGAACAGAATTACTTGTAAACTCTTTAATTTCAGTCGTATATGTCGGAACACTAAATGAAATTGACATTAGTATTATAAATGCTAGTAATATATTAAAAACCACTCCCATTACTAATACTATAATTTTTGATAATGCATTTTTATTAGAGTAAGAATTCGATTTGTTAGATTCTTCTCCTTCTCCTTCAATCATAACATAGCCACCAAGTGGTATCCATCTCAAAGTATACATTGTTTCTTTAAATTTCTTTTGCACTATTTTTGGACCAAAACCTATTGAAAATTCATTTACACCAACTTTCAGTAATTTTGCTGCAATAAAATGTCCAAATTCATGTATTGTTGCTACTACACATAATATTACAATTAATTTTATTATTGCTATTATTATAATCAAATTTTACACATCTCCTTAATTAAACATATATATTTTCAAAAATATATACATTACTGGTGCAACAAAAAGCATACTATCAAATCTATCTAGAATTCCTCCATGACCTGGAATTATATTACCAAAATCCTTTATATTACAATATCTTTTTATTGCCGAGGCAGATAAATCACCAAATTGACCCGCTATACCTGCAATTACACCTGCAGCCAACATATATATAATGTTCATATTCATACTAAAGTATGCATTACCAATATATGTTAGTATAGTAAAGCATAGAATCACTCCTAATATTCCACCAATTGAACCTTCAATAGTTTTTTTAGGACTAATCTCTATACACAATTTATTTTTTCCATATTTTGTACCTATAAAATATGCAAAAGTATCACTTGCAAATGCAGCTATAAATACATAAAGTATTAAAAATCTACCATTTTGCATCATAAGTATTGATTTCAAAAACGAAAACATAAATGGTATATATATTAGTGAAAATACTGTAATTGCTACATCTACTATTGTTCTTTTTAAATTTGTTAATATAATATACATAAATATTATTATCAAAAGTGCTGGCAATGCTATTTTTGTAATTAACATTTTATCCTGATCTGGTATAATTCCACCCATTAAGAACATTGTTAAACACCCTAGATACCCTACCCATGATATTGGTTTATAACTAGCATTTTTAAATGCCTTATTATATTCATATATACCTAATATAGACAAAGTTGTTATAACACATGTATCTACAAATGTTGAATCAAATAGACCTATTAGTATAAGAACTAACAAAAAAATTGCACCAGATAATATTCTTCTCTTCAAACAAATCAACCCTTACCTTTATATTTCCATTATTTCTTTTTCTTTAACATCAGTTACTTTATCTATATTTTGTATATATTTATCAGTAATTTTTTGAATTTTTTCTTCATTCATATCTAATTCATCTTCTGTCATTTCAGAAGCCTTTTGTTTAGCCTTAGCTAAATCCATAGCATCTCTTCTTGTATTTCTTATAGCTACTTTAGCATCTTCTCCAAGTGATTTAATTTCTTTAGCTAAATCTTTTCTTCGTTGCTCATTTAATTCAGGAAATATCAATCTAATAGATACCCCATCATTTATTGGATTGATACCAATTCCTGCTTTATTTATTGCTTTTTCGATTGCAGAAAGTATACTCTTATCCCATGGTATTATTTGGATTTGTCTAGCTTCTGGAACAGCAATTGTTCCCACTTGATTTATTGGTGTATTCATCCCATAATAATCAACTTCTACTTTATTTAAAATTGCAGGATTTGCTCTTCCGGCTCTTATATTAGCAAATTCCTCAACTAGATAATCAATAGCTTTTTCCATCTTTTGCTCAATTATATTATAATCCATTTTTATTCCTCCCAAAAATTATATCTACATTATACAATTAAATGCTTAAAAAATCAATAGTAATTGTATATAAATACAAAAAGAACTAGAAAAAATATAATTCTAGTTCTTTTATAAAATTAACTTGTTATGATAATGTAGTTATAATATTAATTTAAATATTATTCATTTTCTTTACTAGTAAATCAAATGATGTGTTATGTGTGCATATTATATTAAAATAATTTAGAAACGTATCAAAATTTTCATTTATATTCTTATCTAAAAAAACAATTTTTATTGAATCTTTTAATTTTGCTTTAGATAACATATTAATATCATTTATACTACTAGCTAACAATATACAATTTGTTTTGTTTTTTATTAAATCTTTAATATCATTAGATATTGAAGATTCATTTTTATTCAACGGATGAATTATTTTATTCATATCAGTATCAAAAAGTATACTATTTGATATTATATAAATATTATCATAATCACAATTATTATAGCTTAGAAAAAAATTTATAATTTCAGAAATTCCATCTGATACTATTATAACAGGAATATTTTTTTCATACGTAAGCTTTAAAAAGTTTTTTACACCTTCTCTAATATTTATATTAATTTTTTTACAAATACAACGTTTTATTTTATTATCATCAATATTTAGTTCTTTATATAAATCAATATTTTCTTTCCATACATTTTTAATACAATCACATTTATCATCAAAACCTAATTTACTATCTAATTCTATGGATTTACATTTAAAATTTAAATCTTCGATTTTTTTCATACAAGCTTTTTTTAACTTTATATTACTAGTAATTACACTCCATGTATCAATACTATTATTATTAGTTATAACATTATCAAAGTTAACTAAAAAATAAATAGAATCAATTTCAAGTTTTTTAAGTTTGTCTTTAGTATTATCATCTATGTATATCAAAGCGATACGCCTCCTAACATAATAATTGTATATATTAATTATAATTATTCTTATTATATCATAAAATTTTACATTTACAAATAATTTATGGGAAATACAGAATATTTGGCATAAAAAGTAGTATTTTAGTTGTTAATATAATGAAAAATATTCCAAGCTCCCTCGAACTTAATAAAAAGCATTATACAAATTGAACTGAATCCAAAAAGTTAGACACTTTTTATTACAAAGGAAATTAATTCAGATTCTTATCTATAATGTCTGTAGAAATTGTATTATTCTTTGTTAATTCTTTAATACGTCTGTATGCTTCTCCCCAATTATCAATATCATACAGTTTAGAATTTTCTGATATTTTCTTTGAATTTTTTTCTCGAAAATATAATGCATTAATACCATTTTCAGTGGCATCTTCACATACATCTGGTGAATCATCTAAAATTATACTAATTCCATTTTCCAAACATACTTTTGTTTTATCATCTGTTTTCCAAAAATACTTATCAAACACTAATCCACTTTTTTCAAACATTTCTTTTACAACAGTACTTGCTTCTTCATGTATTAATCCTCGATTAGAAATAACACATAGTTCATATCCTTCGTCTTTTAATCTTTTAATTATTTCTATTGCCAATGGATTAAATGGTGTAACCTTTGTTAATTCCACGAAATATTTATCAGCGAAATATTTTAGTTCTTCAGATGTCCAATCGTATCTTTGTTTAACTTTAAGTGCTTGTCTATCTCTTACTCCATTTTTATTAAGATCACAAAAGTCATATAACTCAGCATATGCTCTAACTACATTCATGTAATCTAATATAACTCCATCTACATCAATACCTATTTTAACCACATTCTACCTCCAATTATATATATTATATCATATCATAAAAAAATTTTAATTACAATCCTTTAAAGTTAAAATATCATTTAAAGTTTATTGTATAGTAGGTTTCATATATTAACAAGTTTTTTAATAGCAAATAATAACATTTGTCGAATTCAGACGAACGATTATTCTTATAAAAAGTTGACTTATCAATTGTTAAATGTTAAAATATATTAGTGATAAAAATTGAAAAGTAACTATTAAAAACAATCATTAAATTAAATATTAAGTAAAAAGTTAAAAGATATACAATTTAATTAAGTTGTTATTATACATCAATTAGTATATAATAAGGCCTTAATATTTTGAATCTCTTATAAAAAGTTCTACAAATTCAAGTGTAGTTTTGGCATATTTTAAATTTATTTCCTCATAATAAGTGCAATTATGCGTATTTATTAATGTACCAAAAACTTTATTATCTATAATAATAGGTAAAATTATTTGAGTAATATATTTAATATCTTTTGATTGTTCATTATATATTGGAATAACTTTATCATCACTTAATATAACATTTTTATTAGAATCATTGTTAAACAATAATGCTTGTTTTAATAGTTCTAGACTTATTTCTTTATTTTCAACATTTGAAAATAACTCCGAAGCAGCATATAATACATTTTCTAAATCTGTTATATAGATTGTACTTCCAAAACTTAATTTTACCGAAATATCTATAAATTTTTTAAATTTTTCTTTTAATATCATTGGGCACCTCTTTCTTCATTAAACATATTATAACATTTATGGATAAAAAAGTCAAACTAATATGAATATTTTATCTTCTTGATGAGTAGTTAAATTATTTTAAATAAGATAGTATAATAATACCTGAGGTGTCTATTATGCAAGAATATTTGAAATTTTATAAAAGAGAAAAAACAAATAAGAAAGTTGTAGAAATTGATTATACATTATATGAAAAATTACAATACCTATCAGGCGAAATATACGATGCAAATATAAATCAATTAATATGTGCATGCATAAACGTTTACTACTCTTATGTAGAAGAAAATAATAATCTATATATAGCAGAGAAAAACAAAACAGATATTACTGTTATGCGTACAGTTTCATTTAGAGAATCAGAATATAAAAAATTGGAATCTCTAAAAGGAAAATATAGCGTTTCAATTTACCGTCTACTTAATTCTGCTATAAAATACGTATTGGATAAATCAGATATTATAATGAAATAACTATTAATTCTATTTGCTAATAAGTAAAAATTTATAAAATATGGAGTGATATAATTTGATATTAATAATAGATAAAAATAAAATTGAACTAACCGCTATATCAAGAAATGTTACAACGATTAATGATATTAAAATTAAATTTAATTCAAGTACTATTCAAGATATACTCAGCATTGCTTATATTAATAGCAGATATATAAACGATATGCGTGAAAATGGTACTGAAGGTCTTTTAGCTTTAAAAAATAGAGTTTTGGTTTTAATGGGAAAAAAAATCAAGTTTATTATAAAAAAAGAAGAGTTTTTAGAACTACTTTATAAAGAATTTAATATAGAACATGAATTGTTTTTAGGTGCTTGGAATTGTAAAATCAATAATATTACTGTCGAAAATCAATTATATTATAACAATGGAGTAATTTTTGAAAAAACAAAAGAAAGTTATTTGAGTGAAATGGTAATGCATTATTCAGTTACTTCTACTATGGATACATATTTAAATCCATATATTGATGAAAAGAAAAATGTTATTAATAGTACATAGAATACGAGTTAAAAAACTCGTATTTTTTTATTACAGTAAAAAACAGTAAAAAATCCAACTTGCATAAACAAATTGGATTTTATTCTAATGTAAAGTTGTAAAAATAATACCTAATTCATTTGTATAGATAATAATTGTTAAAAGAGTGCCAATACCAATCAAGAAATTAATTAATTTATTTTTTCCATAGTAATATGGCGATATTCTTATTTTTATTTCTCCTTCTCCTATAATCAGGAATTTTTTCAGTTCTCATGTAAAAACAAAGAAAAGCAGTTACAATAAAAATCCTGTAACTGCTCTATTTTACTGGTGGAAATGATCGGAATCAAACCGATACGGGATTTAACTCCCGCAGATTTTAAGTTGAAAATTTGTTGATTTATACAAAAACATATTTTTCTAAGATGCTGCTATTGCTATATTTTTAAAGAAGTATGCTCTATATTAGTTTATTATGTTTTATGTACGTATTTATATTACAAAAAACATTGTATTCATTATAGAATAAACGTAATAGTATTTTAAAAATTTAATTTAATTTCTTATGAAATAGTGCCTTTTCACAATATTTTTTACCTATCATATAATATAGAACATGATAATAAAGGGGGTGTAATCATGTTTAAAAACCCATATTACTGTGATGATAATAATACTTCTACAAATTGCTGTTCTAGAGATTCTGATAGTGACATTGCTAATTCTAATGATAGTGCCAATAATAATTACTTTTCTAAAGATTATGATTTGGACAACTATCATTATAAACAATCTAAGCTTTATGTTAACATGCAAGAATTGTTCTGTTTGTGTGCAGGAAAAGTACTTTGCTTCTTGTCTAGTTTATTAGCATTTACTGTAGGTTTAATTTTAGGAGCAATTTTTTCAGAAATTCTCTTACTTTCACTTTCTTCAATAATTGTTTTTGCTGTAGTCTTAATAATACTAATTATTACATTATTAATATTCACGCATTGTAATTGCTGTAAGTACAGAAAATGTGGTTAATAACACTATTCGATATGTATAATACATGTCGAATACATAAGTTTAATAAAGTTTGTATACTCTATACAAAATTCATTTAAAAATCGAATATTGCATTTTAGAATAGCATAATTATTTCATTAATTATTTTAAATTACTTAGGGACAAGCTATATGATTACAAAGTATGCTTTCAAAAAATTAAAATTACCTTGATAAATAATAAATTGAATCAGTTTTCTAGAACTATTTAAAATAAACTATTGTAAAATATCATTAAATTGCTTTCTGTTAAAACCTTTTAAGAAAGCAAAGAAAAGCAGCTATACAATAAATGTATAACTGCCTGGCATTACTGGTGGGAATGATCGGAATCGAACCGATACGGGATTTAACTCCCGCAGGATTTTAAGTTAAAAATTTGATACTTCATAGAAAAATATAGTATGCTGAATTAGTTGATATTTCAACATTTATTGCAGACTATATTCTATATTTATTTATTATATATTCTAGCGTTTTATCTAGTTTGTTAGAAAAATGTTAGAAATTTTTCTGTTTTCTCTTGTTTATTATACTAACACTATCTGTATTAAATTAATCTAACTAAAGCTAAAAACGACTTAAGGTTATTAGATGGAACAATATACATGCCCAATGCATTTAGGTAATGTACCGCAATGGAAGTTAATTCATGTGCCCTATATTCATCGGCTTCAAATGCTTCCTTGTCAAAAATTTTAAGTCCAGTATATTCCGCTAGCTCTTTCAACTTAATAGATTTCAATTTTAATTCATCAGTAATACTAGTATTTGCCCAAGCCCACATCCAAGAATTACTTTTACTTGACCATGAACCAATTGGTATAATTATAAATTCCGACTCTACCTTACCAGCCTTTTTAAACTGAATAGATTCAGTAGTTTGGTCATACCAAAACTCATCATATTTGCCCAAATCGTAATCACTAAATAATAAAGCCTGCTTGTTTTCAAGTTCTTTATAACACTTATCCAAAAACTGATCAAATTCTTTATCCGTCAATTTAGACACTTCCTTCCATTATATGAATAATATGTATTATATAACATTTTAAAATAATAATCAATGATCAAATAATATATTTATATAATATCACTTGATTACAATATATCTGTATTTTAGCCTTCGTAGGATTTTAAGTTAAAGATTTGATACTTCGTAAAAAAATATAGCATGTTAAAACAGTTGATATTTCAACGTTTCTTGCAGGCTACATTTCATGTTAACTTATCTTATATTTCATTGTTTTATCTTATTTGTTAGAAAAATGTTAGAAAAAACAATATATGACTATTTATTTTGAAAAAATCTAATTATCTTTACTAATTATTTTCCCCACAAGCATATTAGGTAAATATTCTATAGTATAATATTCATCAACTTCTATAGCTTTATAATAAAATACTATTATACTAATCTCACCTGTATCAATATTAATAACTTTAATTGATCTTCTTCTTATCAGATTGTCCCATTCAATAGAATGACTTAAAGTTTTACATCTAATTACTTTAAAATCTCTATTGATATAATTTTTTAAATCTTTAATTCCGACAGGTATTATAAATATAGCTAATATTGGAACTGTTATTAAGACTATCCTTGCTGCTACATTAAAAGCTTTAATATGTTTTCTTACAAACTCTTTTTTATTTGGATATGCTTTTTCAGGATCAATAATTATTTTTTTACTAAAAACTAATTTAGCACACCATAGACCTCCTATAATAATAAATAAATACCTTATATATTCAATAGCATAGTCATCTAAATTCATTTTGCATTTACCTCTTTCTTAATTATGACAATTTTCTCTTATATTTAATATAGGTATATGATATCACAAGATTTATATTATTGTCAAGTTTTTCCAAAATTTAAGGAATATAACTGTCATATTTTATAAGCTATAATTATTTAGTCTTCGTAGGATTTTAAGTTAAAGATTTGCTATTGTACAAAAAAATATAGCATGTTGAAACGGTTGATATTTCAACGTTTCTTGCAAGCTATATTCTATGTTAATTTATTGTACATTTAACTGATTTATCTTATCTGTTAGAAAAATGTTAGAAATCATCTTTTGTCTCATTTTGTAGGTCATCAATTAATTTTTACTAATTATCTATTAACAAACAAATGAAAATTACTATATCTTTTTAATGAATTATTATCTTTTTTAATAAAATCCCATGTTGCTTTATAACTCCCTCTAACTGCAATTTCCGTATCGTTAATAAACGGAATAAAAAATTGTGGATAATAGTAATATAAGTTTTCAAATTTGTTTGATAATTCTTTTTTCATGGCATCATCTGCATTTTGTTCTTTATGCAATACATGCTCTAAATTACATGAAAAATAATAAACATTATATGGTAGTTTATCTCTTATTTCTTTGAGTGCTATTAAAATATTTAAGAAACCACTTTTCTTTAAATTTCTTCTAATTATATTTGCAACATTTCTTGTTTTTATAAATTGGCCATTATAGCTTGTCCCTTCTTTATCTTCAAATATTACGTTATTATTATTTATAAAAACTCCATCAGTATCTACGATATGAATTACTCTTTCTATATCCTCAATTTCAAAGAAATTTTTATCCATACATTCAGTTATTTTTTCATTAATTTTATCAATAAGATTTATACTATTAGTCTCTGAATCAGTCAATATATCACCACGAATAATTTTAAAAAGTATAGTTTTATCTTTAAATATTTCGCTCAAAATTCTTTCCAAAGAAACTTGATCAGAATAACCTTCAACAATTACAATAATTACCTTTTTAACACTCATCGGCAACTTCACCTGCCAATCTAAAGGCCCTTCTTATTTCAAAATCATTGGTCTCATTGTATAAATTTTCTTTTTGACCTCCTAATACTATACTTTTAATATATAAAGATCTCAAATTATTGTTAGTTTTAACATTAGTAAAATTAATATATCTATTATCTGGATTAGTAGTAGTAAAAAATACTGATTCATTATTTAATATTTCTAAAGGTCTTAAATTATGAGAAGTAAATATTAATTGACCTTTACCACCAAATTCTAACACTTTTAATATTTCTCCTAATAAATATTCATAAATGCCTGAGTCTAATTCATCGATAACTACACAGACCGAACTCTTATTATATACAGAAATTAAAGCACCTAAAATACAGATTATTTTAATAATACCCTCTGATTCACATTCTATTGGTATACTAAGATTATCTTTAAGTGATAATAATTGTACTTTTATTCCTTCTGTTCCATCTGGATTCTGTTGTTTTCCGTAATTACGTAATTCAATTCTTAATGTTGGAATTATTTTATTTAACACGATGTTTAACCTAAAGATAACTTTATTTAACATACAAAAATTTTCTTCTGTAATTACTGGTACACCTTTTATTGGTATAGCAATATCACCAACTGTTATCTCATTTTCATCTTCAAGTCTAAAAGTTAATGGTAAAAACAAATTAAGGGAAATAGCCGCCAAACTTTTATTATTAATAATGATTAAATTACACTTAGCATAATATTGCAATGCCTTTATAATATTTCCATACTCTTCATTTTTGAAAGCTTTTCCAAATATATTCATACTATACTTATTAAATATAAACGAAGTGTTTTTTTCTATAGATAGTTGCTTAGCAACTTTAATTTGAACAATATTTTCTTTATCTGAACTTATTAATTTATCAAGCATTATTTTTGGTTTAAATTCAATTCCTGTTGATTCTTTATCATAACTTATTATTGCTTTCTTAGATTTCCATATTCCATTATCAAATTTTGAATACGATAACTTTTCATGAGATATTTCTACGATTTTATTTTCCAATTTTTTTAGTGTGATTTTATAATTAACCAAATACCTCTCATTGAGTCTTTCAATATGAAAATCAAATTCTAAAGTCGACTCTTTAGAAAATACATTTATATAGTCATATGTATCCTTAAATAATTCGTTTCCTTCTAATAAGTTTTTTAAAAATCTACAAGCATCTACTAAAGCTGTTTTTCCAGAACCATTTTGTCCATATATGCCAATAGTTTCAAACTTATCATCACATTTTTCACCAAGCAAATAATTGTTAAATTTAATTGTTCCGTTTTTAACATTTTTTAAATTTGAAATTCTTATTCTCTGTATTTTTATTACAGCATTTTTCATAAAAATTCCTCCTATCACATTTAACTATAACACAAGTTAAAGCTAAAATCAACATTTTTTATTAAAATTGATACATTTTGTATCTATTTTAATATTTTTTATTCTTTTTTATATTATTACACGTTATTTGTTAACATATACTTTAATTTCATATTTATTTAATAAAACTTATTTGAATATAATTGCGCATAATTATATTATCATAATAATTATATTATAATTATGTGTAATTATGATATAAATCATAAATTATATACTAACTTTATATCCTGTTACTTTTCCATATATATATATCTTTTTCTGTTGTATAAATAGGTTTATATTTTTTATTTTCTGCCATTAAAATTATACTATTATCATTTTTATAATATCTTCTTACATGCATTTTCTTATCTTTATCTTCTTCATAAAAAAATACAATTATATCATTATCATTAAATGATAATGCAGGTTCTCCCCATTTTTGATGTATTTTTTAAATGATTTATATAATATTCTAAGACATAAAAAACACTCTTATAAATTGAAGAGTGTTTTTTCTTTTTATTATAATTAACATATTATGTTTCTATTATCGTTATTAGAGTTTATATATTCAATGCCTTCATAATTATTTTTAATTGCATTATTAGATATTATAATTAATAATTCTTCGTTTTTAACATAGATATCTACATATACAGAATCAGCTATCATTATTATAAGAGCACATTTACTTTGTTCAAATTCTTCATATGTATTAATTTTATGTACTTCTTCACCTTTTGGAAAAGCTTCTAAATCAAGAAAAACAGGATAATATTTTTTCTCTTTAATTAAATTGTACATAATATCTCCATTAATTATTTCTGATTCAAATAAAAATTTATTGTCTTCTACATGTACTTCTTGATTTCCTGTTATCCACGTATATTTTGAACAATCTATACCCTCTAAAATATCATTGAGAACTTTAGACCATTCATTTGGTATAAGAAATCTTATACCCCTTCTAGTAACATCATCTTGTGCTTGAACATTAATAACTTTAATTGATTGACTTTCGTCAGTTTTTATTGAATTATTAATTATATCTGTAAATATACTTCCATTTTTATTTATAAATTTTTGCATTTTAATTTCTCTCATTGATAGGAATATAAATATAATTGAAGAAACAATTACTCCATATAAGCCTGATACATTATAAATAAATACATTAAATCCTATAAGGATACATATGGCGATTATTAATAGACCAGGAAATGTTTTCAATAAATCAAATAAGTTCTTATTATTAGGATCTTCACTTGCTATATTATCAAGCAACTTTCTTGTCCTTAAAATTATTGTTCCTATTTTTATAAATACTAAATAAAATATTATAAGAACAATAATTGCACTTATATATCCAAGTTCTCTCATATATTTCTCTCCCATCCATTACCGAACAAATATATTATAGCATTTTAACTTTTAATATTCAATACATTCTTTGGAATTTTTTAAATATACTTACAAATAAGTTATTCATAGATTTATTTAATATTCTAGTTCGTAATATATTATACTTGTTAGAAAAATGTTAGAAATTATCGTTAAAATAAAGAAAAGCAGCTATACAATAAATGTATAACTGCCTGGCATTACTGGTGGGAATGATCGGAATCGAACCGATACGGGATTTAACTCCCGCAGGATTTTAAGTCCTGTGCGTCTGCCAGTTCCGCCACAATCCCATCGACATATATATTATATCATTATTTTTTAAAATGTCAACATTTTTATAAAATTTTACTAAAAAAAAACAGGAAGTTTTTTATACTTCCTGTTTGACCATTAATTTGTTATATAATCTTATCCTATATGAATAAATCTATATTTTATTTTTTGCACTTTTGAATTTCATTTTATCAAATATATACCATAGCGATGAAGCTACAAATATTGATGAATATGTTCCAGTAAGTATTCCTACAACTAATGGAAGTGAAAACTCTATTAATACTTGTTGATTATTTAAATATGCAAATATTAATACTATTGATATTGCACCAATTGTTGTAAAAGATGTAAACATAGTTCTTCTCATTGTTTGACTAATACTAGTATTAATTGTATCTTTAAGATCTGTAGATTTAGTTATTTTTCTTCTGTTTTCTCTTATTCTATCATATACAATTATTGTATCATTTATAGAGTAACCTATTATCGTAAGTAGGACAGCTACAAATGTTGAATTTATTGGTAATTTAAAAATTCCATATAAAGCAACCATTATAAGTATATCATGTAATAATGACATTATTGCAGTTATTGCTGAAATAAAACCCAATGTTTTAAATCTAATTCCTATATATACAAGTAAAGCAAGAATTGATACAACTAATGCTAATATTGCAGATTGAATTAAATTTTTTCCAAATGCTGGTTGAACATTTCTAATTGATGGATCATCCATAGTAGTATATTTTTCTTTTAAAGCATCTGTTATTTTTTCAGATGTCTCTTCAGGAATTACATCAGTTGTAATTGAAACTGATGATTTTCCACTTGACATTTTTTGTACTAATGGTTTTGAACCAGTAATATTACTAATTAAATTTTCTATTTCATTATTATTAAATTCTGTTTTCAAGTCAACTTGTATTTTTGTACCACCTTTAAAGTCTATATCAAATCTAAATCCAGTTAAAAACCCGTAAGTAATTCCTGAAATAATTATGATTAATGATATTGTTAAAAATAAATATCTATATTTTAAAAAGTTCATATTATTTAACCTCCTTTTTTATTCCAAATAAGAAAGGATTACTACCAGCTATTGGTAATACTTGTTTTAATATTGCTTTTGTAATAAATACTGCAGTAAATAAACTTGTTAGTACACCTATTGCAAGTATAAGTCCAAATCCTTTTACTGGTCCGATACCAAATAGATACAATAATAATGCTATTATAAATGTTGTTACATTTCCATCTATTATAGCTGACATTGCATGTTTAAAACCTTTTTCAAATGCTTTCTTATATCCGATATTATTTTTAAGTTCTTCTCTAAATCTTTCAAATATTATAACACTTGCATCAACTGCCATACCTATAGAAAGTATTAATCCTGCAATACCAGCTAATGTTAAACTTATATTAGTAACTACCATTATAAATAATATGATTGAAGTATAAGCAACTAAAGCAATTGCTGAAATTAATCCTGGAAGTCTATACATTAATATCATAAATGCTGATATCAATGCTAAACTTATAAGACCAGCATATATACTTATCTCTAAAGCTTTTTGTCCTATATATGGACCAATATATTCTTTATTTATTACTTCTAAAGTAAATGGTAAAGCACCAGAATCAATTAACATAGCATATTGAGTTGCTTCAACTTTTTTCTCTGCATATGTTCCTTTTCCCATTGTTATTATAGCTGTATTTGAATCAATTTTACTATTTACAGTTGGTTCAGTTATAATCGTGCCATCTAAAGTTATAGCTAATGTCTTTCCAATTAATTTTTCTGTTGCTGCTGCAAATTTTATTGTACCCTCTTCACTAAACTCAAGAACCACATGTGGTTCAGTTGACAAACTTGAACTAGTTGAATTAGTTGGTTCTTCACTATATTTAGCACCCTTTATATCAGAACCAGATAAAAGCACATTTCCCTCAGGATCTCTAAATTCAATTTTAGCTGTTTTATCTAATCCTTTTACTGCTTCTAAAGGATCTCTTGTTTGATCCTCTATCTTAGCGGGTATCTCAACATATATTTGTTTTGTATTTTCATCAGTTCTAACATAAAAGTCATATATATTGATTTTTTCAAGTCTCTTACGAATAACAGCTTCTGAAGTTTTCAAATCTTCAGCTGTTATTTCATTGTTATCATTCACAGCTTGATATGTAATTGAAACTCCTCCACTTATATCTAAACCAGTTTTTATATCTTTAGCACTTTTAATATATGTTTTTTCATTTATAATTAAACCAAATATACTTAAATATGCAAAAACACAAATTACCATTATCATTATAATTGCAGTTAAAATATTTTTCCTTTTCAAGATAATCACTCCATTTCTTACAAGTAGTATTATACTATTTAATTTGAAAATAGTCAAGATTTTTGTAATATTTTCGAAACAAATAGGATAAATTCGCTAATTATACACATATTCTAATGATAAAATTGTATAAATCCAATCAAGTATTTATACAATTTTTGTTTATAGTTTTTTGTTTTATATTCATCAACATCTTAATTTTTCTATACTTTTAGATAGAAAAAAAGTAGTAGTTTACACTACCACTTTTCAAAGATTAATATTTTCTTTGATTGTTTCTAGATTTTTTTGCATTTCTGCATTCTTTACATCTAACTGGTTCGTTTTCGAAACCTTTTTCTTTGTAAAATTCTTGTTCAGCTACTGTAAATACAAATTCAGCTCCACAATCTTTACATGTTATAGTTTTATCTTGCATTGGTTATACCTCCTTTAAGATTTTTGATTAGTCAATTTAAAAACTCAACTTTAAAAATTTACTTTTCTTAAAGGATAATATTTTTACTCTAATCAATTATATATATTATATCATAAATATATATAAATACAAGTATTTTTATAATATTTTGTGTATTTTAGCTAATTTGTTAATATTTTATGGTAAAATATTAATGTTTATTTGTTTCACCAAATAATTCATCAAATTTTGCTTCTAGTTGCTTTTGTAAATCATAACTGTCTTCTTTTTCAAGTATAGTATTATTATTGTTTATAATTTCTTTTTTTTCATCTGATTTTAATGTATCACCAATTATACTTAAACTATCATCTTTAATTTTTTCTTTAGCTTTTTTTAATCTTTGTTCTAAATGATTTGTTATATTCATTGTAGAAATTTCTACTTCTTCTGGTTTTACCATTTCTGTTATATCTTTTATTTCAGTTTGTTTTGCTATATCTCGTTGCTGATGATACTTATAATACCAAGCCTTCTCTGCTTTAATAGGCTTCATACCTCTTATTAAGATTATTTCTGAATTATTTTCCATTCTCATGATTTCATCAATTGTCATTAAGTCTCTTCCTTGTCTTTGTTCACTTATGCTTACACCTTGTTTATTCCACTCGTTCTTGTCTTTACTAACAGATTTACTAGAAAATTTAATTGTTTTTTGACCTAAACTTTTACATATATATTCACAAGTTTTTATAGACTTACATCCTAAAAAAATTTGAGTATCACAGTTAGCAATAATATTTTCCCATGTATCCTTATATAAACCTTCTAACTGATCTAAACTCTGTATTATTATAGATACACTTACTCCTAAACTTCTTGTTGTACTTAGTTTTTTACTAAAATCTGGAATTTGTCCAACATTAGCAAATTCATCCATTACCAAATAAACTTGTTGACTCAAAGTTCCACCATTTTTACTTGCCTGTGAATATAATCTTACTAATAATTGGCTAAAAAATATTGTTACTATATAGTTATATGTAGAATGATCAGCTGGAGTAATTACAAATATAGCTGTTTTCTTTTGACCTAGTGCTTCAAAATCAATATTATTAGATGTTGTTATTTTTTGCATATCAGGAGTATCAAAATGTGATAGTTTAGATACCAATGATATCGCTATGCTTTGTTTTGTTTTATCAGCACCTAAACGGATACCTTCATATTCTTTTCTACCAGGATGTTCAGGCTTTAATTCATCAATAAATAATTTATCAAATACTGATTCATCACTACCACCAGCTCTTACTATATTTAAACAGCTAGATAAATTTTGTTGCTCAGTTGGTAATATAGATATAACATAATATATACAAGCTTTAAGTAACATTTTAGCAGTATTATCCCAGAATGGATCCGCAGATTTACTACCTCCATCACCTTCTCCGCCAGTAACGATTGTATGTGCTATTATATCAACATCTGAATGATCTTTCACATGTGATAAAGGATTGTATCTATCACTAAATTCTGGATCTACTAAATTAAATGCCTTAACATCCCAACCTGCATTTCTCAAATAAGTTGAAGTTTCTCTATATAGTTCACCTTTTGGATCAGTTATTACATAAGAACCTAATTTTTGTAGTATATTAGGCTTAACATAACATGCTGACTTACCAGTACCAGAACCACCTATTACAAGTATATTTTTATTAACTTTTACTTTTCTCAAATCTGTTCCCAAGTAGTGATTTTTACTTAATATAAAACCATTTTTTTTATTTAAAATTTCACTTCCGTCTTGTTGTTTATCAAATTCTTCTCCATTTTTACTCCATTCACTAGAGCCGTTTTCCATACCATCATATTCATGTTTCTTTCCATTTTTAATTAAATAAGATATGTACAAACCTATAAATATTATTAAAATCCAAAATGATATTTTAAGAAAACCAAAAAAATCCTGTCCTGACATTACTATTTTCCCAAGAGTACCTAATGGATTAGTTAAATTAGTCATAAATCCTGACATCACTTTTGTTGTTCTTTCATAACCTGTTAAAGTTTTCTCTAAGTCTAAACCAGATACGAAAAAAGCACCTATTACAAATATATCTATAAGTAAGTAGATGATAAAAATAGTTATTATTTCTTTTTTCTTGTGTTTAAAGTTATTCAGCATACTATTGCCTCATTTCATTTGTTATATTTTTTATATAGTTAAATTATATTATCATCATATCCATCATTTCTTTTGTTTATGGCTTCATGATTTTTTATTTCTATTAAATCAGGTAATACTTCTCTTCCTATATTCGCGGTTATAAATTTAGTTATATTAGTTTTAGCTAAATTTCCTAATTCATTTCCAGTTACTTTAAAAGCGTCAACATTAATTAATATATTCATTTAAATACCTCCTTTTTGTTACATATAAAGTATATTTATTATAACAGTTAAACTACATATTCTCTTCGTCCAATATTTTATATTTCAATTCTAATACTATATATGCTTTTTGAGGCAATATTTTACAGCTGCCCTTTATTGTATTTGTTATTGGGTCCATAAAAATTGAAGGATGTACTTCTTCTCCAGTTTGTGTATCTACAATAGAAAAATGTCTTTTCATATCAGGATTGTATTCTACTTCCTTGTACTCAATACCCTCTTTATTAAATATTGTACCATAGCTAAGTGGCACATTAGATTCAGTTGCTTTAAATCCATCACTAGTCAATTCTCCAGTACTTAATATTACCTTTGATTTTGTAAGTGTTAGCAATACTATTAACTGTTTATCTTGACCACCACAAATTACATTAAAAGTTTTTTTGAATTTTCCATCTTGTTCACTATCAATTGGATCAATTTTTTGAAGAGATAGAAAAGCATTGCCTTTTTTGTATTCATCTTCATTTTTTTCAACAACGAATCCTATAGTATTCATACCAGGCATATCTATTATTTCAAATTTATTCATCTGTATTAAAGGTTCCATGAAGCTACCCCTTTTCCTAAGTTCTCACTTATCATATAAGAAATTATACTATATATATATATAAAATGCAATATGTTTTTTTAAATTTACATAAAAAAATACTATTTTGCTATTTAATATATATTAATATCGTTATTTATACTTACTTTAGTTCCTATTTTTACAGTTGCCTGTTGAGCTTTGTATACATCTTTAGATAATGATATAGTACTAACTAATGTCCCATCTAATTTTTTAGTAATATAAGCTTCTGAAGCATATCCATTTACACCTTTAACTATTATTGATGTTACTCCTGAATCGAGAAATGTATCATATGTATATTTAGTCGTATATGGTATATAGTATAATATTTTAGATGAAAGAGTTATATCATATTCTTCTTTTTCTTTTGTTCCGTATATGCTTATATTCATATTACCACTTTCACTATAAGTAGTAATTATTTTTATCGGATAATTTCTTGTGTTCTTAAATTTAAAATCCAAAACATTTCCGTATACAGTAGCATCCCTACTAGGTGGAACGTATCCAACAGGTAATCCATGTTGATGTCTCTCAATTATTTCCATGTTTGCTATAAGAGCAACATTATATAGAGTTGATGATGTTTGACATATTCCACCACCCACTTCATATACAACTGTACCACCTTTAAATGTAGCTGCATCCTTATATCCCTTTGAGTAAGTTGTTTCACCAATTTTATTATAGTATGAAAAAATTTCTCCCGGCATGACAATTACACCATTTAAATAACTAAGAGCAATCCTTAAATTATTTGCTCTGGTTTTTTGTGATGAATCAAAGTACGTAGTATAACCTGAAAGCTTATCATTGTATAATGTGTATGTTATATCTGACAATTTGATTTTAGGAACTATAACTGTAAGTGGAAATTCTATAGAAGTACCTTCAATTTTATTTTTTTCAATATTTAAAACTTCTTTTAATTTACTTGTTTCTAAATCATAGCCATTTTTTTCATTAACAAATTTGGTAGGTGTAGTAGTTAAATCTATATATGCATCTTCTGGATTTCTTTTAACTTTGTTATATACTTCTTCAATGTTAATATCAGTAGGAATTTTAAGTTCAACATTAATATTATAGTTACTTGATTTGAATTGTTTAAGTATATTTAATATATCAAATTTTACTTTATCATAGTTTATACTATTACCTGTTTTACCTTTTATTATTGTTAATATATTTTTTACTTCATCTATACTATATGTATCATCAAAATATCTATCTTCTAATGTTAAATCTATATTCTTTATTACATTATCCAGTTTGTCCTCTGTATATATATATTCTGGTATAATTTCATTTTTAAACATCAATGCTGATAAAATTTTAATATTATCTATTAAAAAGTTATCTTTCCTGCCAAATGACATTATAATATCAGATGTCTTCTGAACATCAATAGTATACTCAATATCATCAGCTTTAACATCATATATATCTTTATCATTCTGATATATATCTATGTTAAATGTTTCTTTGATAGTATTTGCTTTTTGTTCAATTAATTTAACTACTTGTTCTGAAGTAAAATTTGAAATATCTTGACCCAACACATATACATTTTTATATACATTAGTATTTAATCTATTTAATGCACATATTATACCAAACAATATAATTACATTTACAATTAAAATTATTAATGATATGAAAATTATTTTAAATTTTTTATTACCTTTTTCTTTAATCATTAGGTAATGCCTGTGTTTTTTACTGTTTTTTTCTTTAGGGGGTATAGAAGTATTTTGTTCATTATTATTATCAGATTTGGGTAATTTATCATCTAATGGAACATTAAATATATCTGTTTCATCTGGAGTATTTTGATTTTCTTCTATAACAGTATCTTGATTGTTTTTATTTTCAAATAGTTCATTATGTTCTTCTTTCACAAAACCCCTCCATGTTTCTAATTTATTTACTTACATTAAATAATATTCTCACATTAATATATTAAATTAATAGATTATATTGTTTCTGTTAATTCTATTTTTTCTGTTGGTACTATCGTTTCTATTAATTCTCCAATGTTTTTTCTAATAAGTATAAGTGGAGTAAGTTCTTTAGATTGTCCTGCCGGATTGTCTATGATTAAAGCCTTTAATTCATCTTCTGTCTTATCTATAGCATCACATTTTCCTAGTATCTCAACATTTATATCATTAGCGTCAACAATCATTGACTTTACTCCAGTTTTTTCATATATTTCATTGCAAACTCCAACTGGATTTTCAGGTATTCTTATTCCAAATTCCGCATAATCTTCAAATACTTTACCGTAAAATCCGTCTAATCCACTTATTTCTTGACCAACTATTTCATAAAACACTCCCCTTTTACCAAGTATTTTACCTATTCCTCCCATTATTGCAGCATATATTACTTTAAATCTCCCACATATCATAATAGCAAACTGCATCTTATATGGATTATCAACTCCAACTCCAGCATCACTTCTCATAGCAAATCTAGATAAAAATTTAGCTAATAATCCTACTTTAACATCTTTTTTGTACACTACTCTCTTTTGACATAATCCTATAATTTTTTCACTTATAGATAAAATATCCCCTTCTTCATATAAATCTTTTACATACTGCTCAATTATCTTAATGTAGTCTTCTCCTATTTGCACATAATGAGTATTTATTGCATGTCTAGAATATACATCATTTCCTACTTGTATCTCAACCTTTTTGTCTTCATTTGCTCTAAATTCCATTTTAATTCCTTCTTTCTATTCATATTGTTTTTTTATAAATATATATATATTATTTGATTATTTGATAATACTAATACCAAAATTTGTATATATACATTTTGTAATCTGATTCTTATTGATAGTATTAATATATAATATAAATATATTATCACAAATCATTAAAAAAATCAATAATATAAAGATATATTCTAATAAAATATTATATAAAAATATAATATTTTAAATTTTATATGTATAAAAATGTCTTCTTTTGATTTTATTTGTATACAATTGTCGAATGTGTTGAAATATGTTGTCAAATATTATAGAATATGTATGGATAAGAAATAAGGAGGGTGTTTTATGAATGATATAGAGAAATGTTGTTGCTCAGAATATATTAAAAAAGATATTATGTTGAAACTTAGTTTTACAAATGAAACTTATAGCATATATGGAAATTTAAATAAAGGGGATAAAGTAATTTTAAAATATTTTGGTAAGCTACTTATTAACGAAACATCAGAAAATACCAAAATATTTTTCAATTACGGATATGGTAACTTATGGACAGATAAAAATGCATTAGAAATGGTATTATGTTGCCATAGTGATAAAAAATGTTATTGTAGCGAATTAGAATTAATAAATACAGAAAATTTGTTTTTTTGCTTTATAGATAATAATAATAATTGGGATTTAAATGAAAGTTCCAGCTATATGATTACAATAGATACCCCTATTACTACATTAATAAAGAAACCATTTGCAGTTACAATCCAAGACGAAGACTCTATGAGTGCAACTAGTAATTTTTTAAAAAAGTTAACCACTAAATTGATGCATTTATTTGCTAGTATAGGTAGTTTATTTGATAAGAAAATTAAATTATAAAAAAGAATACGAAGATAAATTATATTTATCTTCGTATTCTTTTTTGTTTTTCTTATTTATTAACCGTTAATTTGTTTCATCACTTCATCAGCAAAATTACATTCTTCTTTTTCTATTCCTTCTCCTCTTTCAAATCTTGAAAATCTACGAATTACAATATTTTCACCAATTTTTGATATCAAATCTGTCAAAAGTTGACCTACAGTAATATCAGGATTTTTTATAAAAGGTTGTTCTAACAAACAAATTTCTGCAAAATATTTATTAATTCTACCCTCAACCATTTTCTCTACAACTGCTGGTGGTTTTCCTTCTTTTAAAGATTGTGCTTTTAAAGTTTCCTTCTCAGCATTTACTATATTTTCAGGAACTTCTTCTCTTTTAACATATGTTGGAGCTGAAGCTGCTATATGCATAGCCACATCTCTTACAAAAGTTTTAAATTCTTCATTATTTGAAACAAAGTCTGTCTCAGAGTTAACTTCAACTAAAGCACCGTATTTTCCGTTATGAATATATGCTTCAACTAAGCCTTCGCTAGCAATTCTGCCAGCTTTTTTAGCAGCTTTAGCAATACCTCTTTCTTTCAATAATTCAATTGCTTTGTCAATATTGCCGTCAGTTTCAACTAAAACTCTTTTACAATCCATTATTCCTGCATTGGTTCTGTCCCTTAATTCTTTTACTTGTTCAGCTGTTATTGCCATAGTTAATACCCCCTATACTTTTTCTTCTGTTTGTTCTCTTCTTACGTAATTATTGTTATAATTTCTATTATTATTAAATCTATTGTTTTGTCTTGGTTTTCTTTCTATTTTATCTACTCCAACTTCCGCAACTAATGCTTCCATTGTATCAACATATTCATCTTGAGAAAGTTCTGTATTTCCTTCTTTAACTTCTAAAACTGCATCTGCAATTTTTGCTACTATTAAAGCTACAGATCTTACTGAATCGTCATTACCAGGAACAACATAATCAACATCTTCTGGATTACAATTTGAATCTATTAAACCGATTGTAGGTATATTTAATTTTCTAGCTTCCTTTGTACAAATATATTCTTTTTTAGAATCAACTAAAAATATAAGTGATGGAAGTTTTTCCATAGTTTTAATACCACCTAAGTTAAGATTTAATTTTTCCATTTGCTTTTTTAGTCCAATTACTTCTTTTTTAGGTAATACTTCAAATGTTCCTTCAGCTTCCATTTTTTCTAATTCAATTAATCTTGCTATTCTTTTTTTAATTGTGTTTAAATTAGTTAATGTTCCCCCTAACCATCTGCTGTTAATGTAGAACATTCCACATCTTTCCGCTTCGTTTTTTATAGTATCCTGTATTTGTTTTTTTGTTCCAACAAATAAAACATTTCCACCCTCAGATACTATTTTTTTAGTTAAGTTATAAGCTTCTTGAGTTTTCTTTAAAGTTTTTTGTAAGTCTAGTATATAAATACCATTTCTTGCTGTAAATATGTATGGAGCCATTCTTGGATCCCATCTTTTTGTTTGATGCCCAAAGTGAACACCTGCTTCTAGTAATGATTTCATAGGTATAATTGACATTTTAAATTCCTCCTTCTTTTTATTCCGCCACGAATATCAACATCTTTTACAACCATAATGGAAGAAGTAAAGACTACTTTCGTGTGTGTATTTTCTTTGTTTATAACAAAGTCTTTATATTATAGCATAAAAGCATTAACTAATCAATAGTTAATGCTTTTATTTTACTTTTTTACAATATTTTGATAGCTTCACTACAAAATTCTTCATCGTTTTCAATTATTGCATTTGTGGTTTTGTTATTTAACTATTCTGCAAATATTGCATCAAATTCTTTTGCGCCCATTTTTTCTTTTTCAAGTAAAATTTCGCTTACTCTATGTAATTTATCAATATTTTCTTTTAAAACTCTTTCTGCATATCTATATCCGTTATCAATAATATTTTTAATTTCATCATCAATTTGTGCAGCTATTTTTTCACTAAAGTTACGTTGATTATTTATATCTCTACCTAAGAATACTTCTTCTTGTTCGGCACCAAAAGTTATTGGTCCTAATTTTTCACTCATTCCATATTTCATAACCATACTTCTAGCTATTTTACTTGCTCTCTCTATATCACTTGATGCTCCGGTACTAATATCGTTTAAAACAAGCTGTTCTGCTACTCTACCGCCAAGTAATGATACAATATGTTCTTGCATCTCAGATTTAGATCTATAACTTTTATCCTCATTAGGTTTATACATAGTATACCCTCCGGCCATCCCACGTGGTATAATAGATATTTGATGTACTGTATCATGTGTAGGTAAAAATCTAGATACAACTGCGTGGCCTGCTTCATGATAAGCAGTTAATTTTCTTTCTTTTTCACTTATTATTCTACTATGTTTTTCAGGTCCCATCATAACTTTAATCATTGCTTCTTCTATGTCTTCCATATTTATTATTTTCTTATTTTTTCTTGCAGCAAGAAGAGCTGATTCGTTAACCATATTTTCTAAATCTGCACCGGAAAATCCCGCACTATTTTTTGCAATAACTCTATAATCTATACCTGCTATAAATGGTTTATTCTTAGCATGTAGTTTAATTATATCTTCTCTTGCACCAATATCAGGATCATGTACCACTATTTGTCTATCAAATCTTCCTGGTCTAAGTAATGCTTTATCAAGTATATCAGGCCTATTTGTTGCAGCTATAACTATAACATTCTCATGATTTACAAATCCATCCATTTCAACCAATAATTGATTTAATGTTTGTTCTCTTTCATCATGACCGCCACCAACTCCTGCTCCTCTTTGTCTACCAACAGCATCTATTTCATCAATAAAAATAATACAAGGTGCATTTGATTTAGCTTCGTTAAATAAATCTCTAACACGTGAAGCTCCAACACCTACAAACATTTCAACAAAATCAGAACCACTTATACTAAAAAACGGTACTCCAGCTTCACCAGAGACTGCTCTAGCAAGTAAAGTTTTTCCTGTACCTGGTCCTCCAACTAATAGTAATCCTCTTGGTATTCTTGCACCAAGCTCTTTATATTTTTTTGGATTCTTTAAAAAATCAACAATTTCTTGTAATTCTTCCTTTTCTTCTATAAGCCCAGCAACATTTTCAAATGTCGCTTTACTTTTACTATTTTGATCAGATAGTTTAGCTCTACTTTTTCCAAATCCCATTGCTTTGTCATTTCCTTGTCCAGTTTTTCTAAGCATAAATGCAAATATAAAAAGTGTACCTACAAGCAATAATAAAGTTGGTATCAAAGGAGCTAATGTTTCCATTAAAGACGGCTCAGAAACAGTAAGTTCAAACTCATTTAAAGTTACTTTAGGTTGAACATATTCAATAAAAGCTCCTGCATCTGGTATTTTAACAACTCTTTCTACTTCTTTATCATCTTTTAATATAACATTTATTGATTGCTTATTGTTCTGCATTTTTATAGCTGTAATATTACTTTTTTCAATATTTTGCAAGAGTTCAGTGTAAGACATAGTTTTTGTTACTGAACCACCCAAATATGATATTAGCATTGAAGCAATTATCATAATCATAAGATATGTTAACATCGTTCTTAAGAAACTTGGTTTTTTCATTCTTATTTCAACAATCTTTGCCTGCTTTTTTAAATTTTCAAAGTCTTCATTATTTATTTTTTTATGCTTATTATCTTTATTATCTTTATTTTTGTCTAGATTACTTGAAACTTCCTCATTCTTTTCAGCATCAGGTGGAATATTAATACCTTCGTTACTATTTGTTTTGTTCAATTTTTCTTTATCATTTTGTTTATTTTCTTTATCTTCCATAAACTCGTTCCCTTCTTAATTACTTATTACAATATATTCTTGCTATATTCCTTTGTATTAATTCAATACAAAATTTATTACCAATTATATACTTTTTCTTTGGTATATTTCTTTCTAATAATTTCAAAATATCAATGATGTGTATATTTTCCATTCCTTCAACATTATTTAACTTTCTAAATATAATTTCTCTTATGCTTCTTTGTTTAATACTTTCACTTTGTTTTAATATATCCTCGAAATCAAAAATAATACAATCTTCATCTTTTTTTTGTATTGCTTTATCCACAATTTGGGTAGTGTAACTATTTAAAAACTCTTCGTCTAAAATTGCTAAGTCTCTAAGTCTAAGTATATTATTAACAAAATTACTATTATATTCTCTTTCAATAGTTGGAATAAGATTAAGTCTTATTTTATTTCTTATATATATATCTTGCTCATTAGTTTTATCAAAGCAAGGTTTTAATTCATTATAGTTACAATAATCAAGTAAATCTTTTTTTGAAATATTGATTAGTGGCCTTATAATTTTACCATAAATATAGTTCATACCACATAGTCCCTTGATTCCACTACCACGTATAATATTTAGAAGTATAGTTTCTACATTGTCATTTAAATTATGGGCAATGGCAATTTTATTAGAACCTGTTTCATTAACAACTTTTTCAAAAAAGTCATACCTTATCTTCCTAGCATATTCTTCTATTCCCATTTTATGTTGTATGCTCTCATTTTTAACATCCTTTTTCAAGTAATAAAACACAATATTTCTATCATTACAATAATTTTCAACATATACTTTTTCATCTTCTGATTCTTCTCGTAACATATGATTAACATGTGCAACAATTACAACGTAATCTATATTATATTTTTTGCTAAGTTCACATTTAAGCTTATATAATATATCTATTAACGCCATAGAATCCGGCCCTCCAGATACAGCTATAACAATTTTATCTTTATCATTTATGCACTTACTTTTCAATATATAATTTTTTACTCTCTCTAGTAAATTATTATTTGTAGTTAATATGTTCTTCATACATTTAACCTCTATATAGGTTGGAAAATTTTGTATATTGTCCAAGCCAAGCGAGTTCAACTATTCCCGTTGCACCATTTCTATTTTTAGATATTATAACTTCTGCGATATTTTTCTTTTCAGTTTCGGTATTATAATAATCTTCTCTATGTAAAAACATAACAATATCTGCATCTTGTTCTATTGATCCTGATTCACGTAAATCACTAAGCATAGGCCTGTGATCTGTTCTTAATTCAGAAGCACGACTAAGTTGTGATAAAGCAATAACAGGTATTGATAATTCTTTAGCTAATATTTTGAGTGATCTACTTATTTCTGATATTTCTTGTTGTCTTGAACTATTTTTATTTTTAGATTCCATAAGTTGTAAATAATCAACTATAACTAATCCTATATTTTTTTCCAACTTCGCTTTCCTACATTTTGCTCTAAGCTCTGCAGCAGAAAGTCCAGGGGTATCATCTATATATAATGGTACTTCTGCAAGTTTACTACTTGCTTCACCTAATTTTAGCCAATCTTCACTTGATAAATCAGCATTTCTAAGTTTCATACTGTCAACTTCACTTTCACTACATAGTATTCTATTTATTAACTGCTCTTTTGACATTTCTAAGCTAAATACCATTACTGGTGTTTTCATATGCATTGCAACATAACTTGCAATATTAAGTACAAAAGCACTTTTACCCATTGCTGGTCTTGCTGCTATAATTAGTAAATCTGCAGCATTTAGTCCTGAAATTTTATTATCTAAATCTATAAATCCAGATTCTATACCTGATATTTTACTTTTATTCTGATATAATTTTTCAATATTATCAAAAGCCGTTATTAAAACTTCTTTAAGAGATACATATCCTTTTGTGTTTCTATTCTGTAATACATCAAATATTTTTTTCTCTGTTTGTTCTATTATACTATCCACTTCTTCAGTACCTGAATATCCCATTTTAAGAATATCATTAGCAGCTTTTATTAAATTTCTTACTGTTGCTTTTTCTTCAACAATTTTCACATAATTTTCTATATTAGAAGTGGTAGGAACGTTGTCTATCAAAGTAGATAAGTATTCCAAATTACCAACCTTTTCTAAACTACCTCTAAGTACTAATTCATCTTTAACAGTAATCATATCAATATGTCTACCATTATTATATATTTCATACATAGCAAAATATATTTCTTTATTATCTTCTCTATAAAAATCATCTGGTTTTAGAGTTTCTATTGCAACAACAACTGCATCTCTATCAACAAGCATAGAACCGAAGTACTGCTTGTTCAGCAGTTATATCGTTTGGCTGAATTCTAATTAGTCCCTCATTTTCCACTTTTATTCACCTACATTCTTACTACGTTTATTTTTAATTTTGCTACTACTCCTTCGTATAATTTTACACTAGCAATATATGACCCTATTTCCTTTATATTATCTTTTAAAATTATTTTCTTTTTATCTACTATAATATCAAATTCATTTTTAATTTCAGTTGATATTTCTTTTTCGGTAACACTTCCAAACAGTTTTCCATTTTCTCCAACTTTATGTTTAAATTCGATGTACTTTTTTTCTATTTTTCTTTTATCTTCGTTAGCCTTTTCTAATTCTGTATTTTTCTTAAATTTTATCGATTCAAGTTTATTTTTTGCTTCATTAGAATTTTTATTATCCACCATATTAGCTAGTTTTTTTGGTAAAAGAAAATTTCTAGCATATCCTTCACTAACTTCTACTGTTTGAAATTTTTTACCTACCCCTTTTATGTCTTGGTTTAATATAACTTTCATTATATATTCCTCCTTATTTATATATCTTTTATTTTCCAAAATATTCATTAATAGCATTTAAAAGTTGCTCTTTTGCGTCTTCTAGAGTAACGCCTGCAATTTGCGCACCAGCAAATGTTAAATGTCCGCCACCGCCAATTTTTTCCATGATTGCTTGAACATTTATATCACCCATTGATCTACTTGAAATCATTACTACTGAGTCAATTTTACAAAGTACAAAAGATGCAAGTATACCACTTATAGATAATAATTCATCTGCAGCTTGTGCAACTAAAGTAGGCATATTATCAAAATTTTCATGAGTTATAGATATAGCAATATGTTTATCTATTATTTCAGAGTTTTTTACAATTTCAACTTTAGATAGGTATGCTTCAAAATCTGTTTGAAATATTTGTTTTACTTCAGATATATCAAATCCTACCCTTTTTAAATATGCAGCAACTTCAAAAGTTCTAACTCCAGTTTTAAATGTGAAATTTTTAGTATCAATAAGAATTCCAGCATATAGACATTCAGCCTCTGCTGTAGTTAATTTTACATTTTCCATATACATAAGTAACTCTGTTACAAGTTCACAAGTAGATGATGCATATATTTCATGATATGTTAAAACTGTATTATCAATAAACTCAGGTCCTCTTCTATGATGATCTATTACTACAACTTTATCGAATTCATCTAATATATCTGGCACACACAAGTATGATTTTTTATGTGTATCTAAAACAATTAATATAGAATTATCAAAGTCATGTTTCTTTATATCTTCTTTAGTTACAAAAAAATCTTCATAATCATTAGAAGTTTTTATTCTATCTATAACTGTTTTTGTACTAGTGTTATATTTATTATCCGAAACAAAATATGATTTTTTGTCTAGAGATGTTGATATTTTATGCATACCAATAGCCGCACCTATACAATCAACATCTGTATTTTTATGTCCAATTATATATACTTTATCACACTTATCTATAATATCACATAGAGCACCTGCAATAGTTCTAGCTCTTACTCTACTTGTTTTCTCTAAAACTACATTAAGTCCTCCATAAAAATCAAACTTCTTATCTTTTTTTATAACTACCTGATCCCCACCTCTACCTAAAGCTATGTCTAAAGCTGAAGTAGAAGATGTATATCTTTCAGATAAATTTGTTTCACTACTAGATATTCCTATTGATATAGTAATTGGTAACTTAGTTATATTTGTTATTTCTTTTACTGCATCTAAAACAGCAAATTTACTTTTTTCCATCTGTGCTATATATTGTTTTTCAATAAACATTGCATATCTATCTTTATCTAGTTTAGTTATAATACCATTATTTTCTTTAACCCAACTACGTAATATTTTATCCAATTTAGAAGTTATTTCTCCCTTTTGTATTTCGTCTAGACCTTGCAAAGTTTCCTCATAATTGTCTACAAATACAATTCCTACTGCTACTTTTGTATTATCTATAAAAGTCTTAAGTTCGGTTTCCTCAGTTTTATCAATAAATGATATAAGTAAACATTTAAAATTAGAAAAAGTTATATAACTTCCTAAGGCATTATACATTCTTCCATTACCAATATCCGATATATATTTTAATTCTTCGCCCAACTTAAACTTTTTATCAAGTTGCACAGCTACATCATATATATATTCGTTAGGTAATATGTTTTTTGACAAATCATTCTGCCAAACTATCTGAGTAGGATTTGAAAACATAACCATAGGAATATCAATTTTACTTAAATTATCTTTAAGTACTATATCAACACTTTTACTAAGTTCATTTATTCTATATTTTCTGTTTCTTATCTCTTTTATACAAACGTAAATAGAGCATGCTGAGGTAAGTAATATTATTATTAAATCTATATATAAACTAGATGGTTTAACTATAGATAAAATTACTGCAAATAATATTATTACAGACAAATATACTAATTGTGATGTAAGTACATTTAAACTAATTTTTTTTTGTAGTTTAAGTTTTTTCATTCTTTACTCCTAATCTGCCAAAATTATATAATTAATACTAACATTTTACTATTTTTTTGAACATTTGTCAAGTAAATAGAAAAATATAACAATTATTTACTTGAGTTTCACAAATGAATTCAAGAAATTCATAAACTGTTTTTTATTTTAATATGTTTTCTAGAAAAATTAGGGTGTACGTCGTTTTTTAAAACTTACACCCTAATTTTTGACATTAAACCTAAAATTTATTTTGTGCTTACTAAATTATATTTCTAATAATAAAGTAGTTATAAAATATAAAGTGCTACACGAAACGATATATTTTTTTGCTTTCATGTATTCACTATATCCAGATATTTGCAAACTGCCATGTCCTACTATATCTGCTAATGCTAATGAATCATTATAATTTCCCCATGCTGTACTATTTGTTACACTCGGACCTGCATTATTTTTATACATTTTATTGTTGTATCCCACTGTGTTCCTGTTACCAAGTATGTTACTACTTTTGATGTATTATATCCATATCCTTTTGGCAATGTATCATCTAATATATCTATATAAAACACTTCTGATATACACCCCATTTTGCATATGTTACATTAGTTCCATCTACCGGTACCCATACAAACTGATTTCCACTTGCATCTTGTATTACAAGTCCTTTATCCCAATCAGTTGATAAATTAGTCCATTTTATTTTATAAATTCATCAATTGTTTTGTAACTTCAATGTATTTATCTATATCTAGCTCTTCAGCTCTAGCATTTTCAGATATACCACACTTTTTTAATATTTTATCAATATTTTCTTTCTCTAAATTTAACAATTTATTGATTACTAGTGAATTAATAATTTTTTTTCTTCTATTTGCAAATGATTTATGTACAAGTTCTTTAAATATTTTAGCATCTATATCTTGATATTTATCTTCCTTAATTATTTTAATTATAGCAGATGTAACATTAGGCGAAGGTATAAAGGAGGAACCAGGCACTATTATTTGTTTGGTTGCCCTAGCATAGTACTGTATCATAAGAGTTAAAATACCATAATCCTTAGATTTGCTTTTTGCTATTATTCTATCTGCTACTTCTTCTTGTACCATTACTACTATTTCAGATACTTTAGTTGAATCTTCTAGTAGTTTAAAAATAATTGGCGACGTTATATAATATGGTAAATTTGCAACTACCTTTATTTTACTAAATTCGATATTTTTAAATTTTTGAATTTTTTCTATTTCTTCGTCAATATTTATTTTTAATACATCATTATTAATTATTGTTGTATTATAATTACTTTCAAACCTATCTTGTAATATTTGTAACATTCTATCATCAATTTCAATTAATAACAAATTACTATTTTGAAAATAATAAGTTAAGTTACCAAGTCCCGGTCCAATTTCTATAACTAAATCATTTTTTCCTATTTCTGACAAATTCACAATTTCTTTAAGTGCAGAGTCATCAATTAAAAAATTTTGACCAAATGATTTCTTTGCTTTAATATCGTATCTTTTCAATAGTTCTTTTGTTAATTTTAAAGTATCTATTTTAATTCACTCCCTAAAAATATAAGTAGCATATTTTAAATATTATGCTACTTATTTAATTTATTATAACCCACCATTATTAATTAATCTGTTTCTTATACTGATTACTGAATTACTATAACTTCTATCTACAATACCTTGACTATAACAATTACTGAAATAATTTCCTTCACCCATATTATACGAGTTTAAAGCATATACTTCAATTGTTGCAGCTTCACTAGATGCTTTTCTCCCGCTATTCATATAAAGTGATAGCATATATGCACCAGCTTTTATATTATCATATGGATCTAGAAAATCAGATATTCCTAATCTATTTCTTAAATTTGTATGATTTGATATGTGTATTTGACAAAGTCCATAGGAATTCCCACCACCTATTGAGTTTGGGTTGTATCCACTTTCTTTGTATATTACTGCAAGTAATAACTCATATTGTATGCCATAATTTTGGCACATACTATAAGCATACTGTTGTTGATCCACTGGTAATTTAATGTTATAACTTTTAAATCCGCTGTCTACTGTCGGTATAATAATTGGAGCCGTTCTTGAAATAACTGGACTTAACTTAGTTCCAACTTCTATAACTTTATTTTGTGCTACTATCTTTGTATCAGTGTTTAATGCTACTTTATATATTTCTGTTTCACCTGAATATTTTACTAAATATTTTGTAATTTTCTCGCCATTTGAACCCTCTTTAGAAATTTTAGTTACCCCTCTATTAATAGCAGGATTATCTATTTTTTCCTCTTCAAATGGTATTGCTTCAGATACTTCTATAATTTTAGCAACTATAGGTGTATACTGAGCATACATAGAAACAGCATCTATTTTAGACACTTTTTTAGCAGAATATATTTTAATTTCAATGTTATTTACAATCTTTGTATCTTTTGATGGTGATACTATAATATCATCATTCAATTTTATTTTATTTTGTATTAAAAAACTTTCTACATTTGTAGATAATGTTTTTATTATTTTTATATCTCCGAAATAATTAAAAGTTACTGTTTTAACTTGCATCGCTACAAGTGAAATACCCGCAGTAATAAATATTAACATAACAGTTATTATTACTAGTGTTTTTCTTAAAACATGAGCTTTATCTTCCTTCACTATAATTTCCTCCCTTTAAATAAGGCTGGTTATATTATACTATATTTTATTCTATTTGTCAAATAGAATATTAAAATTATAATGTACTCTTAATTTAAAAATATCAAAATCAATTGGTATAATAGGTAAAATTAGGATTTATATCATTTTAATAATATTTTTAAATTAGATAGTATTTCATTTTTGTTACTAAAACATGTATATATGCTTTGATATTGGTATTTACTATAAAATAGTACTAGAAGTAAATATCTAAAATATCCTTTAACGTTACATTATTTACACTATTATTTATACTACATATTATTAATTTTGTATCATTATTATTACACCGACACACCAAATATTGTAAATTATTTTTTTCTTCTTATTATTAATCCCTTACTTACTTCATATGGAATCTTAATTTTCACTAGTTGACCTTTTTTTCCCGGATTAATAGTATCTATTTTTTCATTATTATCTATATTATACAACTCTTTTATTTCAAATTCTTTTATCTCTAAACTATCAATATATAATATATCTAATTTATCACCTATAGATAACTTGTTTTTTATTTCAATTACTGTTAAATCACCTAAGTTATCAATAACCTTACCCGCATACTCGTATTCAACATTATCACTTTGACCATCTAAATCAAGTATATCTTGGTTATTTTCATCTATATAATAAAACTCTGATAACCCTCTTGTTTTAACTTTACTTAACTCTTCTAAATATTCAGTATAATCATATTTATCTGCAGCATTATTTTTTATAAGTTCACAACAATCATCTATAGCTTTTCTATATGCTCTAACTACGGTTGCTAAATAATAATCAGTTTTTAACCTTCCCTCAATCTTTAAACTACTTATTCCCATAGTTATTATATCAGGTATGCGCTTAATCAAGCATAAATCTTTAGAAGACATTATGTATGTACCCTTTTCATCAAAATCTATATTTATTCTGCTCTCTGGATTATTTACTTCTGTAGCATATACGTTATATTGCCATCTACAAGTTTGAGCACAATCTCCTAAATTAGCGCATCTATTTGATAAATATTTACTCATATAACATCTACCAGAATATGCATAACATATAGCTCCATGCACAAAAGTTTCTATTTCTAAACCTTCTGGTTTATTTTTCATTATATATTCAATTTTTTCTCTACTTAATTCTCTTGCAAGTATAACTCTTTTAGCACCATAATCATTCCAAAATTTAGCTGCATGTAAACTAACTGTATTTGCTTGTGTACTTATATGTATCTCCATATTGGGTGATATTTCTTTTATTTTAGCTATTACACCAACATCACTTGCTATAATAGCATCTGCATTTATAGACGTTAATCTTTTTACTTCTTTTTCTATTTCTTCATAATCTTCATCATGTGCATATATATTAAGTGCAACATACACTTTTTTTCCTATACTATGAGCATATTTTATAGTATCTTCTAAGGTATCACTATTCATTTCTGCTCTTGTTCTAAGTGATAATTTAGAAGTTCCTGCATATACAGCATCTGCTCCATACATAAATGCAATTTTAGCTTTATCTAAACTTCCTGCTGGTGCTAGTAGTTCTGGTTTTTTCATAATTGTTTCTCCTTTAATTTTTTTATTTGTTTGTAAGTATGTATACTAAATCAGTCATAGCTGTACTAAGCCAAGTACACAAACCTATATATAATTCTATTATATCATTTGGATTTATAAATATAATTATTATTGTTGCTATTACAATAAATGGTCCAAAAGGCATATAACTATCAACTTTTTTCTTATTTAATAAAAGTAATAATCCACCTATAATTGCTCCTAAAAAAAAAGATACCAATGTAATAACTAGTATACTTTTAATTCCGAACAAAAATCCTAAGGCTGCCATAAGTTTAACATCGCCAAAACCCATGCCCTCTTTTTTGAATATTATAACAGCTAATAGTGATAATCCATAAAATATTCCCGCTCCTATAGCCATTCCAATTATAAATGAATACCATAAATTTATATTCATAAATAAGTTGATTATTCCAAGTATTATTATTACTATATGTGCTTCATCGGGTATTAATTGAAATCTATAATCAATAGAAAATACTATCATTAATGTGGCAACTAATACTGCATATATATACGAAATGTATATATTACCTAAAAAATACATAATTGCTCCAAAAACAATAAGTAATATAAATGAATACTTAAAGTCAAACTTAAAATCTTTCATTAAATTTTCAAAAAACAATTTATAAGTAATTTCTTCAGAAACAACAGGGGGCATTTTTAAGTTCAAATGTGAAACAGCTTGTCCTAACACAATTGCTAGTATTGTCATGATTAGATATCCAATTATCATTTATTGTTCTCCTTACTATATTTCTTATTTGCTTTGTATTTTTTTATTATAAATCTTTCTATTGGTCTTTTAATCCTTGTTCCCCAAAACTCTTTTTTTTCTATTGGTTTTACAAGTATTGTTTTTATACCAAATCTGTTTCCACCATATATATCAGTAAATAATTGATCTCCAATTATAATTATATTCTCTTTTTTTTCATCTAATAAATCCATTGCTTTTTTAAACCCAAAAGACCAAGGCTTAAAAGCATTATATAAATATTTCATTGATAACTCTCTTCCTACTTTTTTAACTACATTTGTTTTAGGCGAGTTACTTAAAATACATATTTTTATATCTTTTTTCTTCAATTCTTTTAGCCACTCTTTAACATTTTTATTATATTTATATTTATGATTTACTAATGTATTATCCATATCAAATATTACAGCTGTAATTCTTTCTTTTTTGAATAATTCATAAGGTATATCTTCTACTTTATCAAAACTAAATGTCGGGTAAAATTTTTCAAACATTTTCTCACTATCCCTTTCTATATTGTATATATATTATCATCTTTTAAGGCATATTTCAATTCTTTTTGCCTATTTTTATAAATTTAAGATAATTTTTTATTCTTTTGATATTATTTTTGCATTTTATACTTTTATTTACCTAAAAATTATGATATACTATTACTCAAGGAGTGAATTTATGAATAATACTATATATGATATTTTAAAGTCTAGAGAATTAATTAAACAAATAACATTTGAAGATGAATTTAAAGATTTAGTAAATAAGGAAAAAGTTTCACTATACTTAGGAATAGATCCAACTGCGGATAGTATACATATAGGACATTTTATACCGCTTATGATGATGTCATACTTTCAAAAATGTGGGCACAGACCAATTATATTAATTGGTGGTGGTACTGCTTTAATTGGTGATCCATCAGGAAAAACTGATATGAGAAAAATGCTTACTAAGGAGGATATACAAAATAATGTAGAAAGTATAAAAAAACAAGTAAGTAGATTTATATCTTTTGAAAATGAAAATAAAGCTATTATAGTTAATAATGCTGATTGGCTTTTAAATCTAAACTATCTTGATTTTATATCTAAAATTGGAGTACAATTTAACGTTAATAGAATGCTTGCAGCAGAATGTTTCAAACAACGTATGGAAAATGGATTAACATTTTTTGAATTAAATTATATGATTATGCAAAGTTATGACTTTTTGCACCTATTTGAAAATGAGAATTGTAAAGTTGAAATTGGCGGTGATGATCAATGGTCAAACATGCTTGGTGGAGTTGATTTAATACGTAAAATGCATAAAAGTGGTAGTTTTTGTTTAACGTGTCCTCTTTTACTTAACAGTGAAGGTAAAAAAATGGGAAAAACAGTTAATGGTGCTTTATGGTTAAATAAAGATAAAACAAGTGTATATGACTTTTATCAATATTGGAGAAATATTAGTGATAGTGAAGTATATGATGTTTTAAGAATGCTTACTTTCTTACCAATGGAAGAGGTAAAAAGACTATCATTATTACAAGATATTGAAATAAACGAAGCTAAAAAAACAGCTGCATTTGAAATAACTAAATTAATTCATGGCGAAGAAGAAGCTAATATTGCAAAAACAACTTCTGAAGAACTATTTGAAAATTTTAACACTTCTATTAATATGCCAACTGTTAAAGTAAATATAACTGATTTGAATATTTTAGATATACTTATAAAATGTGGTCTAACTACATCTAAAGGACAAGGAAAAATTTTAGTTTCTCAAGGTGGTATATTAATAAACGATGAGAAAATAAATGATATAAATTATGTTATAGATAATAAATGTGAATCTATTATTTTGAAGAAAGGTAAAAAAATATTTATTAAAATAATTGTACTATAAATATTTAGGTTAATCTATGAAATATTCAATTGGTGAAGAAATAGCAAATGCAATAACTCATGGTGTAGGAGCATTGTTTTCAATAGTAGCTCTTACAATAATGGTGATATTTGCTGCTTTGTTTGGTAATATGTGGCAAATAGTATCAGTTTCAATATATGGTGGTACTTTAGTTTTATTATATACAATGTCAACTTTATATCATGCATTTAGAAATGATAGATTAAAAAAAGTTTTTAGGATATTTGATCATGCTTCAATATATTTACTTATTGCTGGAACGTATACACCATTTACATTGGTAGTTTTAAGACAGCATGGACAAATTGGTTGGACAATATTTATAGCTATTTGGAGTTTAACTATAATAGGAATTATACTAAGTACAATGTTTATTGGAAAATTTAAAATTCTGGAAACTATATCATATATATTGATGGGTTGTATTGTGGTTTTTGCAATGCCACAACTAACATCAATTATGAGTGAAAACAATGCTATGGCAGGTGTATATTGGCTCATAGCAGGAGGTATATCATATATTGCCGGAACATTCTTTTATATATTTAAAGTAAAGTATTTTCATTCAATATGGCATTGTTTTGTTCTATTAGGTAGTATATTTCATTTTATTTCAGTTATGTTTTATGTTTTATAAAAATATTAAAGAAAAATTAGATTCTATAATAGAATCTAATTTTTCTTTAATATTTATCTATAATCTATTGTAACTACTTCAAAATAATGTAGAAATAACTTCACAATTGTTTCTACATTATTTCTATACTTATAACTTTATTAATCTTTTTTATTACATTACTTCAAACCAAAAAGTTGTTCCTATTCCAATTTTACTATCTACTCCATATTTGAACTTATGTAGTTCTAAAATGTTTTTTACTATAGAAAGACCAAGTCCCGTTCCACATCCAGATTTTCTAAATTTATCATTTGATTTATAATATCTATCAAAAATTTCAGAAATATCTTTAATTCCTTTGCCATTATCCTTCACTTCTATTTTTAATATATTATTTTTGTTTAATAGGTTAACATATACTGTTTTATCATCTCCAACAAAATTTACTGCATTACTTATTAAATTATATAGAACTTGATATATTTTTATTTTATCAGCACGAATGAAACACTCTTCTAAATTATCTTCAATACTCAATATAAATTTATATTCTTGAAAGCATCTAAAACTATTTAGTATATCATCAATTTGAGTTATAATATTGTACTGCTCTATGTTTAATTTAGTTGTTCCCGTTTCTAATTTGGATAGATCCATCATATCATCTGTTAGCTTTGTAAGCAAGTCAGCTTGACTAATTATAACAGATAAATGTTCATCTCTTTTCTCTTTTATATCACCAGATAAGTCTTTAATCATTTCAGAATAAGCTCTTATTATAGTGAGTGGTGTCTTTATATCATGGGATACATTAGCAATTAATTCTTTTCTCAATCCATCTGTCTTTTTAAGTTCATTTGCACTGTAATTTAGTGAACTAGCCAAATTATTTATTTCCTCATATTCACTTTGTTTAAATACTACATTATAGTTTCCTTTTCCAAGCTCTTTAGAGGTATTTGTTATCTCAGTTATAGGTTTTACAAACTTTTTAGATATATATACCGATATTATAAATGACAATACTATCAATATTATTGTTATATATATTAATTGATTTGAAAGTACTTTTGTAGCTCCTCCTATAGGCTCTATATTAGTAGATACAATGATGTATGTATTATCTACCTTATTTGAATATACAATACTTTCTGACTTAAATTTAGGTATTTTTACGGTATACGTAGTATAATTTCCATTATTTCTTTCAAGATTAGTAATTGCTAAATTCAAGTCAATATATGCAGGTTTATCTGATGATTGTGATGAATATTTTATATCACCAGATTCATCAAAAACTAATATATTCATTGAGTTTTTATACGATGTCTCGTCTAATAAATCAATATCTTTATAGTTACGAGTAACATCTTTACCTATTTTAATTAATTCATTTTCAATCATACTCTTATAATATGCTTGTATAAATACAACCTGCATTATCCAAAGAATTATAAAAATAGCTATTGAAAACATAGTAAAGTATATTATAAACTTATTTTTAATACTATTAAGCTTTATATTCAAATTTATACCCCATCCCTCTTAGAGTAACGATAAAATCTCTATATTTATCTAAATTACATCTTAATGTTTTGATATGAGTATCTACTGTTCTATCATCTCCAAAAAAATCATATCCCCATACATTTATTAATAAATTTTCTCTAGACAATGCGATGTTTTTATTAATAACTAAATAAAATAACAAATCATATTCTTTAGGAGAAAGTTTTACTATTGAGTCGTCAACATAAACTTCTCTTGAGGTCATATCTATATTCAATCCATCAAATGTGTACATCTTATGTTTAACATTATTTCTATTCAAAATCGCATTAATTCTAGCCATTAATTCTTTAGGACTGAAAGGTTTTGTAACATAATCATCTGCACCTATACCAAATCCTAAAAGCTTATCATATTCTTCACCTTTAGCTGAGAGCATGATAATACTAATATTTTTGTTATATTCTTTTATATTCTTTGCTGCCTCTATTCCATCCATTTTAGGCATCATAATATCAAGTATAACAAGGTCATATTTAACCATTTTACACTTTTCTATAGCTTCTATTCCATCCCCTGCTTCATCTATTTGATAATTGTTTACAATGCCATACTCTTTTACAACTTGCCTTATTCTAGGCTCATCATCTACTATTAGTATTTTCATCATCTTGTATCACTTCCTTATTATAAAGTATATAATGTTTTTGTGATAGTTTTGTGTTTTTCATATAAGTTATTATTATATTTTTGGATTAACATGGATTATTGCATCTACTATTTTTTCTAATTTACATACTTCTTTTTTTATTTTTTCTGCTATTGCATGTCCTTCTTCTAGAGTAAAGTCTTCTTCAACTGATATTTCTATTAATAATATATAATTTACACCCACTGGACTTGATTTTATACTGTCAATTTCACAATTATCGCATTTTCTTATAACATTAACTATTTTTTCCTTTAACCCATCATTTATATCTGTATCTATCAAAACACAATATGCTGATAAAAATAATTTTATAGCTACATAAGCAATCCATATTGATATGATAACACCAACTATTCCATCAATATAGTATAAACCATATTTAGAACATACTATACCAATTAATGTTGCCAAACTCAAAAACATATCATTTCTATGATCTTCTGAAGCAGCTGATATTAATAAGTTTTCATGAATTTGTGTCATTTTTATTGTATAAATATATAAGAATAACTTAACAATAATTGTAATAACACATACAGCAATTAAATAAAAAGAAAATACTAGTTCTTTTTTTTCTACTATTGCAATATATGAGTTTATCAATATTTTATAACTTAAAAATATCATACAAATACTGATAATTAAAGAAAAAACATATTCAACCTTACCATGCCCATAGGGATGCTCTCTATCACCAGGCTTACTTGCTAACTTATTTCCTATATATGTCATAACAGAAGTAAATATATCTGTTCCACTATTTATTGCATCAGCTAATAATCCTTGACTTCTACTAGTTATAGCAACAACTATTTTTATTATAAACAAAAATAAATTTGCTATTATCCCTAATATACTAACTTTTTTTGTATCATTATATCTATTCATAATTTCATCAAAACTCCTAATTATAAAATAAAAACCCTTCCGTAGAAGGATTTTATTTTGTTTATACTTCTCTACCAATGCCTAAAAAACTATTATACATCATTGTAGTTGCTATATCAGTATGTCCAAGTATTTCTTGTAATTTTTTCATGTCAATCCCGTCCCTAAGCTGATGAACCGCAAAAGAATGTCTAAGTGTATGCGGTGTTAATTCTTTTGTTATGTGTGCTCTATCTTTATATTGCTTCAAAATCTTCCAAAAACCCTGTCTTGTAAGTTTTTTACCATTAGCATTTAAAAACAGTGTATCATCAGTATCTAATTTTGTAAGTAAAGGTCTCATATTTAAAATGTAATTAGTTAAATATTTCATTGTTGAATTATTTAATTTTATAACTCTTGATATTTTGTTTTTTGCTATCTTAATAGTTCCATTGGTAAAATTAACATCACTAACCTTTAATGATATAAGTTCTGTAACTCTCATTCCAGTAGAATATAAAGTTTGAAGCATGGTTTGATCTCTTTGACCTTTCAAATCATTTTCTATTGGTTGTTTCAACAATTCTTCAATCTCACTTTTTGTTAATATACCAGGCTCTTTTTTGTCAACTTTATATATAACAGCATCTATAGCTATATTGCTTTCTGCTAAGTTTCTACTTACTAAATATTTATAATAAGCTTTTATAGAAGCCGACACTCTCGATATTGTTGCATTAGATTTTCCCTCTAGCATTAAAGAATTTAAATATTCTTGCATATCATCTTTATTTAAATTAAATATTTTTTTGTTTTGACTTTCGAAGTAATATTCAAATTTTAAAATATCACGTTCGTATGAAGCTATTGTATTTATAGCCGCATGTCTTGTTTCTAAATAACCTATAAATTCATCCACTATAACTTTCATCGTTATTGCCCTCCATTGAATAAATATATTATATACTATTTGTATCTAATTTGCAATCTTTTTCAACAAATTTAATATAAAGTTATGTAAATTTCTATTCAAATTATAAAGCAATGCATAGTACCTATGTATAACTGTTGTTATTTTAAATTTAAATTATATAACATACGTAAATATATTTATATGAAAATTAGAAATTATATTGTACTATGTATACTTAAATAAAACTAAAGTATTAATTTATTATTGAATAATTCAACGTTATTTTTAAAGGTTCTCTCTTAATCAGCACCTGATGATTCACTTTCTGTATTGAAATCATAGCAATTCTAACAATTAAAACAACAACACAAAGCTTGCTATAATTATATTTATAGCAAGCTTATATAACTTAAAAATATGTATTAGATTTAATATAAAGTATTTTTAAAAATATCACGAACTTTTATCTAGATATTTTAGCCTAGTTGCCAATCCTCCTCTTATATGTCTTTCTGACTTATTTATTTCAAGGATTTTCTTGGCTTCATCTGCAAGAGATGGGTTAAATTTTTCTAATCGTTCTGCTATATCTTTATGTACTGTAGATTTACTTACATTAAACTCCTTTGCTGCAACTCTTACTGTACTACCTGTTTCAATAATATATACTGCTAATAATTTTGCTCTTTCATCAATATCTAAATATGTCATTATAATCACTCCCATTTAATATGTTATATCATTTTATTAATATCTTTAAAATTTAATTTTACTTGTAGGATCTATAACTTTATTATTTAACATCAGCATAAAATGAATGTGTGGTTCATCTTTTATTTCTCCTATTGAAGTTTTACCCACTTTTCCAATAGTAGTTAATTTTTTTATTGTTTGCTTTTCTTTTATATTAACAGTACTATCTAAATTTGAGTAAATACTTTTATATCCTTGACCATGATCAATGATAATTGTGTTTCCTAAAAACGAGTCTTCATATATTTTTTCAATAATACCTTTTTCAATACTTTTAACATTTTCACCCAAATCTGCTTTAATATCAACACCGTCATGGGTTTTCCACGATTCTAATGTTTTAGAAAACACAAGTTTATCTACTGAATATACTTTTATTACTTCACCATTTATTGGTTTAACAAAATTAAGTGGTTCTATTATATCCTTTACAGAAGTAGTTTCTTTTGTATCTTTAGTCACAACTGTATTTTTATTTGTACTACCAGTTATATTTTGACTATTTAAATTATTTCTAGTATCTATATTATTACTATTTAAGTCTTGTAATTCTTCTGTTATTGATGATTCTGCTTGTTGTTTTACATATGTTTCATCACTATTATTACTAAACACCGAATAACTTTCATTATTAACTACTCTATATGTTGCGATATTAGTGTATATACTAATAGTTGCAAGCATAACTATTAATATAAATAAAATATAATAACTTCTTTTTATTACAAATTTACTTCTAAATATCTTTAACATACTAAATATAGTATTGTGGTGTATTGCACCTTTTCTTT
>JAQUGQ010000034.1 GCA_028684095.1 Clostridia bacterium
AGAAGATAGTAACAGTACTTGCAGATAGAGGTAAACTAGATAGGATGATTACTGCAGATGATGAGAAATTAAAAAATTCACAAGGTATTGTTGCATCTGTTACAGATTATGAATACTTTGAAGTAGATGACATATTACAAGAAGCTGAGTCAAGAGGAGAAAAACCTTTTGTAGTAATATTAGATAAAATAGAAGATCCACATAATTTAGGAGCAATAATTAGAACTATAGACTGTTTAGGTGCACATGGATGTATAATACAAAAACGTAATGCTGCGCAAGTTACAGATACAGTAGAAAAGGTTGCAGCAGGAGCTACTAGTTATGTTAAGGTAGCTAGAGTAACAAATATAACAGAAACTATAAAATACTTAAAAGAAAAAGGATTATGGATTTATGGTTTAGATATGGAAGGTGCATCAGATATATATTCTACTAAATTAGATGGTGCAATTGGACTTGTAATAGGTAATGAAGGTGAAGGAATATCTAGATTAGTAAGAGAAAATTGTGATGTTATTATTAAAATACCAATGGTAGGAAATATAGAATCACTAAATGCTTCTGTTTCAGCAGCAATAAGTATGTATGAAATTGTAAGACAGAAAAATGTTAAATAATACTGTAAAACATATATGATATATTTAGTATAATTTCTAATTATATAGGTAGTAAGATATAGAATAAGTTATAAGATATGAAAAGAAGTGTAAGAAAACTTACACTTCTTTTTTTATAATTTAAGAGTAATCCCCCAGTTATACTGGGGGCATGAAAAGCTTATAGCTATGCACAGAGTAACAAAAAAATACCTACTCAAACATGATATAATATTTAAAGTTTGACAGCGATAAATATTAATTATGAGAGGAGTAGGTAGTATGAAAAATAATCCATACACTGATAGTTTAGCACATACAACATGGGAATGTAAATACCATATTGTGTTTGCACCAAAATTTAGAAGAAAAGAAATATATGGAAGATTAAAACAAGATATAGGAATAATATTAAGAGAATTATGTAGAAGAAAAGATGTAGAAATCATTGAAGCAGAAGCTTGTCCAGATCACATACACATGTATATAAGTGTACCACCTAAAATAAGCATTTCGAGTTTTATAGGATTTTTAAAAGGAAAAAGTACATTAATTATATTTGAGAGACATGCAAACTTGAAATATAAATATGGTAATAGAACATTCTGGTGTAGAGGCTATTATGTAAGTACGGTAGGAAATAATAAGACAGCAGTAGCAAGATATGTAGCAAATCAATTAAAAGAAGATATGATATCGGACCAAATAACAATTAAAGAATATAAAGACCCGTTTACGGGTAATAAGTAATAAAAACGCAACTGAAAGTGGCGAAGCTGTCAAACTGGGACGCTTAAGCGTAAGCTTGTAGCAAGGCCTTATAGGCCGATAAGTAAATCCCCCAGTTATACTGGGGGATAATTATATTTTGTGGTTAAATTCATATATATAAAGTCAATAAAAAAAAGATATAGCAAGTAAAAAAATATAATAGGTATCAAATGCGATACCTATTATATTTTTTAATCTTCTTCAACATTTTTGGGTATATTCTTTTAATTCTCTATATAACCACCTGAAATCTTGTTAATATCATATTAACAATTTTACAATAGAAATTTTAAATTCTGCTTTAATCATAATAACAGGCGAAAACTATTCTAAAAGTTTTTAAAACATATCATATTTATTTTGTTCTTTCTATTTCATTAATAATATCTTTTAATATTGATATAGTTCTATTCTTATCACTATTTTTATTTAATATATAATATTCCCAAAATGCTTTTATTATATTAAATTCATTTGAAAGAAGAACAGAAGTATTATCATTTTTTTCTATAATTAGTTCAGTATCTTCTTTTATAAATATGCTAGAAGATGAGAGTTTATCAGATTTCAACATAACATTGTAATTATCATAAGAAATTAACATATTTAAGATGTTTTTTAGATGTTTTAAATAATTATCTTTTGTATAAAACAAATTATTTATAAAACAATATGGAATATTATCTGTAAAGTTGTTTGAAACATTAACTATATCTAGTATGAAATTATTATCTAAATTATCAAGTAATAATTGTTTTCTGCTTAAATAATTATCTTTTAAGTCTCCTAACCCCTTTTTATTAAGTAATTCAATAATTAAATCATTTGGAGCAGATATAAAAGATAAGGAATAAGAATCAACAATAATATTTCCTTTACTTTCTCCATATAAATTTAAAGTTTTTTCTTCGTTACATTCCGTATAGATATTCAATAAAGGCTTACATAAAGACAAATAGTTATTATATTCTTTTTTTAATGATGAAAGAGCTTTTGAATCATTTATATAAATATTCAACATACTTTCAGTATTGTTACCTACAGAATTGGATATAATTGCTTCATTAGAACTTATAAATAAAGTTCTTCTTTCTATCCCATCTCTTAATTTGGGAAAATAGTAAGGTTCAATTAACCCTGTCAAATACATTGGTATCCACTTTGAAACAGCATCAAAAATTTCTGAATATTCTCTAGCAATAGTATGAATAATTTTAATTTTATTGCGATTTTTTAAAACTTTAATTAATAGAGTTTTCCATTCAATCGCAAAATCTTTATCCATCATCCAACTCATACTTTCATCACTATATAATAGTAAAGTCTTATCAGTTTTTTGACTCGCATTAGATAAAAATCTTATAACAGCTTTTCTTTTTCCTTCATCTCCATAATAATAATTATTGTAGGCAACAAGTTCAAAATCATCATTTAATTTAGGAATTTGATCATTAGATTTAAGCCAAGTTTCTATATTACATTTTAAACTTTTTTGTTCATCTATCTTTATTATTTCATTTAACTTATTCTTGAGATTATTTTTAACTATTTTTTTTGCAAAAAAATCAGACATATTAGAAATATACCCAGAAGTTTTAGGTGGTTTCCTTTTACCATTTTTAAATCTACTTATACAAGCTTGACTAACTGGTATGGAATCAGATAATTCCGTATTTGTTGTTTTAGTCATATCCATTAAGCATTTAAATTTTTCACTAAACATAAATCATTCCTCCAAAAAAAGTATATCATATACATTATGTTTAGTCAAATAAATTGGCACACCTTACCAAATACATTTGGCACATACCAAATAAGGCTTTTTTAATGACGTATTCCAAAAAAGATGTTATCATATAGTAGTGAAATATTATAATATTTATAATATACA
>JAQUGQ010000035.1 GCA_028684095.1 Clostridia bacterium
GTACTTTTTGGCTAAAAAAGCAAAAAAATGACCACCGTGTGATTCTTACAAACCACATGGTAGTCATTGTTTGGTGCGAGTAAGAGGACTTGAACCTCCACACCGGTTGGTACCAGATTCTAAGTCTAATCTTGTGCAATAAAGTCTAACAAATCCTTATACTTCGGATCAATTTATACCTAAATCTATCTTGACTGCAGTATAATTACAGTACATTTACATAAGTATACTCAGTTTTTTTATTATTCTTTAATGTTTTACGTGTCCTAACATAGAAATATATATGTTCATAGTGTTCTATGTGTCTACTATTTCTGTTGTGTTAGCTGCAAAATTGCTGTAAAATAAATAAAACATTTGTATTTATATAATTGAATAATCCATGTTAAATTTTAAATATAAAGTAGCTTCATAACAATGTAAATTATTTATATATCATTTTCTAATTATATTTTTTAGATATATCTCTTTTACCTGGATTACCATTCAGTACATGTATTGCTGTTGATTTAGGTTTAGCCCCTCTTGTACTCAAATTTCATCACTCCATAATCTTTTTTCACTCCTTTTGGACATAGAAGACAAGATAATAAGAATATAAATTCATATTCTTATTGTCTTGTCTTCTTATATATATTATTGCTTTGCAAATAAACATTATATTATACTTTAAAACATTATCTATTTATATTTAGAATAAACAGCATTCAAACTTTCAATCAGATTATTTTCTGTCGTATAAGTCTTATTGTCAATTGTTAGCTGATTAGTAGTAATATCTACTTCAACACTATTATTATTATATTTATTTTTTATTCTAAATAAATATGCTTTACCCAATAAAGCTTCTCCCAATCTTACATTAGGTGTTATATTTTCTTCCTTAATTGTATTAATAATTTCAGAAATATCTCCTGCATCTGTTATATCTGTTAATTCATTTGACTTAATATCTAATATCTTTATTTCAATATTTTCTATATTTTGTTTAGAATCATATATCTTTTTAAAATTGTAATTCTCACTAAGTTTCATAGTTCTATTAAATAAAAAATAACATGAAATTAAAATTATCAAAACAATTAATGTAATTGCCATGATTATGTTTTTTTTACTCATTTTATCACCCCTTGTCAACATTATATTATATACTTTCTTTTAAATCAAGATTCCCAACAAAAAGGAAGGGTAAAACTTTAAAGTTATACCCTTCTTGTAACAAAATGTATATACTAGTAAATATTTACACTTTGCATTTCCATTTTTCCTCCTAATCCTCCTTCAAATTTCAACCATTGATATGGTACATCATTCCAACCTGTGAATACAAATAGATACTGTACATTATTTTCCACTTTATATCCAAAGATTAAATAAGCATGCTTCTCATACCCTAACATTACTGGCTTATTTGCATTAATGTCTCTTGTAACATCACTCCAATTATTTAGCCAATACTTATCAACAACTGCAGTTTTGCCATATCGGTTTGCCCAAGTTTTTAAACCATTGGCCACCCCGTTGAGGTTACTACCACTTGAAGTTGTATACCCAACATCTATGCAAATTTGATTATATAACGATTGTGTAATATTTCCTGCATTTAATGATACTCCCCGTGGACTTTGAAAATAAGATAAGATGTTAGCTGCTAATGTAGGGGTGCAATTGTTATTATATTGTATCTGCCAAAAATCTGTTGTATAATATTTTCTTGAAGTTCCATATGAAGATACAAACGCTGATGATGTTACCTCATTTATAGTAATACTTTTATTATTTGTAATATCACTTAAATTAGCTGGTATTCCTTTCTGCTTCAGTGCTTCATCTTCTTCTGGTGTATTTACAAGTAATGTGGTACCAAGCTTATCATACTCCTCTTGAGTAATCTTATCTTTTGATTCAGCTGATAACAAATTTTTGTCATCACTCGCAAAAGCACTTGCAGGTAAGAACATGGTGACCATAATAGTTACCGCAATAGCAAATGTTGTAATTCTTCTGAATATTCTTTGATTTCTCATCGTAATAATCTCCTTTTTATTAATTTTGTTTTTACTTAAAATCTTTCCACTCAGAATAAACATTAGGTAGGTGAACGTATAAGTTTCATAGTAAAAAACTCCCCCATAATCATAAATTAATGATTTCTAAAAATAGCTTGCTTTAATATTTTATAAAATTAGACATAATATGTCAATATTCATAACTAAATTTGACTTTATTCGACATTATTTGAATTTCGTTAATTTGTAACACTAACTATTTACAAAAAACATATAATTTTGATAATATAAAAAAATCATCCCTATTATGCTGAGCAAAAAGCATTGAGCCTTCTTGACTCTTTGCTGTATTATTTTAAGGGTCTATTCTTATCTTTTCTTCTTTGTTGTTAATGTTAGGATATAAACTATTGTTACTCCTAACTCCTTTGCCTTGACTTTTAACTCTTCTATGTTACTCACTTATTTGTTGTACCTTTTCTTTGTATCTTCTATAATATTCTAGTGCCTCTCTTATTCCACATTTCGAACATATTAGTATCCTATCATCATCTATATATATTGCTGGTGGCTCTATGAAGTATCTATTACACTTTGGACACTTTAGAATATCACATTCTTTCATTATTGCCCTGTATACATTGCATTTTTCCGTCTTTGGAAGTCTACGAGTATGCCTACATCATCTCTTATACTTTTTTCTTTAATCAGTAAACTCCATTTATGTTGTATAATATTTTATTCAAAACTGCAGTAAAATTGCAGTACTTTTGGGTGAAAAAGAGCAAAAAAATGACCACCGTGCAGTTCTTACAAACCACATGGTAGTCATTGTTTGGTGCGAGTAAGAGGACTTGAACCTCCACACCGGTTGGTACCAGATTCTAAGTCTGGCGCGTCTGCCAGTTCCGCCATACTCGCATTACTACTCTAA
>JAQUGQ010000023.1 GCA_028684095.1 Clostridia bacterium
ATTGTGTATTGTCGTAATATCACTATTATATCATAAAGGGGGATTTTTTTCATTACAGCTAAAAGCTTTTCTATTCTCACTGGCATAGCCAGTGGTTGTATACCTGGGGTAGTTCAAGGGGATAATAGAAAGAGTCTACAATTAAACTAATTGTAAACTCTTAAAAATATATTAAATTTTGTTATACCCAATCTTTATTGAATTTTATATATATTCTTTTAACAACTTCTGTAATTAATATATATGCTATCATAATTACTAAAAGGCACCATAAATATACTGAAGGTAACGGAACCAATCCTACATAACTGCCAAACACAGTATATGGAATAATAAGTCCTATAATTGTTATAACTAGTGTTGAAAATACCATTATAGATGAAGGTCTACTTTGTATAAATGGTATCTTTTTTGTCCTTATAATATGAACTATTACTGTTTGTGATAGAAGACCTAATAAAAACCAGCCTGATTGAAATAATGCTTGATTTGCAATTGTATTAGCTCCTATTATATACCATAAAACAGCAAAAGTTACTAAATCAAAAAATGTACTAATTGGTGCAAACCATACAATGAATTTTGATATTTCTTTTATCTCCCATTTTCTCGGAATTTTCAAGTATTCTTTATCTACATTATCAAATGGGATTCCTATTTGTGAAATATCATATAATAAATTTTGTAGTAATATATGTATAGGTAACATTGGCAGAAATGGTATGAATATACTAGCAAATAATACACTTATCATATTACCTACATTAGAACTGGTACCCATTTTTAAATATTTCATAATATTAGCAAATACTTTTCTTCCCTCTATTAGACCATCTGTAAGCACCATTAAACTTTTTTCAAGTAATATTATGTCTGCTGATTCCTTTGCAATTTCTACCCCACCATCAACTGATATACCTACATCAGCTTGCACTAATGCTGGTGCATCATTTATTCCATCTCCCATATATCCAATTATATGCCCTTTACTTTGTAGTGCTTTAACTATGTTTGCTTTTTGTATAGGAGATATTTTTGAGAATAATGTGGTTTTTTCAACTACACTTAATAATTCTGTTTCTGACATTTTTTCAATTTGTTTTCCTGTAAGTGAATTAGTAGTATCAATTCCAACTTGGTAACATACTTTTTTTGCCACTAATTCATTATCTCCTGTTATTACTTTTACTGCAACACCATAACCATTAAGTGCTTGAATTGCACTCTTTGCACTTTCTTTAGGTGGATCTAAAAATGCAACATATCCAATTAATATCATATCATATTCATCTTGAACTCCAAATGTTTTTACATCATGATAAAATTCATTTTTTTGTGCTATTGCAACAACTCTTAAACCATTTGTATTTAGTTTATTTGCTATTTTCATTATTTCATTATTAAGTTCATTATTTATTTCTTTTACATTTCCATCAATTTCAGCATATTTACATATAGATAATACCTCTTCTACTGAACCTTTTGTTATTAATTGTTTCTTACCATTCTTATCTTCAATAACTACTGACATTCTTCTTCTTATAAAATCAAAAGGTATCTCATCTACTTTTATATAGTTATCTAATATAGCAACCAAATTATTACTCTTTGCTTTCTCTATAATAGCTATATCTATTAAATTTTTAAGTCCTGTTTGAAAATGACTATTTAAAAATGCATGTCGCAGTACCCTCATGTCTTCGTTACCATAAACGTCTAAATATTCTTCAAGAACAATATGATCTTGTGTTAATGTTCCTGTTTTATCAGTACAAAGTATATTCATTGCACCTAAATTTTGAATACTATTTAAGTCTTTAACAATTGTTTTCTTTTTTGCCATTTGAATAGATCCTTTTGCTAAATTAGATGTTACTATAACTAACAAAAGTTCAGGTGTTATACCTACTGCTACTGCTACTGCATATATAAACGAATCTAGTATATTTCCTTTTGTTGCTATATTTATAAAAAAAACTATTGGAACCATTACCATAGTTATTTTTATCAAAAGCCAAGTTATTTTTTTAATTCCTTTGTCAAAAGCTGTATCCCCTTTTTTAGTAACCATAGTTTTTGACATTTGACCTAAATATGTATCTTTACCTATTGCTATTACTATAACTAATGCTGTTCCACTAACTATACTAGTCCCCATATAACAAATATTTTCTAATTCAAATATATCAGTTGTATCTTTTGAATTTAACTCAAATTTTTCAATAGGCTCTGATTCACCTGTAAGTGAAGATTGACTTATAAATAAATCCTTACTAGAAATTACCCTCAAATCTGCTGGTATTAAATCACCTGCTGATAATTTAATTATATCCCCTACAACAATGTCAATAAGTGATATTTCTTCTGTAACTCCACCTCTTATAATTGAAATTTTATTTGAAACCATTTCTTTTAACTTTTTCATTGATTTCTTTGTTTTAAAATCTTGAATAAAATGAATCGTTCCACTAACTAAAATTATTAAACTTAATATAATTATTTTTGCATATGATTTTTCTTCAACTAATATAACATCTGTAAATACTGATATTAATATAATGCACATAAGTATAATACTAAATGGGTCAAAAAATGACTTTATAACTATATCATACCATTTTACTTCCTCTTCACTCTCTATTTTATTATACCCATTTTTTTGTAACAATTCATTTGCTTGCTGAGCAGTATATCCAAGTTCAGTAGTATTAAAACTTTCTAATATTTTACTTTTTTCCATTTTACTATATTTAAATATTTTTTTATTTAAATTATTTTGTACTTTTTCTTGTACAATATTATCTTGTTTCATAAATTATCACCTTTTTCAATATATGGTTTATATAAATTGTATTATATACTATTTCTGATTTTATTTCAACCAAAATCAGAAAAATATTACATTTTTTTCATACTATTAAATTGTTTTTTTAAATATTCTATAAAAGTAAAATGCAACCTATAATCTTGATATAGTCAAGTAGACTATATCAAGATTATAGGTTGCAATATATACTTATTTTTTAAAGTTTTATTTCCTCTTTTTTCTTGTTTACTTTTTCATTAATTTTCTGTATATAGTCTCTACGTATAGTTGAAAAGTTATTTAATAACCTTCCACTAAATACTATAACAGCTGCTAAATAAATATCAACATTTAATTTATCACCTATAAACACTAAGAACATAGCTATTAAAGCATTACCAAAAAATCCTGATAAAAATATATTTATTCTAAATTTATTTTCAATATTTGCACTAAATGCCCCAAATACAGAGTCTAAACATGCTAAAATAGCAACTGCAATATATTTAGAATATACATAAGGTACTACTACATTAAGACCAGTAAAAAATCCTGCTATTATGAATCCAAATAAAATTATAATTCCTGCCATATTCAGTACCTCCTACTTATCTATACTTGCATCTTTAAAATTTAATGCTCCGTCATATTTTGGTATTTTAAGATCTTTTTCTCTAGTTATTTTTACACCTATTCCTATTTCTCGTAGCAAATCTGCTACTCCATTTTTTATATTTAATGCACTTTCTAGATATTGTGCATTGCCTATAGCCTTTATAGTAAATGGTGCTGCTACCTTTTGATAATTTATCTGTATAACAGGTCCTACACATCTAATAGCTGATGTTGATATTATCCTTTGTCCATTAATACTAATAGCTTCTGCTCCTGCCGCTTTTAATTCATTTGCTACAGTAAGAACATCACTATCATGTACTAAAGAATCTTGTCTAAGATTTGGTTCTAATGCTGTGTTACCATCTGTTAAAACTATAACTATACCTTCACCTTTTAAATTTTCTGATCCTGAAACTATTGATAGTTGTTTTAATGTTTCTTGCATTGAAGATATAAGTTCACTATTTGTTGCTGAATTAGATTGATATTCTTCAACAACTTTTGTACTCTCATCATGTTTTTCTTTTAAATCATTATATTTTCTTTGTAGATTTGCTAAATCATCTATAAGTTGTGATTCTCTTTTACCCTGAACTATCTCAGTTGTTAAATTTACTGTTTTCATTTGTGCAGTAAGCATCATAGTTAAAAAAAACATAGTAATACCAATTAAAACATAGGGCACTATTGAATGTTTTTGTACAAAACTTATTATTCCCTCTTTTGTTTTTGTAGAAAATATTTTTTTAAATATATCTTTATTCAACTCTATCAACTCTTTTCTGTTTATTTATTATACACTAAAATATATGAAAAATCAATAAAAATATTGCATTTACAACAAAAAAACGGTATAATATATATATGAAAAAAATAACTGTAAAAATAGAAGATAAATCTAAAAATGTATCAGTGTCAAAATATATACAAAGTGTATTTAAAAATGCACCATATTCAGCTATATGTAAAGCACTTAGAAACAAAGATATTCGTGTAAATAATGTTAAAATTTCAAGTGATGTGTTAATTGAAAATAATGATATTTTAGATATCTATATACAAGATAATATCTTATTCAACTTACCTAAAGAAATAGAATATTATTACAAAGATGACAATATAATAATAGCATTTAAACCACAAGGAATATTATCGAACAATGAAGATATAAATTTTTCATCTATTGAGCCTACTTTTGAGGAATTGGTAATTAAGAACTTAAATGATGAAAATATTAAAGTATGCCACAGACTAGATAGAAATACAGCTGGTCTTATAATATTTTCAAAAAATATGACTGCATATATAGAAATTTTAGATGGATTTAAAAACAATTTAATTCATAAAGAATATATAGCTTATGTTGCAAATAGTAATTTTAATAAATTGCATACTGTTTTAGAAGCATATTTAACAAAAGATATTAAAACAGGCTTTTCTAAAATATCCCAAGACATTACTAAAAATTCAGAAAAAATCATAACAGAATATACTGTTTTAGAAAAAAATATAGACCTTGATTATGCTAAATTGAATGTAGTTTTACATACAGGAAAAACACATCAAATACGAGCTCATCTAGCAAGTATTAATCATCCAGTAATTGGTGATAGTAAATATGGTAAAAATGATATAAATAAAAAGTTTAAAAAAACAAAGCAAATGTTATTTGCTTTCAGGTATACTTTTAATTTTAGCAATAAAAGTATACTAAATTATTTAAATAAAATTATAATAAAGTTAGAACAAAACAAAACTGAATTTAAATAAAATCGGTTCAATTCAATAGTTGGGGTATAGAATCCAGTTTTATTTTTATATTAAATAAAATAAATACCAAAATTAATTTTCATCAGTAACAATATTCTTAAGTTTATTATAAATATTATCTTTAGTTATAACCATCTCACCATTAATATTTATATTAATGGTGTTCAATGTAGTTATTGTGTTTTTATTTTTAAATTTAGTTCAAACACTTTTTCTATTTCAACTACATTATCAAAGGATTATTTACGGTTTTTTGGTATAAATATATGCCTCGTGAAAACCTCTTAAATATTATACCAAAACTAGATAATTTTTGATATAATATGAAAATAAACTGATTAAATCAAACAAAATTTACGAAATAGCTAATATTATAATTGCTATTTCATATATCATATATATCAAAAACGCTATAACTAATATTTTAAAAACTATATAACTATTTTGCTTAAAACTATAATCTCTATTCTTAAATATTAATTTTAATTGTTTAATTGCAAACATAATATATATAATACTTACCCCTACAAATGCAACCATCGCTATGAATACCGTTGATTCATTAACCTGATCAATTGAATTTGTAGTAGGAAAAAATAAATGTTTATATTTTGACATCTTATACACCCCTTATATACATATTATAACATAATATTATTTTTATTTCAATTATAATTTATGTTGTTTTAAATGTTTTTTAACTCTTCTATAAAGTCTCTTATAGTAGCTGCCTTTTCAAATTCATATTTTCTAGCATAAGACATCATTTCTTCAGTAAGTCTTTCTATTGTTTGATCAACATTTTGAGTATCATCAATATTTATTTTTGCTTGTTCTTCCTCGCTAAATGTAGCTTTTATACTACTGAATACATCTTTTTTTATAGACTGTGGAACTATATTATTTTCTTCATTATATTGCTTTTGAATTTTTCTTCTTCTATTGGTTTCGCTAATTGCTCTTTCTATTGAATTAGTAAGCCCATCAGCATACATTATAACAATACCATTAGAATTTCTTGCAGCTCTTCCTATTATTTGAATTAATGATCTTTCACTTCTTAAAAAACCTTCTTTATCAGCATCAAGTATCGCAACAAGAGATACTTCAGGAATATCTAGACCTTCTCTAAGAAGATTTATTCCAACAAGAACATCAAATTTACCAAGTCTTAAATTTCTTATTATTTCTAATCTTTCTAATGCTTTTATATCCGAATGCATATAATTTACTTTTATACCTTTTTTGGATAAAAAACTAGATAATTCTTCGGCCTGTTTCTTAGTTAAAGTTATTACTAAAGCTCTCTCACCTCTTGATGTTACTTCTACTATATTTTTTAATAAATCATCTATCTGATTTTCTCTGGGTTTAACTATAACTTCGGGATCAATTAATCCAGTAGGTCTTATTATTTGCTCAGCTATAGTTTTTGATTTTTCTTTTTCATAATCACTAGGAGTTGCACTAACAAATATAGTTTGTTGTATTTTTTTCTCCCATTCATCAAATTTAAGTGGTCTATTATCATAAGCAGATTCTAACCTAAATCCGTTTTCAATTAAAGATTCTTTTCTTGCTCTATCACCATTATACATAGCACGTATTTGAGGTATTGTAGCATGAGACTCGTCTATAACTACTAGAAAATCATCTCCCAAGTAATCAAATAAAGTATATGGCACAGAACCTCTCTCTCTTCCACTCATATATAACGAATAGTTTTCTATTCCTTGACAAAATCCTGTTTCTCTTAACATCTCTATATCAAAATTAGTTCTTTGTTCTAATCTATATGCTTCAACTATTTTATCATTATCTCTAAAGTATTTAAGTCTACCTTCAAGTTCTTTCTCAATCTTAACAATTGCTCCGTCTATCTTATCTTTTTGTATTACATAATGAGATTTAGGATATATAAATTCATGCTTAGAAGTTGAAACAACTTTAAAAGTTATACTATCTAAAATACTTATTTTTTCTATTTCTTCTCCAAATAATTCTATTCTTAAAACTTCATTTGAACTTCCGGCTGGAAACACATCAACTATATCACCTTTTACCCTAAACTTACCTCTACTAAAGTCAATATCATTTCTTTCATATTGCATTTCAACTAATCCTCTTATTAATTCATCCCTACTTTTTTTCATTCCAGGTCTAATTGAAAGAACCATGCTAGAATAATCTTCTGGCGAACCTAAGGAATATATAGCTGATACACTGGCTATTATTATTACGTCTTTTCTTTCAAATAATGCTGCTGTTGCACTATGGCGTAGCTTATCTATTTCATCATTTATACTACTATCTTTTTCTATATATGTATCTGTAGATGAAATATATGCTTCAGGCTGATAATAATCATAATATGAAACAAAGTATTCTACTGCATTCTCGGGGAACATCTCCTTGAATTCTGAATATAATTGTCCAGCTAACGTTTTATTATGTGCCATTACGATAGTTGGCTTCTGTACTTGCTCTATTACATTTGCTATTGTGAAAGTTTTACCAGAACCCGTAACACCTAGAAGTGTCTGATAATCCAGGCCTTTATTCATTCCATCAACAAGCTTTTTTATTGCCTCTGGTTGGTCTCCTGTTGGCTTATATTTTGAGTGTAATTTAAACATATTTACCTTCCTTCCAAACTTTATTATGACCATTATCAACCTTAAAATTCGTGTAATTTCATTTTCAATTCGTGTAATTTGATGTTTTTAATTGGTTAAAATTGTCCTTTTTTCTAATTACACGAATTTCGGCCACAAATTTGTTTTCCATAACAAAACGATACTAAACATAATTAAACATAACTAATCGAATTTATCGTTACTATATTTTATCATTTTTTCCCTTAAAAAACAAGGAAACTAGCAATATAATCTCCTCGTTATTATAAAATTATTTAAATATTATTTGTTAAAATCAATTTAATAGTTTTTCAACTAAAAAATCTAGTTCAATTTCATTCGTGTAATTTTTTATTGTACATTTTGGAGTATTATCTATAACACTTTCAATATAAGGTTCTAATTCTTCTAAACAATCTACTATTATACTATTCATATCTGTATATCTATCAACAGTAATTATCTCAGTAGCATGTCCCATTAATTGTGAAACTGCTTTTAAATCATAATTATTCATTACTAAAAGTGTACTATAGGTATGTCTTAAATCATGAAATCTAATATTAGGTAAATTATTCAATTTTAGTATCTCTTTATAATATGACATATGAAATCCTTTACTTCTAGGTTTTCCATAAGTAGAACAACAAATATAATTTAAATCTTGAAATGGGTTAGTTTTATCATTTATTCTTCTTTTTCTTCTTTCTTCATATTTTTTTCTTTCTTCAAGTATAGCTTCAAATACTATATCTGGTATATCCAATTCTCTCTTACTTGAAAATGTTTTAACATTTATTTCTTGTTTTGTGTATGTTTTCTTCTTACATTCTTCTTTGCTTATATTAGGATCTACGCCTAACTGTCTTTGCACTTTTATTTTTCTGTGTATAAAATCTATATCAGAATACTTTAATCCTAATATCTCACTTCTTCTCATACCCATTAATACTGCAAATAGTATATGAAAATGTATAGGAGTATCTTTACTTTCATTAATTAATATTTTGATTTGTTCTAGTGATAAGGTTTTCTCTGTATTTATAACTAATTCTCTAGACTTCTTCTTTTTAATACATTTAGGTAACTCTACATCTAATGCTGGATTGCTACTTATAATATTTATTTTTGATGCATATTGCATTGATGATTTAATAACTGCTTTCGATAAACGAGCAATAGATTTATACTTTTGAGCAGTACTGTTATAGAAAGATTGTATATGTCCTTTGTTTAAATTATTTATATAAAGATTTTTAAAATGTGGAATCATATAATTAAAAACTACATTTCTATATGATATATATGAATTATATGATAATTTCTTTTTCACTTCATTTTCTAACCAATCAATTAAAAATTTTTCAGTTTTTATTTTTTGTTCAATAACAAAACTTTTATTATATAATTCTGCAATTACAACATTTCTATTATCATTTGCTTCTTTTTTACTATTAAATCCACCTCTTTGTTGTATTTCTTCAGTTTTATCATCATATATTAATTTAATTTTAAAACCATATTTATCTTTTAACTTTAATACTGAATATACTTTATAATCAACATATTGTCTCTTGTTCAAATCGAATGCCATCTTTCTCCTCCTCTACTACAAAAACATTATTCATAAATGCTAATATTTTTTCTTTTTCATCCATTACTTCACAATAATATTCAAAAGTTGTATGTATAGAACTATGTCCCATTACTCCTTTTATTTTTGCTAAACTAACACCTTGTTCTATTAAAATGGTTGCATACATATGTCTTAATCCATGAACCGATATACTAGGCAAACTTATTCTTTTGCACATTTTTATTAAGCAATTATTCATAGAACCCAGATGATGTGGTTTTCCATCTGGCTGACAACTAATATAATCATTATCTTCAAAATCATTTTGTTTTTTATCTTTATATAAATTAATTAATTCTTTTCTATTTTCCAATTCTTTTAAAATTACTTTAGGAACTTTTAATTTTCTATAACTATTATCTGTTTTGGGCGCTCTTTCAATTAATTCATATTTTGAAATTTTTCTTTCTCCTTTTTTTATTATAGGATTAGAAACTATTTGATGAGTTATAGTTACAGATTGTTCTACTAAATTAAAATTTGAAAATTTTAAACCTAATATTTCACCTTTTCTCAGTCCACAAAACAACCCTAATAATATTTCCAAATACCATTCTGTTTCCTTAGCTTTAGTTAAAAACTTTTTTAATTCTTTTTTACTAAGTACTGTAATACTTGGTTTTTTTCTTCTATATAGAATAGTTTCCTTAACTGGATTATTAGGAATGTAATTATTCATAAATGCATCTTTAAATGCTATAAATAATATTGTTCTTGCAGTTGCTCCTCCTGAAGATGTCATTAGTGAAGCTTTTAATATTATTTCATTTAAATAATCTGCTGTTACTAATCTTATTTTAATATCATAATCTATATTTGGAATAATTAAATCATACACTGCATAAGCACCTACCATGCGAGTAGTTGTTTCTATTCTTGCAGAATAAATATTTTCAAACCAATATATTAAGTAATCTTTAAACATAATATCTTTATTAGTAGAAACATAGTATTTTCTTTGTTCAGATTCAAATATAGCTTGTATCTTATAATAACTTTCCTCTGCCTCTTCTTCTGATATAAATCCACCTATTTTACCATATCTAACTTGTCCATTTTCTAACATTTCTTTTGTTCTATGATACCAGGATCCTCTCTCAAAAAAAGCAACACCTTTCTTTTTTATTTTTTTTGCCATATTATTCTCCTTCCTTATGCAATTTATTTTTTCATTTTTCTACAAATCAATTTAAAATCATTTTCTGATTTGTAATTAAATATATTACATTTTAATAAAACTTCTTTTGTTAAATTTAGTGCTTTTTTCTTATTTAAAGCTACTACTTGTATATGATCTATTTTTCTTTTTGTAATTATTGTAACAATATAATTTTTATTTTTTCTTTTAATATTGAACATAATTACCACCTCCATTTATCCATACATCAAATTGCTCTTTAGGAACTTTATACTGCTTTCCAATTTTTAAAACTAAAAATGGTTCTCCATTTTTATATACTTTTTCTAAAAATTCATAAAGTTTAGTTCTTCCTAATCCAAGTATTTTTTGTATTTCAATAGGATCATACACTTTTTTCAATTCATTTTTTTCCATAATATTTTTCCTTTCAAAAAAGAATTGAAACTTATGCTATAAGTTTAACAATTCTTATCTTAATTTACCAATGTGCAAATCATGTATTTCTTAAAAATTCATACATTTGACATTTAAAATAAACTATCTAATTCATTATTATCAATTCCAAATGCTATTAATATAGCTTTATCTACATTTTCCATTTCTTTTATATCTAAATGTCCTAAAAAAGATAATAATCTTTTTTTATCCACCACTCTTACTTGTTCTATTAATATTATTGAATCATACTTTATTTTACCAAAAGCTTTGATAGTTATATGAGTAGGTAAATTTGATTTAACATTTATTTGGCTTGTAATAGGTGCAATAATAACTGTTGGACTATATTTATTACCAATATTGTTTTGAACTATTAAAACTGGTCTTATGCCTCCCTGCTCACTTCCTATTACTGGTTCTAAATCTGCATAATATAAATTTCCTCTAAATATTTTTTCCATTTTCTTATTCCCTCCTAAAAAATTAAAAGGCACATAAAAATGTGCCTATGTATCAAGTTTGTATCAAGTGCATTTTAAATTTTAAAAATCAAACTTATTTAATTTTCTAATGTCTTTAATACAAACTCTTAATTATTTTCTATGTTTATTTTTCGTGTTAATATTTTTCCTTGAACCCCTTAAACACAAAGGAAACATCAAACAGTTAACTGCTAATTAACTTCACGGGAATCTAACCCTTTTGTGGTTCTCACAAAATTGCCCTCATTGTTTTAGACGGTCATTACCACGCTCGAACTGTGACTAGACAAGAGTATCATTATACCTATTATTTGTTATCGCATTATTAGTAGCAATCTAATATTTATAGCCAAGTATTTATCGCTCACTATTTAAATAGGTCTTTGCGTACTTGCTAACGTGCTTACCATTACCAGATAATAATAGGAATGTATTTGATGAATGAATATTTGATTTTCAAAGAACTCTGCCTATTTTAAAAAATCAAAACAGGTGAAAAGGATTTTATTCCCTCTCACCTGTTTCCTCACTAAAACTTAAAAAGTTAAGTCTAATTTTAAAATTTATTATTATTTTT
>JAQUGQ010000036.1 GCA_028684095.1 Clostridia bacterium
ACTAGATTGTATTTCATATTTTGCTGCATCTACTTCAGACATACTTGTTATATATTCCTTTATTGTTCCAGTTCCATCACCAGTACCATCCCATACTCCTGCATCAAATGTTGCTGAATCAAAAGAATTATCTTGTAAATATTTATTTGTTATAGCCATTGCAAGTTCCGAATTATATTCCGCTACATTTGTTTTAAACGTTGCTTCATTTGCTGATTCTATTGGATTATTATTTGCTAAACTTAATATTACTGCTCCTGCTAATATTATTATAACTATTATTGTTATTACTAATACTATTAATGATATACCTTTTTTATTTTTCATTTTTAATATATCCTCCCTTTCTACTGAATAAATATGTTAATTTTAAGATAAATTAACTAGCAATTTAATTATATAGTTAATTTAATTTATCTTATCTCTTAAATATTTATTTATATTTTTTCTAATATATATTGTGCCTTTTCCAGTATAGTTTCAGTGGAAAGTAGTTACAATACATAAAGCCCTACACGGAAGCCTACGTTGCTGTAGGCACTAGTAGTATTGTTGAAGTCACGACAAGCAGCTGGGTAAGAACTACCATTATCGTCGTAGCCGCCTCCGCGACCGACACGGTAAGAGCTATAAATTTCATTTGTCCATTCCCATGTATTTCCTGCTAAATCATATATGTTTTTTGCTTTCCAATTTTCACTAAATCCAGATATTTGCAAACTACCATTTCCTACATTTGCTGGAGATGTTGAATCACTATGATTTCCCCATGTTCTACTATCTGTTACACTTATGCTTGCATTTTGTATCCATTTCATTGCTGTATCCCACTCAGTTCCTGTTACAAGTCCACTTTTAACTTTTAATGCATCATAACTATAGCTTGCTGCCATATTTTCTGAATATGTTTTTGCATCTGTATAATTTATATAGTTCCATAAATATCCTGTATGTGAATTATCTCTTGTCCAACTTGAAATTGTTTTATTTGTACTAACTTTACTTGCTACTCTTATACTACCTGAGTTATAGTCAAACATTGATTCATATCTTGCTATATAAAAGCCACCATAATTTGTTACTTGTGTATTTTCAACAACAGCACCAGATAGTATACTATCATCTGATGTTGTTGAATATGATATACCAGTTGTACACCATTTTGCATATGGTACATTTGTTCCATCTACTGGTACCCATACAAATTGATTTCCACTTGCATCTTCTATTACTAATCCATTATTCCAGTCTGTTGGCCATACTGCTCCATCTTCTATTGCCATAAATCCTTTCGGTATTATCGGATTGTTATATGCAGCTGCCTCTTCATTAAATGTTACATTATCAGTTGCTATTACATTTAATCCAAGTCCTGTTTCTTCTGGAGGTGTTACTTCTCCATTTACCATACCCATACTTGTAACCCAGTCTTGTTCTGTTACATTTGTTCCTACATAAACTAACTTACTAGATTGTATTTCAAATTTTGCTGCATCTACTTCAGACATACTTGTTATATATTGTTTTATTGTTCCATCACCAGTACCAGTACCATCCCATACTCCTGCATCAAATGTTGCTGAATCAAAAGAATTATCTTGTAAATATTTATTTGTTATAGCCATTGCAAGTTCTGAATTATATTCCGCTACATTTGTTTTAAACGTTGCTTCATTTGCTGATTCTATTGGATTGTCATTTGCTAGTGATAATATTACTGCACCTGCTAATATTATTATAACTATTATTGTTATTACTAATACTATTAATGATATACCTTTTTTACTTTTCATTTTAATATTCAACCTATTCCTTTCTATATAAATATGCTAATTTCAAGAGAAATTAACTAGCAATTTAATTATATAGTTAATTTAATTTATTGTCAACATAGTTTATAATTTTTTGCTATTTTTAGCAAAGTGTATTTTAAATTAAATTATAACACTATAATATTATTTAATTAATAAAATATTAGAATACAAATTTTTTAAGTTGATATTCTAATATTAAAATTATATAATTTTGTTTTATATTCAAATTATTTTAATCTTCTAAAATTTCTATGCAGATTTCATAAAAAACTATTCTAATTTTAAAATCCGTCCTATAGTTAATTTATTTTATCTTATCTCTTACATATTTATTCATATTTTTTCTAATATATATTGTGCCTTTTCAAGTAGTAGTTTCAGTGGAAGGTAGCTACAATACATAAAGCCCTACACGAAAACCTATGCAGTCTTCAGCATTAGTACCACTGTCGTAGTCACGATAAGCAGCTGGGTAAGTACTACCACTAAAGTTGTAGCTGCCTCCGCGATTTAAATGGCCAAGACTATAATTTTCATTTGTCCATTCCCATGTACTTCCTGCTAAATCATATATATTTTTTGCTTTCCAATTATTGCTATATCCTGATATTTGTAAGCTACCATTTCCTACATTCGCAGGAGATATTGAATCAGGATAATTTCCCCATGTTCTACTATCTGTTACACTTATACTTGCATTTTGTATCCATTTCATTGCTGTATCCCACTCAGTTCCTGTTACAAGTCCACTTTTTACTTTTGATGCATCATAACTGTAGCTTGCTGCCATATTTTCTGAATATGTTTTTGCATCTGTATAATTTATAAAGTTCCATAAATATCCGTTATATGTTGCATTTCTTGTTGTTGACCAATTCGATGTTGTTTTATTTGTACTAACTTTACTTGCTACTCTTATACTACCTGAGTTATAGTCAAACATTGATTCATATCTTGCTATATAAAAGCCACCATAATTTGTTACTTGTGTATTTTCATCAACAGTACTTGATAGTATACTACCATCTGATGTTGTTGAATATGATATACCAGTTGTACACCATTTTGCA
>JAQUGQ010000037.1 GCA_028684095.1 Clostridia bacterium
CTACATATGGACTTAATTTATTAAATGCTGCAGTTCAGTATAAGGATTTATATACTATAACTACTGATTCAGCTGTTAATAATTATAACAATTCATCAGATAAAAAAGGTGATGGAATTTATGAAACGTCTAGTTCTTATTCTGGTTCTGTTTCATGGTTTAGTGATTTTTCTATAATACCGGCAACTACGAGTCCATTCTTTGCAAGAGGTGGATTAGTAGGTTCAGCAGCTTCTGCTGGAGTATTTAGTTATAATAAGTATACAGGGGCTTCAAATTCTACTTATGGATTTAGACCAGTATTACTTGTAAATACAGGACTATAAAAAATAGTCTTATATAAATTTAATTAGTAATAAGCAAATAAATTTAAGATATATGTAGAAATAAAAGAAAAGTAGAGAGATAAAGTTTGAAAAATAAATACAGAAAATACACATGAAAAAATAGAGTCCTAAAAAACACAACTTTTTAAATATTATGGGTGTTAAAATGGTAATTAAACACTATTTAAACTTGTTGAATAAAAAAATGTACAGACATTGACTGTATATCAAGCTAGATTAATAGATCTTGTTAAAAACAAAGATAAGTTTACGTGCTTTATGGTGCACTCATTTGTGCTTGAAAGATATAAAATCAAATTTTTAATGCTATTTTGTGCCTTTCTTCTTCAAAGAGAGTACTACGTAGCAAGAAAGGAATGATTAGTAAATATGAGAAATAATTTTAAAAAAGTTAATAAGAAAGGTATATCTTTAATAATATTAGTATTGATAATAATTGTTGCATTAATATTATTAACAACTATTGTGATTTCAACTAAAAGTGCAATAGAAAATGCAAATATTACTACATTTGCTAAGGATTTAATAGAAATAAGGCAGGCTACAGAAAATTATTATGTTGCAAATAATTTAATGCCATTATTAGATGATTCTACTGTAATGAATAAAGATGAGTTATTAGTTATTGCAAGATCTCAAAATATATTAGTAGAGGAACTTACAGAAAATAATGATTTGAATTCACAATTCTATACCATAGATCTTTCTAAAATAAATGTAACGAAATCTGCATACGGAAACAAGAAATTTGGTGAAAATGATATATTTGTTATAGCATATCCATCAATGACAGTGTATTATCCATATGGACTAGATGCAAAAGGTACAACATATTTCTCCATAACATCAAAAATATCTAAAATAACATTAATACCTCAAGACCAAGTTGGTTCTTATATGGCATCTGTAATTTCATCAAATGGAATAAAAATTACAAAAACTAATGGTTGGACAAACAAAATGAATGTAAATATAGAGGCTGACATGGCTGTTGATGAATATTTATACATGTCAGTAAGTGGAGACCCTGATAGGCTTATAACAACGAGTACTGGTAAAAATATATTTGGATTTAACTTACTTTCATCAATAGTTAGTGATACTGAAACAATAAAAGTACCAACACTTACTTTAGAAGAAGCAAATTATATAGAATTAGGTACTAAACCATTATCAGATAGATATGTAGATATATTAAAATATAAGAATTCTGAAATAATTGGTAAGGTAAGAATAGATTTATCAAATTTTAATAATAATATGCCAACAATATCAAATATGACACTTCAATCAAATTTGACATTAAATACTGTACAATTAACATTAACTAGTACAGAAAGTGGAATTAAAGAAATAAGATATGAATATTTAACAAAATTTTTGGAAGATGGAACAATTGTAAATTATTATAATGGTATTTCAAATTTTGATTCCACATACATGATGAACACACAAAAAAAAGGTAAGATAACAAATGATTTAATAACCACGATAAGTGCACCTAAAAATGTTCAAAGTATAATGATAGCTGTAATAGATAAAGCAGGTAATATAATGCTAGACACTATAAATATAGCACCAAATTTATATATAGGATATACAATAAATAGTGCTACATTAAAATCTTTACAATTAACAGCAAATATGTATAGTACAAATGGTATTAAATCAATAATTTTTTCGAAAAGTATTGATGGAATTAATTTTACTGATGAGCAAGCATATACATTAGATACTACAACAAATGGTGTAACAACTAAGCAAAATTTACCATATATAAATTTTACATTAAATACTGTATATATAAAAATGGTAGCTGTAAACTATGATAGTACAATAACAGAAACTCGAGTAGTTAAAGTTGCTTTAACTACAGAAATATTAAATAAACCAGTACTTGCAACAGGAATGACAGCAAAAAAATGGAACGGAGCAGCATGGATAACGGTATCTGATCCAGATGTAGATACAACGTGGTATGATTATGAAGCAAAACAATGGGCAAATGCACAAACAGCAGATGGAAGTATGTGGGTATGGATACCAAGATACGTTTATAGAATACCAATTTCTTGGCATGCCGCATCACCTGCTGGAGGAACAATAGATGTACAATTTAGTGATAATATAAACGATAATTGGAATATTGATGCAATAGGATCATTAAATACACATACTGGGGCTAATGCATCAAATAATACTTGGACAAATCATCCAGGATTTACATTTGGAAGCACTCAATTAACAGGAATCTGGGTAGCTAAATTTCAAGCAAGTGGTACAGTTACAAATTTAAAATCTTTACCTGGTGTTACTGCACTTAGAAGTACAACAATAAGCAATGCTTTTTTAGCATGTAGAAATATGGAAACAACATATGGAACTCCAT
>JAQUGQ010000024.1 GCA_028684095.1 Clostridia bacterium
CCCCATTTTCTAATACATCCATCATTAAATCATCTTCTAATATTTTATTATCTTTTTCAATTACTATTACACCTTTTTTATTAAACATATATGAAACGCATCCCATATTACCCATATTACCACCAGATTTATTAAATATACTACGTATATCTGCAGCGGCTCTGTTCTTGTTATCGGTCATAGCATCTACAATAATTGAAACACCACAAGGACCAAATCCTTCATAAGTTATTTCTTCGTAATTTATGCTAGTTGCATCACCTGATGCTTTTTGTAAACATCTTTGAATGTTTTCATTTGGCATATTATTAGATTTAGCTTTAGATATTACATCCCTTAATTTATTATTTAATGTCGGATCATTACCTCCAGCTCTAACAGCTACTGTAAGTTCTTTTCCTATATTAGAAAATATATTTGCTCTTTTAGCATCTGTAGATTCTTTTTTTCTTTTTATAGTTGCCCATTTAGAATGTCCACTCATAATAATCACCCTTCCATTAGGAATAACATTATATCATATTTTTTTATATTTGTACATATTTTCATCAAAAATCTATGAAAAATATGAAGATTTATAATAATATTCTTGTTTTTTTGTTATAAAACATATAAAAATTTATATGTTTTATATGTTGTCATTACCTTCTTCAAATAATTTTTTGTTTCATTAAATGGTATATTTGGAACTACATAATAATCTAAATTTTTAGGTATAATACCTGTATTTATCCAATTATTTACATTACCCATACCTGCATTATATGCTAATAAAGCTATATAATAATTTCCATCATATTTATTCACTAATCTTTTAAAATATGCTATACCAATTTTAAGATTTGTTTCTGGATCATAAAGATTTATTTTATCATCGATGTTTGTAAATATATCAGCAACATCATTATATGTTGTGTCTTTTATTTGCATAAGTCCTTTTGCCTCTTTATTAGATATAGCATTAGAATTAAATCCACTTTCTACTTTAATTATGGATAATACTAAATAAGGGTCTATACTACTTCCAGCACAATTCTTCTCAATATATTCTAAGTATGTTGCTTTATATATAAAAGTTTTACAATATACATAAAGTAAAACACAAACTACAAGTATTGCAAAGACGATTTTAAATATTATTCTGATTTTTTTCATTCTTACCTCTTATTTGGCATCATACCAATTTTTAGCTATATGCAAATCTACATTAAGTGGAACTTTTAAAGTGGTTACATTTTCCATTGCATTTCTCATAATATTTGTAACTATTTCTATCTCTTCTTTATTTACTTCTATTATAAGTTCATCATGTACTTGCATAATTAATCTAGATTTCAAGTTGTTTTCTTTAAGCTTTTTATATATTATATTCATTGCTATTTTAATTATATCTGCTGCAGTTCCTTGAACTGGAGTATTCATAGCAATACGTTCTCCAAATTTAGCTATATTTTTATTTGAACTATTAATTTCAATTATATATCTTCTTCTACCATATAAAGTGGATACATATCCTTTTTCTTTTGCCTCTTTAATTGTGTTTTCCATAAAAGATTTTACACCATAATATTTATCTAAATAGTTCTTTATATATAACCCTGCTTCTACTCTATTAATACCAATATTTTTAGCAAGGCCAAATTCACTTATACCATATACTATTCCAAAGTTAACTGCTTTAGCATTTGATCTCATTGTATGGTTTACCTCTTCAAGTGATACACCAAATACTTGTGATGCTGTAACTTTATGTATATCTTCACCACTTTTAAAAGCATTTATCATTGTATCATCATTAGACATATCAGCAAGTACTCTTAGTTCTATTTGACTATAATCACTGTCTATTAGCATATTATCATTTTCACCTATAAAGAAAGAACGTATTTTACTACCAAGTTCTAAACGTATAGGTATATTTTGTAAATTTGGTTCTGTACTAGATAGTCTACCAGTAGAAGCTACTGTTTGCATGAATGTAGTATGTATTCTACCATCACTAGCTATTTTACTACTCAAGCCATCTACATAAGTAGATTTAAGCTTAGCAAGCTGTCTATATTCTAATATCATTGGTACTATTTCATGTTTATCTTCTAACTCTTCTAAAACCTCTTTATCTGTTGAATATCCTGTTTTATTCTTTCTAACAGATGGTAAATGTAATTTATCAAAAAGTATTTCACCTAATTGTTTAGGTGAGTTTATATTAAATTCACATTCAGCTTGATTATATATACTTTTTTCTAATATAGCTATTTTACTTGTTATTTCTTCATTAAATATATTTAATTTAGCTAAATCAATATACATACCAGTATGTTCCATATTTGCTAAGGTTTCTATAAGGGGTATTTCTATATTTTCAAAGAGCTCAAGCATATCTAGTTTTTTTATTTTGTCTATAACTATATCATATGAATAATGTACTGCTTTTAGATATATATTTAAGTTATATATGTTATTTTCAGATAAATAGTTTAATACTTTATTTACTTCATTTGAAGGTTCTTCAAATAATGACATCTGCATAGCTTTAATTTCATCCTCTTTAAAACTTACACTAAATAGTTCACCTATTATATTTTGAAATAAATAGCTGCTTTTATTTGAGTCCATTAGGTAGTAAGCTATCATTATATCAAAGACAAAATTATTGACATCTATTATACCTAAATCAAATAAATATCTTAAATCTTGCTTTATATTGTACCCATATTTTTTACAAGTAGATTTAGCAAATTTATTTAGGATATTAAAATTAAATTCATTATCATCTAATTTAGCTGTATATATTTTATTATCACAGTATATAATTAAAAAGTCATTATTTAACTTCAGTATATTTGTTATATACTCTACGTTACATATATTTAGATAATATGATATACTATTTTTTGATAATACATTATCTAATATACTTATATTACTTTTATCTATATATATAACATCACTAATTTTAGTGATTTCGGCCGTCACATCATTAAATATATTATTTGTGCTAACATCTATACTTTCACTTACATCCGAAAAATTAAACTTAGTTAAAAATTTATTGAAGTTTAATCTTTTAAATATTTTATATAAATCTTTAAAATTAACATCAGATTTTTTACATTTATCGTAGTCAATTATAATAGGGACATCTTTATCTATAGTAGCTAGTTTATAACTAAGTATAGCCATTTCTTTATCAGAAGCTAATTTTTCTCTTATCTTATCTGAAACCTCTAGAGTATCAATACTTTTGTATATATCTTCTAATGTTTTGTATTTCTCAATTAAAGTATATGCAGTTTTCTCTCCTATACCTTTTACACCAGGTATGTTATCTGAGCTATCTCCCATAAGAGATTTAATATCTACTATTTGATATGGATCAATATTTAATTTTTCTTTTAATACTTCAGGAGTATATATAGTATAGCCTGTTTTACCCATTTTAGTTGTTGGTATAATAACAGATGTTTTATCAGATATAAGTTGAAAAGAATCTTTATCTCCTGTAAGTATATATGTAAAAATATCATTTGATTCATCTATTTTAGCTACAGTGCCTAGTATATCATCTGCTTCAAATGTTTCAAGTTCTATTATAGGAACATTCATTGCAGTAAGTATTTCTTTTATAACTATCATCTGTGGTCTAAGCTCATCAGGCATACCTTTTCTTGTTCCTTTATAGTCACTATATAACAAATGTCTAAAAGTGGGTGCTCTTAAATCAAATGATACAGCTGTATAATCAGGAGTTATCATATTTTCTATCATCCAATATATATTTAAAAAACCATATAATGCATTTGTAGCTATTCCATCAGCCGTCATCATAGTTCTTGTAGAAATACCATAAAATGCTCTATTCATTATACTATTTCCATCTATTATTAAAAATTTCTTCATTTTTACTCTCCCTTTTAAATTATTATTTCTATAAAGAGGCTATTTTGATATATTTTTAGTGTTACATTAAATAGCTTTTTTGGGTTAGTATTATTATACTATTTAATTACTTTTAAGTCAATTTATATAGTTAAATATATAAAAAAAGTTATTAAAAAACTAATCTTAATAACCTTTTAAAATTACACTATATAAATTCTTTCCATACAATATTTGCTATATCTTTACCTTTGTCAGTTAAATAAACATTTGTTTTATTTTTATATAATAATTCATAATTTACCATTTTGGTTATCTCTTCATTAAATATATCCAGTAGTTTTACTTTAAATTTCTGATAGAAATCTTGTATATTTACTCCATCTTGCAATCTTAAACTAAGTATTATATACTCTTTCATAGATCCAAGTTTATCCAAATCTTCTTTTTCCTCTATAACTGTAATACTTCTATCGTTATATAGATAGTAGTTTATATAATCATCTATGTTTTTAGTATTAGTATATCTACTACCTGTAAAAAAACTTGAAGCAGCTGTCCCAAATCCTAAATATATACCTTGTTTCCAATAATTGATATTATGAATAGACTCATAACCTTTTTCGCAGTAGTTAGATATTTCATATCTATGTAAGTTATTTGATTCTAATTTGTTTTTAATGTTCTCTTTCATTTCAAATTCTTCATCTTCATCTATTAACTTCACAAAACCTTCTTTAAGTAAAAAATCTAATTTAGTATTTTCATGTACTTCTAAATTGTATATAGATACATGATGTATATTGTACTCATCTTTAATAGATATTACCGTATCTAAAGTTTCATCTAACAGCTTATATGTAAGTCCAGGGAGTGGATACATTAAATCAACACTTACGTCCTTTATATCATACTTCTTAATGATTTTAAGTGCATTTAAGAAATCATTGTAAGTATGTTTTCTACCTATACTTGCAAGTATCTCATTATGAGTAGATTGAAGTCCAACACTTACTCTATTTATTCCTATTTCTTTATATACTTTCATCTTATCTTCAGTAACACTATTTGGATTTACTTCAATTGTAATAGAGACATTATTATTAGTTATAAAAATCTTAAGTATATCTAAAATTTTAGTAATGTATTTACTATCTATGTATGATGGAGTTCCTCCACCTATATATATACTTATAATATTATACTCACATAATATTTCACTGTTATTTAATATTTCATTACATACAGAATCAATATACTGTGAAATATATTGATCCTTATTTGAATATGATGTAAAGTCACAGTAATAACATTTACTGCAGCAAAAAGGTATATGTATATATATTCCTATATCTTTATTCATTATTTCACTTTCTCCTATACTCATCTATTTTTATTTCGTTAAAAATTATCTAAAACATACCGATATTATACATTATATTTTCTGAAATTACAATAATTTTACTTTTTATTATTCCTAAATATAATAATACTTACATTGATAATTAAATTTATTTATGAACAATATAAGTATTATCTTCTATTAAATTATGATATATTATTACATAATTAAAACAAATTTTATAAAATTAGACTAAATTTAAAATTTTTATATATAATACTTGATTTTCAACCTTTGAATATGTATAATAAGTATAATTTTAAAGGAGATAAATAATGAAAATATTAGATGTTGTCAATCAAAAAAATCTTGCCGTACAAAAAATAAATGATATCATTCAATCATTTATTGATTCAGGAGATGAAAAAAAAATAAAAAAAGCAGCACTTTTATCATATTGGTTAAAAGATTATTCAAATTATTTAAATGAGGAAAATAATTTTGATGCAAAGAAATATATTAGGTATGAACGAGGAAGTATAGTAAAAATAAATTTAGGATTTAATGTTGGAAATGAAGAAGGTGGATTACATTATTGCGTGGTAATAGATAACAATGCGACATTAGGTAGTGGAACACTAACAGTTATTCCTTTAAGTTCATATAAAGAAGGTAAGGAAGTTCATCGAGATAATGTTTTGTTAGGAAATACTATATATCAAAAACTTATAACTAAAGGAAAAATAATTATAGAAGATGCAAAGATATGCATAAAAGATATGCAAAAAATTGGTACTGATAAAGGTATGAATTGTGCAGAATTTATAGAACTCAATAATAAATTTGAAGAAAAAATTAAATTTACTAGAAAAATTATACATGAGATAGAAAAAATGAAATTGGGTAGTATTGCTTTAGTTAATCAAATAACAACTATAAGTAAAATGAGAATATATAACCCTAAAAACGTTTCTGATATTCTGTATAACGTAAAACTAGATGTTGATGAAATGGATTTAATTAATAAAAAAATCATAAAATTATATATTTTTGATAAAAAAATAGTAAAATCTTAAGTATTTTAGTATTTTATTAATAAAACAGTTGACTTTACGCATAATATATATTATAATAGTAAATAGAACTTAGTCCTTTAGGGACAATTTAGAAGACATAGCTCTTTAGGGGCATACTGTTATAAACACTTTGTAGAAATACAAGGTGTTTATTTGTTTATGGATTAGTGAAGAAAATAAAAAGAATAGCTTTTTTGCTATTCTTTTTATTTTATACTTACTGCGAAACCACCATTATAATAATATAGGTTCGGGTAATGTCTTGTTGGCTGGGGTAGTAGGATTCGAACCCACGGAATATCGGAGTCAGAGACCGACGCCTTACCACTTGGCTATACCCCATTATACTGACATGTATTATATCACAATATATAGTATGTTGTCAATATACTTATATTTAAATAATACAATCCGTTATTATGTATACTAATGGATTGTAAAGACAATATTTTAATCTAATTATTAGTTACTTCCTTCCATTTACGCATAACTTCCATAACTTCTATTTCACATACACCACCTATAATTTCAAAATCATTACTAGACATTAAGTTCAATTGTTTTACAGATATATTTAATCCATCCATAAATGTACAGATACCATCTGCCACACTATCCATAATAGTTACTCCATATACTATTTTCCTTATATTACTCCACCACAATGTACCAAAACACATAAGGCAAGGTTCACAAGTACAATAAATTGTTGCACCATGTAAATCGGTAGTGTTTAATTTGCTACAAGCTTTTCGTATTGCTGTTGTTTCAGAATGTGCAGTAGGATCATTTTCAAATTCCCCAGAACTTGCTTTAGCAATTATTTCTCCATCTTTTACAATAACTGCCCCAAAAGGAAATGATCCTATTTTTGATTGTTTAATAGCTATTTTCATATATTCTTCATCTAACATATCTAACACTCGCCTTTCAATTCAATAATTATAACCTAATCAAGTATATTAATAATTCCATATACCTAATTGACCCTTAGTTTCAATAGGATTTTCTAATATTTCTATATCATCTAAAATCCAAGCATATCTACCTATAGTATATCTACCACACATAGATTCAAATTTCTTTTTTTGAATAGTATTTATATATTCATCATCCATGTAAATACAATCTACTAAGTTACACTTAGCTATAATGTGACCATATTTAAACTCGTTATTTTCTAAAAGATCTACTAAATTATTTACCCTAGCATCTTTTTTTGTAACTTTTCGTTTGCTTGCATGTATATACAGTTCTCCCCTATATTTTGTTTTCCAACTTCTAGTTTCAACACATTTTATTTTTTCTTTGACAAGACTTGCCCAAGGCTCTAAAAGACTTAAAACTTTCATTAGTACCTCCTATATAAATATTATTTCCAAGTATCTCCATTAATATATTTAGTTAAAGCCATGATAAAGGCTTGTTCAGTTAAATCTATTCTAGAAATTTTATCACGAGTTAATAAATTGATACCGCCTTTTCCAGCTCTGAGTTCTGTTTCATCAAATATTCTATCCATAACTTTTCCAAGTTCTGTACTTATTATCTCATCTACATATTTTTCTGGCACAGGGAAACCTGCACTACTACCATAACTTTCATAATTATTATTATCTTCAATAACAGCTATATTTACTATCATCCATCTACCCAATTGATTTGTTATTCCTGATTCTATTGATACATAGAAATCAGCCTGTATATTATTATCACTGCAATATTTTTTTAGATTATTGACTCTATTTTTTGCTCCTATATATATTTCGTCATTTAATGGTTGATCACTTATATCTGATGCAACTGGTATACCTTGTATTTCAATTTCATCATAATAATTTTCAAAAGCAATTTTCACTCCCTCAATTTTTCCTGGATTTTTTGTTGCAACTATAACTTTCACTATTAATCACTCCTTTTATATTTTTTATAATTCATCAGCAATTTTTATTATTTTATCTAGTCTATGTTTCAAACCAGATTTTGTTATTTTTAATATATTAGCTAAGTATTCTAAACTTTCTTCTTTATGTTTTTCTCTTAAAGAGGCAACTTCTTTAAGTTTATCATTTAATGAGTTATACTTACCTTTTTTCTTTATTTTATCAATTGCATTAAGTTGAATTACAGCAGCTTTTATTGTTTTAGATAGATTTGCAGTTTCACAGTTTATATTTCTATTTATATTGTTTTTCACTTCTTTTTCTACTCTAATTTCTTCAAATTTAAGAAAAGATATGACTGCTCCTATAATAGATAAAAATCTTGAAATTTGTTCTGCCTCTTTAATGTATATAACATATATATGTGTTTTACCTATTTTTCTTTTTAATACTTTTGGAGAAAAGTCTAGTACTGATAATAGATTTATATAGTAATCAGCTAGTGCTTTACTTTTAAAAAGTATTTCTAAATGATAATCATTATTTGGATTAATTATACATCCACTACTTAAAAAAGTACCTATTAATATTGATTTAATACAACACTCTTTTAGCTTAGGAATATCTAAAAATGTTTGATACTCTAAACTTATATTTGATTTTACATTTTCAGTGGTTATATATTCTCCAAATGTTTCAGCTTCTCTGCAACAATCTTTATTTATTTTATCTATCTTTTTCAATAGTTCTACTTTTATATCTGATGAAAATGACATACGATCACCCTATCTTTTAATCCCAAGTCTTGAATACATTCTATATATTCATACTCTGGGTAATTACTTATTAAGTTTATTATATCTTGTTTTTGCTCATATCCTATTTCAAGTATTATGTATCCATTATTTACTAATACATCTTTTGCCTCTTTAAATATTCTTTCATAAAAATCCAAACCACTCTTACCACCGTTTAAAGCAAGCATAGGTTCTTTTTGAACATAATTAGATAAGTTGATTAATTCTTCAGCTTTTATATATGGTGGATTGGTAACTATTATATCGTACTTAGTATTATTAGGTAGTATAGATTCAAATAGATTTGATTTTATAGATGTGCATTTAATATTCATACTGTTTTTTTCTATATTTTTATTTGCTATAATCAAAGCTTTATCTGAAACGTCTACAAGTATCATTGTATCTATATTACTATTTTTAGATATTGATATACCTAATGCTCCACTACCACTGCACATATCTATTCCATTTTTAAGATTATTAGCATCTATATACTTAATAGCTGCCTCTACTAATATTTCACTATCTGCTCTTGGTATTAGCACATCTTTATTTACAATATATTCTTCATTATAGAATGGTTGAATTTGTGTTATATATTGTAATGGTTCATAATTTATATAATATCTATCTAATATGTCCTTTATTTTTATTTGTTGTGCTATACTTATATGATTACTCTTTAAATTAATATATAAACTATCTTTGTCTATATTCAAAGCATAAGATACAAGTCTTAAAATATCATTTTGATTTACTTCATAGTTCTTTAAATATTTATTTATATACTGTTTTATATATTTTTCTATTGATATATGTTTAGTAGTAATTTCAAGTAGTGATGTAACACCTATTAATAACTTAGCTCTAGAAGGTTTTTTAGTTGTTATATTTTGTACATACATAAAAGGTAATAAAACAAAGTCAAATTTTTTAGGTAATAAAGTAAATAAATTTAATGATTCATATGCTAGTCCTATTAAAATAGGAAAAGTTAATATTTCTATAATTATTTTATTTATTATATTAATAGATGGTACTATAGCTGTAAGTATAAGCGATAGAAATAATAAGTACATTATGAAGTTAGATCCACATCTTCTATGAAATCTTGAATAACTTGCAACTTTATCTAAGTCTAAATCTAGTATACTCTTTATATCCTCTACTTCCTTAACATTATTTTCATAGTAATTTACAGCTGTATGTTCTGCTGCGTGATATTCAAACAATCCATGCAAGTACGATATTTTTTTTATGGTACTTATATATATGCTAAACATAACTAGTTTGAGTAGTATTTGAACTAGAAATCTAAGGTCAGTATTAGGTAGTAGTAAAGATATAAACATAGGTACGCTAACCCATATTAAAGAAAATATTATAATTGAAATTATAAAAGAAATTATAATTTCAAATTTACCTACTGTTATTTTATCGTTTTTATCATTAACTATATCATTTACAATATTTTCAGCAGATTCTACAATATAAGGTATTCCACTTTTAATGGAAGTATATAGTCCTACTATACCTCTTATAATGGGTATAGACGATATTATTCTATTTGATTTAGTTTCAGTAACTTCTGATATTATATTATCATTTATTTGGCTTGTAACTACTTGTTTTGTACTTGATTTAAGAAGTACACCATTAAAAGTCGCCATGCCACCTATTTTTAGTTTACTTATTTTATTCATATCCTACACCTCTTATATTTATTGCATAATTTAATATATTTTATCATATTATTTTGGTATATACAACATTATAATGCAAAGTATATTTAATTAATGTAAAAAGTTAGTAAAATTAATAGTTGAAAATAAACATCCGCCTGTAAAACAGGCGGTATTATTTTCGCCCTATAAGGGCATGATACTTGCGAGTACCTAAAAGTACACATTATTACGACAATCGCAATTTATACTCTAGCTACCCTTAAAAGG
>JAQUGQ010000013.1 GCA_028684095.1 Clostridia bacterium
TTTAACGCCTAATCAATTTAAACAAAAAGAAATAAAAAGGTTAAAAAACGAGAAAGTATTGCAAAATTAATTACAATACTTTCAGTACTCTTTCTTTTTCAAGTCTAATTTATTGGGTATAGTTCATAATACGGGAATCTATTTTAGGCGGTAGTACCAAAGTTGATATTGATAGTGATAAACTTTACCTTGTAAATGAGCATAATAAATATCTTATTGCATTACTGTATAATGTAGATTTTATTAATGCACGGGTTGGATGGCTATTACAAAAGATGTGCATAATATCTGAAAACTTGGGTTTCATTATTTCACCAATGACAACGTGGCATAGGCATAGGATAATAGAATGTTATAAAGCGATTAAAGGAAACCTATATAAAGCATATTTAAATTTAGAAGAACTAGACGAAGGTATGATATATTTAGTAATAGATTGGACTGAATTTCTTGAAAATTAGTCGTAGTTAAAAAGCATTCTCTTTTAATGTAAAATGTTGCAACATATTTTAATAATATGTTGCATTTTTTTACATTATGGTGTATAATTTAGAAAATAAATATATGCAGATTTAATGTTATATAATGATGCATCAAAACATAAAAAACGAGAGGAATGGAAAATTTTGAAAGATAGATTAAACCAAATATTCAGAGATGTAAAAAATAATTATTCTACTATATCTGAAACATACAAAATACTTGAAAAAACATTTGAAATGGGTCTTTTAATTCATCCTGCAGGTCAGTGGTTACTTGATAATATGTATATAATAAATCAAGAATATTCTGATATATTAGAACATAAAGTTAATGTTATAAACAAAAGATTACCAACAATTAAAACAAAAGATGGCTCAAGACATACAATTATATATTTTATAGCTTATGAACTTATAGAGGAGAATAAAGGATATACAGATCAAAATTATATAGCTGATTCTTTAAGACACCATCAAAAAGTAGCATATTTAACATCAGAAGAATTAAATTTGTTTCCTTTAATGCTTCGTATTTCTATAATTAAGTTTATATCAGGAATTTGCTTTAATATAGCAAATTCACAGCTTCAAAAAATCGAGGTTGAAAAAATAATATCTACAGATTTAAAATATGATGATACTAAAAAAATAAAAAATATAATATATCGTGATTTGAAAATATTTAAATCAGATATTTCAAATATTGAAAAATTAAAGGATACAAATACTTCATTTGTTGAGTACTTAGCATCAAGACTAAAAGGATTTGGAGAAGGCGGAGAAAAGTATTACAAAATACTTAATGATGAAGCTGAAAAGATAGGTTTTACAGTTGAAGAAGCTATTGTAAAAGAACATATGGAAATGGCAAAAACAACTGATTACATGGGTAAAGCTATACATGGCCTTAAACAATTACAAGGACTAAACTTTAGAGAAATATTTGAAAGTGTAAATAAAATAGATGAAACTCTGAAACAAGATTATACTAATGAATTTGTAAAATGTGACTACAAAACAAAAGCAAGATACAGAAATAGAGTAATAAAGTTATCAAAAAAGTATGCTTTATCTGAGACATATGTAGCAAAAAAAGCTGTTGAATGTTCAGTTAAATATCAAAAACATGTTGGATTCTTTTTATCTGGTGATGAAAAATATTTTCTTAAAAAAGAGCTTGATAAATCTTATACAGGAGACATTATATATAATAATATAATTAAACCAATAAAACCATTTTTTTATGTATTTTTGATTTTTACTTTTGCACTATTAATAACAATACTCGCAAAAGATCTATTCATTACTAATAATCCTATATACAAGTGGATGTATTATATATTTACTTATATTTTTGCTATTGAAGTAGTAGAAAAATTAATGAGCTATTTTATTAGAAAAATTGTTCCACCTAAAATATTACCAAGATTTGATTTTGCTAAAACAATAGACAAACAATATTCTACATATATAGTAATGCCCACTGTAATTTCTTCTTATGATAAAATCGATATTATGATAAGAAAAATGGAAGTAACGTATCTTGCTAACAGATCTGAAAATATGTATTATATGTTACTTGGTGATTGTTTATCTGCGGACAAAAAAGTAATTGAACAAGATGAAAAATTTTTTAAGTATGCTAAAGAAAAACTTGATATTTTAAATAAAAAATACAAATCAGAGAATAAATTATTTAACTTTATATATAGAAAACGTATATTTAGTAAAGCTGAAAATGCATATATGGGTTGGGAAAGAAAAAGAGGAGGACTTAAGCATTTTAATGAATTAGTTCTTGGAACTATGACAAAAGAGAAACTAAACGAGGTAATGTACTTAGCATATGATGATATTTGCAACACTAAATATGCAATAACAATAGATGAAGATACAGAACTTTCTTTAAATACTGCTAAAGATTTAGTTGCTATTATTGCTCATCCACTAAATACTCCTAAACTTTCTAAAGACGGTAGAATAGTAAAAAGTGGTCATGGTTTAATTCAACCAGCAGTTGGTTTAGATATCGAATCTGCAAATAAAAGTATATTTTCAAAAATATTTGGAGGTTTTGGAGGATTAGATATATATACAACAGCTGTATCTAATACGTATCAAGATGTATTCAATGAAGCTATATTTTGTGGAAAAGGTATATATGATATAGCATTATTTGAAAAATTATTATCTAATGAAATACCAGAAAACTTAGTACTTAGTCATGATTTACTAGAAGGATCATATATGAGAACGGGCTTAGCATCAGATATACAAGTTCAAGATGGTTTTCCTAATAATTTTGTTGCATATATGAACAGAAATCACAGATGGTATAGAGGAGATATGCAAATTGTTAAATGGTTGTTTAGTCCTAAGTCACCTCTTAACTTCTTATCAAAATGGAAAATATTTGATAATTTAAGAAGACCTTTATTAGATGTATTTGCGATTTTAATTATGTTAACTTCGTTATTTGTATCACAAGAAATGTTTGTAAGATCAGTATTAGTAGTGTTTTCTGTAATTAACTTTGGATATTTATTAGCGCTACTTGATGCATTTATATTTGGTAGAACAAAACATACTAAAGATTTATTATACATTCCTATAATTCATGGTGTAAGTGCTACCATACTTACTATGACATTTGACTTTTTAACACTTCCATATAGAGCATATACATCAATAGATGCTTTTGTAATATCTTTATATAGAATGTGTATATCTAAAAAACATTTACTAGAATGGACAACTGCTGAAATATTAGAAAAAGAAGCTAAAAGTAAATTAATATATTATTATTACAATATGATACCAAATTTAGTAGTCGCTGCTATTATATTACTTAACATAATTTGTATAGACAATATGTTATTTGTATCAGAGTTTCAATTATTTATTGCAATTTCATTTATAATTACTCCTTTGCTTGCATATCTACTTGGAAAAAATCATTTATTTGGTAGAAAGAGAAGATTAGATAAAATGCAAGATAATGAGTTGTTAGATATAGCTAAAAGGACATGGTATTTTTTTGAACTTATGATGACACCAGTTAATAACTATTTACCTACTGACAATTATCAAGAAAATAGAAGATACAAAATTGCAAATAGAACTTCTTCTACAAATATAGGTTTTGGAATTCTTGCAATAATTAATGCTTATGATCTTAAATTTATAAAATTATCTGAATGTTTAGAGAAATTAAGTAATGTAATGGGAACTATAAATAAATTAGAAAAATGGAATGGACATTTGTTAAATTGGTATAATATAAAGACACTGGAACCACTAAGACCTAGATTTATATCTACAGTTGATAGCGGTAACTTTGTAGCATGTATATATATATTAAAAGAATTTCTAATTGAACAAAAACAGTCAAATAATGATAGAGATAAGAATATAATAACAGAAAATATTATAAATAGTTGTAACAATATTATAGAAACTACAGACTTTACTAAGTTATATGATATGTCAAGAAATCTATTTACAATTGGGTATGCTCAAGATGAAGGTAAGATAGTAGATAGTTATTATGATATGCTTATGTCAGAAAATAGAATAGCTAGTTTGATTGCTATAGCTTCAAGACAAGTTACTTCAAAGCATTGGTTTGCACTATCTAGAAATTTAATTAATGTAGATGGATACAAAGGTTTAGTATCATGGAGCGGAACATCATTTGAATATTTCATGCCATATCTATTTAATAAATCATATGAACATACATTAGTTGATCAGTCTTTATTTTTTGCTAAATACAGTCAAAGAAAGCATGCAAAAGCAAATAATATTCCTTGGGGAATCTCTGAATCAGCATATGCTGTTAAAGATAATGATCTAAATTATCAATATAAAGCTTTTGGTATACCATGGCTTGGACTTAAAAGAGGTTTAAATGATTATTTAGTTATATCACCTTATGCATCAATGTTAATGCTTGAGTATGCACCTCAAGAAGTATATAAAAATATAGTTAAACTTAAAAAATTAGGATCATATGGATCATTCGGATTTTATGAATCCATAGATTATACAAAATCACATTTAGATAATAAAGAATATGAAGTAGTTAAGACATATATGGCACATCATCAAGGGATGGTATTAACTTCAATTAATAATTATATAAATTCTGGAATAATTAAAAATCGTTTTCATGCAAATCCTAATATTGAAGCTTGTGAAATATTACTAAAAGAAAGAGAAAAAATAAAAGCAAATCTAAAAAAAGATAAGAAACTTTCTGATAAGGCATTTAAACAAAAAAATTCAGATAAATATACAATGTATTTATCTAGTAAACATTCAACTAAGAAAAGTATTACTCCTAATACTGATATGCAAATAGCAATTCTTAAGGGTAAAAGTTTATCTACAATTTTAACAAGTTGTGGATCAAGTTATCTTAAATATAGAGAAAAAATAGTTAATAGACAAAAGTTTAAAGATTTATATTCAAGTGGAAATTATGTTTTCTTAACAGATGAATTTACAGATAAAACATTTTCAACTTCTGATACAGATATTTTAAACGATTCAAACAGCTATATAAACAAAACAAACTTTGTTTCAACATTAAGTAGTGCTGAGTATTACATTGAATGTGGTAATTTGGAATCAACAACAACAGTTTTTTTATCTCCTGAATATAATATAGAAGTAAGAAAAGTTAGTGTATATAACAATAGTAATATAAAGAGAGAAGTTAGAATAAATACATATGTTGAACCAGCAATGACAGATTACATGACTAATGTAGTACATCCTTCGTTTAATAGTTTACAAATTGAAACATATTATGATGAAACTTTAGATACATTAGTTGCAAGTAAAAGACTTAAAAAAGATGATGATCAAGAATTATATGTATTTGCAAAACTAATAGGAATTGATTTAATAAAAGATGTAGAAACTGAAAAATCTAAAATAGATTTTTCAACTTCATGTTCATATAATGCTTTTGATAGTAAAGTATCTAAATATCCATTGTGGCCAGTACTTTCATATAGAGCAAAAATCATATTAACCGAACATGAAAGACAAGATTTTTATTATATTTTAGGTGCAACGGATTCTAAATATAAAATGTCAAATGCTATTATTAATTTAACTCCAGATAGTTTGAAAAAACAATATAAATTATCATGTGAATTAAACACAGTAGTATCTAGATATTTGAAATTAATACCAGGAAAAGCATATTCATATAACAAAATAATAAGAGAACTACTATTTGATAAAAAGGAATTGGATGTTAAATATTGGGATACTAGTATAAACCAACCAATGCTTTGGAAATATTCTATATCGGGTGATTTTCCAATATTACTTGTTAATATAGATAACATTGAAAGTGTCGGAATTATTGATGAAGTAATAGATTTTATGGATTATGTTAAAAACAGAAAGATAGATATAGATATTATAATACTTGTGAGTAATAACAAGTACAGTGATAAAATGTATGAATATGTAAAGTTAGCAATACATAATGCTACATATATGGATTATACTAAAGGTAATATATATTTATTTGATATTAATAATCTAGATAAAAAAGATATTGATTTATTTAAATTTATATGTAGAAAAGAAATATCATCTATTGATAGTTTTTTATCAACTGAACAAAAAAATATTGTGATTGACGAAGATAATGAAATAATAGAAGAGGTGTAGAAAAGTATGAAACATAAGACGAAAAATGAAGATTTTGATTTAATAGCTTTTAATTCATACGGTGGGTTTTCTAAAGATGGAAATGAGTACCATATATTAAACACAAAAACACCTCTACCTTGGTGTAATGTGCTTGCTAATGAAAATTTTGGAACAATAATATCAAATTATGGAACTATATATACATATTTTAGAAATAGTAGAGAAAATAAATTAACAAATTGGTGTAATGACTGGACAAATACAGTACCTGGTGAAAAATTTAAAGGTATATTTGATGAAGGATATAACTTGAATTATGGTTTTGGATATGTTAAAGTAAACCAAATTGATGATAATATTAGAAAAGATATGACAATATTTATACCTATGGAAGATAATTTAAAAGTACAATATATTGAACTTGAAAATTTATCAAATATAGAAAAAAAAGTTTGTATAACATATACTATATCTCCAGTTCTAGGTGTAAGTAGTGAAATTGATTCAGAAAATGTAATCTCAAAACAGGAATTTGACTCAATGCTTTTAAAAAATCCATACAGTAAAGATTTTTCTACATGTGTATCATATGTTACTGTTTTAGATTATTCTAATAAAGAAGATTTTGATGTAACATATGATATAGTAGATTATGTAACTACTATTAACGTTACAATTAATCCAAATGAAAAGATTAGTTTTAATATACTATTTGGTAGTTATGAAGCAGATAAAGAACATTTAGAATATGTATTAAACATAAGAAATAAATATTCAGTTAAGGAAAAATTTGATAAAATATGTTATAATACATTTTCATATTGGAAGTCAAAAGTAAAGAGAAATATAAATACAGGTGATGAATATATAAATATAATGGCAAATGGTTGGCTGTTATATCAAACTATAAGTTGTAGATTATTTGCTAAAAGTGGTTTTTATCAATCTGGTGGAGCAATAGGATATAGAGATCAACTTCAAGATACGATGGCCCTTATTTCATCTTGGCCAGAGAAAACAAGAAGTCAGATTATACTTCATTCAAGTAAACAATTTGAAAAAGGAGATGTACTTCATTGGTGGCACGATCATACAAATGCAGGAATAAAAACATATTTTAGTGATGACTATTTATGGCTTGCATATGTATTATGTGAATATATATCAAAAACTTCAGATATATCAATATTAGATGTAGAAACAACATATTTACAAAACAAAGATATGGGAAATCAAAGAGAACTATATGAAATATTTGAATCATCAGAAATAAAAGATAGTATATATAATCATGCTAAAAAAAGTATAACGTATGGACTATCTAGAATAAATGAAAAAAATGGACTTTTAGATATAGGTGATGGCGATTGGAATGATGGATTTAGTAGTATAAGAGGTCAGTCGGTTTGGCTTACACTATTTATGATTGATTTATTGGCTAAATTCATATCAGTTGCAACTATTAAAGAAGATAACGAAATGATGCAAATATGTGAAAAGTATAGACACATATTAAAAAATAGTGTCGTTGCAAGTGCCTGGGAAGGAGAACATTTTGTTAGAGCTTTTTTTGAAAATGGTGAAGTCCTAGGTTCATCTACTAACACAGAATGTAAAATAGATTTAATATCTCAAGCATGGGCAGCTATAGCATTAAAAGGATATCCTGATATGAGAGAAGAAATTAATTTAGCATTAGAAAGTGCAGATAAATTTTTAGTAGATAAGGAACATCAAATAGTAAAACTATTGTATCCACCTTTTGATAAACCAAAAAACAACCCTGGATATATAAAAGCATATGTACCAGGTACGAGAGAAAATGGTGGTCAATATACACATGCATCTACTTGGCTTGCTAAGGCATATTTTGAAATAAGTGAAAAAGAAAAAGGAATGGAAATATTAAAATATATAAATCCTATATATCATTCTGATTGTAAAGAAAAAGCTGATATATATATGGTTGAACCATATGTTATGGCAGCGGATGTATATGCAAATGATGAGCATATGGGTAGAGGTGGTTGGACTTGGTACACTGGTTCATCAGCTTGGACATATAAAGTAATTGAAGATGAATTTTTATGTAAAAAGGAAGAAAAATTATTAAAATAGAATATTTAGTATAATACATATAAAAACAAGTTAAACTCTAATTTGAAGTTTAACTTGTTTTTATTGAGTAATTATACTGAATTGATTTCTATAATTAGAATAAATGACTGTGCATATTATATTAGTCAATAAACTTAAAAAGCGAATCTTCGATATCGCTAGAATATTTTTAAAAAAGTATTGACATCAACATACATATATCATATAATTAAATTAATAAAAGAGGGGTTAGTTATGAAAAAAATATCATTTATAACAGAAGATAATATCAAATTATATGGATTATTGTATGAACCAGAAGTTTTAACAAAAGAGGTTGTTATTTCTATACATGGAATGACTAGTAATTGTTTTAAGAAACGTGAAGATATATTAGCTAGTGAAATAACTAAAAATAATATATCATATTTTTGTTTTAATAATAGAGGTCATGACCTTACAGTATATATTGATAAATATATAGAAGGCGAAAGAACAAAGATTATATCAGGATCATCATATGAAGATATTTTGGATTCATACTATGATATAACTGGTGCAATTAAATTAATGATGGATATTGGATATGAAAAAATTCATTTACAAGGACATAGTCTTGGTTGTACAAAAATTGTATATACATATAATAGACTTAAAAATGAAAATAATATAGAAATATTAAATAAAATATCATCAATAATTTTATTATCTTTAGTGGATATAGTTGAAACACAAAAATATTCTCTAAATGGTAAGTTTGATCAAATATTAGAATATGCTAATCAAAAAGAAAAAGAGAATAAACATAATGAATTAATGCCTGAATATTCATTTATACATCCTATAAGTGTAAAATCATATTTAAGATGTTTCAAATATAACGAAAATATAAATTTTTCTAGATTTGGAGATAAAAATTATGTTTTTAAAGAATTGAACAATATTAGTGTACCATTATTTATGCGTTGGGGTAATGATAAAGAAATGATAATTCAAGATGTTAAAGAATTAGTAAATTTTTTAAATCTTAAAGTAAATAACATACATAAAAATATAGGATATATTGATGGAGCTAAACATAGTTATGAGGGAAATGAATTAATTGTGGCTAGTGAAATTATAAGTTTTTTGAAAAATTAGATTAATATTAGGGAGGTGAAAAATGAAAGAATATATGTGGTTTATAATAAATTTATTACTTATTGTATATATAATTGTTGCTGTAATTCCATATGGAGATATAGTTAACGCATGGTCAAGTGGTGGAAGTCCTAATTTCGAACAAGGTATTACTATGTTTCTTATATCATTCCCTGGAATAGTAGGTGCAATTTCACTTATAATATTTCAAAGAAAACATGAATTTAATTGTGTATTAAAACCTATGAAATGGTTTAATGTAAGTTTATACATTTCAAGTATTATAAGTTGTTTAGGACAAGGGTTACTTTTGATGTTCCTAATGCCATTTGTTATTTTAAGTATGCCTATATTATTTTTTGTAGGATTAGCACAGGATATAAAAATATCAAAACAAAATAGAGTTAAATAATACAATGTAAATTAGCAGAAAAAATATTTCATTGAAATGTTTTTTCTGCTAATTTAACATTATTTTAACCTAAAATATTGAAATAGCAAAAGTTTATGATATAATACTATAGTATAAATTTTTAAATGATGGAGGAATTAGAATGAACGTAAAATTAGAAAGAAAAGAAAATTCAAAAGTTGAATTAGAATTCAACTTAACAAAGGAAGAGTTTAATGCTAGATTAGAAAAGGTGTTTGTAAAAAATGCGAAAAATTTCAATGTTCCAGGATTTAGACCAGGAAAAGCACCAAGAAATATTATAGAAAAAATGTATGGCGAGGAAAGTTTAAACTATTCTGTAATTGAAGATACAGTAGATGAAGACTTTAAAACTGCAGTAGAAGAAAATAATTTAGAAGTGGTTTCTAAACCAGAACTAAATGTAGTACAAATTGGTAGAGATATTGATACTATATATACAGTTACTGTTTTTGTAAAACCTGAAGCTATTGTTAAACAATATAAAGGATTAGAAGTTGCTAAATTTGAGAAAAAAGTAACTGATGAAGATATTGATAAAGACATAGAAGTTACAAGAGAAAAAAATTCTAGATCTGTAACTGTTGACAATAGACCATTAGAAAATGGAGATATTTCAAACATTGATTTTGAAGGTTTCGATAATGGAGTAGCTTTTGAAGGCGGAAAAGGTGAAAAATTTGACTTAACTATAGGTAAAGGACAATTTATTCCAGGATTTGAAGAAAAACTTATTGGTATGAATATAGGTGAAACTAAAGATATTGAAGTATCTTTCCCTGCTGATTATCATATGGATACTTTAGCTGGAAAACCAGTTGTATTTAAAGTTACATTAAATTCTATATCTAAAAAAGAATTACCAGCTTTAGATGATGAATTTGCACGCGATATATCTGAATTTGAAACATTAAATGATTACAAACAATCAGTAAAAGAAAAATTAGAGAAAAAAGTTATAGCTGAAAATAAAGCATCTAAAGAAATTGCAGTGTTTGATAAATTATTAGAAAATACTGAAGTTGTAGTGCCAGAAGCTATGATTGAAGAACAAGTAGAAAATTTGGTTAAACAAACAGAACAAGAATTATCATATCAAGGAATGACAATAGATACTTATTGCCAATATCTTGGAGTAGATAAAGATGTTATGAAAGCTAACTTTAAAGTACAAGCTGAAAAAGATGTAAAATTTAGATTAGCTATAGAAGCAGTAATTAAACTTGAAAACATTGAAGTAACACAGGAAGATATAAATACTAAAATTGATGAATTAGTTAAACAATATGGAAAAGAAGAAGAAAATAATTTTAAAAATAATGAAAATATTAAACAATATTTAACTGAACAATTAAAACAAGAAAAGTTAATTAATTTAATTGTTGAAAGTAGTATAGAAAAATAATTATATTTGTTATTATTTAAATATATAAGGGGGAAAATATTATGCATAATAGTTTAGTACCAATGGTAATAGAACAAACAAGTAAAGGTGAAAGATCTTATGACATTTATTCAAGACTTTTAAAAGAAAGAATAATATTTTTATCAGATGAAGTTAACGACGTTACAGCATCTTTAACAATAGCACAATTACTATTTTTAGATGCAGAAGATCCAGGTAAAGATATATTTTTATATATTAATAGTCCCGGTGGAAGTGTTACAGCTGGTATGGGTATATTTGATACAATGAATTATATAAAATCAGATGTATGTACAATATGTGTTGGTATGGCAGCAAGTATGGGAGCATTTTTACTTACAGCAGGAGCTAAAGGTAAAAGATATGCACTTCCAAACTCTACAATAATGATACATCAACCATTAGGTGGTTATCAAGGTCAAGCTAGTGATATGAAAATACATGCAGAACACATAATTAAAACAAGAGCTAAATTAAATAGAATTTTAAGTGAGAGAACTGGAAAATCTTTAGAAGAAATTGAAAAAGATACAGATAGAGATAATTTCTTAGATTCTTATGAAGCAAAAAGCTATGGACTAATAGATGAGGTAATGAGTAATATTAACGATATAACTAAGGAGAAATAATATGGCTAAAAAAAGAAGAGATAATGGTGACGGCTACGATAGTATGGTATTTTGTTCGTTTTGTGGTAAATTAAAACAAGAAGCTAAAAAATTAATTGCTGGTCCAGATGGACTTTTAATATGCGATGAATGTGTAGAATTATGCCATAAAATAATAGTAGAAAATGAAGAATCTGAGTATATTGAAGATAATGATAAAACAATGTCATCTCTTAAAATGACTGAGTTATATCCACCAGAAAAAATAAAAGAAGTACTAGATGAATATATAATAGGACAAGATTTTGCTAAAAAAGTTTTATCGGTAGCAGTATATAACCACTATAAAAGAATACAAAACTCATCTAAAATAGATGATGTAGAAATGCAAAAAAGTAATGTACTTCTTTTAGGTCCTACTGGTTGTGGTAAAACATTGCTTGCACAAACACTTGCTAAAGTATTACATGTGCCTTTTGCAATAGCAGATGCTACTACACTTACTGAAGCAGGATATGTTGGAGAAGACGTAGAAAATATTTTACTTAGACTTATTCAAGCAGCAGATTATGATATAACAAAAGCAGAAAAAGGTATCATATATATAGATGAGTTAGATAAAATATCTAGAAAATCTGAAAATACTTCTATTACACGTGATGTAAGTGGTGAAGGTGTACAACAAGCATTACTTAAAATAATAGAAGGAACAGTTGCTAGTGTTCCACCACAAGGTGGAAGAAAACACCCTCAACAAGAATTTATTAAAATAGATACAACTAATATTCTATTTATATGTGCAGGAGCTTTTGAAGGATTAGATAAAATAATAATAGATAGAGTTGGTACAAAATCAATGGGATTTGGTGCTAAGATTGAAGCTAAAAAAGATATTGATTTAGGTAAAATATACTCACAAGTACAATCATACGATATTATAAAATTTGGTTTAATACCAGAACTTGTAGGTCGTATACCAGTAATAACATATGTAAGTCAATTAGATAGAGCATCATTAATAGATATATTATCTAAACCAAAAAATGCACTTTTAAAACAATATAAGAAGCTACTTAAAATGGATAATGTTGATCTAAGTTTTGATAGAGAAGCATTAGAGCTTATTGTAGATAAGGCAATAGAGAGAAAAACTGGTGCTAGAGGACTTCGTTCTATTATAGAAGATGTTATGGTAGATTCAATGTTTAAAATACCATCAGATAAGTTAATTAGAAGTTGTCATATAACAAAAGATGTTGTAGAAAAGAAATCAGAACCAATTTACGAATACAGAAGAATATAAAAAGCTATATGTTGGAGTGTGAATTACTTATTTTACACTTCAATATTTGTTATACAAAGACAAATGATTGAATAAAATATGAAATATGAGTAAAATTAAATGATAACTATAAGTTATTTTAAAGGAGTATTTGAATGTTATTGGAGTTAAAAAATATTAAAAAAAGTTTTAAACTAGATAAAGAACAAGAATTTATAGCATTAGAAGATATTAATTTATCTTTTGAAAAAGGAGAGTTTGTTTCTATTGTGGGACCTTCTGGTAGTGGAAAATCAACACTGCTTAATTTAATAGCAGGACTCGATTTTCCTACTAGTGGTGAGCTTGTAATAGGAGATAAGACTTCTAAGAAATTTAGGAAAAAAGACTGGGATTTATATCGTAAAAATAATATTGGATTTATATTTCAAAATTTCAATTTAATTGAGCATTTAACTGCTTTAGAAAATGTTGAGATAGTAATGAATTTAATAGGTCTAAGTTATTTAAAAAGACGTAAAAGAGCTACTGAACTATTAAAAGAAGTAGGGCTTGATTGTCATATGAATCATAGACCATCAGAATTATCTGGTGGACAAAAGCAAAGAGTAGCTGTGGCTCGTGCTTTAGCTAATGACCCTGATATAATACTTGCAGATGAACCGACTGGTGCATTAGATCAGCATACTGGAACACAAATAATGGAACTAATAAAATCTATTGCTAAAGAAAAACTTATAATAATGGTAACTCATAACAATAAATTAGCTGAAGATTATTCTAGTAGAATAATAAAAGTAAAAGATGGAAAAATTGAAAATGATACAGTAATTAAAGAAGAGAAAAAAAATAATATAGAATCTACTTTAACTAAAAAAGATAAAGCTATGTCATTTTTTGAAGCATTTAAATTATCACTTAGAAATATGGGTAAGAAAAAAGGAAGAGTTGCAATTACTACTATTGCAGGTTGTATAGGAATAATAGGTTTTACACTTATAACTGGACTTGGTAACGGAGCAAATATATATATTGATAAACAGCTTAATAAATTTGGAACTGCAAATGTTTTAGTTGTAAATAAAGAAATTAAACAAACTAATGCACTAGGTAAAGAAGAAATTATGACTACAAAAAACAGCGAAGATTATAGTAAGATTTTAAATGATGAATATATAAAATCTAAAACATCGACTGTAAGACAATATATAATATTAAATTCTGCAACAATTACAGTAAAAAAAGAAAATGTAAATGTTGAGGAAGCAGAAGAAAAAGGACATAGTTTTAACCTTTACGCTTTGGCAGAAGATAAAGATTTAGATTTTCTAAAAGAGAATGTAGATGGTAATTTACCAATAGAAGGTGAAAACCAAGTATTAGTAAATCAAGCTACTGCAAGAAGACTATTAAAAGATCTTGATTTAAGTGAAGACGATGTAAAAATTGCAATAGGAAAAACTATAATTTTAACAATTAGTATGCCAGGTTCTGATATAAAAATTCAAAAAGAATTTAATATATCTGGAATAGCAAATGAGTTAGATTTAGGTGTAACTAATATATATTATAATTATAATGATGTTGCAAATTGGTCAAAAGGTGTTGATATTTTTGGAAAAAGCTTATATAGTTTACTAACTGAAAATGCATATATCTATGAACTAGTTATATCAGATGTAAATGAAACAAAAGCAGTTTCTGATTATATATCTTTAAAAGAAAATGGTGGTTCTGGTAAAATAACAGTAATGAGTGCTGGTACTCCTCAAGAAGGTTATAGTGCAAATAATATGGCTATAGTTATCAAAAATATTTTTTCTCAGCTTATAATGATGGCACAAATAGTAATAAGTATATTTATAATAATAGCACTTATAGTATCTTCAATTATGACTTCTATAGTTCTTTATTCAAGTATAATTGAAAGAAAAACTGAAATTGGTATTATAAAGGCTGTTGGTGGAAGAAATAAGGATGTTATAAGAATATTTGAAAGTGAAGCAATCCTTATGGGAATATTTTCAGGAGTATTAGGAGTAGCTATATCATTTATACTTGCTCCTATTTTAGAAAAGTTAATATCTAGAGTTTTAAATTTAAATTTACCTGGAATTATTACAATACCAATATCTACAATACCGTTTACAAATATAACATTCCCTTTTGCAACTATTATAACAATAATTGCATTTAGTGGATTAATTTCTGCTATAGCAGGGTATTTACCCTCAAAAAAAGCAACTAAGATGCATGTTATAGATGCACTTAGAGATGAATAGGGGGTACATATGTTAAAAGTAGATATTAAATCCAAAATATATAAAATGAAAAATGAAAATTTCAAAGCATTAGATAATGTAAAATTTGAAGTTGAAAATACTGGTATAGTATGTATATTAGGACCATCGGGAAGTGGTAAAACAACTCTAATGAATATAATTGGTGCATTAGATAGTGACTTTGATGGTGATGTAGCCATCAACAATAAATCTATAAAAGAATTTAAAAGTAAAGATTTAGATAGTTATAGAAAGAACACTATAGGATTTATATTTCAACAATTTTATTTGATAAATAAATTTTCTGCTTATGATAATGTAAATGTAGCTTTAAATTTATCTAACGTTAAAGATAAAAAAAATAAGGTTATGAATTTACTTAAACAGGTTGAAATGGACAAATTTTCAAAAAGAAAAGTAAATATACTTTCTGGTGGACAAAAGCAAAGAATAGCTATTGCTAGAGCTTTAGCAAACGATCCAGATATAATTTTAGCAGATGAACCGACTGGTGCATTAGATAGTAAAATAAGTACTGAAATAATGGAACTTTTAAAAGAACTTTCAAAGACAAAACTTATACTTATTATAACTCATTCACAAGAACTTACAGACAAATATGCTGATACCATAATAAAAATGGAAGATGGTAAAGTTATTAATATAGAAAATGTTAAAGAAAAAAGTGAGGATATTGAAAATATAAAAGCAGAGACTAATTCAAAATCTGGTATGTCATTTTTTACTGCATTTAAATATTCACTTAAAAATTTAACTTCAAGAAAAGCAAGAGTGATTTCAACTTCTATAGGTATGTCTATCGGAATAATAGGAATAGGACTTGCACTAGCATTATCTAATGGAACTATGAATATGGCAAAATCACAAGTAGAAGGTATAATGCCAGTTAATATGGTTACAGCAACTGTTAAATCTCAAGGTGATAATAGACCAGTTAAAGCAATGATGACTGGTGATGATAGTAAAATGTTTAAATTTTCGGATTTAGAGGATATAAAAAAATTAAATAGTAATATATCTCATTATTGGTCTGTACCCACAAATGTATATAAAGAATTTTTTAGTGAATTTTCAATTAGCAAAAACGATGCTGAATCTGAAGCAGTAGAAAGTACCTCTTTCTATACTACTAATGGATTTGAGCCTTATGAAAATATTAAAGGAAATTTAACGTTAGGTAGAGCTTCTGAAAACAAAGATGAATTAGTAATATCATTAAATACTGCTGAATATTTAATTGCTGGTGATAAATCTTTGAAGATAGATGATTTATTAAATAGAGATATATATGCTAAGTTTGGACCTATGCAATCTTATGGAAAAGAAGATGAAAATAACAAGATATTATCATTTAAAATTGTTGGAATAACATCGATAAACACAATGGGATATTCAATGTATCAAAATTCAATGGATACTTTAAATTTATATGAAACTATATTCGATGAGAAAAAAGAAGATATGAAGTTTATAGAAACATATATATATTTAAATAAAGATTTAAATACTAGTGAAATAAAAAATATAATAAGTGATATTAATACAAAACAAGATAAATTTGAATTTAAAGGTGCTGCTGACTCAACACTATCTAGCGTTGAAACTGTACTTAATGTTGTAAGAAATGTTCTTATCGGATTTTCAAGTATATCAGTAATAGTTGCAATACTTATGATAGGAATAGTAATATACATCTCAGTTATAGAAAGAATATCAGAAATAGGTATTTTAAGAGCAATAGGAGCTAGAAGAAAAGATATAAGAAATATATTTTTATCTGAATCTGTTATAATTGGATTACTATCTGGAATATTAGGAGTATTAGTGACAAGTGGATTATGTATTGTAATAAATAAAGTAATAGTTAGTATGCTATCGAGTTATGGAATGAATATGGGAGATGTACAAATTGCAAATTTAAGTAATGTTGCAGCAATATCATTAATTGTTGTTTGTGTAATATTATCAGCAATAGCTGGAATTATTCCATCACTTAAAGCAGCTAAAATGGATCCGATAGTAGCACTAAGAAGAAGTTAAAAACATAAAATAATATAATTAAAAGTAAGAAGTAAGTATATATTGAACTTACTTCTTACTTTTATGAAAAAATCTATTTACCTTTACATTACCTAATAAATATAGTATAATATGTAGGGTGATATAACTTGAATAAAGATAAATACATATTAAAAAATAACATAACAAACAGTGAATATGGTGAAATATCTTCTGGATATTTTGAAATAAAGAAATCTAAATTCTATTCATATATTTTTAATATAACATCAATTGAAGAAGTAGAAGAGTATACAAAAAATGTTAAAAAAGATCATAAAAAAGCTAGACATTTAGTTTATGCATATGAATATTATATAGATAATGTTAAATACTCAAAATTTTCTAATGATAATGAACCTCAAGGTACAGGAGTTAATGCTATTATATCTACCATGGAACATGAAAATATAACTAATTACTTAGTTATAATAGTAAGATATTTTGGTGGTACATTACTTCGGAGCAGGTCCACTTCTTAGAAGTTATTTGACTAGTTTTAAAGAGGCATTTGCAAAATGTAATAAACAAATAATGTAAAATAATATATATATTTACTTTTTTATAACATTATTGTAATATTTGAAATTTTAATGTAATATAGAATATATTGTTGTTTTTTATAATAATATGTGCTAAAATATTTTAGGAGGTTATCTTATGGAAAAAAGAAATAATATTTTAGGAGTTATGTTAATAATTGTAATAGTATTACTAGTTATGTTAATAGTATTAATATTATACAATACTCAAATTTTTAATAACACTAATGAAAAAGAAACATCAAAAGTTGAAACTAGTTTATCGGGTGATAATACAACCAATACTAATACAGCTACTGCTGTTAATGAAGTAAAAACGGTTACTGTAGAGAAAAGTGTATGTCCAATTTTCGATATAAGTAAAAGTAAAAAAGTACAAAATGGTTACAAATATACAGGTGAAATTAGCTATAATAATGGAATGATATCACATGCTTCTATAAATACAGATGGAACTGTAACTGTTAATTTTCTTTCTAATGAAAATAATAAAAATTATGTTGTTCAAGGATTGTCTGGAAAAGTTATAGACATATCTTGTGGTTCATATGGTGATGGTGCATCTGCTTATATGGTGTTTTTAATGGCGGATGGAACTGTTGAAATTTCAAGTGAACTTAATGATTCATATCAAAGTGGTATCATAAAATCTACAGGTAAGGTAATTGGTTTAACAAGTAATATTACTAGAATTGAACATGTAGTTTCTATTTTAGATTCAAGTGAACGCAAAGTTACAAGATTAACTTTTGTAGCAATAGATGATAAAGGATATTTTTATGATTTATTTACTTTTTAAGAAATAACAATGACATATCTTAATGTAAAAATGCTTGTAAGAAGGTAAACTTTTTACAAGCATTTATTATTTTTAAAGTTATATTTATTAAAACAAATAACAAATAATGTAATAAACAAACAAATATTCACTTTTTCTATATTTTTTTAATAAAACTATTGACAAACACTTGTTCATATTATATAATAGTACTAATAAAACAAACAAATGTTTTGAGGAGGAATATTATGGAATATGTATATAGTAATGGAAGCAATACAATGAACGGTTCAAAAAGGGGAAGTAAACTTAGAAAAAATAAAGTGAAGCAAATATTTCAAAATATATTAATGTTAGTGTTTATTTTTATAATAATTAGTATGTTTTTTAATGTAAGTTTAGGTAAAGACAAACTTACTACAAAAACTATTATTGTAGATTCAGGTACAACTTTATGGAATATAGCAAATAAAATTTGTATAAATAATGAAGATTTAAACGTTCAAAATGTTATAATACAAATTAAAAAGATAAATAACCTGCAAAGTAGTATGATATATGAAGGTCAAGAATTATTAATATATAATTATTAATAAAAAATGTATAAAGTTATTTAAAGCACATATAATATATGTAATAGAGTGATGTATTGAGATTATTTAATACATTACTCTATTTTTTGTTGCAAAATTATTATAAACATAACAATCAATAAATATTGAGGGATTATTTATTAATTTAACAGGAAAAACACTAAGGATAAACGGAGTTATTGTGGGGACATTTATAATAAATGGAATACCAATTGATATAGCATTTAATGTAAATTATAATAAATATCAAGTTGAAAATGTATAAATAGTACAAATATTTCATAATTATATAATTAGAGGTGATATAAATTGTGTGGAATTGTTGGATTTACAAATTTTAAAAAGAAAATAGAAAATAAAGATAATTTATTGCAGAGAATGACAGAAAAAATCACTAGAAGAGGTGAGAATGAAACAGGATACTATTGGGCAAATAATGTACTATTAGGACATAAAAGATTAAGTATAATTGATATAAACGGTGGTAGTCAACCTATGACATTTAAAAAAGGCAATAAAACATATACTATTGTATATAATGGAGAGATATATAACTATGACGAAGTAAGAAAGATTTTAATAGATAATGATATAGAACTAGTAACTAGGTGTGATACAGAAATGGTTATAAAGCTATATATGCTATATGGAGATAAATTTTTAAAATCTCTTAATGGAATCTTTGCTTTTTGTATATATGAAGAAAGTGAAAATAAGTTATTTCTAGCTAGAGATCATATAGGAGTTAAACCACTCTTTTATACTATACATGATGATGAACTGTTTTTTGCATCAGAAATGAAAAGTATATTTGAATATGATAAAATACCTAGAGTTATAGATAAAGCAGGAATATGTGAACTATTTGGTTTAGGTCCTGCGAGAAATCTAGGATCTGGGGTATTTAAAGACATACATGAAATGAAACCAGGACATTATGGTATATTTGAAAGTGGAAAAATAGAAATACAGCAATATTTTAAAGTTAAAAGCTATAAACATACAGATAATTTAGAAACAACTATAAATAAAATTCGTAGTCTATTAGAAACAAGTATAAAAGGGCAACTAATAGCTGATGTAAATGTAGGTGCATTTTTGTCTGGTGGAGTAGACTCTAGTATTGTTACAGCTGTAATTGGTAAAAACTTAACTGATAACAATAAACTTAAAACATTTTCAGTTGACTATGTAGATAATGATATAAACTTTAAAAAAACAGATTTTACACCATCTAGAGATAATGAATTCATAGAGATGATGAAAGAAAGATATAACTTAAATCATAAATATATTGTAATAGATAGCAGTAAACTTTATGATAGATTGTATGATGCAATGAGAGCTAGAGATTTACCTTCAATGGCAGATATAGATAGTTCATTACTGCTACTATGTGAAAATGTTAAAGAAGATGTTACAGTAGCTCTTAGCGGAGAATTTGCAGATGAAATATTTTGTGGTTATCCATGGTTCTACAGAAAAGATACATTAGAGAGTAATACTTTCCCTTGGTCAATTAGTTTAGATTTAAGAAAAGATATTCTAAACAAAGATATAAGTAGTAAAATAGATTTACAATCATATGTTGATACTAAATATAAAGAGGCAGTTGATGACATACCACTAGATGGTACAGATAATGAATCAGATATTCAGATGAAGAAATCATCATACCTTACTATGAACTACTTTGGACTTAATCTATTAGATAGAACAGATAGAATGAGTATGCAAAATAGTTTAGAAGTAAGAGTACCATTTACAGACTATGAATTAGTAGAATATGTATATAACATACCATGGGATATGAAGAATTATATGAATCAAGAAAAAGGTATTTTAAGAGCAGCATTTAAAGATATATTACCAGAAGCAATAATAAACAGAAAGAAAAGTCCATATCCTAAAACTTGTGATCCTAAGTATACTAATCTAGTAACTAATAAATTAAAAGAAATAGTAAATAACGGAAATAACAGAATACAAGAACTAGTTGATATGGAACATGTAAATTATATAATAAATGCTAGTGATGATGAATTTACAAGACCATGGTTTGGTCAGCTTATGGGTAGAACACAACTTATGGCATATTTGATACAACTAGAGATGTGGCTTGTAGAATATAATGTTAAAATAGTTTTGTAAAATATATATTATAATATTTTTGATATTTATTTAATCAGTTCAATCGTAAACTGTATTCTGTATAATATCCAACACTTGAAATATAAACATTTCTATGATATAATATATGCATAATTTATATCAATTTCAAATAATAATTTAGATGAAAGGGGGTGTTTTTATGCAAAATAATACTAAAAATATTTTTTCTATAGTTTTGGAGATTATGAAATTAGAAGCAAGTTATGAGGAATCACAAGAGGAACATAACCATCTACTCTGTCTATTAAATAAATTTGGTAAGGATAACAAGAATAAAATAAGTATTGCAAAATATCAGTGTGATACCTTCAAAAAGCAGATTGATGAGTTAATCAAACAAATTTCAGAGATGCACCTTAGCACCGTTGAGCAAATCTATTATGATTTATACAAAGAAAATAGTGAACTTCTGAAAAAATCTTGGAAATGTGAAACTGAAATCGAATATATATCATCATCACTTATATTTGATTGCATATGTGATGATGAAATTGATTCGAAACTTGCAAAGCAAAGAGATGAGTTAAAAGAGCAAAAGAGAATAGCTACAGAAAAAATGAAAGATATTGAATTGAAAATGAGTGTAATATATTCTCAATGAAACTGTAACTTAAAAAAGTAATTAAAGTTGTAATAGCAGCTTTAGTTACTTTTTTCTTTTATAATTTAACCTAAAAATAATTTACATTGATATATGATAAAAAAAAATAAAATTTGTATTGCATAAATAATATTTATATGATAAAATTAAAAAGTAGAAGGTAGGTGAAACAAATGAGTAATGAAGTAGAAAAAAAGAAAAATAACAATATAAGCTTTATAACATATGTAATGATAACTCTACTTATTAGTAGTGCATTAATATTTTTAGGTGTATCATATCTTACATATATTAATTAAACTAAGATTGTTGATGGAATAGTACAACCAGTAGATGAAATATATAAAAATCAATTATCAAAGGATGACTGCATTAGATTGACACTATCTGTATGGGGGACTAAGATATTATGAATCTACAAATTAGAAAAATAAATAAATATTAGGTGTATAAATATAAAATTTTATACACCTAATATTTATAGTATTATTTTATATATTGTATAAGAGGTTATATAAAATGAAAATAGTAACATCAAATATATTTCACATATGGATAAAGAATTATATTCATATACTGGTTTGAGTTCTTGAAAAGTTATATACCCGGTAAACTGGCATAAAATTTAAAACGATATGGCAGTAAAAATGCATTTAAGTGCCATAATCATTAAACATATAGTTTAAAATCTATATGTTTTTTATGCTATAAAACTTAATTTACAATTTTTTCCTAATAATATTTGTTAAATATATGAAAATAACATATATTTAATTGTTTATTATATCTATTATTGATATAATAATAGATAAGTAATAATTGTCAAATAATACAAAATATAGATTAGGAGAAAATAATGAATAAATTTATTGAGTTTTCAGATATAAAGAAAACATATAAGGTAGGAGATATTGAAATTCATGCTGTAAATGGTGTTACATTTTCAATTGACAAAGGAGAGTTTGTAATAATAGCAGGACCAAGTGGTGCAGGTAAAAGTACAGTTTTAAACATTTTAGGTGGAATGGATGCTAGTGATGGTGGAAACTTTTTTGTTAATGAAAAAGAAGTTAGTAAATTAAATCAAAAAGAACTTACTACATATCGCAGAAACGATATAGGATTTGTTTTTCAATTCTATAATTTAGTACAAAATCTAAATGCTTTAGAAAACGTTGAGCTTGCAACTGAAATTTGTAAGAAATCTTTTGACCCTAAAACTATATTAGAACAAGTTGGTTTAATCGATAGATTATATAACTTTCCTTCTCAATTATCTGGTGGGGAACAACAACGTGTATCAATAGCTAGAGCCTTAGCTAAAAATCCAAAACTTTTGTTATGTGATGAACCTACAGGTGCATTAGATTATACTACTGGTAAATCAATATTAAAATTATTGCAAGATACATGCCGCACTACTGGTATGACGGTTATAGTTATAACTCATAATTTGGCTATAACTCCTATGGCAGATAAAGTTATAAAGATGAAAAACGGAAAAGTTGAAAGTATTACTATAAATGAAACTCCAACTCCTGTTGAAAGGATTGAATGGTAATGGGCAAAACTCTATTTAAAGATATCTTTAGAGAAATAAAAAAATCCTTTAGTAGATTTATAGCTATACTAGCTATAATTGCAATTGGTATAACTTTTTTTGTTGGTATAAAAATGACATGTCCTGACATGAAGATAACTGCAGATCAATACTTTAAAGATAATAGACTTATGGATTTTTATCTTGTGTCTAGTGTTGGATTTAATAAAGAAGATATAGAAAGTATAAAAAAAGTAGATGGAATAAAAGGAATTATGCCTTCATATTCTATTGACGCTATGATAGATATAGAAGATACAAGTTATGTTGTTAAAATAAATTCACTGCCAAATACTAACGATGAGAATTATATAAATAGACCATTACTTGTATCTGGTAGATTACCTACAACTACTGGTGAATGTGTTATAGAAAAAAGTAATTTCAAAGAAAATAATTTTGAAATAGGATCTAAAATTAAACTAACTTCAGGTAATAGTAGCAATATATTAGATAATGTCTCAACTGATGAATTTATTGTTGTAGGTATAGTACAATCTCCTTTATATATTTCAAAGGAAAGAGGTACAAGTGTTATAGGTAATGGTAAAATTTCAACATTTATGATTATACAAGAATCAGATTTTAAATTACCAGTATATAACGGTATATATATAACTGCAAGTAATTCAGAAGGATCATTTGCATATACAGATGAATATGATAATAAAATAGAGTCACTTCGTAAATCTTTAGAAGATGTAGCTACAGTAAGATCAAATATTCGTTATGAAGATATAAAATTAGAAGCAAATATAATAATTCAAAATAAAGAGAGTGAATTAAAAACAGCACAAGCAAATTTTGCTAATGTTAGTAAATATTTAACGTTAAATCAGAAAAATGATTCGACTCAAGAATTTGCAACTGCTGAAAAAGAAATACAAGATGCAAAAGATAAAATAGGTTCACTTCCAAAAGTTACTTGGCATGTACTAGATAGAAAAATGAATGTAGGGTATGTAGAGTATGAAAATGCTGCTGATAGAATGGATGCAATATCTAAAGTATTTCCTATAATATTTGTTTTAGTTGCAATTTTAATTTGCTTCACAAGTATTGGCAGACTTGTTGATGAGCAACGTATATATATAGGAACAATGAAGGCTTTAGGATATCGTAAGAGATTTATAGTATTAAAATATTTAATATATGCTTCCTTTGCAAGTATCATAGGGGGTATAATTGGTATTTTAATTGGATTTACAGCATTTCCTAGTTTTTTTGCCAATGCCTATTCTGCATTATATACACTACCAAAATTAATACTGCAGTTTGATAATACATTTGCTATATTAGTTATGATAGCAGCAGTGCTAGTTACATCCCTTTCAGCTATTACAGTATGTTATGAAACTCTTATGCAAAATACTGCTAGTCTAATGGTTGTAAAAGCACCAAAACCTGGTAAAATTATATTATTAGAACGTATACCATTTATTTGGAATAGACTTAAATTTACACATAAAGTAACAGCCCGTAATCTATTTAGATACAAGAGTAGATTCTTTATGACAGTTGTTGGTGTCGCTGGATGTACTGCATTATTACTTGTAGGATTTGCGCTTAAAGATTCAATAGGAACAATTGGAACAAAACAATTTGGAGAGATATATACTTATCAAATGTCAGTTAATACAAAAGATGGTTTATCAAAATCAGAATATGAAAACATTTCAAATTTGATTTCAAATATTCCAAATTATGAAGCAAAACTAAATTTATTATTAAAGAGCATAGATATAGGATTAGGCTCAAAAGAGAGCAGTTGTAATATTATAGTACCTGAAGATACAAAAGGCATAAATGACTATATAACGTTACATGATCGTGTATCGCAACAAAAATATATACTAAGTGATAATGAAGTAATATTAACAGAAAAATTAGCAAATGTAATTGGAGCAAAAATAGGAGATGATATATATATAAAGAATGGTGAAAAAGATAAATATAAAGTTAAGGTAAGTGGTATAACAGAAAATTATTTACTTCATTATTTATATATGTCACCAAAGTTATATGAAAATCTATATTTAATAAAACCAGAATATAATCAAATAGATGTAAAACTAACTGCATTAGAAGATAGTCAAAAAGATATAATATCAAAAAGTATTGTATCTTCAAAGGGTGTAGCATCAGTAACATTCAGTAATGATATGTTAAAAACATTTGTTGAAATGATAAATACTGTAAATTATGTAGTTTTAATATTAATAGTAGCTGCTGCATTATTATCCTTTATAGTGTTATATACATTAACAAATATAAATATAAGTGAGAGAATAAGGGAGATTGCAACAATAAAAGTTTTAGGGTTTTATGAAAAAGAAGTTTCAAGCTACGTATATAGGGAGAATCTCATACTTACGTTAATTGGATCATTATTTGGTTTAATATTAGGATTTTATTTAGCAAAATTCGTAATAGGTACAGCTGAAGTAGAAATGCTTATGTTTGGAAGAGAGATATATCCAATGAGTTTTGTAATATCAGTGTTACTTACATTAGTATTTGCTTGGTTTGTAAATGTGGTTTTACTTAAAAAAATAAAGAATATTAATATGGTTGAAGCACTTAAAACAGTTGAATAATTTATTTTACTACTCATATTGATTAAATTTTAAATATATTATATAATATTAAAAGAGGTGCTAGAGAAAATGAATAAACAAATAAAAGAGTTTAATGATTTCAAAAATATAAGAATAGTAGATAATTTTTATCAAACTTCTAGCTTTTTTCCAATGCCAACAACACTTATTGGAACACTTTGTGATAATGATATGACAAGTTTAGGTTCGTATTCTTTGTGTTTTCCGTATTATATAGCGGGTAAAGATAGTTATGCAATGTTACTTTGTTGTAGAAATAGTTCTAATACGTGTAAAAATATTTTGAAAACAGGTAAGTGTACAATAAATTTTATACCTGATAAAAAGAAATATTTTAAAGAGGCTGTTAGACTTGGATATCCAGGTGATACTCCGGAAGAAAAAATGAAAAACTGTATGTTTACTTTAGTTGATGGTAAGAGGACTAGAGATAATGAATCAGAAAAATATCCTAAAATTGTTAAAGAGGCATTTCAAGTGTTTGAATGTACATGGATGAATGAATTAGACAATGCTACCTCTGATACAGTACAAGATGAATATCTGCCACCATATCACGATTTTAATGGTATTACAAGTATGTATGGAGCACACTTTATACTTAAAATAGATAATATATTACTTAAAAGTAAATATCATAAAAGTATATTAGAAGGTGTAACAAAATCCAACTTTCCGTCAGTTCCAGTAGACTATGGGTATAGGGATAGTAAAAACTTCTGGTATACAAGATTTATAAAACCAATAGATGAACCAATACCAAAGAACAAGGAAATAAGTCTAGATACAGTAAAATATGCCTCATCTAGAATGGATACTGATATTAAGTTTACAGATGAAGCTTGCCTTAGTCTTATAAAAGTTCCTAGAGTGTTTTTAAACATCGTACTTAAATCATGTATTGCATGGGCTAAAGAAAATGATGTTAAACTTATTACAGCTGAACACATTAAGATAATAAATGACAAAAGAAACAAAGATAAAAAAGTTAAATAATAATTAAAAATGTTAAGGGAATAAATTCATTCCTTTAACATTTTTTAAACAAAACATTATATTATTTCAACTGTATCTCCAATTAAAACAAGATCATAAAGTTCAATAACATCTTCATTGTATAAACGTATACACCCTTTTGAAATATTTTTACCAATTGAATTTGGATTATTCGTACCATGAATACCATAATGGGGTTTAGATAAACCTAGCCATCTAACACCAAATGGTCCACCAGGATAAAGTATTTTTCTAATTATTGTGAATACTCCCTTTGGTGAAGGTGTAGATTGTTTACCGACAGCAATAGGATAAATTTTAAACAGTTCATTATCTATGTATAGTGATAGTGTATGTTCAATAATATTTATACTAATATTATAAATTGGCTTAGGATATATATACATAATCATTCCTCCAACTAACTAATATATGTTTATTCATAAGTATAGAATTTTATACTTTATAAATTTGTATAAAATATGGAATATTTAAACCAAATAGAAACAATGCAAGGAAAAAAGTAGAATGTTTTGTTATTAATAAATTAAGTAATCTAAACGGTAGTGCAAACTTATCATTTAAATAATATATTGCCTCTTTAAATGATATTATAAAGTTTCAGGTATGATTTGTTTGAAAAATTATAAAATATCACTATAAATATTATTTTTATACTAAAAATTACTGTAAAGTATTGACAATTAGATGAAAGTATAATATACTATTTATAGTAGATCGTACCTTGGCAACCTTTGGGCCCAAGGTCTTTTTATACCAAAAAAAAAATATATATAGGAGAAGAATATATGAAAATATTTAAGACAATCGAAGAGCAAATAGAAATATTAAAACAAAGAGGGTTAATTATAAATAATTATAATGAAACGAGAAATATTAAAACAGAAAAACAAGTATTAATTAAAATACTTGTTTTTTATAATTGAATAGGTATTATTAACTAAAATGTCCAAATCTTGCTAGTTCTTCATATTTTATGTCTCTAAGTCTTAAGTCTTTTATAATATTAGCAGGTTTACATTCATCATATAATCTTTCATCTGGTTCTATTGTACCTTCATTACAATCTATATATATTGCGAGTGGATGATCTATTCCAATTGCATAACTCAGTTGAACTTCACACCATTTAAGATTTTTAAATTTTAATAAACGTTTTGCTATTTCTCTTGCTTTATATGCGCCACTTCTATCCACTTTACTTGGATCTTTACCACTGAAAGCACCGCCACCAACATTAGCGAAAGATTGATAACTATCCACAACTATTTTTCTACCTGTAAGTCCAGCATCTCCTTCAAATCCGCCTATTTCAAATTTACCTGTTGGATTGATAAGATATTCATGTATTTTTATGTTATATTTACTTACTATATTTTCTACTAAATCTTTTATTAAATTATCAGTTTCATTTCTTTGCTCTTCTGTATTTTGATAACATATTGTAAAAGTTTTAATTTCCAATAATTTAAAGTTAGTATCATATAGTCCAGTTATTTGTGATTTTCCATCAGGTTTAAATCTATTATCTGTTTTTCTAAGTTCATCATATTTTTTAGACAATTCTTGTAATATAACCATAGCAGTAGGAAGACATTGTACAGTATCGTTACAAGCATAGCCAAACATCATTCCATTATCTCCAGCACCACCTATATCAACACCTTGTGAAATATCATTACTTTGTTTGCCTAAGTTGTTTATAACTTCATAGTCTGTATTATACCCTATATCTGATAATACTCTTTTTGTTATAACTTCTACATCAATATCAGCATTACTAGTTACTTCTCCTGTAATAAATATTTTTCCTTTACCACCAACAACTTCAATACCACATCTACTATATTTGTCATGTTTCAAACATTCATCTAGTATTGCATCACTAATTTGATCACATACCTTATCTGGATGTCCTCTAAAGACAATCTCATTACTATATAATTTCATTATTATTCCTCCATTATTATATATGTTAGTTAGCTTAATTAACTAATTAATGATGATTATATCATATCTATTGTTATTTGTATAGTATAAGTTCTTTTTATACTCAAAAGTAAATAAGATTAGTATATATACATTATATATTAAAAAAATAATATTAAAAAAGGAGGAATTATGATAAATATAAATAACCCAGAAATAAATGAAATTGGTCATCTTGTAATAGGTGGAATGGATGTAGTAGATTTGGTAAAAAAATATGGAACTCCTCTATATGTGATAGATGAAGAAACTTTCGTAGAAAATATGAGAAAATTTAAAAACTCTATTGATAAATTCTATAATAGAAATGGACGTGTACTTTATGCAAGTAAAACATTTTGTTGCATAGAAGCAATTAAAATAGCAGCCGCAGAAGGACTTGGAATAGATGTTGTATCAGGTGGAGAGTTATACACAGCTATAAAGGCGGGGATTAATCCATTAAAAATAGTTTTTCATGGAAATAATAAAAGTATACAAGAGCTTGAAATGGCAATAGAAAGTAAAGTAGGAAGAATAATTGTAGATAGTATATATGAACTTAATGTTTTAAATCAAATTGCAAAAGAAAAAAGTGTAATAGTTGATATAATGCTTAGAATAAAACCTGGTATAGATGTTCATACACATGATTATATTAAAACAGGACAAATAGATAGTAAATTTGGTATTGCTTTAGAAAATAAAGAGGCAGAAGAAGCGGTTAAAGAGGCTATAGGTAAACAAAATATAAATTTAATGGGGTTACATTGTCATATAGGTTCACAAATATTTGATGTAGAACCTTTTGAAGATACTGCAGAAATAATGTTAGAATTTATAGCTGATATAAAAAACAAATATAACTATGAAATACTAGAACTAAACTTAGGTGGTGGTTTTGGTATAATGTACACAAATGAAGATAATCCAGTGGCTTATGAAAAATATATGGAATTGATATCTAAAGTAGTAATAGAAAGCTGTAGTAAATTTAATATAAAAGTACCATTTATTTATATAGAACCAGGTAGATCAATATCAGGACCTGCAGGAATAACATTGTACACTGTTGGAACAATCAAAGAAATAGAAGGTATAAGAAAGTATGTATCTATTGATGGTGGAATGACAGATAATCCTAGATATGCATTATATCAAGCAAAGTATACAGTAAGAGTTGCAAATAAAATGAACGAAACAATAGATGATGTAATAACTTTAGCAGGTAAATGTTGTGAGAGTGGAGACTTACTTGGTGAAAATATGAAAATTCAAAAACCTGAACCATTAGATATTATAGTTGTATACTCAACAGGAGCATACAATTATTCGATGTCATCAAATTATAACCGTATTTTAAAACCACCTGTAATTATGATAAATGATAGAAAATCTAGAGTAATTGTAAAAGGTGAAACATTTGAAGACCTTATAAGAAACGATATATAGTAATGTTTATTATTACAATTCTAAGAAAAAAATAGTTACAATAATATTTATTAATGCAATATCTATTATATAAAACGAGTTTCTAAGTACATTAGAAGCTAGTTTTTCTTTTTATTGTATTATTACAACGAAATTTAACATATTTACTTTATTTTTGTCTTAAAATATAGTATAATTATTGTCATATAAAAAAAAAATTAGGAGTGATTTTATTGAGTATGAAGGTAGGTATACCAAGAGCCCTATTGTATTTTAAATATAGAGACATGTGGATTAATTTTTTTAGGAAATTAGAAATAGATATAGTTATAAGTCCACAAACAAATAGAGAAATATTAAATAATGGACTTAAATATTCTATAGATGAATCATGTTTGTCATCTAAGGTGTTTATGGGTCATGTAGAGTATTTAAGAGACAAATGTGATCTTATATTTATTCCAAGAGTAGCTAAAACAGGTAAAAAACAAGAACTTTGTGTTAAGTTTTTTGGACTTTCTGATATTGTAAATAATACTTTTTCAGAAGTCAAAATCTTAGATTATAATCATGATGTAGATAAAAGACAAAGTGAAATGAAGGCATATTTGGATTTGGGATTAAAATTAGGTAAATCGCCTATGCAAATTCTAAAAGCATATACATATGCTTTTAAATGTAAATTAGAAAAAGACAAAAAACGTTTAGATAAACAAAATGAACTACTACTTTTTGATGATAAATTAAAGGTTTTAATAGTATCTCATTCATATAACACATATGATGAATATATAGGTGGACCTGTAGTAAATTATTTAAAAGAATTAAATGTTACCCCTATATTTGCAGATATAGTTGATAAAAAGCTAGCTAATAAAGAGGCTAATAATATATCGGAAAAAATTTATTGGGCATATAATAGAGAATTATTAGGTGGAATTGAAGTATATAAAGATAGAGTTGATGGCATTATACTTATTACAACTTTCCCATGTGGTCCAGATTCTTTGGCAAACGAAATGATAACGAAAAGAGTAAAAAACAAACCTATAATTACAATAATATTAGATGAACAAGATGGAAGTGCTGGTATGATTACTAGAATTGAAAGTTTCATAGATATATTGCAAATAAGAAAAGCTAGAAAAATAGTTAAATAAAGGAGAATAATTATGAGTAAGCAGAAAACAGCATGTTTTCCACAAATAGCAAACTATAGTATACCGGTAGATATGTATGTGAAAAATGTATTAGATATGAAAACAATTACTTGTCCTATGACTACTAAAAAAACTTTAGAGTTAGGTAGTAAACATAGTCCTGATTACGTTTGTACACCTTTTAAATATTCACTAGGAAACTATATTGAAGCTATTGAAATAGGTGCAGATACTTTAATAATACCTGCTATTGGATGTAGATTAGGTTACTATGATGAAGTTCAAAAAACAATACTTGAAGACTTAGGATATAAAATTAATATGGTAAATTTATTTGAACATGGAAATAATATCATGGGAATATATAAATTATGCAAAACGTACAATCCTAAATTAAAGATAAAAAAATTTATCAAAACGTTATATTTGGTATCTAAAACAGTAATATATATGGATATAATGGAAGACTATATAAGGAAAAATATTGGATTTGAAAAAGAAGATGGAAAAATGGAAAAAATATATCAGTTGTTTTTACAGGGTATAAAAAAATCTACTAGAGTTAAACACGTAAAAAAACTTTACGAAAAGTATTTTGCGATGCTAAAAGAGGTTGAAATAGATAAGCCTGAAAATCCTATAAGGGTTGGAATAGTTGGTGATTTATATACAATATTGGAACCTTTTGGAAATTGTAATATAGAAAAGCATTTAGCTAAAAAAGGAATAGAAATTAATAGACCTATGACATTAACTCATATGTTTGGAGAACTACAAAACGAAAAATTATTACTTAAACAAAGTGGAAAATATCTAAAATATGCAATAGGCGGAAATGCTACTGATAGTGTAGCTAAAGCAAAAATGATGGCAGAAAATAATATTGATGGTATAATTCATATTAAGGCTGCTTCTTGTACACCAGAAATTACAGCTATGAGTGCTTTGCAAAATATTTCAAATGATTATAAAGTACCAATACTTTACTTTACATTTGATACTGAAACTAGTGAAACGGGTGTTTTAACTAGAATAGAAGCTTTTCATGATATGTTAATCATGAAAGACTTAAAGGAAGTGAGATAATTTATGAAAAAAGCATATTTAGGTGTAGATATAGGATCAATTTCTACGAAGGCAGCAGTTATTGATGAAAATAATAAAGTTATTGCTAGTAAATATATATGGACTAGCCGGAAACCCTGCACAAGCTGTAAAAATTTTATTAAAGGATATAGAAAAAACAATTGATAATCAATATAAAATAGTGAACGTAGGAACAACAGGTTCTGCTAGAAAACTTATAGGTACTATGCTTAATGCAAAAGTAGTGAAAAATGAAATAACTGCTCATGCAATAGGTACATTATCTATTGTTCCAGATGCTAGAACAATTATTGAAATTGGTGGACAAGATTCAAAAATAATAATAATTGAAGATGGTATTGTAACAGATTATGCTATGAATACTTTATGTGCAGCTGGTACAGGTTCATTTTTATCAAGTCAAGCTAAAAGACTTGAATTAGATATAGAAGAATTTTCTGAAATGGCTTGTAGTAGTGATAATCCAACTAAAATAGCAGCAAGATGTACAGTTTTTGCTGAAAGTGATCTTGTACACAAAGCACAAATTGGACATAAAAAAGAAGATATAGTAGCAGGACTTTGTAGAGCAGTAGTTCATAACTATTTGAACAATGTTGGTAAAGGAAAGTCAATAAAAAATCCGGTTGTATTTCAAGGTGGTGTAAGCAAAAATAAAGGGGTTGTACGTGAATTTGAAAGAGAACTTAATACCAAGGTATATGTTGATGAAAATGGACATATAATGGGTGCTATAGGTGTTGCTATACTTGCGAAGCAGCAAAAGGATGAAATAGATTTTTCATTTGATATTACTGATATAGAATTTGAAACAAAAGGTATAGAATGTGATAAATGTGCTAATAACTGTGAAATAATATGTGTTTATAAGGATAAAATACTTGTTGATGCATGGGGAAATAAATGTGATAGAGGTAGAGCTAAAGTAAAGTAAAGTAAAAGTATTAACGTCAAAATATTTACTTTTTAATCTTTAATTAATAGAATAATATTAATTTGGAATATATTTTTTAGTAAATATATTGATATATTATGGATTTTGTGATATATTGTAAATAGGAAGTGATTGTTATGGAAAAAATTAAGAATAAGATTTTAAGTTTTTTTAAGAATGTCAAATTAAGTGTTAATGAAAAAAAAGACAAAAAAGTAATTATTATTCTAGTTGTAATAATCTTAATGTTATTACTATTGTTGTTTTTTGTATTTAAGACTTGGTTTTTTGTTTTTACTTTAGTAGGTATAATGTTAATATACTTTTTCAGAATTATCATTAGTTCAATTACAAAAGGATTTACAAAAATATTTTACATATTATTGATAGTGATATATTTTATACTGATGTTTAATATGGGTTTAAATTCGGTAATAATTAAAGATTCTAATGTTAATATTTCTAAGCAAATAAATTATACAAAAGAATTTGATTTGAATAATAATTTAGGAAAGTATAAAGTTGAGTTAGTCACAGAAAAAACAAGCTATACTTTAAAAATTACAATAACATATGATAATAAAAATTTACCAAGTGATTTTTACTGGTTTCCGATAGAATCTAGAGCATATGAAGATCAAGGTGTAATGGTTAGAAATAATGATTTAATGGCTTGTTTTATACATTCTGACGATGAAAAAATAGGAATTAAATATAGTGCTGAATTTGGACCTAGTTGGGATACTGATGAAAATAATAACCCGATTTTAAGAGAATTTTCAACTAGTACAGTAACGTATAAATTTCCTAATATAGTACTATTAAAGGACATTGCAAAGTATGATAAAATAAGTATATTTAAGTTTTATGCAAAAGAAGTTGGAATCAAAGATGTCAAAATTGAAAATTCTGCTGAGGGTGCTAAGTCTACATCATATGTTCATAAATATGAAAATGCATATAATTTGCATCCTGCGATGGCCGCAGCAACTATAAATTGGGCAGATATTTTCAAAGAAATGGGTATATAATTCTAAGGAGGAATTAGTATGAAAAAATTAAAAGTCTTTTTCTCAGTAATAGTAGTTTTGTTAATCATTTGTTTTGCTGTATTAATGTATTTTTTTAGAACAACTAAAAATATAGATGTCAGTTGGAATGAAGAAGATTATAACTCTTGTATTACTAAATCAGGAGTAACTATTGAAAATATGGATAGTTTAAATTTAATTGAACTTATAAATGGTGATTTTACATCTACTGGAAGTAATAATATTAATAATAGTTTTACTAATGAAGAGATTAGTGCTATGTTATCAAAAACAAATAATACAATTGGTCCTATAGAAGATATTAAAGTGAAATTTTTAGGAAATAATGAGGCAGAAGCATCTTTTAAATTCAAAGAAAATGTATATAGGTATTTTGAATCTAATGAAAGTTTAAATGCTAAAATTAATAGTTATGGTAATTTAAAAAATATTGTAATAGGTACACCTGTATATATAAAAGTAAAGTTAGATTCTGCTAAAGATAAACAAATATCAGGGAATATTCAAAATGTATATTTAGGTAATATACAAATGCCAGAAGATATTGTTAAAGAATCTGAAACTGTACTTGTTGATATGTTAAATACTATTATATCTAATTACAATGGATTTAACATAGAAGAAATGAATTTTGAAAGTGATAAACTTAATTTTAAAGGTCAGTTACCAGAAGTTGTTAAAGGGAAATAAATTTAATAGAGGTAGAGCTAAAGTAAAGTAAAAAACATATAACAAAACTAAAAGGAACTGATTTAAAACAGTTCCTTTTAAAAATTAGAGCTTTTTTCTAAATAGTCTGTGAATTTATATTATTTTAACAAAATATGTGTATTTCTTTAATATTTTGTTAATGAAGTATTGAAAAAAAAAAAGTATATGATAAAATTTATATAATCAAAAATATATTTTGTTTTAAGTTGTAAAGAAATTATAAATTGAGAGGATGATAGTTAAAATGAAAAGAAAAAAAGGTATATCATTGATAGTATTAGTTATAACAATAATAGTTATAATAATACTAGCAGGAGCAGTAATATTAAGCTTAGCAAATAACAACCCAATAGCAACATCAAATGAAGCAATGTTTAAATCAAATATATCAGAATATAATTCGGAACTTGCATTAGCTATACCAAACGAATATTTAAATAATAATTCCTTTGAACCAAGTACATTTAATAAAGGTGTTTGGGATGGAACTGGTGATGGAACTGGAACAATAAAAGAATATATAACAAGTATATCAGTAGCAGATGGAGCAAAATTTGCAATACAACATGGTAAATTAATATATGTAGGAGAAGATGACACTGAAAAAGTTTGGCTTGCAGAAATAGAAATTAGCTCAGAAGCATTTGTAATAGAAGCAAATATACCGGTACTTACTGCAGGAATGACAGCAAAAAAATGGAATGGCAGTTCATGGGATACAGTATCAAATCCAGATACAGATACAACGTGGTATGATTATGAAAATAAAGAATGGGCAAATACACAAACAACAGATGGAAGTATGTGGGTATGGATACCAAGATATGAGTACCAAATACCAACACCACATAATTTTTCAGCACAAACAATATTAGTAAACTTTGTAAATAACACATCAACAACAGCAACAAGTGGATATACAGTGCATCCGGCATTTACATTTGGAAGCACAGAGCTTACAGGAATATGGGTAGCAAAATTTGAAGCAAGTGGAAGTATAAGTGCAGTAGATGTAAAACCTAATGTACCATCGCTTACAAATATAACAATGGATGCAATGTTTACATCATGTAGAAATATGGAGATAAATACTAGATATGGCTGGGGAACAAGCGGAAGTGGAATTGACACACATTTAATAAAAAATGTAGAATGGGGTTCTGTAGCATATCTAACACAAAGTATATATGGAAAAAATTCAGAAGTATGGATAAATCCAAATATTAATTATACAACAGGTCAAGCAGGAATAAGTGTAAGTTCATCGGGTACAATATCAACATATTCATATGAGGATTTAACATATGGAGTACAAGCAAGTACAACAGGAAATGTATATGGAGTATATGATATGAGTGGAGGAGTTTATGAATATGTTGCTGCATATGTAAATAATGAATATGCAAATTCATCAACATCGTGTTTGAGTTTGGTAAGTGCAGCAAGTCAATATAAAGATGTATATTTAGTAGGAACAAGTGATACACAAGGTGATAATTATTCAGCAAATTCTAGTAAAGTAGGAGATGCAGTGTATGAAACATCATTATGGTATGATGATAATTCATATATGCCTAATTTGACTAGGCCGTTCTTTGATCGTGGTGGCTGGTGTTATGATGTTACTGCTTCAGGTTTGTTCTACTTCGGTTCCAATGCTGGTGATGCATATGGTAATTGTCGGATTCCGCCCGGTAGTTTCAGTTTCAGGCACACTTTAATATAACTAAATATTTAATATATTTGTAAAAATACCACAAACTTGAAAAGAATTCTATAATGTGGCTCAATGTCAATAGTTGGAGTCTAAAAAACTAGAATTGTACTGATTTTTTAATTAGTACAATTTTTTGTTTCTAAAAATAGGAATAAAATTATAAAAATATTGACAAAAAAAATATATATAATATAATAAACTTGATAGTTAATTTATATTGTAATTTGCATAGTTTTTTAAAAGAAAAATGGAGGTATTTTAAGTGAAAATAAAAAAAGGTATATCATTAATAGTATTAGTAATAACAATAATAGTTATAATAATATTAGCAGGAGCAGTAATACTAAGTTTAGCAAATAACAATCCAATAGAATCAGCAAATGAAGCAACATTTAAAACAAATGTGGCGGAATATAATTCAGAACTTGCAATGGTTATAACAAATAAATATTTACAAAACAGTTCTTTTGATTCAGCAACATTTAACGCAGGAGTATGGGATGGTACTGGTACTGGTGATGGAACAATAAAACAATTTATAACAAGTATGTCTGAAGTAGATGCAGCAAAATTTGAAATACAAGATAGTAAGTTAGTTTATGTAGGAACAAATGTAACAGAACAAGAATGGGTTACAAGTATGGGTATGGTAAATGGAGAAGTAACACCTCCAGAAGAAACAGGACTTGGATTAAATGTAATAGCAACAGATAATGTAACATTTGATGGAGAAGCGGCAACATATCAAAATCCAATAATACCAAAAGGATTTAAAGCAATAAATACAACTGGTGCAAGTTGGGTTAATCTAAGTACAGATTGGAATACTGGTTTAGTAATAGAAGATGCAAGTGGAAATCAATTTGTATGGGTACCAGTAGATGGAACATATGTACCATATGCAAAGTGGTGTACAACTAATATACCATTTGCAGAAACAACAGATGATAGTATACTATCTGGTGCTGTAAATGAAAATACACAAGTAACAACTTATGGTGGCTTTTATATAGCAAGATATGAATCAATGTTTGACTATAACTCCGGTAGTATAAGAGTAGCAAGTAAAGTTAGTACAAATAAAACAACTTCAAGTTGGACTAGAGATAGTTCACATACAGGATACTTATTTAACTTTATAAATTATACAGATGCAAAAACATATTCAGAAAATATGGCAGTAAGCTATAGTTATGATGCATCAAAAGTTAAAAGTGGACTTGTAACAGGAACTGAGTGGGATACAGCAATGAGATGGATTAGTAATAATTCAGGTCCAAGTGTAACAGATAGTAGAACATGGGGTAATCATAGTGATTCAACATCCCCAGCAAATATATCTGGATATGCAAGTTTACAAATATCTGGATTTAGTGAATATTGGAAAGCAAAAAATATATATGATTTAGCAGGAAATACATGGGAATGGACAAATGAAATTTATAGCTCTGACCGTGTCTTTCGCGGAGGCAGCTGTTACTTAAGTAATAGTGGTAGTATTTACCCAGCTGCTTTTCGTATGAGTTTCAGTGCTACTAGTGTCAGCTACGACATAGGTTTTCGTGTAGGGCTTTATGTATTGTAGCTACTTTTTACTAAAACTAGATCAAAAATGGTACAAAATGAAATTTGAGAGTGAAAATTATAAATATGATACATGAAAAAATCAATAAGTCATAGTAATAATCAGAATTCGTTATCACGAGTTTAATTTAACAAATATACAGTTATAAGTATCTACATTCATTTGTAGGTGCTTTTTTTAGTTAAAATAACAATTAATAGCATATTACTATTAATAAAAAGATTATTTAAATGAACACTTGAAAAAATATATGGAGAATGATATAATATTCTTATTTAAATGATAAATTTAAGTGAAAAATAGTATTATTTAAAATTGAAAGGGTATTATAAAATGGATATTAATGGATTTGAAGAGATAAAAAAAGATTTTGTTAAAAGATTTACAAAAAGGTATGATAGAAAATATAAAGAGCAAATAGAGGAAAAATTAAACAAAGTTGAAATTATGAAATTACCTCCAAAAGCTGGAGCTGCTGCTAGTTATAGATCATATACTTTGCACGATTATGGAATAAATACGGATACTGAAGGGCAGATAATTGTTGATCATGAATTAAACCATGCCGTAAGTGGGAGTAGTAAATTCGGTAGATATAACTATAAAACAGGTGAAATGGACACAAGAAATGAAAACGAATCATATTCCAATATTTCACAAGAATATTATGATTTTATATCCAAAGATCAAGACTTAGAAAAAGTATTAGTAATGGAATCTGGATATTTTGAAAGTAGATGTTTTTGTGAATTTTTGAATGAATATATAAATATTGGTATGAATTCAGACAGACTTTCTAAAGGTTCAATGGTATATAAAGATGGTTCTTATGTTACTAATGATTTTTTTGGATCATATTATGATTCTGGATTAAATTTATTTGGTACTCTATCTTCAATAATTGGTGAAGATAAAATTGTAGATTTACATTTAGGTCACATTACATTATCCGAAATAATGAAAGATTTTGATGAAAAATACAGTGATTCTTTGGATAAAAATGAAATAAAAAAATTTAATACACCTATGATTAAATTATTATATAATATGAACAATGTTTATGAAAATCTAGATAGTAAAGAATATGAATCTGCACTTAATACTTTACATAAAGCCTATGAAATAAAGTTAAGTAATTTAGATATAAAAAAAATTGAAGATGTTGAAAAAACATATAATGAAATTAAAAATATGCAAAATATGATGTTATTTTCTGTTCCACAAGAAAAAATGGAAAATGAAGAGTATATAAAATCAATTGAAAGAATTGAAGAAAACTTTATACAAAAAGTTAATTGTTTGAAATTAAATATAAGTACACAACAATTTATAGATAATATTTCATATAAAAATGTTATTCCAATATCGATAGACGATTCTAAAAGATTAAGCAAAATGATTATTGCTTCGAATAACAATGCAAATATAGAAGAACAATTTAATGATTATACTTTATCTGTAGATGAAACTAAAGATAAGAAAAACGGATTATACAGAAGTTTATTTAATGCATATCAATTAGTTAAAGATTCTTTGTATAATCATTGTGATGAAATGCAAGGTATGTTAAAAAATATTGAAAAACTAGATTCAATTAAATCAGAAGAGGAATATATTAATTTATATAGTACTCTATATGAGCAAATAAATGAAAAAGCAAAAACAAATATGCATAATTTTATGTCCGCTGAAAATTTAAAATCAGAATTTTCAATTGAAAGATTTAAAAATATAAAATCTCAGATAGAAATAATAAAAAAATCTGCATATGTGGATAAAAACGGCCTTTGTTTAGGATACGATTCTGAAATCGAAAAATCATTTAATTTAAAATTAGAATATTATAAAAACTATAGCCAATCAATACTTAGAAATTTCATAGAATCTGTGGACAAATCTAACGTAGCATATATTAAAAGACTAGAAATTTTTTTCAAAGAAAATCAAGAAAAATTTAATAAAATGCCATTTGAAGATATTGATATAAAAAATAAATTTTTAGAATCTTTAAAAAATGATGTATATAGTAGTAAAGAAATAGTTGAATCTAAAAGAAATTATGATAATAAACAAGTTGTAAAAAAAGAACATTCAGATAAGTAACTATATTAAAACGTTAGAATTTGACTAAGGTTGAGAAAGATAAACAAATATAATGTATATTTAGGTAATATACAAATGCCAGAAGATATTGTTAAAGAATCTGAAACTGTACTTATTGATATGTTAAATACTATTATATCTAATTACAATGGATTTAACATAGAAAAAATGAATTTTGGAAGTGATAAACTTAATTTTAAAGGTCAGTTACCAGAAGTTGTTAAAGGGAAATAAAATTAATAGAGGTAGAGCTAAAGTAAAGTAAAAAAACATATAACAAAACTAAAAGGAAAAAATATATTCAGATGATGAAGTAGAAGAAGTATTATCTAAATTTGATAGTTGTGAAATAGAAATAGAGATAAACCAGCTATCATTAAAATCAAGGGCTTTATTGCAAGGGGCAACTCTGATAAAAGGAGAACTTATTGAGAGAGATGGAGATGTAGCACCTGAAGTAGCAATAGGATTTAGATCTATAAAGATGAAGTAGGAATAGTACCAACAAGACTAACAGAATGGTTTAATGAAGTGCCTGATCCACAAACAGTAGAAGAGGGATAAAAACATCATTATTTTTGATAAATGTTGACATAAAACTTGTAAAAAATCGATAAATGTGGTAAAATAATGATGTAAGAATATATTATATGAGGAGGCTATTAATATGAGAGTCTTAGAAAAAGGTAATCCAAACGGCTGGGAAAAGGAAGTAACATGCACAGGAAAAGGTAATGGTGATGGTGGGTGTAATGCACGGTTAATGGTTGCAGAAGCTGATATATTTGTTACAGCTTCTCATTGTCGTGATGAAGTAGACTACTATTACACATTTTTATGTTCTGAATGCAACACAAAAACCGATATTCCTGAAAGAGATATTCCATCAAGAGTCAGAACAAAAGCAATGGACGAGTATAAAGGCAAAAATAACAGATAATGGCAAAGAGAGTAGATGTAATACAATTGTTGTACATCTACTCTCTTTTATAGATTATCCCCTTGAACTACCCCAGGTATACAACCACTGGCTATGCCAGTGAGAATAGAAAAGCTTTTAGCTGTAATGAAAAAAATCCCCCTTTATGATATAATAGTGATATTACGACAATACACA
>JAQUGQ010000003.1 GCA_028684095.1 Clostridia bacterium
TCATTAAATAGTATTTTACTCATAATTTCCTCCAATTTTTTTTTATTATATCATATTTTTAGGCAAAATAAAACCTAAGAACCAACACACTCTTTTTTAGTGTGTCCTGTTCTTAGGTTCCATTATATATAAATTACACACTTTTTTTATTTATATTTCCATCTGTTTTCCTAAAAATGTTGCTGCAGATTGAACTAATTTCAACTCTATTTCTGTTATTTTTTTTGTATTATCCAATGAAAAAAATATTACACTTCCCATTGCATCTCCATCAGCTATAATAGGTGCTATTATTTGCGATATATATTTAATTGGTCCTTCTCCATTTACTATTTTCATTACTATACCATCTTTAGTGAACCAAATGGATCTATCCCTCATTATATCTAATATATTATCACTTATTTCTTTATCAAGATATTCTTTTTTAGGACATCCACTAACTGCAGTTATGCTATCAGTATCTGTTATACATACTGCAAAACCCGAAGTTTTAAATAATGTATCAGCATATTGCTCAGAAATTTTCAATAAATCTCCCATAGGAGCATATTTTTTAAGGATTATTTCTCCATTTTTTTCTACATATATTTCTAATGGATCTCCTACTCTTATTCTTAAACCTTTTCTTATTTCTTTAGGTATAACAATTCTACCTAAATCATCAATTTTTCTTACTATTCCAGTTGCTTTCATTAAACACCTCCAATATATATTCTTACTTATATTATTAACTATTTTTACTTATTTATACAAAAATGTATTTTTACAAATATATAACTAATTTGATCTAAATATACAATATTATTATATGTAATCATTATATATAATATAAAAAAAAATTAAAAAATATACAATAATTGAAATTATTGTATATTTTTGTGTTTTATAAGTCCATTTGCTGACTTTTTTATTTTGTATTTTTCTACTTGTTCATTGGTTTCATTGTTGGAAAGAATAATATATCTCTTATTGAAGCTGAGTCAGTAAGTAACATTATTAATCTATCAACACCAATTCCAAGTCCACCTGTTGGTGGCATTCCATATTCTAGAGCTGTCAAAAATTCATCATCTTGCATATTTGCTTCTTCATTTCCAGCTTCTCTTTGTGCTACTTGTTGATCAAATCTAGATCTTTGATCTATTGGATCATTAAGTTCTGAATATGCATTACCGTATTCTCTTCCACCAATAAATAATTCAAATCTTTCAACTAATTCTGGTTTGTCTTGTCTTCTCTTTGTTAATGGAGATACTTCTACTGGATAATCGATTATAAATGTAGGTTGAATTAAAGTTGCTTCAACTTTTTCTTCAAATGCTAGATTAATAACATCACCTCTTTTGTATGTATCATCTACATCTAATTTAAGTTTTTTACCTACAGAAATCGCTTCTACATCAGTAAGTATAGTATCAAAATCTACTCCAGTAATATCTTTTATAGAATCAATCATAGTTATCTTTTTCCATTTACCAGATAAGTCTATATCTTGACCTTGATAATTTATTTTTTCTGTTCCTACAACTTCATTTGCTATATATTTTATCATTTCTTCTGTTACATTCATCATATCGTTATAATCATCATAAGCAGAATAAAGTTCCATATTTGTAAATTCAGGATTATGTTTAATAGAAATACCTTCATTTCTAAAATTTTTTCCTATTTCATATACTTTGTCAAATCCACCAATAATTAGTCTTTTAAGATATAACTCTGGTGATATTCTAAGATATAATTGCATATCTAAAGCATTGTGATAAGTTTCGAATGGTTTAGCAGCAGCTCCACCAGGAACAATATTTAACATAGGTGTATCCACTTCTAAATAGCCATTACTTTCCAGATAATCTCTCATAGCTTTTATTATCTTACTTCTTTTTATAAAAGTATCTTTTACTTCACTATTTACTATTAAATCAACAGATCTTTGTCTATATCTTAAATCAATATCTTTTAAACCATGCCATTTTTCTGGTAACGGTATTAATGATTTAGATACAAGTTGTACCTTAGATGCTTTAACAGATACTTCACCCATATGTGTTCTAAAAACTGTTCCATATATATATACTATATCTCCTATGTCATATTTTTTGAAATCTTCATATGAATCAATACCTATCATATCAGCTCTTACATATATTTGTATTCTTCCTTTACTATCTTGTATATCACAAAAAGATGCTTTACCCATTGCTCTTTTAGACATAATTCTTCCTGCTATTTTAACTTGTAATTCAGTATCATCAGCAAAATTATCTTTTATATCTTTACTAAAGTTGTTTATTTCACATTTAGTTACAAAAAACGGGTTTTTATTATTTGATTGTAATTCTTTTAATTTATCTATTCTTACCTCTACAAGTTTATTTAAATCTTCTAACGTTATTTCTTGTTCATTATTACTATTATCCACAATAATTCACATCCTCTTCTATTAATTATATTAATTTTATTGTCTAACTATTGAAATTATTTTGTATTTAGCTGTTCCTCCTGGAGTTTCAACAAATACATCTTGGTTTTTCTTTTTACCAATTAATGCTTTACCTACTGGAGATTCATTAGATATTTTATTTTCATCTAAATCAACCTCTGCAGCACCAACTAGACAATATTCTAATTCTTCTTTTAATTCGTAATCATATACTTTAATTTTTGCACCAACACCAACCACTCTAGTAGATACCTCATCATCATCTACTACTTTAGCTAAACGTAAAGTGTTTTCTTTTTCAATTATTTTAGACTCTAATAAAGCTTGTTCATTTTTAGCTTCATCATATTCTGAGTTTTCAGAAATATCACCAAATTCTCTTGCTATTTTGATTCTTTCAGCTACTTGCATTTTTTTTGTTCCTTTTAAAAATGCAAGTTCCTCTTCTAATTTTTTATATCCATCTTCTGTAAGTAATATTTGTCTTTCTTCCATATTAAATTCCTCCTTTAAATTTAGTTTGTATTTATTATACACTATCTGTCAAGTATATGCAGATTAGTTTACCTATCCTTGTTTTACTAAAATTTTCTTTATTTACTATTTCATTTGAATATTTATAAAATATTCTATATTCTTTACTATATATATCGTTATCCGAGGAAGTTAAATCTAGGTATTTACTTTTACGATTTAATATATAACCATTTAAATCTACTTGATTAAAAACTATGTATACATTATATATGGTTAAATCAATAGAATTAATAAAAGAAACTGTTGAACCATATTCCGTATTGATATTATTTATATTTTTCGAAAAAATATTATCTTTCTCTCCTATATATAAAAAATCTACCATTTTAAATTTTTCTATATAACTCAATAATATAGCCATATCAATTTTTTCAGATATTATACACAATATTTTCGATTCAATACCGTAACTTTGCAAGTATTTTATACTATTTTTTTTAATTGTATCATTAACTATAACTTCACTAAATCTATTATTTAAAAATGTATTTAATTTATCTTTTAAAACACTATTTTTATCAAATTCATATGATGTTATATATATATATTTTGATTCATCAAATTTTTTAGATTTAAATATGTTACTTAAGTATTTTTCTAGAATTTTGTTTTTAAATCTATTTATTATACTTCCCTTAAGTGCAATACTTTCATTTATATATACATAAATACTTTCACCAAACGTATTCACATATTTTTCTATTTTAATAGTTCTTTTACTGTCTTTAAATATATCAAATAAAACAATTTTCAACTTTAATCACCTTATTAAATATATGTTAACTAAAGCATATTTATTAGTCTTTCTTAATATTTTTGATAGTCTTTATAGTTCTTGGTTTATCTATTTTTTTAAGTAAAATATCTTTTAATTGTTCTCCATTTAAATTTCTTTTTAGTTTACCATTTTCAGCTACAGATATAATTCCAGTTTCTTCTGATACAACTATTACTAATGCATCAGATATTTCAGTTATACCAACAGCTGCTCTATGTCTTGTTCCAAGTTTCTTTTCGATAGTATTTTCAGATGCAAGTGGAAGTATACATTTTGCCGCTAGTATTTGAGTTTTATCAATTATAACAGCTCCATCATGAAGTGGTGTTCTTGGCATGAAAATGTTTTGAAGAAGCTCAGATGAAACTTTAGCTGATAAATTTATACCATCTTTTAAAACCTCTGATACTTTAGTTTCTCTCTCAATAACAATAAGTAAACCTATTTTTTTAAGTGACATTATTTCAACAGCTTTTATTATTTCTGATATAGAGTGCCTTATTACAATATTATCCTCCATATCAAATACATTTGATATTTTACTATTTCTACCTATTTTTTCAAATGCATTTCTAAGTTCTGGTTGAAACACAACAATTAATAATAACATTCCATATGTCATTAAATTTGTAAGTAAAAATTTAAGTATTACCATATTAAATACATTTGATAATATTAGAAATAATAATAATATTAATATGCCTTTTACTATTTGTTCTGCTCTTGTTTGTTTTATTAATCTATAAAAATAATATATTATTAAAACAACTATTGCAATATCCATAATTAGTATTATTACTCTTAATGGGCTGTTTAAATGTAATATATTTTGAAGTATATACATAAATTCAACAAACTTCGAAGATATTGTTTCAATCATTCCTTCACCTCATTTTTTCTATACAGACATTGCTGCTGATAGTAATCCTGCAAAAACTGCAAATATCATAGAGAATATTATTATACTAACTATTGTATATTTTAATATATTCTTTTTCATAAAATCAACTCCTTAACTTAGCAACAAATATTTTTTAATAAATGTATAAAAATCAACTTTAGTACCATCTTTAAAAACTATTTTTGTTGTATATCCATCATCTTCAGAATACTGACAATCAAATTTATCAATTAACTTTTTGCTATCAATGTTTTCAACTTTCATTATATCTATATAATTATATTGCTGATTATTAGATAAACGCGTCATTATCATATTGTTATCTTCAGTTATCATAAAAACATTTATAATATAAAAATCACTATCTTCTATTACATCATATATTATTTGATAATCTTTTATTTTATAATTTATTCCGGATTTATCAGTTAAAATCTTATATTTAATATTATCTTTCAAATATTGTTTAGAAAATGTAAAAAAATTATTATTTTCTGATAACATTCCAAATATTAAATTATTACCTTTTATATTAGCCACAGTACCATCTGTAAATTTAATTGTAACAATACTGCTTAATTCATTTGAAACAAATTCAGATGCTATTTTACTTAATTTTATCTCATATTTTTCTAATACATTATCTACTTTTAATAATGATTTATCAGATACACTTAAATAAAAAAGTTTATTATCATTAGTTAATATATATACATTAGTAACATCACCCTCTATTGAACACTTAAAATCTTTCGCTAGTATAACTTTATCAGTTTCATCCTTCAAATATATATAATTAGTTATATCTGTATCTGCATTTATCCATTTTTCTTCTAATATGCTAAAATATTTATCCTTATTAACATCACCTATTCTTATTTTATTATCATTTTCAATTAAAATATAATTTTTTCCAAGTGAAAGTATTTCACATCTTTTACCAATGAAATAATTTATAGGTGCTAGTAATATATTACGAGGTCCAACAACTCTTGTTTCACCATTTTCAAGTTCTACAACAGTTATTTCATGATACAAAATACTTTGTATTACTTCTAATTTTATATCTTTGATTTTTTGATTAAAAGTATATTTATATATGTTTGTATTATCTAACACAGTTTGTCCTAAATCACAAATGTATAAATTACCATTTTCTGTTAACATTAACACATTTGATGGAGTTCTATTTTCTTCTATTAATTCAAATACTTCTATTTTAACTACTCTTTCATTTATATTAATAATAGTTCCCTCAGAATAAATATTAACCATTTCCAAACCACTAGATTTTATTAAAACTGTTCCATTTTCTTTTGTATAAAAATCATATCCTAATAAATTCTTGTATTCTTTTTCTTCAAAAGGTAATTTAAATTCAACATTACTATTATTTTGTTTGTTATATTTTTTAAATAATTGAGTGTTGAATAAAATATAGATAGATACAGAAACTAAAAGCAAAATAAGTATAATAATTATAAAACTTTTGAAGAAACTTCTTCTTTTTTTACTTTTCATAATTAGTACCCCTTATATTTCAAATTTATTTAAAAACCAATTTTCAAGTTCTTTAATCTTAACTCTTGTTTGTATCATCGTATCTCTGTCTCTTATTGTAACTGAGTCATCTGTTTCTGAATCAAAATCATAAGTTATACAATATGGAACACCTATTTCATCATATCTTCTATATCTTTTACCAACACTTCCAGCATCATCAAAATCACACATATATTTTTTACATAAATTGTGATATATTTCTTCGGATTTTTCACTTAATTTTTTAGATAATGGTAAAATTCCTATTTTTATAGGTGCTAAGAATGGATGAAGTTTTAATACTATTCTAGTGTCATCCTCTGAAACATTTTCTTCTTCATATGCATTACATAAGAAAGCAAGTAATGCTCTATCACAACCAAGTGAAGGCTCTATACAATATGGAATATATCTTTCGTTTGTTAATATATCTAGATAATTCATATCTTCACCAGAAAACTTCATATGTTGCTTTAAATCAAAATCTGTTCTGTCTGCTATACCCCATAATTCTCCGAAACCAAACGGGAATCTGAATTCAATATCTGTTGTTGCATTACTATAATGAGATAATTCTTCTTTTTCATGATTTCTTAAGCGTATATTTTCTTCTTTCATTCCTAAATTAATTAAGAAATCTACTGCATATTGTTTCCAATATTCAAACCATTTTAAATCTTCTCCAGGTTTACAAAAAAATTCAAGTTCCATTTGTTCAAATTCACGTGTACGAAATATAAAGTTACCTGGTGTTATTTCGTTTCTAAAAGATTTACCAATTTGAGCTATTCCAAAAGGTATTTTTCTTCTTGTAGTTCTAGCTACATTTTTAAAATTAACAAATATACCTTGTGCAGTTTCTGGTCTTAAATATACTGTACTAAGTGAATCTTCTGTTACTCCTTGAAATGTTTTAAACATTAAATTAAATTTACGTATTTCTGTATAATTTAATTTACCACATTTAGGACATACTACTTTATGTTCATATAATAATTTAACTAAATCTTCATCACTTATACCTTCAACTTTTATATCTAATTTGTGTACAAAAGCATATTCTTCAATTATTTTGTCAGCTCTAAATCTAGACTTACATTCCTTACAATCAATAAGTGGATCAGAAAAACCACCTAGATGTCCAGAAGCTTCCCAAGTTTTTGGATTCATAAGAATTGCACAATCTAATCCTACATTATATTTAGACTCTTGTACAAATTTCTTAAGCCATGCTTTTTTCACATTGTTTTTAAATTCTACTCCAAGTGGACCATAATCCCATGTATTTGCAAGACCACCATATATTTCACTACCAGCATATATATATCCTCTAGATTTACATAAGCTAACAATTTTTTCCATTGAATCTACCATTTATTTGTTCATTCCTTTCTGATAATTTATATTGTAATATCTAATATACTATATTTTTTATCTACTAACACTTCTGGATTAAATATGAAATGAATCTTATTTTCTTCTATATAGAAAGTTTCAAGTCCAGTATATGAATAATTATATTCAGATTCTTTAATATTACAATTACTTATAACATAATTTTTAATTCCTATTTTAATTTTATCTTTATATGTTGAACTTAATATATCAAGTATCACGTCTTCTTGTTTTAAAATCATTCCATCCCTTTGATTTATATTATATGTATATATTTTTTCCATAGAATTAACTTTTGCACTATCATCAATCATTCTTTCATATATAGTTATAGATATTACATTCTTTTCTGCTATAATATTATCATATACTTTATATGTAACAGTATATGTAAAATTGTTATCTACATTCTCCATTGTCTTCTTAAATGAATTATAAGTATTATTAAATTTATTATATATTTGATCATTTATTGTAGTTAATACCTCATCATTTATAGATATTACAGGTATTGTTATATTTGCTTTTATCTTTTTTATTGTTTTATCTGAAATATAGTTATTAGTTATTTTATATAGCTCTGATGCATTATTTAATGGCTCTTCAACATCAGTTAAGGCATTACTTTCATCTAAATTTGATTTATTAACAATATCTGACCCAGATTGTCCTATTAAAGTAGGTTCTTTTTCAGTACAAATTGCAAAATATGTTATTGTAACTCCTATAAGTAAAAACAATATAATAAAAAAAATTTGTCCCTTATAACTTGCTTTTTTCGTTTCTCTAAATCTCATAGTTTCCATATACATCAACCCCCACTATCTAGAAATTCCTTTTATATTTATATTTATACTAAATATATTAATACCAGTTGCTCTGTCAACTTCAAGAACTATAATATTCCTTAATCTGTTACTTATACTAGGAATATTTATTCCATATTTAACTTCAACATCTATTTCTATTTTAATACCATCTATATATTTTGTTGATAGTACTTTATATATCCTAGTTATTCCGTTTATTCTGGTAGTAGCATGTTCAATAATTGAATTTATAACTTTCTCAGCTATGTAGTACTTTCCTAAATAACTAAAAGTTGGTCTAATAATAGTTTTTTCATTATTTATACCATCATTTTTCATAAACGAATTGAATATTCTAAGTGGATCTAAAAAATATCCTGAAAATTGCTCCTTAATCTCAAATGTCGGAACTGGAACAACATGTTTTCCATCTTCTATTCTTGACTTTCTAGCAAGATTAATATTTTCTGCCGTTACAACATCTTCAATATATATCTTACGATTAATTTCACCTAAATTTAAGTTATTGGCAATTTTTTCTACCATTCCATCTGATGTACCTAGTATAAGTAATTTATTTGGATTTTCAATTCTTATTGCATTTATCATTTCATTTTTTTTATCAGTATCTACAAAAATTGCCGCCTTAACGGATGCAATTTTTGTATCTTCAGTTTTTGCAGATTTCCCACATATAACTTTATTATTTTTAATTAATATTGCGTCATCAATTATATATTTAATATCATATTTATGTGCAACATGAAGAGCATTATAACTCTTCCCTGTGCCTGTTTTACCAACAAATGCATAAACTTGCATTAAACTACCCCTCTTTGTTTACTAAATCATTAGCTATTAAACTAAACTTACCATTTTCTTTATCTATATCGATTACTTTTACCATAACATTATCCCCAAGATTTAATACTTCTTCTACTTTATTTATTCTAACTTTTGACATTTTAGATATATGAAGAAGACCTTCTTTTCCAGGCATTACTTCAACAATAGCACCACAAGCAATTATTTTAGTAACTTTACCAAGGTATACTGCATTAATTTCAACATCTCTAGTTATACCTTCAATTATTGATATAGCTTTATTTACCATTGCAGAATCTGCCCCAGCTATAAATATTTTACCTGTATCTTCAATATCTATTTTAACTCCAGTATCTTCAATTATTTTGTTAATGATTTTTCCACCACTACCTATAACATCACGAATTTTATCTGGATTTATCGTAATTGTAATAATCTTAGGTGCATATTTAGAAATTTCTTTTCTAGGCTCTGCTATTTCTTTAAGCATTATTTCATCTAATATATAGCATCTAGCTTTATATGTCTTTTCAAAAGCTTCTTCGATTACTTCATATGATAATCCATCGATTTTTATATCAACTTGAATAGCAGTTATACCTTTTTTAGTTCCTGCTACTTTAAAGTCCATATCTCCGAAAAAATCTTCAATACCTTGAATATCTGTTACCATTATATAATCATCTACATTATCATCTTTAGTAAATAATCCTGTAGATATTCCTGCTACTGGTGATTTAATTGGTACACCTGCATCCATTAGAGCAAGTGTTGAAGCACATATACTACCTTGTGATGTAGAACCATTAGAACTAAGTATTTCAGATACTACACGTATAGTATATGGGAATTCTTCAGTAGAAGGTAAAACTGGTACTAATGCTTTTTCAGCTAATGCTCCATGTCCTATTTCTCTTCTACCTGGACCTCTTGAAGATCTAGATTCACCAACACTATATGGTGGAAAGTTATAATGATGGATGTAATTTTTTGATTTTTCTTCATCAAGTCCATCTAAGTTCTGTTCTTCAGCCATAGTTCCAAGTGTTACTACAGATAAAACTTGTGTTTGTCCTCTACTAAATAATGCACTACCATGAGTTCTCTCTAATATATGAGTTTCAGCACTAAGTGGTCTTATTTCATCTAGTCCTCTTCCATCTGGTCTCATACCATTATTTATTATTTGACTTCTTGCAGCTTTCTTTTGTAATTTATATACAGCTTCTGCTATCATACTCTTATTTTTAGCATAATCTTCTTCGGTGTGATTTTTTATATATTCTTCTTTTATGAATTTTTTTAATTCGTCTATATTTACATCTCTTACGTTTTTGTCAGTTGTACTTGTTGAATTAGATAATTTATCTCCAATTATAGTAGATATCTCATTTATTAATTCTTTAGGTACTTCAAAAGATTTATATTCAGATTTTGGTTTTCCTATTTCTTTTCTTATATCTTCTATAAATACACATAATTTTTTTATTTCTTCATGTGCAAATTTTATAGCTTTTATCATTGTTTCATTGTCTACTTCACTAGCACCTGCTTCAATCATACAAACTTTATCATATGTAGCAGCAATTGTTAAATCCAATCTAGATTTTGCTCTTTCTTCTAAGTTAGGGTTCAGAACAAGATTTTCATCTATTAATCCAACTTTTATTCCTCCAACAATTTTATCAAAAGGTATATCTGATATATTAAGAGCTATAGATGCACCTATCATTGCTGGTATTTCTGGAAGTACATCTGGATCCACACACATAACAGTAACATGAATTGATGTATCATTTCTATAATCATGTGGAAATAATGGTCTAAGCGGTCTATCAATTGCTCTAGATACAAGTATTGCTTTATCTGTAGCTTTTCCTTCTCTTTTCATAAAACTTCCTGGTATTTTTCCTATAGCATATAGTTTTTCTTCATAATCTACTGATAATGGTAGAAAATCAATTCCATCTCTTGGTTCTTTTGACATTGTTGCATTTACAAGTACTGCTGTATCTTCATATCTCACAAGACATGAACCATTACTAAAACAAGCCATCTTTCCTGTTTCTATAACAAGCTTTTTGCCTGCAAAGTAAGTTTCAAATTTTTTAAACATAATTTATCCTCCTAGATTTAATATATTTTACATGGTCATTATACCATTTATTTATATAATATACAACAAAATTTAGAAAAAAAGATTAAATATATTTTAAATACCTAACCTTTAATAATAATCTATTAATTTTGTTATTTTAATGTAATATTATACCTTTTTTTTAAGTAATATTTTAATAGTATTTTTTTCTTCAATCAAATCAACATTTCTAATTGATAATATAACATTTTTAAGTATATATAAATCATTATTACTTATTTTTTCTATTTCATTACTTTCAACTATAAAATACCATTCTAACTCATCTTCTGTTAAAGTAAATGTTATACTAGATGTTGCTATAGACATTTTAATAAGTTTGAATATAATTTCGCATATTATGAATATAATGTCATTTACATTTCCTGTTATATAACTACTAGCTCTAAGTGAAACTCTCGTATTAAAATCAACACCTTTTTGTTTAAGTTCATTAGATAAAATCAAATTAATAACTTCAGTTATTTCACTATCGGACATTATATCTTGATCACTTTCATTTATTTCTCTTATTATTGCAGTAAGAACCTTATCTATTTTTTCTAAATTTGTTTTGTTATTTTCATAAAAATTCCCAAGTTTAGCTATGTTATCTAATCCTACATCGCTTTTAGATTCGCTTATGATCATATTTGTTATTTCAAGTCCTGCACCTATTGACATCAAACTAGATTTTATATTTAGAACTATTGAACTTATCAGTTTACTAATTGCATTACTCTTATACTTGGAAATAGCAATTTGATTCTGTTGATTAAATATTTTAACAGCAGAAATTAATTCTAAATTTAACTTGTCCATTCCTTCTGTTTTATCATGGTAATTCTGTATATTTAATCTTTGCATTGTATCAATTGGTGGTTTTTGACCAGCAAATCCTGTCTGCATAATAATAACAACTTCTTGATTAAATTTACGTACTTCAACTACCACATCCTCACCTGAAAGATTTGGCATAAAGTAGTCAAGAAGAACAATTTGGTGTTTTTCTTGCTTTATAATTTCAATTGCTTCTGCTCCATTATCTACAACATCCACATTATATCCTTTTGATTTTAGATAAATATTAGCAATATTTACAAAATCCTCATCATCATCTACAAGTAAAACATTTATATTTTTTATTAATTCATCATACGTTATCATACATAAACCCCTTTCAACCTACAAATACTTTTATAAGAACAATAATTGCTATAATTATTCTATAATATGCAAATATAGCAAACCCATTGTTTTTAATATAACTTAGTAAAAACTTAATCGCTATTATACCAACTATTGCAGCTGTAAATATTCCCACAACTAATTCTAAATTAAATCCTTTAATTAATTCATCAGCTTTTAACATCGCAGCACCAAATATAATAGGTGTTGATAATAAAAAAGTGAATTTAGCAGATGCTTCTCTAGTTATTCCCATAAGCCTTGCAGTTAAAATAGTAGTACCAGATCTAGAAAATCCTGGAATAATAGCTAATGCTTGTGATAATCCTATTATAAATGTTTGTTTAAAAGTTAGACTTTCAAAATTCGTTTGTTTCGTGTATTTTTTTTCTGCATATTTATCTCCAATATATATAAGTACACCCATTATAGCTAAAGTAAAAGCTATAATAACCATCGAAGATCTAAATACAGTTTCAATTTGTTCCTCTAATAAAAATCCAATAAATGCACCTGGAATAGTAGCCGCTACTAAATACCAAAACATGTTGTTTTCAAAAGAAGATTTTTTATGTATAACTTTTTGATAAACACCATTAATATATGTTAACCAATCTTTCCAAAAAATAAACATTACTGCTATAAGTGTACCAAAATGAAGTGCAACATCAAATGATATTGACATTTCTGGAAATCCAAATAAATACCTTACAAATATTAAATGTGCTGAACTTGAAATAGGTAAAAATTCACCTAAACCTTGTATAATTCCAAGTATTACAGCTCTAATTATTTCATCCATTATATCCCCCTTATTATTTTAACAGTTCTCTTATTATAATTGTATTGTCTTTTGTTTTTAAATATACTGTATTATTTTTGATAGATTCAAAAGTAACATAATTTGAAAGTTTTATTAACCTTTTATTAGGATTTTCAGAAGATATATTAATTATATATGTAGGGTAAATCAAATATACATTTGTATTATCACTATAATAACTAAGAACATCTGTGTCAGTTAAATCAATTGTATCAACTATTTTATTGTTTTGTACTTTGTATACCTTATTCTTATTTTCAGATGATATAAAATAAATATTATCATCTAAATCTGTTCCTATAAGGTTTACTTTTTCTTTAAATATACTTAATTTACCACCTGAATAATAAATATTACTCTTGTTATCTTCATAATAAAGTCTATCTTTCGCTTTTAACATACAAAGTTTTGATATAATTTTATCTGATACAACTTGAGAACTACCTTTAAATAAATCAATCCTATAAATAATATTATTTTCTTTTATACCAGATTTTGTTTCTATATTCATGTATATAATATTTATAACTGGTGAACATTCAAATTCTTTTATTCTACTGAAATTATTTACTGTATATTTCTCTTCTTGTTTTTTGTTTTTTGAACTAATTTCATAAGTTCTAAGAGTTAACTTTGAGCTTGTTCCAACCTTTTTATGTGTAAAATATACAATTTGATTTTTATCATATAATAAGTTACAAAAGCAGATAGGATCAGTTTCTTCTATTGTTGTTATTAATTCTTTCTTTTTAGTATCATTTACATATATTTTACCATCTTTTAAATATATGTAATATTTGTTATCATATGCATATTGTACAAGTGTACTTTCACTTTCTAATTTTAAATTTTCAGTAGTTGATATATCTTTTAAACTATCACTGTCTTGTATAATTGTACTCGAATTATTAAGTGAATATACAAAATCATCAACAAGTGTAAGACAAACCACTGTTATAATAAAACTTATAGTCATAAATGTAAATATGTATTTTAATATCTTTTTCATATCTGCACCCTCTATTCTGCTGATTTTTCTGAATTTGAATCAAAATTAGGTTTTGTAACTATAAATGCACATGGAACATATCGCTCTCCCAATGTATCACTTGGTGTATTTACAAGTTTTAAATCATATATCATTGTGCTAGAAGCTCCACCGTCTAAATTATATGCATTATATGCACCATATTGTAAAAAAATATCTTGTACATTTTTAAGTGTTGCACCTAAACTATCAGCTTGTCTACCATCAATAACTAGCATTAGAATAGTACCATCTTTTCTTTGTCCAATTGCAGTTCTAGGTTGAATGCCCCAACCACCATTTCCACTTCTTATAGTTGGTATTCCATTAACAATAATTGTTGGTCCAAATGTAACAGCATCCCTTATATTTTTACTTACCATATTAGAGTAAGTCATAGAGTTTGAAACTATCATTCTATCTGATTTATCAAGTCCTACAATACTATAACTACCAATTGATTTAGTGGATTTAAGTTCACCAAATGAAATCAAAATCCCGCTTGGTTTACCTCCAGTTCCTAATGCATCGTCTGCAAAACCGCCAGCATTTATACCTGCAACACCATCATAATATTCTACTATTTGTGATGTAGTTGCTCCAACTTTCCCAAGTTTTGGAGCAGTTGCAAGTTTAACTCTTGAGGGATCATTTACTATAAGTAAATATCCCTTAAAAGTTTTTGAACTAACATCTTTAAGCTCTATTCCATCTGTATTATTTTCACTTACTTGTATATCTTCAACAACTTGATCTGCAATGTCTCCATTAGGTCTATTTTTTTCTAATATTTGACTTATCTCTGTATCACTTAAAAACAAAGTTGCAAAATATTGATGACTCATTGTTGTCATAGCTGTTGTTACAATCATTTCTTTTATATTTGTAAACGGTCCATAATATATTAATATAATTGACAGTATCGGTATTAATATTACTTGAGATAATATAAACATACCAAACATCTTAAGCTTTTTCATTAATTACTCCTCTAATTTTTATTTGTATTTTTGATTAATATATATTTACTTCATTATTATTTGGAGATGTTAATATTGCACTTGTATGTATATTACAAGTTGCTGTAGGTATCATAAATCCCCAATCTTTTGGTTTTACACCTGGAACATAATCTCTAGTTATAAATGATTTAGTTACAGGATTCGGACAAAATTCTGTCGCTAGAAGACCTGTTTCACTGCATATACTAACTGATTTATGTATATCACATGTTTTAGTAGGTACACTGCCACTTGCAAATATATCAGTTATAGTTTGATCTCCTCTAGGATCATTTCTACATGCATCTGTTGCAACAAATCCAGATATTCTACACACTGAACCTTTTACTATCGTAGAAGGTTTATCAAATTGTTTAATTTCCTGACCTTTACTTATTGTATTTAATACAGTATTAAATAGCACCATAGAAGTATATGGATATGCTCCTATACCAGTCCTATATCCTATAGATTTATTTGTATCATAACCATTCCAACAAGCTATAGTATAGTATGGTGAAAAACCTATAAACCATTGATCATAATCATCATTTGTATTACCAGTTTTACCTGCTACTGGCATATTTCCAAGTTTAATTGTACCTGCACCAGTACCAGTTTTTATAACTGTCTCCAAACAATCTGTAAGCATAAACGAAGTAGAGTCTTTCATTACTTTTTTAGCTATAGTATCTTGTTTTAATACTTCTTTTTCATTTTTATCTAATACTTTTGTATATAATTTAGGTGTCATATATATTCCACCATTTGCTATAGTTGAATATGCATTTGCCATTTCAAGAACTGTGAATCCTTTTGTCACACCTCCTAATGCAATTGAAGCTAAGTTTTTATCTGCCTCTACTAAATCTACAAGACCAGTATTTTTAGCAAATAGAAATGCATTATCTACTCCGGCTCTTTGAGCTGCTCTAACTGCTGGTATATTCATTGATTTAGATATAGCAAGTCTTGCTGTAACATAACCATTAAAGTATCCATAATAATTTCCAGGTGTCCAATTACCAAGTGTAAATTGACTATCATCAAGTCCCATTCCTGGGGCTAAAACTCCCTGTTCAAAAGCAGGTCCATATGCTCCAAGTGGTTTCATTGTAGAACCAGGTTGCCTATATGTTTGTGTTGCTCTGTTTAAAGTAAGTGTTCCTGATTTTACATCAGCTCCACCTATTAATCCTAATACATTACCTGTTGATTGATCCATTACAACCATTGAAGATTGCATAAAATCTCCTTTTTTATCTGTATAGAATAATTTTGTATTATTGTAAGCATCGTCAATTGCTTTTTGAACTGCTTGATCTTGTGTTGAATATATTTTATATCCATCAGCATATAACATTTTAATTGCAACTCCACGTGTTACACTTTTTTGTTCTTGTAAATCTAATATAACTTGTTCTATTACAGCATCAACAAAATATGTTTGAATTTTCTCAGTGCCAGATATTGATTCTTTTTTAAATATAATTTCATATTTAGAGGCTTCATCATATTCAACTTGAGATATTTTACCTAATTTTAACATTTGTTTTAATACTAAATCTTTTCTTTCAAGTAATCTTGTTTTAGCATCTTCACTTTTATATGGATTTGTATTTTCTGGAGTTTGTATTGCAGCAGCAAGTATTGCTGCCTCCGCAATATTTGTTTCCTTAATAGATTTTCCAAAATAATTTTGTGAAGCAACTTCAACACCATACGATCCATCGCCTAAATATATTGTGTTTAAATATGATTCCATTATTTGTTCTTTAGTAAGTTTACTTTCTAAAGATATTGCCCTATACCATTCTCTTATTTTTCTAGTCCATGAAGTTTCTTTGTCTGAAGTTATAGTTTTAACTAATTGTTGAGTTATAGTACTACCACCAAAACTAGATTTACCACCATTGAATGCAAAAGTAAACACAGCTCCAGCTGTTCTTTTTATATCTACACCACCATGACTAAAAAATCTTTCATCCTCTATAGATATAACCGCATCAACTAAAGATTTTGGTAAATTTTTATATTCTACAGTTACCCTATTTTCACTATCATATAAATTTCCTATTTCAATTCCATCTTTATCATATATAAATGAAGTTAATTTAAGAAGTTGTAAATCTTCTAATTCAATACTATCAGTTTTGTCTATTACTCCAGAAATAACACCAAAAACAATACCTGTCCCGATTATGCCAAGAGCAACCATTGTGAACAAGAAAATTTTAAATATTTTCCATCTTAATTTTTTATTCTTTTTATTTTTAATATTATTAGTATTCTTATCGTTACTTTTTTCATTAATGTTTTTGTTTCTACTATTATTAAAAATATTTTTAAATTTAAATAATTGTTTTTTTTCTGCAATATTTTTTTTTCTTATTTCTTGACCTTTTCTCATTTAATTCACCTCAAAATGATTATTATTTAACACAAATATTATAACATTAAAAATATTTATTTACAATACATATCTTGTTTTTTTCACAAAAAGTAAGTAAATTCCAAAAATAGTTTACCAAACTCCAAATAACTTTTCAAAATCACATCTTAAGCTAAAACTTGTTTTAAGGGCTTCTTTTACTTTAAGCATTGTTTGAACATCTAAAAATCCGATTTTTTCTTTCAACCTTGATTTATCCAAAGTTCTTATTTGTTCCGCTAAAATTATAGATTCTTTTTCTAATCCGTACTTTTCGCCATCTATCTTTATATGAGTTGGTAAATAATTTTTAACTTTTGATGTTATTGCAAGTGCTATTATTGTTGGACTATATTTATTTCCAATATCATTTTGTACTATTAAAACAGGTCTTATACCATCTTGTTCACTTCCAACTACAGGACCCAAACTAGCATAAAATATGTCGCCTCTTTTTATATCCATCAAAAATCACTCCTAAAATTCAAATATATCATCAGATATTTCATTGTTTAGTTCAAACTTTATAAATTTAATATTAATATATACGTTGTTATCATTTGAGTATACCATTATATCTATTGGTTTATTATCTGATATAGTCAATTCTATTTTAGATAATTTTAAACCATTTGAAAATAAATCTGAATATTTACATATACCTTCAGTGGTACATATTGTATCATGTATTTGTTTATCTAGAATTAATTCATATTTCTTTATGGCTTCTTCCTCTGTTACATTCAAGCACATACATTTTATACTATCTATATTATTAATTATATCTATATAAGTTGCTAAACTAAATAGATTAGTTTTTTTAAAGTTATTCGAATTTATAATATAACTACTTATCTGTGAAGTATTTTCTATCTTTACTCTATCATTACAGACTATATATGAAATATCATTACCTAAAATATCTTTATAACCAAATTTAAAATATTCATTAATTCCATCTTTTTTATATATTTCATTCATGACATATATATTTCTATTTTTATTTGATATATCTGTTATTTCATACTCTGCAAAGTATGAGTTACCAATAAATATATCTGATTGTTTAAGTGAATTATCAATTGGTGATTTTATAACAGAATAAAATGAAACATATATTAGTATAAAAGCAATTAAAATAGCTAAAATTACTACAACGTACAATTTATTTTTTACAAAAAAAGAAATGTTAAAAACATGCATATAAAAACCCCTTCAATCTAATTATATAACATTATATTTAAATTATATATGTTATATTACTAAATTGAGGGGGTTAATTTATTATTGATTAGTTTTTGTTCCTTTGATATTAGCAATTGCTTGCCCAATCTCAGCAAGTTTTTCTTTAATTCCTTGTAAATCTTCCTCTACTATGTTATGTTTTATTTCTGTTTTAACTATATTAGTAACATCATCTATATCTTGTTTCAAGAATGATAATTCTTCTAATATATCAAATCTAGCACTATTATATGTAGCCTTAGTTTCAATTAATTTACCATCTAATGTGTATGTTTCTTCAAGACTTGGAATAATTGAATTGATACCAAATCTATTAAATATTTCATTTTTAAATACTTGTTGATTTAAATATTCACCATGAACTATAAATATATTTTTTGGTTTTTCTTTTATTTTATCAATCCAATTTAATAATCCATTTTTATCTGCATGCCCTGAAAATGAATCTAAATATCTAATTTCAGCTTTTACTGCTATTTCTTCACCAAATATTTTCACTAATTTTTCACCTGACATTATTCTTTTACCAAGTGTTCCTTCAGCTTGAAATCCTACAAATAACACTGTAGATTCTGGTCTATACAAATTATGTTTCAAATGATGCTTTATTCTACCAACTTCGCACATTCCAGAAGCAGATATAATAATTTTTGGTATATTATCTTCATTTAAAGCTTTTGATTCTTCTGGAGATACAATGAAGTGTAAATTTTCAAAGTTTAATGGATTTTCTCCTTCAAGCAAATATTTTAAAGTTTCTTCATCATAATATTCAGGATTTTGTTCGAATATTTTTGTAGCATTAACTGCAAGAGGACTGTCTACATAAACAGGTATTTTTCTAAGTTTATCTTCTACCCCTAATAAATCTGCATATTTATTTATTTCATATAATATCTCTTGTGTTCTACCTACAGCAAAAGAAGGTATTATTAAGTTACCGCCTCTTTCAATAGTTTTTAATATTATATCTACAAATTCAGCTGATTGGTCTTTTATTTCACCATGTAATCTATTACCATATGTAGATTCTATTACTAAATAATCAGCTTTGTCAATAGTATCCGGATCATTTAAAAGTGGCATGTTAATATTACCTAAATCACCTGTAAATACTAATCTTTTAACAGTATCATCTTCTTTTATATCTAATAAAACTATACTTGAACCTAACATATGACCTGCATCTATCAATTTAAATGAAATATTTTCATCTATAACTACAGTTTGATTATATTCTAAGCCTTTAAATAATTTTATAGAATCACTACCATCTTGAGCTGTATACATAGGTTCTGATTCCTTTTTACCAGCTCTTCTTCTTTTTTTATTTACCCATTCAATTTCCTTTTCTTGTATATGACCACTGTCTGCTAACATTATAGTACATAAATCAACTGTTGCATTTGTTGTATATATTACACCGTTATAACCTTGTTTATATAATTTTGGCAATCTACCACTATGATCTATGTGTGCATGTGTTAAAATAACAAAGTCTATTTCTTTTATGTCAAAAGGAAAATCTTCGTAGTTTAACATTTGTTCTACAAGTTTTCCTTGAAACATTCCACAATCAACTAAAAATTTTTTACCACATGCTTCAACCATGTGACATGATCCAGTAACTGTCCTAGCTGCCCCATAAAACGTTATATTCATAATCTTATCCCTCTTTCATATGTACATTTAACTTTTTTTAAAGTCTTTTATAATAAACTGTATAGTTTTTGGACTAGTAAATGTATTTATACTAATATTACCAACTATAACAATCTTATCACCTACTACAAGTTCATCTCTTCTGTGTCCAGAAGAAAATGCAATACCAATTAATAAACTATTCATATCTCTAAGTGTTAGTTTCAAATGTTTTCCGTCTTTTATAGTACTAATTGCTTGAACTTTTAATCCTTTATATATAAATACTGGTTCTTTATTGCCCTGTCCATAAGGTTTCATTGAAATAGTATCTATAATTGTATTTATATTTAAATCATCTCTAGTTATTTCCGCATCTATATCTATAATTTCTTTATTTTCACCTGGACTTATTTCATTCACAATTTCATCAAATTTATTTTTAAATTGTTCGATTTTATCCGATTCGATTGTCATACCTGCTGCAAGTTCGTGACCACCAAATTGAATTAATAAGTCTTTACATTTAGTTAAAGCTTCATATAAAGAAAAACCTACTTCACATCTACCTGAACCACGTATAACACCATTTTCTTTTGTAAATAATATTACAGGTTTAAAATATATATTTACAAGCTTAGATGCAACTATTCCAATTACCCCATTATGCCAATTTTCATCATATAGTACAATAGAACTTTTTTTATCTGCCTCGTTTTCTTCTACCATTTTAAGAGCTTGATCAAATATATTTTTTTCTACTTGTTGTCTTAATTTATTTTGTTCATCAAGTTTAAGAGCTATTTTATTTGCTTCGTGCAAATTTTTAGCAAGTAGTAATTCAACAGCTAACCCCGCATTTCCCATTCTTCCGCAAGCATTAATTCTAGGTGCTAAAGCAAATGAAACTAAAATACTATCTATTTCATTTGAACCAACTAGTTTTAAAATAGCAGAAAGTCCTATATTTTTTGTTACTTTCATTGCTTCTATACCAAATTTAGCTATTATTCTATTTTCACCAGTAAGTGGTACAATATCAGATATTGTACCCACTGCTGCTATATCTAAATATTTTAAATATCTATCCTTATTTAGATTATGCTTCATACTTAGTGCAGTTATACATTTAAATGCTACTCCTACACCTGCATGAAATTTAAATTCTGATTTATCACCACTTTGTTTAGGATTAACTATACATATTGCATCTGGAAGTTCATCACTACATTCATGATGATCCGTCACACATACATGTAGTCCAATACCACTTGCATATTTAATTTCCTCTATAGCCGTAATACCACAATCTACAGTTATAAGTAAACTTGTACCCTTATCTCTTATATTATTTAAAGCATCTCTATTTAGTCCATAGCCTTCAGATAATCTATCAGGTAAATAATAACTAACATTTGCACCTAATTCTTCTAAAAATTTATACATTATTATTATACTTGTAATTCCATCAACATCATAATCACCATATATACAAATCTTTTCACCTTTAGAAATAGCATTTGAAACTCTATCTACAAATTTGTTCATATCTTTAATTAAATATGGATCTTTTAAATTTTCTAAATTAGCTTTCAAAAAATCTTTTATATCATCAAAAGCAATACCATGAGACACAATTAATTTACTTAAAATTGCTGATATTTTATATCTATCCATTATCTTAGAAATATACTCTTCATCATAACTTTTTACATTCCACAATTTCTGCATTTTTACTCCTCTCTATAATTATATATATCACAAATATATTTTACTATAAAAAAAGAAAAAAAGAAAGAGAAAAATAAAAATTTGTCAATTTTTCCATCAAATTGCTATTTAAAATATTTTTTCAATTAATTTTGAAAATTTCATAGAACAATACCCCTTTATAATAAAGTAGAAAACTTGTGTAGTTTAAGACATTTACAACTTTATATTTTCTACTCTACTAGAGTAGCTCACTAGAAATTTCTCATAATCATTTAATTGTTAATTATATAATTAATCTTTAATTATTCCTTTATCTTTAATTATTACCATGATATGCTCTACTACTTCTTCAACACTCATATACGTAGTATCAATTAAAATAGCATCTTCTACTTTAATAAGTGGTGAATGATCTCTATTCATATCTTGAGAATCTCTTTTTTTCATATCTTTTTCTATTTCTTCTAATGACAGTGTACATCCCATTTTTTCTAAATCCTTTTTTCTTCTTAAAGTTCTGGTTTTTATATCTCCATCTAAATAAACTTTAATATCAGCATTTGGAAAAACAACACTTCCTATATCTCTACCATCCATAATTACAGATATATCTTCTCCCATTTTTCTTTGCATATCAACTAATCTCTCACGAACATATGGTATTTTTGAAATATCAGATGCACCCATTGATATTTCTGGTGTTCTAATATCATCAGTTACATCTTGATTATTTAGATGTATAATAATTTTACCATCTGTATAATTTAATTTAATATCTATTTCTTTCATATATTTTTTTGCATTTTCTTCGTTTATTTTTATGTTGTTTGTAATGAAATAATATGCACATACCCTATACATAGCACCTGTATCTACATAAATTATAGATAATTTTTTAGCTAACAGTTTTGCAATACATGATTTACCTGTAGCACACGGTCCATCTATTGCAATTATATATTTTTTTTGAATATTTTCCATCTTTTTTACCTCTATTCTTTATTTTTAACTTTAAATATGTTATCATATATATATATAAAAGTAAAGAGAAGGTGAATGTTTTGTTTGAAAATTTAGAAATATTTGATAAAAGAATTCTTGTTTTATACATTCTTGACATTGCAAAAAAGTCACTTACAGTTGACCAAATAGTAAGTTTTTGCTGCGAATTTGATGATATAACATATTTTGATATATGTGACTATATACAAAATTTAAAAATCAATAACTATATTGAAGAATGTTCTGAAGACAATATTACATTATATAGATTAACAAATCAAGGTATATTAATTTTACAAGAACTTCTAGAACTTATACCAGGTGTTAATTTATATAAATTAAAAAAAATTTTATCTAAGAATATAATTAATGTAAATACAGAATATTCAATTGGTAGCAATGTAATACCTGTTAAATCAGATGAATACAAAATATCTTGTTATATAAAAGATGGAAATGATGAACTTGTTAATTTAACAATATATGCAGGAAATAAAGATAATGTAAGAAAAATATCTAAAAATTGGGTAGAAAATTCAGAAAATATATATGTAGAGTTATTAAAAATGATGACAAAAGAATAATTTCATTGTCATCATTTTTATTCTATACTTTAACAAATATATAATTTAAAAGACTATTTATTATAATATCAGTAGTTTGACTTAATACCTCATCATTTAATTTGTTTTTATTTGCTACCATAAGTGCAAATATTTTTATATAATTAGCTATTATTTTATAATCACAATTATTTCTTTCTTTAATATCTATACTATTTAAAATCATAAGTGCAACATCTCTGTCAAATGCTTTACTACTAGTAGCTTCAGGTACTTTTAATTCTAATACTATCATATCATCATCATTTAAATAAGTGTATATATTATTATCCCCATAAGTTAAATAATCAATAAACTTTTTCAAACTTTCTTTATCTAATTTACCATTTTTTAATATAATTTCATTTAACATATCTTTTATACATTTTCTTTTATATACAATAATCTCATATATAAACATTTCTTTGGATTCAAAAAAATTATAAAAAGTTCCTTTTGCTATTCCTGTAACTTTTGTTATATCTTCAACTAAAGTTTTTTTAATACCATGTTTTTTTATCAAATTATAACCATTTTCATACATTGTATTTTTTGCTCTTTCTCTACTTTCATTTTTAAAAATAATCGGCGACATCGAAGATTCGCTCCTTTCAACAAATGACTATATTATGTTTTGTAGTCATTTGTTCTATATTATCATAAACTATTTCAAATGTCAATAGTTTTTATTTAATTACAAATAAAAATATCCCTATATATTACAATAAGGATATCCATTGTGTATTATTTTATCTTTCACATATATTAATTTTTTTCATATTATTATTCAATACTTACTTCTTCATTTATTTCTTCTGGAATAATCTTAGGTTTATAAACTAAGAATATTAAACCAACTATTATTGGTAAATAAAATGTATACATTCTCCAAAATAATATTGAAATATCTATTGTATTAGGAGTGAAAAATGTTTTAAACATAATATAAAATCCACCTTCAGCAGCAATACTTGCTCCAGGAGTAGGCATGTATACAGTAATAAGTGCAAGTATCGTTTGAGCAGAAAGTATTGTTATAAAATCAACTGAATTTTGTCCAAATGCTCTATATACAACATATGTAATTGTATACAGAACAGTTATTTCAATAGCTGTATATAAACAAATTTTGAATATCATAAATTTTTCTTTTTTTATTATATTAAGCTGCTTAACAAAATCCAATATAATTTTTTTTATATTATCTGAGCTTTCATCTACATTTTTAATTATTTTGAATTTACTGAGAAATATAATCATACTTCTAATTATATTATATACAATTCTTTCGTTTATTATAATAGCTATTAAAAACATTATTACTAACATATTTATTATAAAACCAATAATAGCTAAATACATATAGTTATTAAGTAATTGCTTAAAATATGAGTACTTAAAAATAACTATTATTAATGTATATATAATCAGTACTGCTTGGTATACTATAAATCTTGTTAATAATATGCTAACACCATTACTTAAAGATTTCCCTTCATTTTTCATTGTAATCAACTGTGCTGGCTGATCTCCACAAGAAAATGGGGTAATATTATTAAAAAGTCTCCCTATCATAGCAAGTCTAAAACTACTTATAAATCTTTGCTTCTTATATATTTTTTTAGTTAACACATAAAAACATAATCCCTCTAATAACCAATATATTACTATAAGTATTATACCCATGATAACCCACCAATAATTTACACTCTTAAGTACTTTTATTATATTATCTATACCATCAACCTTAAACATATATATAGGTAATCCTATAAACACTAATAATATGAAAGTTATGTTTATTATACTACTAATTTTTATTTTTTTCATCTATTTATCCTTTCATAAATGATATTTATATTATAACCTATATTAACATTCATATTTATACATCATATATAGTTACGTTATAGTTTCTGATTGTTTATTATTATTTTTGAAAAATTTTGCCTTTATAAAACTTACTAATATAGGAGTAAGTGAAATAAAAATAATTGCTAAAATGATAAATGAAAATTTATCTTTTACTATTTCAAGGTTACCAAAAAAGTATCCAAGTCCTAGAAATATTGTTACCCATAACACCCCACCAATGGCATTAACTTTTAAAAATTTTTTATATTCTAATTTACCCATACCAACTATAAATGGCACAATTGTTCTAACAATCGGAATAAATCTTGCTAAAAATACAGCTTTACTACCATGTTTTGAAATAAATTCATCGGCTTTTTTTATATGTTCATCTTTTACTAGTTTTATTTTTTTATATTCTAATATTCTCCTACCAAAATGCTTTCCTATTTCATAATTTACTGTATCTCCAAGTACAGCTGCTATAATTAAAATAACATATAATACAAAAATATTCATTTTATCTACACCAGCAAATGCACCAGCAGCAAAAATAAGCGAATCACCTGGTAAAAACGGTAAAAATACCAAACCAGTTTCACAAAAAATAACTATAAAGATAACAACATACACTAATTGCCCATATGATGAAATTAATGTTTGTATATAACTATCACAATTCAATATAAAATCTACTATTAACATCTTCTCTTCCACTTTCTATAATACATTTTTAATTTTTCATTAAAATTTCTTCTAAATTATATAATATATATATAATTTTGTCAATACTTTTTTACTTTTATTCGACTTTCAATTATGTATTTTACACATAATCACTTTATTAAATACAATTCATATAATATGTATAGGAGGTGATATTTTGTTTAATATTAATAGTTTACTTTACTCAATGCCAAATAAATTTAAATTAGGTAATTGTCATTACGTAACAGGTAAAAATATATCAATATTTTCTAATTTATTATGTATTGAAAATACACTTACTAATTTGACTTGTAATTGTAAAAATACACTAAATAATAAATTCAGATTAAAATAACATATTTTAATCTGAATTCATTGTTTTTTATATATTTTTATGGTATACTTTTATCTGTATTAATAAAAAATGGAGGAATATATATGGAAAAATTCGTAGTACATGGTCCTTGTAGATTACACGGAACTGTAAATATTAGTGGTGCAAAAAATGCCGCTGTCGCTATACTTCCTGCTACTTTACTTGTAAATGGGAAATGTCATTTAGAAAATGTCCCTGATATAAGCGATATTAGGGCATATTTAGAAATACTTAAATCTTTAGGTTCTAAAATAACATACATATCAAAAAACGAAATGATTATAGATAACACAAATATTGGTAGTGCTATAGCATCTTATGACTTAACATCAAAATTCAGGGCTTCTTACTATCTTCTTGGTAGTTTACTTGGTAGATTTGATAATGTTCAAATTTCATTACCTGGCGGATGTAATTTAGGTGCAAGACCTATTGATCAACATATTAAAGTATTAGAAAAATTAGGTGCAGAAGTTAAAGTTATGCACGGTAATGTTTATGCAAAAAGAGCCAACAAGTTAAAAGGTGTTCCTATATTTCTAGATGTAGTAAGTGTAGGTGCCACAATTAATGCAATACTAGCTTGTACACTAGCAGATGGTATTACAATAATAGAAAATGTAGCTAAAGAGCCTCACGTAGTTGATGTTGCAAACTTTTTAAATAGTATGGGTGCTAAAATTAAAGGTGCTGGTACAGATGTTCTAAAAATAACTGGAGTTGAATCATTAAAACAAAACTCTAGTTATATGGTTATACCCGATCAAATAGAAGCAGGTACATTTATGGTAGCTGCTGTTGTAACACGTGGTGATGTTATTATAAATAATTGTATACCTAAACATATGGAGCCAATTACAGCTAAACTAATTGAAGCAGGTGCTACAGTTGTTGAAGATGGTTCTACTATACATGTTAGTATGGATAAAAGACCTCTCCCAATTACGGTTAAAACAATGCCTTATCCTGGATTTCCTACTGATATGCAACCACAAATGTGCATATTACAAGTTTTAGCAAGTGGATCTTCAATGATTGTTGAAAATATTTGGGAATCAAGATTTCAATATACTGATGAACTTTCAAAAATGGGAGCTAATATCTCTGCTCATGGTAATACAGCTGTAATCAATGGAATAGACAAATTATACGGTAGTCCTGTTACATCTCATGATTTAAGAGCTGGAGCAGCAATGATTATTGCAGGACTTGTAGCTGAAGGGTATACTGATGTATATTCTATTGAGCACATATTAAGAGGTTATGAAAATATAGCAGATAAATTTAATAATTTAGGGGCAAATATTCAATATATTAAAGAAGGTAATTAATAATGATAATATATCCTTTATTTAGTTCAAGTAAACGGTAATTTGTTTTATTTAGAAGACAATGATACATCAATACTTATAGATGTTGGTGTATCATTTAAATCTGTATGTTTAGCTTTAGAGAGCATTGGTAAAAGTATTAATGATATTGATGCCATTTTAATAACACATGAACATATCGACCATATTAGAAGTTTACCGCTTATATGTAAAAATTATAATATTCCAGTATATACATGTTTGAAAACAAAAGAATATTTAGAAGAATTTCTAGTAATTAAAAAAACAACTGGAATAATTCATAGTTTAGAGTATGATAAGATGTTTAAAATAAATAATCTTGAAATTACTCCATTCGAAACATCTCATGATGCTATAATGCCATGTGGATTTTATATTTCTAATACAATTCAATCTCTCGCATTTGCAACAGATTTAGGATATGTATCAGATACTATATTAAACTATTTAAGCAAAGCTAATTATATTGTATTAGAATCTAATTATGATAATATTATGCTTGAATACGGAAAGTATCCATTTAATATAAAAAGAAGAATTGCAAGTGATATAGGTCATTTATCTAATAAAGATACTGCAGGTATACTCACTTCTATTCTATCTATTAGTCCAAACAAAAAATTTTTATTATCACATTTAAGTGCAAATAACAACACAATTGATATTGCTTGTGATACTATAACTTCTCATCTTAAAGAAAATGGATTGGACAAGTTTGATATTTCATTTGCAAGTAAAGATTTATCATGTGAGGGGTATATAATATGATTAGTATTCAAATAATTTGTATAGGAAAAATAAAAGAAAAAAGTTTAACTAACTTATGTGATGAATATCTAAAAAGAATCTCAAAGTTTGCAAAAATATCTGTTATAGAACTTCTAGATGAAAAAGTTGATAAAATCTTATCTGATGAAGAATCAAAAAAAATAAAAACTATTGAATGCAATAAAATTATAGATAAAATACAAAAATCCAGTAAATCATATGTTATTTCTTTAGATTTAACTGGTAAGGCTATTAGTTCAAATGAGCTAGCAGATAAGATATCTAGTATCGCTACCTATTCATCTTCAAAAATTACATTTATTATTGGAGGAAGTTTAGGACTAAATGAGGAACTACTAAAAAAAAGTGATGACATTATATCTTTTTCAAATCTTACCTTTCCACATCAACTTATACGTGTGTTTTTATTAGAACAAATATTCAGATCTTTTAAAATATTAAACAATGAAACATACCATCACTAACAAATTCCGACATAATATGACATTTTTTTAAAATTTATTTGCTTTTTATTATATTTTGTGTTATCATATATCCAGTTAGAATATACTAACAGTTTACTAAAATAAGGAGGTAAGTTTTATGAAATCAACAGGAATAGTAAGAAAAGTAGATGAATTAGGTCGTATAGTTTTACCAATTGAATTAAGAAAAAATTTAGACATCAATATTAAAGATTCATTAGAAATATATGTAGATGGTAATTCAGTTATATTAAAAAAATATCTACCAGCCTGTATTTTCTGTAATGAAGCTACAGACGTAGCACAATTTTATGGAAAAAATATATGTTCAGATTGCTTAAATAAAATAAGTAAAATAGTAGAAAAAGAATAACTAATCGCCGGTTTAACCGGCGATTTTTAATTAAAAACTATAAAGCATATTTTACCCACTAGTCCTTATAAAATATAATTTTTATTCATCAAACTCTCTTGATTAGTTTTTCATATGCTAATTTTTTATTTTTCTATTTATTCCAACTACCGTTGAATTATCTTCCACATCATCTAAAACTATTGAATTTGCCCCAATTTTAACATTATTTCCAATTATAATAGGACCAAGTAATTTACTTCCAGAACCAACAATACAATTGTTTCCAAGTGTTGGATGTCTCTTTCCTGTATTTTTTCCAGTTCCACCTAGAGTTGATCCATGATATATTAAGCAGTCATCACCAATTTCTGACGTTTCTCCAATAACCACTCCCATACCATGATCTATAAATAATCTTTTTCCTATAACTGCACCAGGATGTATTTCTATTCCAGTTAAAAATCTCATGATTTGTGATAATAGTCTACTTAGAAAATACATTTTTTTTTCATATAAATAATGTGATATTCTATGAAATATAACTGCATGTAATCCTGGGTATAATAAAAATACAGTAACCATATTTCTAGCTGCTGGATCTTTTTGTTTTATATTTTTACTGTCATCATAAATTTCTTTTATAAATTTTATCATATAATCACCTATTTTATTATATGATAAAATCAAATCATTGTGATTACTTAGAATAGTCTATTTTTCCAAATCTCCTATCTCTTTTTGTGTATTCTAATATTGCATTATCAAATTCATCAGTATTAAAATCCGGAAAATATGTTTTACAAAAGTATAATTCAGCATATGAAAGTTGCCATAGCATAAAATTACTTAATCTATATTCATTACTTGTTCTAATTAGAAAATCAATATCTGGTAATTCATTATACATATATTTACTAATTAATTTTTCATCTATCATACTATTATCTATATTATCATTATTTATTTTTTTAACCATGTCTATTATTTCATTACGTGCACTATAATTAAGGCAGATATTTAATATTCCACCTGTATTATGGTTAGTTTTTTCAGTTAATTTATCCATAACATATAGTAACTTTTTAGAAAGTTTTTCTCTTCTACCAGAGAAAACCACCTTTATATTATCATCATGAAATGAGTTTAATTCTTCACTAAATTTAGCAGTAAATAAATTCATTAAAAAAGTTACTTCTTCTTTACTTCTTTTAAAATTTTCTGAAGAAAATGCATAAATACTAACTACTTTAACACCCTTAGATAATATATATTTACCTAAAATTTTTAAATTTTTAGCTCCTTCTTTATGACCTTCTGTTCTATTCATTCCTTTTTCTTTAGCCCATCTACCATTACCATCTAATATTATTCCAACATGTGCTGGTACTTTTAAATTATTGTAATCCATGTAATCCCTCACTTTTCTAAACGATATTTTATCATAAAAAAACATAAAAAGCAATAAAAATACAAAAAAAGACAGTTATTATAAACTATACCAAAAAAAGTAGAGTTCAGTAAAAAGTGCGAAATAGACAAATTTTATTTAAATTTATCTATTTCGCATTTAGATTCTTTCATAGTTATAATAATATAAATATTCTATTATTTCTTGTATTAATTGCTTGTTTTACTAATATTATATTTTTAAAGATACATAAAAGCAGACTAATTTTAATTAGTCTGCTTTACGTATATAATTTTTTGATTTCAATTATTTACCTTGAGCCAAAATTTCTATCACATCATTAAATGATAAAACTTCAAAATCTGCTTTAAAAACTTTCTTTAAAATGCTTTTACCTATATATATAGATAATACATTGATTCTTTTGGATAAAAATATATCATCTATATAATTATTACCAATAATATAACTAATAGTTTTAGCTAAACTTATAGCCTTAATTTGTTGCCTTCTACTAGTAACATCTGAGGAATATATGATATCATGATTTGTAAATTTATATAATACACTAATTGCATATAAGTTACTAGTTACAAGTATAATATCATACATTTCACTTATTTTTTCTAGATTTTTTTCTTTGTTTTGTAAATCTAAACCTAACAAATGTTGATACCTATATTTATATTCTTTTTCTACTTTTTTAAAATTTTTGAATGATAATAATGAATATAGTTTAAGCCTTAATTTTAACAAACGCATCGGATTCGAAATCAAATCTAAAGAGTTTATATTCCATAGACATTTATCAAGTAATTTCACTAAAATATTTTTTCTAAATAACTCAGAAATAATATTCTTATCATCACGCGAAAAATTATCATAAAGTGTTCCGTCTATATCAATTATCACTGACCGTTTAAATGTATTCATATTAATGTTTACACCTCCTTATTTTTTTTATATTATATCATTTATCTAAGTGTATTACAAGTATAAAGACATATATTTATCTATTTCGACTTTTTAATTTAAACGTTTACAACATAAAATTTAAATTTTCAAGATATTTTATATTTTATCATCTTTCTTTATGTATTTTAAATATTCATACATAAATTCATCTATTTTACCATCTATTACACCTTGAACATTTCCAATTTCAAAATTTGTTCTATGATCCTTTACTAATGTATATGGACAAAATACATATGATCTAATTTGATTTCCCCATGATATATCAGAAATTTCTCCTTTTATACCAGCTTTTTTCTCTTCATTCAGTCTTTTTTCATATTCAAATAGTTTTGATTTTAGCATTTTCATACAATTTTCTTTATTTTGAAGTTGTGATCTTTCTGTTTGACATGACACAACTATTCCACTAGGAATATGTCTTATTCTAACTGCAGATTCAACTTTATTTACATTTTGTCCACCTGCACCACTTGATCTAAATGTGTCAATAGATAAATCTTCTTGATTAATTTCTAGTGTTAAATTATCTGTAATTTCAGGCATAACTTCAACAGATGCAAAAGATGTATGTCTTCTTTTATTACTATCAAAAGGAGATATTCTAACTAATCTATGTACACCTTTTTCAGACTTTAAATAGCCGTAAGCATTTATTCCCTTAATTAAAAAAGTTATACTTTTAATACCGGCTTCTTCACCTACTTGATAATCTAAAATTTCACTTTCATATTCTGATTTGCCACACCATTTCATATACATTCTATATAGTATTTCTGCCCAATCTTGTGATTCAGTACCACCAGCACCAGGATGAATTGATATTATAGCATTGTGTGAATCATATTCATCAGATAGAAGTGCTTCAATTTCTAGCTTATCCTTTTTATATACTAATATCTTTTCTAACTTATCTGCCTCTTTAAAACTTTCAATATCATTTTCTGTAATTGCTAAATCTAAATAAGCAAAAGCATCGTTCAACATTGATTCAATATTTTCTAATTTACTAATCTGCGATGCTAAATCTTTCATTTGTTGCAATATTAAAGTAGAATTTTCACTATTATAAAAATTAGGTTTACATGTTTCATCTTTAAACTGTTCTAATTTAGCTCTCTTATTATCTAAATCACAAGCACTTTGTAATCTATAAATATCTTGTTTTAGGTTATTTAACTTTTCTTTTAAATCATCTATATCCATATTTATACCATCCATATTTTATCTATATCATATAGTTTATTATTATTTTCTAGTTTAATCATATCCATTGGATTAGAATTGAATTCTAAGTACTCATCCTTAGTAGGATGATAAAATGACAAATAGCATGCCCATAAAGCTAAGTTCTGTCCTACTTTATTAATTTTTTGTCCATATTTTATATCGCCATATAAAGGATAACCAGCATTTGCTAGTTGTACCCTTATTTGATGATGTCTCCCTGTTTTTAAATCTATATTTACAAGTGAATAATCTTTATTATTATATTTAAAGTTAGATATAGTATTATATACTAATATTGCCTCTTTACTTCCATTTACGTTACTTGTTACTACTCTACTCATATTTATTCTTTCATCTTTGATTAAAAAATCTTTAAGCTCACTACTGCCTGAAATTGTTCCATTAACAACAGCCATGTATTTCTTTTTAAATTCTCTATTTCTTATATATTCAGATAGTCTACTAGCAGCTTTGGAAGTTTTTGCAAATACTACTAATCCTCCTACCATTCTATCTAATCTATGAACTAATCCTAAATATACCTCACCAGGTTTATTATACTTATCTTTAATATATAACTTAACCATAGTTAACATATCAATATCACCTGATTTATCTGCTTGAACTGGTATGTTGCAAGGTTTAATTACTACTATTATATGATTATCTTCATATACAATATGTAATTTATTCATATTTATTATACCTTACCTTTCTTCTTATGTACATTACGTATTCTAGGTTTATTTTTTCTAATCAAATCTTGTTTTTTCATTTCTGATTGCCTCTTTATAGCCGATATTCTAATTTTGTCAGCTTCTTTTGGTTTAATCAAACATTTTTCATCAAATCCTATTAAATCTAATCTATCTGCTTTTATTAGTGCTTCTTTAACTATATCATAATTTTCAGGCTTTCTATATTGTAATAATGCTCTTTGCATTCTTTTTTCATTCTCAAGTTTTGGAACGTATATAGGTTCCATTGTTCTTGGATCTAATCCTGTATAATACATACATGTAGATATTGTAGAAGGTGTCGGATAAAAATCTTGTACTTGTTCTGGCATATATCCTATAAATTTTAAATATTCCGATAGTTTAATAGCACTCTTTAAACTACATCCAGGATGTGAAGATATGTAGTAAGGAACAACATATTGATCTTTACCTAATTTTTTATTCACTTCTTTAAATTTAGTTATAAATTTTTTGTATACATCAAAATCTGGTTTTCCCATTTTCTTTAAAACTATAGATTCACTATGTTCTGGTGCAACTTTTAATTGCCCACTTACATGATGCTCACATAACTCTTTCAAAAATGTATCATTTTTATCTTGCATTACATAATCATAACGTATACCTGAACGTATAAATACTTTTTTTACTTTACTCATATTTCTAAGTTTTCTAAGTAAAGCAACATAATCCGAATGATCAACCTCTAGATTTTTACAAGGAGTTGGAAATAAACATTGTCTATCTTTACATACTCCTTGTTTTAATTGTTTGCTGCAAGCTGGTTTTCTAAAGTTTGCTGTAGGTCCACCAACATCATGAATATATCCTTTAAAATTACTTTTCTGTGTTAATATTTCTGCTTCTCTAAGAATAGATTCGTGACTTCTAACACTTAACTTTCTACCTTGATGATATGTTAGAGCACAATAGTTACATCCACCAAAACATCCTCTATTTGATACTAAGCTAAACTCTACTTCTTCAATAGATGGTACACCACCTTGTAACTTATATATAGGGTGATATGTCCTTTCATACGGCAAATCATATATTATATCTAATTCTTCTGTTGTAAGTTGTTTAGCAGGCTCATTTTGAACTACATATACATCGCCATGCTGTTGCACAATACACTTTCCATATATATCATCTTGTTCTCTTAAAACTTGCATATGAGCCGACGCATATACTCTTTTATCATTACATACTTCTTCAAATGAAGGAATTATTATACAATCTTTTTTAGTTAATAACTTATCTATATTTTGTTCTAGATATACACTGCCTCTTACATCTTTAATACTTTCTAGTGGTATACCTTTTTTTATTCTATCACATATATCTTTTATAGGATTCTCACCCATACCATAAATAAGTAAATCTGCACCTGACGATATTAATATTGATGGTAAAACTTTATCTTGCCAATAATCATAATGTGCAAACTTTCTAAGTGATACTTCAATGCTACCTGCTATACAAAATGTATCTGGATATATACTTTTAACCATTTTAGTATATACATCTGTACTCATATCTGGTCTTAGTCCTGCTTTTGATCCTGGACTGTATACATCTTTACTTCTTTTCTTTTTAGCAGCTGTATAATTGTTTACCATAGAATCTATAACACCTGATGATATTAAAAAAGCATTATTTGGTTTTCCAAGCTTCATATAATCATTTTTATTTTGTGGCTGAGCAATTATACCAACAGTAAATCCCATTGATTCTATATATCTTGATATGATGGCCAGGCCAAACGAAGGATGATCAGTATATGCTTCACCTGTTATCATTATAAAGTCTAATGCACTAATATTTCTTTCTTTTAAATCTTGTTTAGATATAGGTAAAAACATATTTTCAAATCTCCTTCTATTATTTAATTATTTTTTAACTTTTAATTTGTTCTATTTAATATTTATAGATATATTGCATATAACATCTATAAAACCTTTTGCTGAATTTTCACTTATAACAATATTATTAAATTTTGATTTTAAATCCTCTAATGTTACATCATCTAAAAATATTTCTTCATCTTCTTTTAAACATACATCTGGAATCACAATTACTGCACTATTATGTGCATTTTTTATAGTTTCTAATATATCATTACCAGTCATAAGTCCAGTAACAGTTATATTAGTTCCAAAATAGTTATTTTCTACATATCTGACATCTATATTAACGTTACATAGTATTTCTTCTAATATTTTAGCTTTCTGTTTAATAAAATTATATGTTATTTTTCCCGTAAGTAATATTATATTTGTTTTATTATTTATATTATTTACTCGTATCTGTTTTAATATTTTCTTTTTTAATTTAAGTATATCTTTATTAAACTCATCTTCAAAAACAGCAATCATTCCTACACCATTTTCAAGCTGAGCAAAATCTTCATACTCTTTATATTCAGGTATATCAATTTCTGCTTTTATATAAAATTCATCAGATAAATATACTAAGTTTGTCCCAAACTCTTCTTTGAACTCTTTTTGAAATTTACTTACATTTTGTATTACATCTAAACAGTCTTCTTTTGTCTGAGGAAGTAGTTTATATAAATTATCTCTATGTTTACTTATTCCTACAGGAACAATAGATATACTTTTGATCATAGGCATGTACTTAGATACGTCTTGTAACGTCTTATACAGTACCTCTTTATCGTTTATATCCTTGCATAGTACTATTTGTAAGTTCATGTCAATTTTAGCTTCATATAAGCTATCTATATACTTTAGTACTTTACCAGCATTTTTATTATTTAGCATCATGCAACGAATTTCTTCATCTGTTGTATGTAATGATATATTTATAGGTGATATTCTGTATTTTATAATTCTTTCAATATCGCTTTGTTTCATATTTGTAAGTGTTATATAGTTACCAGAAAAAAATGATAATCTATAATCATCATCCTTAAATATTAATGTATCTCTAACTTGTGCTGGCAATTGTTCCATAAAGCAGAATATACATTTGTTATGACAATTTTTAGGTTTATCTATAAGTTCTGTTTCAAATACTAATCCTAAATCATCATACTGATCTTTTTCTACCTCATATATTTCTGTTTCACCTTGTAAATTTTCAAACTCTATTTCTAAAAATTCATCCACAATCAAATATTTATAATCTAATATATCTATTATTTTAGATCCATTTATACTTAGTAATTTAAAGCCTTTATTAATACCCATTTCATCGGATATACTACTTTTTACTACATCTTTTATTATGTTAGCTCTATCTTTTAAATTGTAACTAGTTTCATATTTATTTTTCAAGAATAATATACCTCCTTAAATAATGTCATATAAATAAAAAACTCCACAAGCTGTGGAGTAAAATAACTATTTTGTTTCTTTTTCTTTGCTTTTAATTACTATAACTTGTTTATTATCATAGAATCCGCAACTTGGACAAGTAATGTGAGAAAGTACTGCTTCACCACAATTTGAACATTTAGATAAATTAAGTTTGTCTAATTTCCATGTAGAACGTTTTAGATGTGTTCTTTCTTTCGACCATCTTCTTTTTGGACATGCCATTTATATAATCCCCCTTTTGTATAAAAGAAATATAATAATATTCAAGTGAATGATTATATAATTTCTATGTTTTATTTATTACCAATATATTATATCCTATATTTAATTCAAAGTCAATATGTTTTTTAAAAGTTTACTTGTATTTAGTTATTTTTAAGTAAAACTGCTAGTTTTAGATTTTATATTACAGCAATCAATACTTATTTTGTAAAATAACTTGATAGTTTAATTTGTTTTATGATATAATTAATTCAGGTGATTTATTTGAATATTGGGTTATGTCTAATTATCTATATACTATTAATCAATATTATATCATTTTTCGTAATGAAATCTGATAAAATTAGAGCTAAAAAAGGTCAAAGAAGAATAAGTGAAAAATCTATATTTATATTCGCTTTGTTTTTACGGTGCAACCGGTGTATATGCTGGAATGCAGAAATATAGGCATAAAACCAAACATTTTAAATTTGTTGTTTTTATACCTATATTAATTTTCTTTAATATTTTAACCATTTATTATATTTTTACTAATTTAGTATAATACTTGACTGTTACCAAATTTACTTACTACAATTGTTATATCATCATGTAATACATTTTTAAATTCTTTTAAAACATGTTTATGTAGCTCATTTGCAATTTCTCTAGAAGTTCTTGAAGTATCTATATTAGTTAATATTTTTGTAAAATAATTATCGTTTATGTTCATATCATCATTTACTATACCATCAGAAATTTGTAATATTATATCTTGTTTGTTTAACTTTTTAGATATTGGAACATACTCATTATCATTTATAAGTCCTACAGGTATATTACATGAACTTATTGTAATTATTTTACCATTTTGAATTATATATGTTGGAGCAGCCCCGAGTTTTATATACTCAGCTTCTCCATTTTCTAAATCTGCTATTACTATATCTAGTGTTGCAAAATTATTTTCATCCTGTTTCATTTTTATTATTGTATTTATAATCTGTATTGCTTTATCTTTTTCAAATCCACCTTTTAATAATTTCTCTAACATATCAATTACAATTTTACTACTTTTTTCTGCCTCTGGACCACTACCTGCACCATCACTTATGGCTGACATATATTTACTAATTCCTAAATCCATAGATAGATATGAGTCCCCTGATATTAATTCATTAGTTTTACAACTTTTTGCTATTCCAACTTCCAAACTATATTTTGGCATTGAAACAAGTTTTATTCTTGATCGTTCACTCTTACTTATATTTAATAATAACTTAATATGCATAGGTTTTTCTAACATATTTGATACTAGTTTAATTATTTCTTTCTTTTGTTTATCTATATCATTTAGTATATCAGTTATGAAGGTGTATTCAATATAATTATTATCTATATTAAAATCATCCTCATATACCATATATCCATGTAGCTTTAATTCATCTCTTAAATTTTTAACATTTTTTTCGGATTTTGCTGGTACATTTTTAATATTTTTAGATATATTAGATATTATGTTAGAAACTTCTTTATATTGCTTTGATAACTTTTTACTTGTTTCTTCTTCTTTCTTTTTAAGCATTCTCATTATTTTCATACTACTATATACTTCATTTATATCTTTAATAATTTTAGTTGATTCTTCGCATTTTACGTTAAGCATAGAATTAGATATATCTTCTTTATTTTCAAGTTTTGATGATATATAATCAACAGACATTTTAAGATTTTCATCACCTATGCATTCATATTTTTTTGCACAACCAATACAGTTGTTATGAGCATAATCTTCTATATATCTTTGTATAACTTCTCTTGTTTCTATTTTATCTTCACTAGTTGTCTCAAGTGTTATTTCTGATAGACTATTAAAAACTCCAGAAACCGCATCTAATCTATTTCTAACGTCACTTCCAAAATCCAATAAATTTTCGTATGAACTTTTAAGTGTAGAATTTATATTAAAAAATTCATTTATTTTTTTCTCTAACTTTTTAGGCATAAATAAAAGTGGTATTGAAGCAATTAAAATTTCTATTAAAGTAGTAGAAAAATATGAAGAACTACCTACAAAATAGTTTACAACAAATGTCCCTGCAACAAATCCAATAATTACTGCTATTTTACCTATTTTACCTAATAGTCCTGCAAGCATACCACTAAATGCAAGTGTTACAATATATGTCAAGTTTGTTTGTCCTAAAGAAGATATAATAAGGCCTATTATAAGACCAGAACAGCAGCCTAATATTGGACCATTTTTCCATCCATATATTAGAACACATGCTATACCAAAAATATTCATAACTGAAATATCTAATATACTTGTATATCTAAGTCCTGCTATTAAAAAAGCTATTATACAAAGCATAGCGATATTTTCTTCTTGCGAAAAAACATATCCCTTTTTGTAGTTCAATATTACATAGATACCAGATAAAAATACAATGTACAGTATAGCTACCAATAATATTTCATATATTGATAAAACTATAGTTAAATCTTTTATTAATAATAAATTTATTATTTTAACAATTGATACAGATAATATGAGCTTAATCATTGCACTATATTTTCTGCTTATTCCTTCTACATTAATCATTACAGTAAAGAAAGTAAATATCACAAAAAACAAGGTTAAGCTAATTATTTCAGTTATTGAAAATGCAGATATTATCATACCTAGTACACTAGATAAAAATACTGCTAATAATGGAACATTAAATATGCTAGCAACTCCAAGCATAACATATCCAAATGGATTAAGTCCACCTGTCAAAGTTTGCATTGATAGAATTATAGATAAAACTATAAATACTATCGTTTTAAAGCTAACAATATTTTTTTTAATTTGTGAAGTATGACTCATATCATTATCTAATATATCATCTTCCAAATATTCATTATACACCATTTATTACACCTCTTTTATTACTTTTTATACTACGTATTATACTATATATCTTATAGATATTTTGTCATATTTTATGCTTTATCAATATTTTTTTAATTTCGAACAAATATATCAAAACAGTACTTTATTAATACCATTTTGATATATTTTCTTTTGTATAAATTATATTATTTATCCTTTATTTTTTGCTTTAATCACTTTCTTTTCTTTTTTAGGCTTCTTTTCTTTTACTTTATCATCTTTTTTTGTTTTTTTAGATTTAACACTACTAGTAACATTTTTTATTTTCTTAACTATTTTATCTTTCAAACTAACTTTTTTAATTAAATTTTCATTATTATCAATAGTTATTTCTTCATTTTTTTCTATAATTTCTACTTTTCCAAGTGCATTACCAATGATTTTTTTAGCTACTTCATCTTCTGCTGTTTCATAAGCTCTATCAAGTATAAAAGTATCTAATTCATCATACATAAAATTAGTAACTAATTTTGAATACTCTAAATATTCATCTTCTGTCTTTATAGTTCTATGAACATCATTTACCATAGTTTTTATTTTCATATCATAAATTTCTTTATACATTCTTATATAATCTTTTAAAGTTACGACATCAGAAGCTAAACTTTCATTATATATTTTAATTAATTTAAAAAATACCTTATCTACAATTTTAAAATATCTATAAGAGTTTTTGCATATATTAATTAATATTTTAAATTCATACATGTGTCTATCTAAATCTGATCCTATACCTTTAATCATTGTTTCTATAACAAATTCTATAAGTTCTCTTTCATCACTAGGTAATCTTGCTATATCATAATTATCATTTATATATCCTACATAATCATCTATTACTTCAAACATTTCTTTATACATATTTTCTATATACTCATCTGTTTGAATTTTTGTATCAATTTCACTAGCTGCTTTTACTAAATTATTATATCTCTTATTTTTACCTTCATCTTTTATATTTTGCTTAACTTCTTCTATTACTGAAGATAAAATAAGTAAATGATATTTTACATCCTCTTTAAATTTAAATTTTGATTTTGTAACTCTATCATATTCCATTTCAAGAAATATTTTTTGAAGTTTAAGTCTTTCTGTTTTATCTGTAGAATTAATACCTGAAATAATATCTTCTGAATATGATATTTTAAGTTCATACATTTCTCTTTGCATTATATCATATTGGTACTTAACAAATATTATTTCTCTTAATATATTTTGTTGATATTCTTTTTGTTCTTCTTTTTCTAATTTATTTATATTATTTAAATGCTCATCAATCGCTCTATTCATCTTGCTCATGTTAACCATTATAACAACCGCCTGAATCACTCTGTCAAATATATTAATTTTTTTCTTTTCGCTAACTACTATATCTGCCATATTCTAGCCCCCTTTATATTTCAAATATATTATACATTGTTTTAAATGATTAAGCAAGTATTTTATACAAATATTGATAAAATTTATTGTTTTTCACACGTAATAAATAAACAAACTGCTGACAAATTTATTGTCAGCAGCTTGTTATAATGTTATTTAACATAATCTTTAATATTGTATTCTGTTATTCCTTTAATAGAGTCAATACATATAAGTGGTGGGATAGTTTCACTAATTTCGTCTCTAAAAACAGTCCTTATGTATTTACATCCAATAGAAAATGTAATACTATCATTTTCTTTTGAATAAATACAGTATATTCCTCTTGTAAATTTTATTAATTTTCGACTTTCAATCTCATGTTCAATAGCCTGATTATTCCATTTAGAAATATTATCCATACATTCAAATGGATTAGAAAATTTACCACAATATTGTATTACTCTTAGAACTTTTTTACCAAAGAATACATATTTTGTATCCCTAGTTTGTTCCATTTTTTTCTTCTTAGCAAGTGTAATGATTTCAATAAATTCTTTATATTCTGTATTACATATACTAATTAAACCTATTTGAATTAAATCAATTTTTGGAGTAATTTGAGCATATCCAGATTTTGCAATCAGAAAATTATTTAATTCATCGCTCACATTTTGATTGATTACACTATCTTCTTCTGTTATAATCCAAGAATATTGAAATGTATAATCTTCAAATTGTTCATAATACTTTACTAAGATTGTTTCTTCATTAAATATTGCAATCACTGATTCATTCGTTTCTTTTGATATTCTCATCATTTTTTTAATTTCGTCAAAATAACACACAATACTTCTTACCTCCTAATTATATTTGGTAGCATCATAATTTATAATTAACTATTATACCATAATTTCCATCAAAAGTCAATATTTAACCATTAAACCGCCATTTTTTTCTGTTATACGAGTTTCTATATTATATTTTTTAAGTATATCTTCTACAATATAACTTGGATGACCATATACTGATTTTTTAGAAGAAATAACTGATAGTTTAGTATTTATATTTTTAAGTAAATAATCTGAAGTAGATGTATTAGAACCGTGATGACCAATTTGCAGTGCCTGTATATTATTTAATTTATCTATATACATATTATTATTTTCTAAATTAAAGATATCATCTAACATTACTTTTTCACTTTCTATGGTGCTATCCCCCATAAATAAAAAATTTGAATTTTTAATTGATATCATAGCTATTATGGAATTAGAATTAACTTTATCCTTAGAAATAATTATTTCTCTGTCTCTAGGATTTAGTATATGTATTATGGTATTTTTATCAATCATAATTTTATCAAATTTTTCTACCATTATCTGTTTTATTTTTAACCTATTTAAAAGATTTTCAAATTCTAAATAACTAACACTATTTTCTGTAAAATTATTTGAAGAAATATAATCTTTATTTTTAGGAATTGAATATATAACTGATTCTATATTTATACTATTTTCATTCGTTTTTTCTTCTAATTTAAACAAACCACTTATATGATCACTATGAAGATGTGTTACAATAAAAAAATCTATTTTCTGTATATTATAAGCATTTAAAAAACTCTCTAATATACTTTCAATACTAGCTTTTCCAGTTGTACCCATATCAATCAGTATTACTTTATTTCCACTTTTAATTAAAGACATATTTCCCTGTTCTACATTAAAGTAATATGTAAAACTTAAAAAATATGTTGTATATATATTAAAATATATTATATACATAATACATAAAATAAATATCATTTTAATTATTAAATTGGTATTTATGTTTTTAAATTTATATTTAAAATAAAAACCTATTTTATAACCGTAAAACATAAATATAACAAGTACATAATAGCACAACATAGTTAAAAAATTTGGTGTTGGTAAGCTTATTTCCATTATGTTAAAAGTCATTAAAATATTAACTATTTTAATGATAATCCATAATATCAGGTAATTAAGATTGGATAAAACATCTGATATATAAGGTATTTGACATAAAAAAAGAAATAAAAAGCCTATCATAAGTTGTATAGTTGAAACAACATATATGACTATATTTGATAATATTGAAATAAATGTAAAAGAATTAAATATATATATTTGAATTGGCAGTATCAAAATTTGAACTGAAAAATATAAAGACAGTATCATTGATAACAATTTTAATAATTTGTACACTATAAGTATTCCTAATGTACTTTCATTTACTTTTATCTTTTTAACATTATTATAACCAATTATTTTTATTATGCATACCTCAAACAAACTATTAATTTGATTGTTAAACAATATTATTCCAATAAATGCTGAAAATGACAATATAAATGATATATTAAAGATACAAAACGGATTATATATGATAATTAAAAAAATTGCTAAAATAATGGAAAAAAAAACATTTAACTTGATTGATATTAAAGAAGTTAATAAATAAATGATTGATATTATACTTGCTCTTATTACAGATATTTCAAACTCTGATATCGCACAAAAAACAAATATAAATATAGAAATGACTACAAATGATATAACTTTATTTGTTTTAAACTTTTTAAATATGAAAGTAAATATTAAAATAACTATTCCAACATTACTACCAGATACTGCTAATAAATGTGATAACCCAAGTTTAGTAAAACTTATCTTTATATCTTCATCTAAATTAGAGTCATCACCATATATCATACTTTTAAATAAATTTGCCTCTATATATGGTAATTTACTATCTATCTTACTTTCTAAATTTTCTCTAAATTTATATATATATGTAAGTATATTAAACTTTAATTTATCTTCCTTAACTGCTTCATATGTCATTATAGTTGCAACTATATTTTTTGAATTTAAATACTTTTTATAATCAAACTCATGTAAATTATTAAGTGATTTAGGTATTACTATCTTACCTTTTATTTTAACAATATCACCATACTTGAAATTACTATAATTCATATAATAAATTTCTTCATCAGTTTGAGTTATTATATTTTTATCTTTATATATATTTAATATAAATCTATCTGTAAATTTTTTTTCTTCTTTTATCTTTACTAAATAGCTTATGTAAGTTTCAGTTTGTTTTTCTTTACTAAGTATAAGTAAAGAAATATTTTTATTATATTCTTCATTTGTATATTTATAATTGAATAAATATACACTAAATATAATCCTAGTTATTATTAATACTATAGTAATAATAATAACTAAATATTTATGTTTATTTATATATTTATGTAAGCTTTTTAATTTTATATAATTCAATATATTAAAAACAAAAAAGTTGTGTAGATTGATTCTTTCTTTCATATATATATTCTAGCATAGGTATTATACGATGTAAATACAAAATCTATCCAAAAAATGCCGAAAAAAAGAAGATATAAATATCCTCTTTTTTTACAAGTATGTTATTAAACTTGAGTTTCTTCTGTCTGTTGAATCTCTTGAACTTGTTGTTGAGGTTGATATTCTTGAGCTTCTTCAGTATCATTGTATTTTTCGATAACCATAGCTTGTATCATTTCTCTTGTTTCAGTGTTTATTGGATGAGCTATATCTTTAAATTCTCCGTTTGGAGTTTTTCTACTAGGCATAGCAATAAATAAACCTTTATCACTTTCAATGATTTTTATATCATGTATTACAAATACATCATCGATAGTTATAGAAGCTATTGCTTTCATCCTGTTCTGAGAAATTACTTTTCTTACTCTTATATCAGTTATTATCATAATGTTACACCGCCTTCCTTTATTAGTATAATATATTATACTTAAAAGATTTCAATAAGTCAATAGTATATTTTAAAAAAAGCAAAAATTACCAAATATATTACTAATTAAATAGAATTTTTTCTCTTTTTATATTATACTCTAGATTTTGTGATATATATTCACAAAAACCACTCATTATTATATCTGGCTTCAAGTTACTTTTGGAACCTGCATTTACAGTAATTTCTAAATTTCCATCAAGTAAAAAATCATATGATATTATCATTGGCTTTATATCAATTCTTTCTATTCTTTCTATTCTTTCTGTAGATTTTTTAATAACTAACAAAAAATCTTGTTCTAAATATTCTGATAATTTTAATTTATACCACATTTTTAAATTTTCGATTTGTCTTTTATCTTTTCCTAGCAACATCACATTGCTATAACATATTTCAATTGTATATGTTGCTGCATATACTCTAGACATTATACTTTTTTCACTTAAATTTATATACTCTGCTGATAATATAGTAATTGAAACGGGTAGAACTTTATTTAATTCCCTAACCAAATATGCTATAGGTAACTCTTCTACTAATATAGCCTCAAATATTTCTCCCTTACTTTCAATTCCTACTGATAAAGGATGTGCAAATACAATTTCAGGTCTAGGATTATAACCTTTGCTATATTCTAGTGGAATATTAGCCCTTCTAAAGGTTTTCTCAAAAACTCCAATTATATCCAAATGAGACAAAAACATAGACTCTTTTGATTTACTATATACTGCTCTTAATTTAACCATTTTTTTATCCCCTTTTCATTCCAAATTTTCAATATTCTTATGTGTAAATAGTATATCACAATAATAACAAATGTCAATATTTATTATATACATAATTAAAGCCACCTTATTTAAGTAAGATGACTAATATTTTAATTGGAGCAATATTCCAACAGGCATTAAACCTTTTTTATCATTGTTTTTTAATTAACTTCATTATTAAAAATGATGGCTTATGTATCTCTTTTATTCGATCAGGAAATTTTTTGATTATTTCCTTTGATGGTATTGGTTCAATTAATTGAACTATTTCAAAACCAGTCTCTGTTATAGTGTTAATGATCTCAGCAAAGGTACGATGAAACATTTCTAATTTTCCACTAAAATAATTAGTTTCTCTAAAACCACTTTTACCATAATCTGATAAATGATAGTAATCATGTCCTTCTTCGTCTTTTGACCACGATCTACCATTTAATGGTGCTGTCGAAAATGGATGGATTTGAGAAAAAACAACAATTCCTTTTTCCTCTAATAAATTATATATATTTTTCATAGCAATTTTAAAATCACTAATATAGTTGAATACAATGTCACTAATCACGATATCAAATTTGTCATTCAATTTATCCAAATCATAAATATTCATCTCTTTATATTCCACATTTTCATTTTTATTATGTCTGTTAGCATAATCAATAGCTCTTCTTGCTATATCTATACCTACTACTCTTTTAGCACCAATTTGAGAAAAGTAATAAACAAAATCACCAGTACCGCAACCAACGTCTAAAACTTTTTTGCCTTCAACACTTCCGACTAAATCAATAATAGTTGGATTTACCTCAATACTGTGCGGACTATTTTCATCATGCCTATATTTTAGATACTCATCAAATATTTGCTCATCATCATAAATACTATAATTACTCATCCTAATCACCTCTATTAATCATATCTCATTTTACTAAAAATCAAGGGTTTGATTACTCTTTAAATGGAGCAATCTTCCAACAGGCATTAAACCTTTTTTATATATTATTACTAATAAAAAACAATTACTTATATTAAATAATATTAATATCTTTGTCATAAAATTTATTCTTTAAATACAATTCAATATTTACACTAGTTCCTTTAAATAAACTAGGAAATTCTTTAACATTAAAAAATCTTTGATCATCACATTTGTCAGGCTCACATATCTTTGGTATTCCCTCATATTTTTTTACTAAAACACCAAATTGGATGTTTTCATTAGTTCTTGCAACGTTTATAACCTCAACATCTTCTAATTTAACTATTAGTGAGGTTTCTTCCCTTATTTCTCTTATAGTAGCTTCTTCTATTGTTTCGTTGTTTTTTAAATGTCCACCTGGTAACCCATAGGTTCCATATCCTGCTTTTTTTAATCTTCTACCAAGTAATATTTCTCCAATTTCATTTATAATAATAGGATTTACTCCTACTTTTAAATCATTATTTTCCATATAAACCACCTTAAATATAAATTATACATTATAATACATATTAAAACAATGAAAATTTCATTAATATGTAAATCATAAAAAGTAAAAGGTTTGATTATCCTTTAAATGGAGCAATCTTCCAATAGGCAACAAACCTTTTTATACTTTTCACAACATTTAATTTCTACTGTTTATTTAATTTCCTTTAATTCGCCATATTCTTTAATAAAATTTATAATTGGTAAAAATAACGGTCTTGGTAAATTATTAGGTTCAAACCATTCCCATTTTTCACATTTATCAGGTTCCATTCTAATAAGTTCTCCTGATTTATAATCTGCTCTCATAAATATAGTAATATAATGTTTATTTTCTTCTTCAAATATATCATTGGTAACACCCATCATTTTTATATTATCTATTTCTATATTTATTTCTTCCTTTATTTCTCTAATTGAACATTCTTCCCATGACTCATTAAACTCTAAATGCCCTCCGGGAAAACTCCATGTATTCTCACCATGGGCGCCTTTCCTACAACCAAGTAATACTTTACCTTCTTTAAAAATACATACTCCAATTCCAACCCTAACATTCATCTCTTTCACCTCTATATTAATTATACAATAGTTTTCATGAAAATCAAACTTTCGAACATAAGGCTTGCTTGTACTTTAAACGGTGGAATCTTCCAACAGGCGGCAAACCTTTTGTATATTATATTATCTAATTTTTATTCTTTATTATATTTCGTTTTCTGTGGTCTACCAGTATTACTCTCATCAGTAATTATATATTATTTTTGAAAAAATCAGAAGTTTTATCACAATTAATTTCTATTCCGTTAATAATAAATGTATGTTTTTTATTCAATTGTTTAGCTATTTTCTGTGGAATAGTAATTGCTTTTTCCCAAGCTTTTAATATATTTACATCAAAATTACTATCTGTTGTATAACTTACAATAAAATCATTATCTTTAATTTCAATATATACATTTTTTATTTTTTGTATTTCAATATTCATTTCATCTTGAATACTTGAATTTTCTGTTCTATGATAAGTTACATCTAATTTATCTGCTAAAACTAATGCTAATCCAATTAAATTTTTTATATCATTTCCTTTTGAATGGTCTCTAATTGCTTGTCTTAAAATCTCTTTTTCATCTTTTGTAACATTAGTATTTTTAATAAATTTGACAAATAATTTGCTACTTTCAATAGCATGGTCTATTTTATCACCTTTACTTAAACCAATATCATGTAATAATGCTGAAGCCATTCCTAAATCAATAGTTCTTTCATCAACTTTTAATTGTGTTAAAATATTTTTCACATATTGAGCAACTCTCTTATAATGACCAAGTCCATGTTCCCAGTCCCATTTTCCATCAGTAATAAATTTAATTTTTTCTGTTTTTTCTACTATTTTCAAATATTCACTATTATTTAATATTAATTCATATAACGCCATAATACCCCCTATATATTTTAAATTATATTCTTAAAAAATGTCTTGTTTTATAATGATATTAACTGGTTTATAATGAATTTAAACAAAAATATTCGATTACATATTATTTGGAGCAATATTCCAATAGGCGACAAACCTTTTTAATAGTCTGTTTTGTTTTTATAAACAAGATATTTTATAATATTAATCATCCAAAACAAAATTAATATTATAAATGCAATTGTATATACTATACGTCCCCAAAAAATTATTAATAATTGAATAATTACACCATCTATAATTTGGATTGTTTTATCTTCTGATAATGATGATAAATTCAAGGTATACATCAATATTACATCTAAAATTATTATTCCTACAATAATTAGAGTAAATATTATTTTGGATTTTGTTATTAATTTAAATGATTTCATTTTATCACCATCCTTATTTTAAAAAACATATTCGTTATCTATATTAATAAAACTAGTACTAAAACTTTGTTTTTATTTAAAATAAAATATTTTCTTATCCTTTCAAGCCTCAAAGGTTCGATTAAATTTAATTTGGAGCGGGCTGTGGGAATCGAACCCACTTCGAAAGATCGGAAGCCTTTTATTCTACCACTAAACTAAGCCCGCATATTTGTCGTATATATAATATTATACATTAAATTTACACTCTTTTCAATACTTTAATAAATATTTTACTGCATTAGTATTAAGTTTAATCAAATATATCTAAAAGCAGAAAAAGTATTCTTTTTATATTCTATATAATTTATTATGAAAATTTAATTTTGTATTTTGAATAATGCAAAAAAATACAAATCATTTTATATAAACAATTTGTATTTTATAACTTATTTTAATTAAAACTTTAATCTTGGTGCCGAAAGTGGGACTTGAACCCACACGATATCGCTACCATCAGATTTTGAGTCTGACGCGTCTGCCAATTCCACCATTTCGACATAAATAAAAGATATAATAATATATTAACACATCTTTTATAAAAAATCAATAGTTTTGAAATTATTTTTCAGTTAATTTCTCTCTTTCAATATCTTCGGCTATTTTACTTTCAAGTAATGATTTATTTTTAGAAGCTATTTCTAGCTCTTTCATATAATCATGTTTATCTCTACTCTTTTTTTCTAATTCAATCAAACCATTTTCGTATTCTATTATCCTATTTTTAATATTTTCAAAAACAAGTTCTTCTTTTGCATCTTTTAAATATTTAGGCTCTATTTGTATTGCATATTCTAAACAACTCATAGATTTTTCGTATTCTCTTGTAGCTGCATATACTGTTGCAAGTTTATAATATGCTCTACCTCCATACATTGTTGATGAACGTGCAAGTTTAAAAAACTGTGTTGCTTTTACATAATCACCTTTTAAATAATTTATTATTCCAATATTATAATATGCACTATATAGTTTTGGCTTTAAATCAGCAGCCTTTTCAAAGTTTTTCTCAGCATCATCATATTCACCAATCTCCAATTTAACCATAGCAATGTTATAATATAATTCAAAAGAATGTGAATGATATTCTAAAGCATTTTTATATATTCTTAATGCTTCTTCATATCTAGCTTGTGATGTATAACATATTCCTAAGCTTTCTGCAGCATCATAAAAATCTGGTTTTATTCTTAATGCATTATTAAACATAATTATTGCTGTTTCTTTTTTATTTGTTTCATCTAATATACATGCTAATTCATAATATGATAAATAATCTGTTTTGTCAAGTTCAACTGCTAAAGCGAATGAATCTCTTGAGTTTACAAAATCATTTATATGCTTATAACAAATACCTAAATAGTTATAATACTGAGCACTTCTTCCTGTTTGTTCTATAAGTTTATATAATAAATTCTTAGCTTTTTCATAATCTTGTAAATACATATTCCATTTCATTTTGTAATATAATATTTTTCTTGTTAATATAATATTATTATATTGTAACACAACAAAAATCAATGGTATGAAAAACATTGATATAATAAGAAATATTTGGATAAGTTCAGGTATATATATTCCATTAATTGTAAAAACTAAATATGAACCAAAAGCAAATGATGATAATGCTTCTATAAATACATTTTCTGGAACGTATCTTTTAACAAATTTATGGCATAAGAAAAAATTTAATACAACTATTATTACTACTGTTATTACTTTTTCTATTAACATTTGCCTTCCTCCAATTTTTTCATATTATATACTATTCTATAGCATATTTCAAGTTTTTTTAGTACTTTACCCTTTTTTAAACAAAAAAAGACAATAAAATATATCAAAATCTTTAAAACATTTGACTAATTGTATTTTCTTTTGTATAATTAAAGTAAAATATTAATAGATAATATAAGGATGTGATCTCTTGTTAGATAATTCAAATTTTAACATAAAATCAAAAAATATTGGATTGAATAGTATAAAAAAAATTCATATGATAGGTATTGGTGGAGTTAGCATGAGCGCTATTGCTCTAGTGTTAAATGATGCTGGATACACAGTCACAGGCTCAGATAAAAATGACTCAGATATGATAAAAATATTAAAAGATAAGAATATTTCTGTTTTTATCGGTTCAAATGCTGAACTTGTTAAAAATGTAGATGCAGTTGTATATACATCAGCTATAAATCAGCATGATGTAGAATTTGTTAGAGCAAAATCTTTAAATATTCCAACGTTTGAAAGAGCTGTGTTTTTAGGAATATTACTAGAAGCATATGATAAAACAATATGTATATCTGGAACACATGGAAAAACTACTACTACCTCAATGACTGCAGCTATCTTTATAGATGCTGGTTTGGAGCCTAATGTTCAAGTCGGTGGTAAATTCAAGAAATTAAATGATTTGAATTATTTAATAGGTAATTCAGATTACTTCATACTTGAATCATGTGAATACGTAGATAGTTTTCTAAATTTTCCACATCAAACAGCAGTTATTTTAAATATTGATGAAGATCATTTAGATTATTTTTCTGGTATTGATGATATAAAAAAATCATTCAAAAAATTTATACTAATGCTACCTAAAAATGGTATATTAGTTATAAATAAAGATGATTCAAATTGTATAGACGTTTTGACTGATATATATGATGAATTAGATAAGAAAAATATTAACACATATACTTTTTCACTGAGTGATCCAACCTCTACAATATATGCTAAAAATATATTTTGTAATGTAAAAGGTTTCTATTCATTTGATATTACTTGTCCTAAAACAAAAATTGTTTATGAATTCTACTTAACTGTACCAGGAATTCATAATGTTTATGATGCCTTAGCTTCCATTACTGTAGCTTATGCACATGGTATAGATTTTACAGTAATGCAGAAAAGTTTGAATGAATTTTGTGGAGCCAAAAGAAGATTTGAACTAAAAAAAGAATTACCAGGTAATATATTAGTTTATGATGATTATGCTCATCATCCTACTGAGATAAAAGCAACACTTGCTGCTGCAAAGCAAAAAAATAAATCAAGAGTTATAGCTATATTTCAACCACATACATATACTAGAACTAAAGAATTGTTAGACGATTTTTCTACCTCATTCTTTGATTGTAATATTTGTATAATTACAGACATTTATGCGGCAAGAGAAATTGATGATGGAAGTATTTCATCTAAAGATTTAGTTAAATTACTTAAACAAAACAAAGTAAATGTAGTGCAAATATCTGATTTTAAAGATATTGTAAAACACTTAAAAGAAATTTTAAAACCAGGCGACATAGTACTTACTATTGGTGCTGGTAATATAACAGATCTTAGCAATATGATTGAACTATAAAAGAAAAATAACCTTTTCAAAGAGTAATCCTTGGAAAGGTTATTCTATACTTTCTTAAGATAAAAAAATATAAGTGAAATTTTATATTTTCCACTTATATTCTTAAAATATACTTCTATTTTAAAATACTACTAATTATTCTACCCGTTGCTATACTTTCTATAATTCCATCATTTGAATTATTAGACCATTCAAAAGCATATTGTGCATTTTTATCATCAGTAGCATCTTTAACCATTACACTTATTATGCTTCTTTTTATATCAGATATTTTGTGTGTTTCATTCTTGTTAATTATATTTTGTAACTCCAGATACATACCAATATTAATATTCTCAAAATAAGATAGTCTATCTGTATTGTCATCATTTTTTAAATCCGGAGTACCATCCATATTATATTGTCCATAGAATAAATTATTTTCTTGCATTTCATCAGCTTTAGCAAGAATTTGAGTTCCTAAAGTTCTATTAATTTTTGCTATTCCTAACGCACTATAAAAAAACATATCTGTAGTGAAAGGTTCATTTGATCCCCAATTGTTATCTATTTGATCCCAATTTTGTGCCATCCATCCATCACCTTTATCTGCATAATATTCGTATATATAACCAGCTGCATTCATACAACCCTGGCTATTAAGCATATTATTCATAAAGTATGTATACCACTCTAATCTACTTGTATATTCAGTATTTCCTGTAACTTCAAAAGCTGTTTGAAAAGCAGAGACTATCATATCTGCATTTCCTAGTGAGTAAGTTGTTAATGAAGGATAGAATACATTATCACCAGCATGACTGAAAAATTCCGGAAATCCACCTTCAAGAACATTTGGAAGTGTTCCACCTCCAGCTATTGTTGAGTAATATGCAGTATCTTGTAACCAACCTAACGTATTCATTAACTGTATACCAGTATTTTCATATTCATGATTTTCTGTAATAGTAAATATTTTTAATTGTGCAATTGCTGCTAATGCAATATCCTGTATATATACCTCTTCATAATCATTTGCCCATCCTGTACTTTGTTTTCTTTGAGTTACTAAAAGCTTAATTGCTGCATTACCATAACTAGTTCCAGATACTATAGAACCATTTATTTGATCTCCAATTTCTATAGCCCTAGATAAATATTCAATATCATTTGTATGTTGATATGCATCTAAAAGAGCAATTTCAATTATTGCATTACTTAACATACTTGTTCTTGGATTATTAGTGAAATTTGAAAATTGATTTGTATTTAAATTATAATTCCATAAAACACGTCCATACGGATAGCCAGTAACACCACCATTAGCAAGTGTAGTTGAATCTGCAAGAAAATCTGTAATCATATCTGTTGTTTTAAGCCACACTAATGATTTCAGTAAATCTGCCTCAAGCATATCCAGTGTAATACCTACTTGTGTTGCCCATATTTCCTCACTTTCATTGTTTCCAACATATACTAACTTACCTTGTTGAATTTCATATTTTGCTGCATCCACTTCAGACATACTTGTTATATATTCCTTTATTGTTCCAGTTCCATCGCCAGTTCCATCCCATACTCCTACGTCAAATGTTGCTGAATCAAAAGAATTATCTTGTAAATATTCATTTGTTATAGCCATTGCAAGTTCTGAATTATATTCCGCTACATTTGATTTAAACACTGCTTCATTTGCTGATTCTATTGGATTATTATTTGCTAAGCTTAATATTACTGCTCCTGCTAATATTATTATAACTATTATTGTTATAACTAATACAATTAATGATATACCTTTACTTTTTTTCATTTAAGATATCCTCCCATTTTTTTTAACTACATTAATTACAATATAAATTAACTAACAAGTCTATTATATATTATATATATTTTTTTATCAATGTTTTTCTAATAAATGTTATATTTTTTTAAAATTTAGAGAAGTGAAAAAGTAAATTTCACTTCTCTAATATCAAACCAGAAGTTACCTTTACAGTAAATTCTGGTTTAAAACAAAAGAAATGTTCAAATTACGAGAAATTTAAATGTATTAAAAGAGATTGTTCACTTGGTGCTTGTAACAAATGTCCAAGTATTATTAAATGTCATCTAAACAAGTACTTCTACTCTGCTTTAGATGCTTATGAAACTTTCCTTTTTAAATAATATGTGCAGATATATATTTTTAACACTAAATATTAAATAGGTGGTTTTGCTTGACAAACAACAGTTTTTAATATATAATTATATGAAAAATAAAGGATGTGTTTAATTTGAAATTAGGAATAGTTGGACTTCCGAATGTAGGTAAAAGTACTCTTTTTAATGCAATAACAAAAGCAGGAGCAGAAAGTGCTAATTACCCATTTTGTACAATAGAACCAAATATAGGTATTGTTACAGTACCAGATACAAGAGTTGATGTTTTATCAAAAATGTATGATACAGATAAAACTACATATGCTACAGTTGAATTTGTAGATATTGCAGGTTTAGTAAAAGGAGCTTCTCAAGGTGAAGGTCTTGGTAATAAATTTTTATCTCATATACGTGAAACTGATGCTATTGTTCATATAGTTAGATGTTTTGAAGATGAAAAAATAATTCATATAGAAGGTAAAATTGATCCGTTAGACGATATAGAAACAATTTCTCTAGAACTTATATTAAGTGATACTGAAACAGTTAAAACTAGAATTGAAAGATTAGCTAAAGCTTTAAAGACTGGTGATAAAAAGGCATTAGTTGAGATGAATTTATTAAATACTATACTATGTACTCTATCTAGTTTAAAACCCGTTAGAAGTATTAATATGACTGATTTAGACAAAGAAATATTAAAAGATACGTTTTTACTTACAAGTAAACCACTTATATATGTTGCTAATGTTTCTGAAAGCCAACTTCCAAATATAGAAAATGATAAATATGTTAACCTTGTAAAAGAATTTGCTAAACTAGACAATAGTCAAGTTATTTCACTTTGTGCTAAATTCGAAGAAGATTTATCTGAACTTGATGATGAAGATAGAATTATGCTTATGGAAGAATATAGTATAAAAGAAGCTGGACTTGATAAATTAGTAAAAGCTAGTTATTCTTTACTAGGACTTATGTCTTTCCTTACAGCTGGAAAACAAGAAGTTAGAGCTTGGACTATAAAAAAAGGTACAAAAGCTCCTCAAGCTGCTGGTAAAATTCATACAGACTTCGAACGTGGCTTTATAAAAGCTGAAGTTGTTTCATATGATGATTTAATAACTAATACAACAATGATTCGTGCTAAAGAAAAAGGGCTTGTTAGATTAGAAGGAAAAGATTACATTATGCAAGATGGAGACATCGTTCTATTTAGATTTAATGTGTAATTTACATAAGATTTTGAGTTAAAAATGAGTGCAAAAAGAATTTGCACTTTTTTTTCTTTTTTTCACAAAAAGTATTGACTTTCAAGTCAAAATTAGTTATAATATTAATGTCCACAACGTGTGGGCCTTTAGCTCAGTTGGTTAGAGCAACCGGCTCATAACCGGTTGGTCCGCGGTTCGAATCCGTGAAGGCCCACCATTTTTTATATCCGGGAAGATGTCCGAGTGGTTAAAGGAGGCAGACTGTAAATCTGTTAGCGTCGCTTACGATGGTTCGAATCCATCTCTTCCCACCATATAAAAAATATAACACATAACTTAGGTTATGTGTCTTTTTTTACTTAAATATGTGATATCTATTAAATACCATCTATTTATTTATATTAACTATTCAAATCTTTTGAAATACATTAGTTTTATTATTGATAATATATAAAAAACTAATGAAAATCCTAATAATATACCTATCATTACAATCCAACTTACTTCACTGTTTCCCCAATATATTTTTACACCAAAAGTTTGTATGTAATCGTTTATTTTTTCTACTGGTGCACCTTCAAACACTTTATTAAGTGGTTCTTCCATAAATATCTGTCTAAACATTGAAGTGCTATATGTAACTGGTACTGTTTTCATTATTGTTTGCACACCTTCTGGAAGAGCACCCATTGGTATATATATTCCTGCAATAAATCCTACTAATGTACCAACAATTGATCCAATTGTACTTACTGTTCTTGGCGAATTTATAAATGTAAATAAAAAGAATAGAGCTGAAGAAAAAGATATTACTGATAATATTGTTACCCCAATTACTTTTAAATTTCCTATTAAACTTAATAATTCTCCTCCAGTTAAGTATATATATATTTGGCCAACACCTATTGAAATAACTGACATTAAAATTCCTGTTATCCACGAAGAAAGTATATATCCTAAAGCTATTTGCCATTTCTTTATTGGTGCAGTATATAAATCTTTCACTACTTTACTATCTATATCATTTACTATTGTTGTAAGTGAAAACATTGTAGTATTTACTGTATTAACTGCGATAATTCCTGCAATTATCCAGCTATCAACTAACCATCTTATCCCTTCTAATTTACCTATAATTTGTTCTATTTGTTTTACTTGAACATCCCCTAAAAACAATGCATATAATCCAATAATTATAAACATAGATAGAAATGAAAAGAATACTGCTGATTTATCTCTTAAAAATAATTTTGTATTTCTTATTGCTAATGAAATTGTTATTTGCATCTTATTCACCTCTTATTTCTTTCCCAGTTAAACTTACGAACACATCATCCATATTTCCTCTTACTACCTCAAATGCCTCGATATTATCTGATATACCATTCAATATATTAAGTGCTTCAATACTGTCTTTTACAGGTATAATAAATGTATCATTTTTTATACTATATTTAACAACTAATGATTTAATTAACTTGTCTTTATCTTTTGGAAGCACTTTAAGTAAATCTGAGCTATACTTTATTCTTAAATTATCTGGTGTATCATTTTCAATTATTTTGCCATGATCAATTACGAGTACTCTATCTGATTGAGCTGCTTCTTCCATATAATGAGTTGTTAAAAATATTGTAATTCCTTTTTCTTTTTGAAGTAATTTTAATGTATCCCATACATTTATTCTCGTCTGAGGATCTAGTCCTGTAGTAGGTTCATCAAGAAATAGTATTTCAGGTTCATTTATTAATGCTCTACAAATATCTGCTCTTCTTTTTTGTCCGCCAGATAATTCACCATATCTTCTATCTAAAAATTCTTCTATTTTAATAACTTTAGACATTTCTATTATTTTATTATCAAATTCTTTTCTTTTTATTCCATAAAATTCAGCTCTAAGTTTTATGTTTTCCCTTACAGTAAGTAAATTATCTAAAACAGATTCTTGGAATACAACTCCTATTTTATTTCTTATTGCATCATCATCTTTACCAAGTTCAAAGTCTGCAATTTTTATGACTCCACTATTTTTCTTGTATAACGTACATATTGTATTTATTGTAGTTGATTTTCCTGCACCATTTGGTCCTAGAAAAGAGAACAGTGAACCTTTTTCTACTTCAAAACTTATATCATCAACTGCAGTAAAATTTCCATAATTTTTAGTAAAATTTTTAACTTCAATAATATTCATAAATACCACCTTTTTCATTCTAACATTATATGCTTTTTAATAACAAAATTATAACATTTTAATATATCTCATTAATATAAAAAATTATACCTCATCCGTATTATAATGTCAAGTTTATATTTTAATCAAAATTTAATTTAATTAGATTATATAAAATCGACAAAAAACATTAGAACATAAATTTACAAAAAAACTTATGCTCTAATGCTAGTTAAATTAAAATAATTTTTACACGTTCTCGTAAGGAATATAAAACTGATATATATAAGTGATTTTTAATATTGTTATAATATATCTTTTACGTCTAATAAATTAGATATTTCGTAATCTGGTAATATACTAGTTTCATTTTTCTTATTTTTATAATTATACCAAATTGATTTTATATTAGCATTTTTTGCACCTTGTATATCTTTTTCTAAACTATCACCTATCATAATTACATTATTTGTATTCATTTTTATTCTATCTAATAATATGTTAAATATTTTAGGGTCTGGTTTATATGCACCAACTTCTTCTGAAACTAAAATATCTGAAATAAACTCTGAAATTCTACTATTCATAATTCTAGGTTTTTGTAGTCTAACTAATCCATTTGTAACTACATATAATTTATATCCTTTATCATATAAATATTTAACTATTTCTTCTGCATTATTAAGTAAAGCACTAGAATTAGATAATCCATCTTGAAATAACTTATTTGCTTCATAAAAATTATCATATTTAATATCTAATACTTCAAAAAATTTTTTAAATCTATATTGAGGTATATCTTCTTTAGATACTGTACAAGTTCCATGAGCTATACTATCCCATAATTCCCTATCAAGAGGAGAAAATATATTTTGATATTCTTCTTTGTATTCTACTTCCATATTATTAAATAAATATACCAATGCCTGCCTCTCACATTCTTTGTGATCTATTAACGTATTATCAGCATCAAAGAATACTACTTTTATATTTTCCATACTTAAATTCTCCTTTTAATATTATAAAAAAGTCTGGTTTTACAACAAGACTTCTAAATTTTATTTGGCACGGGCAGAGGGACTCGAACCCCCATGAGCAGTTTTGGAGACTGCCATGCTACCATTGCATCATGCCCGTTTTTTTAATGTATATATATTTTAACATGTTTTAAATTCTTTTTCAATAGTTTTAATAAAAGTTACTATAATTTAAGTAACTTTCACTAATCCTATAATTTTATCACATTGAAATTTGTATAGTCACATGATACCATTACATATTCTACTCCATTTATTATTCCTTCTTTTATTTTACTATGTCCATATCCATGTAAATGTCCATATATGCATTTTTTAACTTCATATCCCTCTAATATTTTTTGAAATTCTAAATTAAATGGTGGAAAATGCATAGCTACTAATATATCTTTTTCTATACCTTTTTCTAAATATTCTTTTTGCAACTTTTTGCCTTCATCTAAAGATAATCTAAGTCTTATTGCTTCTCTTTTTATTAGTTTATCATCTTCTTTTTGGTTATTATCTGTATCTCCCCAGCCTCTTGCTCCACAAATAATATAATCATCTGTATCTATAGCATTATTTTGTAAGATATCTATATTATTTATATTATTATCTTTAAAAAATCTTTCTTGTTTGTTTTTAGTGTCAAAATAATAATCATGGTTACCTTTAAGTATTATTTTATTTCCAGGTAAACTATTGATATATTCAAAATCTTTTATTGCTTCTGTTAAATATGTAGCCCAAGATATATCACCTGCAATTATAACAAAATCATCAGGTTTAACTAATGCTTGCCAATTAACTTTTATCTTATCTTCATAGTTATCCCACACTTTTCCAAATATATTCATTGGTTTATTTGTTCCAAATGATAAGTGTAAATCAGATATTCCATAAACTGACATCAGTTACCTCCTATTTTTAAATTTGCTTTTGCATTTAAGTCTAAATTATTAAATATATCAAACTTAGATTTATCTTCTTCACATATATAGTTATAATATGCTGCACTGGCTATCATTGCAGCATTATCTGTACAATATTTAAGCTCTGGAATATATGATTTAAAGTTATTTTTATTTGCCTCAGAAGCTAAATATTTTCTTAAATATGTATTAGCAGCAACTCCACCAGCTAATACTACTGTATCAATATCTAAATCTATCATTGCATTCATTGTATGTTCTACTAATGTTTCTACCACATTAACTTCAAAACTTTTAGCTATATCTTCTTTTCTTATATTTTCTTTTTCTTTATGTACTAAATTTATAACTGCTGTTTTAATTCCACTAAAGCTAAAATCATAATTTTCAAACTTTGATTTTGGTAATTTATATGTATCTACACCTTTTTTAGCTAATTCCGACACTTCTGGTCCACCCGGATATGAAAGTCCTAGTGTTCTAGCAACTTTATCAAATGCTTCTCCTACAGCATCATCTCTAGTTTTAGCAATTATTTCTAATTTTGTATAATCTTTTACATATATTAGATGAGAGTGTCCCCCTGACACAACTAGAGCCAAGAATGGAGGTTTCAAATCAGGATGAGAGATATAGTTTGCAGCTATATGTCCTTCAATATGATGAACTGGTACTATAGGTATATTTAAAGCATATGCCAAAGACTTAGCATATGATACACCAACAAGTAATGCACCAACTAAACCAGGCCCGTTTGTTACACCTATATATTTCAAATCATTAAATGTTATATTCGCTTCATCTAAAGCTTCCTCTACAACATATGAAATATTTGATACATGATGCCTTGATGCAATTTCTGGAACTACTCCACCAAACTGCTTGTGTATTTCTATTTGAGATGAAACAATATTTGAAAGTATTTCTCTTCCATTTTTTATAATTGATACTGATGTTTCATCACAACTTGATTCAATAACTAATCCTATCATAAAAATTTCCTCTCTATAAGTACAAAATCAAATCAAGTAAATATTTTGTTACATTTATAAATGGATCTATTATGTAACTAAACATCCCAGTTGCAAGTAATAGTATAATTATATAAAAAGAATATTTTTCTAAATTATACATAACATTTCTTGCTTTATATGGTAAGAAATGTGCTAAAACCTTAGATCCATCCAACGGAGGAATTGGTATCATATTAAATACTGCAAATATAACATTATATTGAACAGATAACATAAGCATTGTAATTATTATAGTCCCTATTTGATTTTGAGCTGCGATGTCTACAATATTTGTTATTGCTAATATTGCTAATATTATAGCAGATATAACTGCTATAACTAAATTAGACAATGGTCCTGCAAGAGAAACTATCATATTATCTCTACTTTTATTTTTAAAATTACTATCATCAACATAAACAGGTTTTCCCCAACCAAATCTAAATAATATTATACAAATAAAACCTATTATATCCATATGCACTAATGGGTCTAAAGTCATTCTACCCTGTAATTTTTGAGATCTATCTCCTAATTTATATGCAGCAATAGCATGTGAACATTCATGAACAGCTATAGCAAATAAAATTATTGGTATCATATATAATATTGATTTTAAATCAGTTCCAAATAACATAAATTTTCTCCTTTTCGTTTATACTTATAAATTATATCATATTTACTATTAAATATCAAAGAATTGTTTATATTTTATCAAATTTATTTAAAATATGTGTTACAAAAATAGTAAGTTATACTATAATACAACTTACTATTTTAAATTTATAATATTAATTTGTTTTTTTACTATACATATTAAATTACTACATTACGTATAGGGTTACACGAAAAGCAAGGCCAAGCCAACTATAAGGAATACCATAGTTACGATAAGTAGCTGGAAGAATTATACCACTATAGTTATGAGCACCACTACGAAGAACAGTATTAGGACCGATTGTAACACTCATTTGTCCATTCCCAGAAATTACCTGCTAAATCATAAATATTATTTGCTTTCCAATATTCACTATATCCTGTTACTTGTTGATTTCCAGCTCCTGTTACATTTGCAGGATTTACTGAATCATTAAAATTTCCCCAAGCAGTATTATTTATTACACTTTTACCTGAATCTTGTATCCATTCTAGTGTTGTATCCCACTCAGTTCCTGTTAAAAGTCCACTTTTAACTTCATCTGTCGAATACATTGCTTCTGCCTTTGCTTTTGAATTTATATAATTAATATCAGACCATACTATTGCATTTTTTTTGCTTACTAATGTGGTACCATCTTTTCCTGCTTCATATCTGCCTATATAAAATCCACCATATTTTTCTATTTGATTTCTTTCATTAATTATTCCTACCGGTAATATATCATCCGCAATAAGTGAATCATTATATTCAATACCTGTTATGCACCATTTTGCATATGATACGTTTATTCCATCAACTGGTACCCATACAAACTGATTACCACTAGCATCTTCTATTACTAATCCTGTATTCCAATTTGTTGGCCATACTGTCCCATCTTCAATTGCTTTAAATCCTTTTGGTATAATTGGATTATTATATTCTGAAAATTTTCCATCTAATGTTGAATTTTCTGTTGCTATAACATTTACTGCTACTATTGATGGAATTTTTAGATTTACTATGTTCATTTCTGAATTCCAATTCTTTTCAGTTTCATTTTCTCCTAAATACACTAGCTTGCTGTTTTTTATTACATATTTTGCTGCATCTACTTCAGACATACTTGTTATATATTCCTTTATTGTTCCAGTTCCATCACCAGTTCCATCCCATACTCCTGCATCAAATGTTGCTGAATCAAAAGAATTATCCTGTAAATATTCATTTGCTATAGCTATTGCAAGTTCTGAATTATATTCCGCTACATTTGTTTTAAACGTTGCTTCATTTGATGATTCTATTGGATTGTTATTTGCTAAGCTTAATATTACTGCTCCTGCTAATATTATTATAACTATTATTGTTATAACTAATACAATTAATGATATACCTTTTTTCCTTTTCACTTAAAATACCCCCATTTTTCTTTTGAATAAATACCATAAATTAACTATCAATTCTATTATATATCATATTTATTTTTTGTCAATATTTTTTGTAAAAATTGTAATATTATCCAAATTTATAAATTATAATTTCACTTTAATTTACATTTGCTTTTATAAAATTAGATAAATATTTATTCATTAAACCAAGCTAATTTACAAATGACATTATAAAATCTGTTTTTCAGTAAATTGTTGAATAAAAAACTTTCAAAACCATTAATAGTATATAAAAATTAAAAGTAAATGCTATATTAATTAATAATATAACAGCTACTTCAATTTATCATAGAAAAATTTATGTTTTCTATCCCTGCAGTTATACTCCACTAGCATTCTTAATATTTATATCAAAAATTTCCTATATTGTCAGTACTACAATATATACAGCACTACACGGAAAGATACACTTTCGTGAGTGAAAGTACTACTGTTATTGCCACGACAAGCTACTGGACCAGCACTACCACTACTGCCATAAACACCTCCACGAATGATATAGTCGTAAGTGCTATATTTTTCATTTGACCATTCCCATGCATTTCCTGCTAAATCATATATATTATTTACTTTCCAATATTCACTATATCCTGTTATTTGTAAACCGCCATATCCTGCTACATTTGCAGGATTTACTGAATTACTATGATTTCCCCATGTAGTACTATTTATTACACTTATACCTGAATTTTGTATCCATTTCATTGCTGTATCCCACTGCGTTCCAGTTAAGATTCCACTTTTCATTTCTGCTGTATTATACATTAATTCTGCTTTTTCTTTTGAATTTGTATAATTAATATAATTCCATACTGCCATGTTTTTTTTACTTACTAAAACATTAGATGAATTTCCTGCTTCATATCTGCCTATATAAAATCCACCATAAGTTGTTATTTGTGATAATTCGCTTGTTACTTCATCTGGTAATTCATCATCTGGTGCGTTTGTATATGGTATATTTGTTGTACACCATTTTGTATATGTTACATCTGTTTCATTTACTGGTACCCATACAAACTGATTGCCACTTGTATCTTCTATTACTAGTCCTTCATTCCAATCTGTTGGCCATATTGCTCCATCATTGATTGCTTTAAATCCTGTTGGAATAATTGGATTGCTATATGTTGCAGCTTGTCCATTTACCGTTGCATTTTCTGTTGCTATTACATTTACTCCTAATTCAATAACAACTGGAGGTGTTATTGATCCACTTTCTATTCCTAGATCTACAAGCATATCTATTTCTGTTTGATCTGATCCTACATATACTAATTTACTACTTTGTATTTCATATTTTGCTGCATCCACTTCAGACATACTTGTTATATATTCCTTTATTGTTCCAGTTCCATTACCAGTTCCATCCCATACTCCTGCATCAAATGTTGCTGAATCAAAAGAATTATCTTGTAAATATTCATTTGCTATAGCCATTGCAAGTTCTGAATTATATTCTGCAACATTTGTTTTAAACGTTGCTTCATTTGCTGATTCTATTGGATTGTTATTTGCTAGTGATAATATCACCGCACCTGCTAATATTATTATAACTATTATTGTTATAACTAATACAATTAATGATATACCTTTATTTTTTTTCATTAAAATTCCTCCATTTTTCTTTTGAATAACTATGTTAATTATATTATAAATTAACTATCAGGTCAATTGTATATTATATATATTTTTTTGTCAATGCTTTTCTTATAAATGTTACAATTTTTTGAAATTGTAATATTTATGTAATATTATATCTCATTATCCATATTTATAATTTATTACTGTACTTTAATTTATTTCATTTTTATTTGTTTTTATAAAATTAAAATAAATATAGGTTTATGCATTAAGAAGTATATAAAAAAGTATACAAATTTACAATGTCAACAACTTGCAAAAAGTATAACATTTAAAAAGAATATTTAAAAAATATTTTTTCTGATACCCTTTTTAACTACATATTCTAAATTTTATATTATTTCCCCCTACCCAAAACATACTTATCTATATAAAATACTATAGATTGTCCTGGTATTACAATTTTTTTGTTTTTTATCAAATACAACTTTGTCAGTATTATTTAGTTAAAAAATACAGAATAACTTCTTCATTTGCTGAATATCTTATTTTAGCAGTTATACCTATAGATTCATTTATGTTATTAAATTATATACCTTTATTTTTCTATGAATTATTCAAATTTTTATTAAGTTTTTAAAAATATATTGACAAAAAAATATATATAATATACAATAGACTTGATAGTTAATTTATAATATAATTAACATAGTTATTCAAAAGAAAAATGGAGGAATTTTAATAAAAAAAAATAAAGGTATATCATTAATTGTATTAGTTATAACAATAATAGTTATAATAATATTAGCAGGTGCAGTGATATTATCACTAGCAAATAACAATCCAATAGAATCAGCAAATGAAGCAACGTTTAAAGCAAATGTAGCGGAATATAATTCGGAACTTGCAATAAATTTAACGAACAAGTATTTACAAGATAATTCTTTTGATTCAGCTACATTTGATGCAGGAGTATGGGATGGAACTGGTGATGGAACTGGAACAATAAAGGAATATATAACAGGTATTAAAACCAGTGATGCTAAAAATTTTGAAATACAATCTAGTAAGTTAGTTTATGTAGGAACAGATAATTTAGAAGAACAATGGGTACTAGAATTAGGAATAACGTATGGTATAATACAATTTAATGGTTCAGTATTTAGTGAAGAAGCCCTATTTTATCAATATTGTTTAAAAACTCTAAAATATAAAACGGATAGTGAAAATGATATAGACACAGATGGTTACTTTGGACCTCAATCTCAAAGTGTATTGAATAAATTTATGCTAGCAGAAGGATTTACTGAATTTACAAGTGCTGCAAGAAATAAGCTTGTGGAATTGGCAAAAAACGAACCATATGAAGAATATATTACTGGATTTATTGCTAGTCAAAATAAACTAGAACATTTTTCATTTGTGTACAGTTGTTTATATAAAATAAATAATCATGATGATCCATTTTACTCTATAAATGTATTGAAAAATCTTCCATATATAGTTACTTCAGAGCCCTCTACACTATCTTATTCTTCAAAGATGGTTGCAGATACTATAAAAAATACTACCAAATTATTTGGATATGTAAATTTGGGACCAAATAATCCAGGAGATCCGGAAATATCATGGGTAATGTCAGATTTGAATGCCATTAAAGATTCTATAAACAATTTAGCAGAAGCAGGATGGTACGGAGTATTTATAGATCAATTTGGATATGATTGGCACGAAACTAGAGCAAGGCAAAATGAAATTGTAGATTATGCTCATAGTAAAGGCTTAAAAGTAATGGCCAATTCTTGGTTTCCAGCTGATACATTTCTTGCAATAGTAAGTGAGGAACATAATCCTGATGGAATTGCTACTCACCTAAATTCAAATGATTTTTATTTGATTGAAAGTTTTTATGTAGATGGAAGTAATTACAGAGCTAGTACCTCATATATAGACAAATATATACAAGCTATGCAATATCATAACATTAATGGTATTAAAATTACTACATTATCATATAAATTTGATACTAAAAACTGGTTAGAAGCATCTGAGGATGTAAGAACATCATATATACTTGCTGAATGCTTAAATTATAGCGGATGGTGGTTTGACGATGGTGAAAACAGTGATAATTTAGGTTATGGAAATGATCCAATTGTAGATTTGGGTACTTTTACACAATATTTAACATATGATAGTGGAACAAAATATATTGCAAGAACAACACTATATACAATAGAATATAATGCTGATCCAGTACCTACTATTAACTTAATACCAAATCCATAATAAAATAAAAAAGACTTCTTATAATAACCATATAACGTGAAAACAGAAGATTAAATAAATCTTCTGTTTTTGTTATTTATTAATACTAAACATTTTTTTCTTTTTTTATTCTGTTTTCAATACTAAGAGCAGTCCAAGCAAAATCTTCTTTAACAAATTGCATTTTTCCACAAGATAATTTTCCTTCTGGACAATAACCTTTGGTATAGCAATTAGGTCCAAACTTTTTAAATATACTAGGATGCTTTTCTATTAGTTGGTTAAGTATTTCTCTATAATATTCTCTCATTTTCCATTGTGCTCTATTACATGTCCTTAAATTACAAATATGATATAATATTCTAGCATTCATAGTTGTAACAACATCTATATTTTTTCCATGAGCATATAGATAAACTAAATCTTCTTTATATATTCCTAAATTTGCAAATTTTTCATATAACTTATTTGACATATCATAAGAATCTTTGAGCATTTCAACATATTCTTCACCTTTCTCTACTATAGATGGTGGATATGAAAATCTCGTTGTATTAGCTATTTCTGTAAATGAAGGTACATTAATATTTTGAAGTCTATGTCTAACTTGATGTTTTAATAATATAAGTGGCATATCATTCATTCTAAATGTGATATTTACTTGTTCTAATTCTCTTTTTCTCTTATCTTCAAAAACAATATCTAATATTTTTTCTAACAAAGTAGAATCATTATCTAATATTTGTTTTGCTTCTTTTGTACTACATTGCTTGTTTTTTATAATTGCAGAAATAGCAATAGTTTCTTCTGGATTACTTGTAATACTAATAATTTCAATTAGTGGTTTTTTATCAGTATCTTCTTTTGATTTAAAAACTGGTTCTCCAAATAATTCATTAAATTTTTCTTCTTTTATCTCAGTTCCTGTTTCTATTTTTTCTAAATTTTCTGCTATACTTGGAGCAATTTCATTTAATTGATCTTTTAACATAATTCCAATTTCTACTAATTCTAAATACTCTTTTCCTCTACCATATAGAATCGCCCATATAAGATGAAGTAATTCTCTAGCATTCATTGAACAATATATATTTGTTTTAAGACTATATGGAAGAATAAATCTTGCATCTTCTACTTTTATTCCACCGTCAACAAATTTTTTATATACTTCAAATGATTTAGATACAAATTCTATATATTCTTGTTTTACTTCTTGTTTTATTTTTTCAGATACTTCATTAGTATATCTAAATTCAGGCTCATAACATCCTGCTTTTCTAAAGTCAACATATCTACCTGATTTTATTGTGTATGCTGATATTCTATGTTCAATTAAAAATTGTTCGAAAAACAATGATACATTTTCAAACATTATATTAAAATATCCATGTTCTAATACTGATACATGACCTAAACGTATAATTCTTGAAAGTGTTTTTCTTGCATCTTCTAAATCTTGTATTCCTTCATATACATCTGTACATGTTCCCTCAGTTGTAGACATTCTAGCTGCAGCTGAACATACTTTCTCTAAATCTGGAGTAGCATTAAAAATTTTAACTTTCATATTCTCATTTGACATATCTCATACCTCTTTCTTTTCAATGTATAAAGTATATCAAAAAAGAAAAAACAAGTCAATGCTTTTTCTTTTTTTATTATACTTTTTTGATATTTATTTACTTTAATTTACAATATACCCCATAACACTTATATATAAATATTTATAATTTTATCATTTTTGCATAGACACTTTTACAAAATCTCTAAATAAAGGATGTGCTCTATTAGGTCTAGATTTGAATTCAGGATGAAATTGTACAGCCACAAACCATTTGTGATTTTTAAATTCTAATATTTCAACTAAATTTCCATCTGGTGATAATCCAACTATTTCCATACCATTTTCTTCAAATATTTCTCTATATTCATTGTTAAATTCAAATCTATGTCTATGCCTTTCAGATATTTGTGTAACTCTATAAGCTTTTCCAGATATAGAGTCAGCTTTAAGTATGCATGGATATTTGCCAAGTCTCATAGTTCCACCTTTGTTTGATAAGCCTTTTTGCAACTCCATTATATGTATAATAGGATTTTTTGTTAATTCGTTAAATTCTGAAGAATTAGCATCTTTAAGTTCTAATACATTTCTTGCAAATTCAATTGCTGCCATTTGCATTCCTAAACAAATACCAAAAAACGGTACATTATTTTCTCTAGCATATTTTATAGCAACTAATTTTCCTTCTATTCCTCTATTTCCAAATCCACCTGGAACTAATATTCCATCTAAATCTGATAATTGTTCTATATTTTCTTCTTTTAAATTTTCAGAGTTTATATATTTGATATCTATATTTACTTCATTTGCTATTGCTGCATGTCTTAAACTTTCGCTAACTGAAAGATATGCATCTCCATGATCTACATATTTTCCAACTATACCAATTTTTACATTACCTATACTGTTTCTTTCTTTGTCAAGCATTTCATTCCATTCTTTTAAATCACATTCTCTAGTTTCTAGTTTTAAATGCTCACAAACTGACCTTGCTAAACCCTCTTTTTCTAGTAGTATTGGTATTTCATATAACGATTTTGCTGTTGTGTTATTTATAACATCTTGAGATCCAACATTACAATATAGTGCTATTTTCTCTTTACTTTCTTTAGGAAGTGGATATTCTGTTCTGCATACTAAAATATCTGCTTGTATACCATGGGATTGGAGTTCCTTAACAGAATTTTGTGTTGGTTTAGTTTTTAATTCTTTTGAACATTCTATATATGGTACTAATGTAACGTGTATAAATAAAGAGTTTTCTCTACCTACTTCTAAAGATAATTGTCTAATTGCTTCAATGAAGTGTATACTTTCAATGTCTCCTATAGTTCCTCCTACTTCAATTATTATTACATCTGCATCACTTTCTTTTGCTAAATTATATGTTTTTTCTTTTATTTGATTAGTTATATGAGGTATTACTTGAACTGTAGATCCTAGATAATCTCCTCTACGTTCTTTTTGAATAACTTCCCAATATATTTTCCCTGTGGTTACACTTGAAGTTTCAACTAAATTCTCATCAATAAATCTTTCATAATGCCCTAAATCTAAGTCTGTTTCTGCACCGTCTTCAGTAACAAAAACTTCACCATGTTGATATGGGCTCATTGTACCTGGATCAACGTTGATATATGGATCAAACTTTTGCATCATTACTTTATATCCCATACTTTTTAATAGCCTTCCAATAGATGAACCTGTTATACCTTTACCAAGTCCAGATACAACTCCACCAGTTACAAAAATATATTTGGTTTTCATATAATTCCCCCTTAGAAAATTAGATATTTATATGTTTTTATTTTTTTATCTTTTCTAACATAAATTCTCTTTTCTACATACACTACTAAATTCACAATATTTACAATGATTTGCTTTTTTATTTGGTTTTATTTTAATATTTCCAGAAAGTATATCAATACCTATATTTTTCAAAATATTAGTAATACTTAAGCATAATATTTCAAACTCTTCTTTTTCAAGTAACTTATTACTTTTTTTATTACTTGAAACTGTTCTAGAAGATACATCTATAAGTCTACCATTTTCAGATATTTTATTATCCATTAATTTAAGTATTTCAATGTCCTTTAAGAATATACCTTTCATTCTAAGACTTTCAATTATCTTTTTAGATATCACATCTTCATTATTAGTATATTCTTTAATATTAATTAATTTTTCTGATAATGTAAAATACATCATACCAGCTGGTACAATTTTCTCACAATTTAAATTATTTATAAATGAAGATAAATATGTTGTTAACTGAAGCGATAAACCTTCTTTTATATCATCAAGTTTTAAGTCTTTAGAAGATGATTTGTAATCTATTATTCTAGCATATATTACGTCATCTAATTTTAATGTATCTATTCTATCTATTTTCCCTACAATGTACATTGTCGTATTATTATTTAACTTTATTTCTATAGGAGCAAATATACCACCATTTTTAAATTCTATTTCATATCCATATGGTACAAATTTACTTTGATTAAAACTTTGTGCAATTGTTATTATTACTTTATTCATTGTTGTTTTTAATTTTTGTTTAAGTATCATATATTTAACATTCTCCTTATGTTTAAAGAATGTTTTATCTAATTCATTGTTTATTACATTTTCTAATATCTTAATATATTTTTCTTTATCTAATAGAATTTCATGCCAATTTATATTATTTTCAAATAGATACAAAGAAAATTTTTCTAATACATTATGCATTAAACTTCCTGTATCCATGTTAGTTATTGTAAATATCTTTCTCTTATTTAATTTCAGTTCATATTTCATAAAATATGAAAATGGACACTTTTTAAATAGTTCGAGTTTTGATACACTTGTAACAAAATCATTTTTATTTATATCATTTATAGTTTGATTAGTTAAATCGTTATTCTCTCTAGTGTATTTCAATATATCTTCTAAATCAGAATCTTGTAATATATATCTATATAATGAAAGTGTCTCATCATTCATACCAACATCACTATTTATTAATTTCATCAGTTTTTCAAATGCAGCTTTTTTAGAATATATATTAGAACTTTCACCTTCAGATATAACATTACCCATAACATTTATATCTAGTATTTTTCTTAATGTTATTATCAAACTAGATGGTCTTAAAGATTTACCTGCTGTATCTGATGATACATATGAAAAATATAATTCATTTTCTACATTATTTATTAGTTCGTATATATTATATAATCCCATATTTAATTTAAATAAAGTTGTTTCTTTAAATTTTATATTAAAAGATTCAAGTTTTCCAAGTTCTATATCATCAAATAACAAATCGTCATCTATTTTTTTGGGTAACTTGTTTTCATTAACTCCAACAAAAAACATTATCTTTTTACTTCCACATTTTGATATATTTACATCTAAAACTTGTACTTCATCAATGGTAGGTTCAATACTTTTCACTTTAATATCTTTTATTGAATATTTTAAAATTTTTTCAAAATCTGATATACTTATTTCTATTTGTTCATATATTTTTATAATTGATGAAAACACCTCACATAAGTTGTCCCACATTTGATGACCAACATTACCGTTATATTTGATACTAGGATCACTACTATTTTTCATCTTATCAATAACTATTGTATATTTATCTAATATTTTATGTTTTAATAAATGATCATATATTTTTTTTATTATATCTAAAGTTGTATGTTTAGTACTTGTAAATTTTGATATATCTTGAAATATATTTAATACTTTTTTCCTTATATCGTTTAATCTAACTAAATCATATACTACACCATTATTTGAATTATTATATAAAAATTCTCTTTCAAATTTATATCTATCACTATTAAATTCTAAAGTATAGTTTTCTAAATATGAAATATCATCAATGTTTATATCATTTAATCCAAATTTTAATATTTGAAAAATATTTTCGCATTTATATCCTGTTTTACATATTTCAATTAACTTTTGAATGTATTTAATTAATATATTACTTTGGATTGAAATTTTAGAATCAATATACACAGGTATATTATATTCATATAATATCTTATGAACAACATATGAATATTCGTCAGTAGAAGAAGTATAAATAACAAAATCTTTATATCTATATCCATCTCTTACTTTTTGTGAAATAACAGTAGCAATTTTTTCTATTTCTGTATATATGTTTGTGGTTAAATTTATGTGTATATTTTCTGCTTTAAATTTTCTACTAATAGAATCAGATACAAATATATTATTTGCTAAATATTTTATATCACCTTTAGCATTCGAATAATTGTTATGCATAAATTCAGATGAAATATTTAAATTCAGTTTTTTAGCATACTTTAAAAGTGCAAGTACAGTTAAATTTGATTGAGTAAATATATTTGTAATGTCTCCTAAAGTCAAATTTGTAATTTCATTTATACTATAATTTGATATATCATCTAGCTTTTCTGGTATATCTGTTGTTATACTAAATGTAACATTGAATTTAAGTTTAAGTAATAACTTTATAAAATTAAGTTCATGGTGTGTAAAATTGTTATATGAATCAAAATATATACATATATTACCTACATCTTTACTTGCATATGAAGTTTCAAATAATTTTAAAAATATATCTGTTTCATCTATAGAATCAATATATTTATCTTCAGTATAATTAATATATTCTTTATACACATTAATTATTTCTTTTAATTTATATTCTAATAGTTTATCTGAAAGTTCTAATTTATTTATATCATCAACATTTATATCTTCTTTTTTAAATATATCCATATATATATTCAAATTTTCTAAAAAGCCCTCTTTATTTTTAACTTTCTTAAACATATTAAATAGATTTGGATTTTCAAGTATTATTTTAGTTAATATAAGTTTTCTATCTAATTTAGATATGTATTTATCTCCATGATTAATATTATATTGATTTAAAAAATCTTTAATATATGAACTTATAGTTGTTACATTTACATCTATAATACCTGGTTTATTTTGAAATTTAATATAATTTTCTTCTGATAAAACTCTCATTTGAGAAGGAACAAAATATATAACCTTTTTACCAGTCAATATATCATTATCTATTTTATCAAATATATATTTAGATTTTCCTGTTTTACTTTTGCCAAGTATTAAATTCATTATTTCACCTTCAATTCTCTATATCATTAATCATCATCTGTTCATCTTTAATTTTAAGCTGATCATAACTTGGAAGCTCAGATATATTCTTTATGTTACAATTTTTTAGAAACTCTTTTGTAACCGAATATATGGCTGGCCTTCCTGGAATACTAAGCCTTGCAACCTCTTCAACTAGTCCACACTCTAATAGTCTACCTACTGCAAAATCACTGCTTACTCCTCTTATTCTTTCTATTTCTGATTTAGTTATTTTAGGATTATATGCAATTATTGTTAGTGTTTCCATAGCGGACGTTGATAAATTTTGTCTCTTAGTATTTTCAACAAATAATTTTATATTTTCATAATATATTTTATTTGTTACAAGTTGCATACTATCTTCTGTTATATATAAAACTATAGTATTATTATCATTATATTTTTGTTTTAATTTTTCTATAGCAATATTTATATCACTAATATTAACTTGAAGTGTTTGTGATAGTTCATCAAAAGTAACATCTCTACCTAAAGCAAATAATACCGCTTCTATTATATTATCTAAATTTTCCATTTAATGTCCCCCTATTAGTTATTTTCTAAAATATTAGCACAATCATTACATAAATAACGATATTTAACGTGCCTTCCAACATCATTTTTATAGTTATGACATCTTTCGCATTTTTGTCCGTCAGATTTTTGAACAGTAACATTAAATTTGTCAGAAACCTCTATATCAAGTTGTGATACATTTAATGCTCTTAAGATATCATTAATGTTTTGATTCACAAAATCACTTAATTCTTTTTTACATTCTACTATAACATGAGCTTGTAATGTATCTCCAATTATTTTTTCATTTTGAGCTTTTGTTATATACTTATTTATTTTTGTTTTGAATTTAAATATACTATCCCATTTTTCATATTCTTGTACAAAACTAAAATTTTCTTTATGGTTATTTTCTCTCTCTACTAATAAAGATTTAGAATTTTCTAAATATGAACAACATTCTATGAAAAGATATGGAATAATCGGCCCAAGATAAATTTTTAACATATTAAATAAGTCATATAATGTTGACTGTGAAGATCTCCTAATACTATCATTTGTATCTAATATATACAAGTTATATTTTATAGCATTAAAGTATTCTTCACATAATGTTTCTAAACAAAAATCTTTAATTAAAACATATGCTTTATAAAAATCAAATTCATTATAACATTTTATAAGTTCTAAATGTAAACTATTGATTTTTACATAAATATATTTATCTAAATCTGTTCTACTTTGAATATCAATATAATTCTCATCATAGTCTAAATCTAGTATATTTGATATAATAAAACTAAGTGTTTTTCTTATGTTAGTATATATTCTTTCTTCATATTTTACATTATTTTCATCTATTAAGATAGTTTTACTTTTAGATTTATGCAAAGCCCATAGTCTTAATATATCTGGGCCATATTTGTTTATTATATCGTCAATATCTATATTAATTACAATAAATTCTTCTTTGTCTTTAATATCTTCCTTTAAATAGAATTTAGGTATTCCTAAAATCTTCTTATTTTTAAGTATATTACCATATATAAAAAATTTATCTATTTTTTTCATTTCTTCATTAAATTTATCATAGTATCTATTTATCTCTAAACTTTTAATAAATTTATCAATATTAGAAATAAATATGTTATATGTTTTATCATAATTTGTATTCACGGTAGCTATATCTGATGATAATATTTCAAATGACTCATTAAATAAATTCTCGTTTTTAAAAAAGAAAATACCACCACATTCACAAACTATCGTTCCATCTAAAAGCTCTTCTGGAGTCATTTTATATAATTTTTCTACTCCATGTTTTTGTATTTTTTCTTTATATTGGTTAATAACTTTATCATTAATTATCTTTTTATTGCATATAGCACAACTTATTATAGGAATATTAACACCTTTATTTGTATTTTTTGATATTTTTAAATATTTAGATTTTTTATCTGGTATATTAATTTTAATACTTGCTTTTTTTAATATTTCCATTATATCTTTTTCAATATCCTCATTATTATTTTCGTTTATATACCATTCAGAAAGATATCTATATACAAGCCTGCTACCACAATTAGCACATTTAGACATATTAATTTTATCTGTATCAATAAATAATAACAAATCTGATTTTCTAAGGTCTTCAATTATTTCTAATTCTACTTCCTTATAATTTCTAAATTTATAATCATAGGCAAAAACATTTACTTTCCCATCCATATCAATATAATTTCTTACTTGACCTAAATTATTTTCCTTAAATATTGTATATTCTAAATAGCTATGTGCTGGTGTTATTGTCATTGTAGCAGTATTAATTTTTGATAAATCAATATTGGTAGTTATACATTCAATTTTTTTATTATAATCTATAGGACTAGAGCATACTATTTTTTGTAACATTTTTCCTGACAATGTCTTTTTTACTTTATAATCAAAAACAAGTGCATTTGCCATATAATCATCAACATATTTACTTGCAATTATATAATGCACTGTTATTCCAAAACTCGATTTAGTTTCTACTATACTATATTCTTCATTATTTTGAATCGCAAGATTACTAATTCCTATCAAAGTCCATGGTCTTATAGTTGAGGCAATCAAAAATGTGTTTCTTAAATTATTATATTCGGCTAAAATATAATCAGGATCATCTTCAACTCTAAATAATATATGATAATTTTGAACATTTATCTTATTCTTAGAAACCTTCATATTTTTACATTTTGTACAACATTTAGTAGGCATATCTTCACTATATATTTTACCTGTATTATACAATTCAAAAAATGAATCAATCATTTTTTTAGCAAATTCTATATTAACAGTAGTTCTATATGTTTTTACAAAATCAATAATACTTCCAGATTTATTTATAGTATTAATTTCTTTTTTAATTATATCATTCATACTTTTGTATTCTTTATTATCATTTTCAATGCTATTAGTGTATGAAAATAATAACTTTGTTTCAGTTACTTGTCCAGTTATAAGAGAATATCTAATTATAATATCTTTTAAAATATTACCCAAAAGATCGTTATTACTAAGTTTATTATCTAATTCAATTGGCATCTCAGATATATATGTTTTATATCTAGAGTTAGAGTTTTTTGTCAATGATTCTTTGTAATTATCACTAGTTAATAGTTTATTAGTAAAATACCCCGTCCTTATTTCTAAACTTGCATATACATTTAGAACTTTTTTATGCAGATTTAAAGTTTTTTCAAAGTTTTTATTATTTCTATCCATTTAATAACTCCTTTTATCTTGATATATATATATTTATTTTCTTTTGAATGTCAATATGTGTTTAATATCTACAGCATAAACTGGACAATGCTCACTACAGCAAAAACATCTTATACATTTACTTTTATCTTTTAAAACAACCTTGTTATTTATTAGTTTAAGAGCATTTACCGGACATCTATCTATGCATAGTTTACATCTAATACATTTGTTACTATCAAATATTGGGTATGGTTTAACAAACTTTGTTAAATTAAATACTCGTGCAAATTTTTTTTTAGACAAAGTATCTGGAAATTTAAAATCTTTTATTATTATATCTTCTAGTTTTTCTCCAACTATTTCAATACTACTTGGATTAGTAAGTATACCTCTTTCAATACTATTTTTTACTATATATGAATCTTCTAATTTCAAATTTATTAATTTAGTTACTAAGTAATCAATTTCAAATTGATTACTTGAAGCAATTATTAAACCAGTATGTCTAGGACTTCCAGAATTAGGGCCATTACCTTCCATTGAATATATAGCATCCACTATTGTTATCTGATTTTTAACAAAATTTGAAATGTCTATCATAGCATTTGAAAAACTATCATAATTAGAATACAGTGAATGTATTTCTGCTTTTCTTTCTCCTGGTATTATACCAAATAAATTTTTAACTGAACATGTTAAATTCATCATTGCATGTGTTTTTAATTTAGGAAGGTTTACAACTAAATCAGCATTTAATATTGGTGATATAATTTCAATATTTTTTATAAGTTTTCCATTTATATTGACCAATTTAGATGTAGTATCTAAATTTAAAATAGCACCTATTTTCTCTATTTCTAAATATCCTAATTTTTCATATAATTTTAATAAGTTTTTTTTGTTATATTTTCCTGGCGGACTATCACAAATTGTACACTTAGCTCCAAGAGAAATTACTCTTTTTGCAATACATTTTACAAATAAATGATGTGTAGTTGTAGCAGTACTTTCATCCCTTATAGCTAATAAATTGGGCTTTAATACTATATTCATTCCCTTTACAATTTTTTCGTTTATTCTTAATTTATCGAATATTTCTTGTATTACAATATCTAGTAATTTTTCATCGTATACTTCACATTTATATATTCCTACCATTATTACCTCTTTTATCATTTATTATATCTTCAATTTTTATTATTTTTTCTGAAATATCAGATATGTTTTTAGTAATATAACTTCCAATAACAAAACTACTTACACCCAAATTATTTGGTTTAATTATTGTAATATCGTTTATTCCTCCATCAATTTGAACTATTTTTTTCATATCTATAGCTATCTCTATTTTTTTATTTACTTTATTCATATATTTTTGTCCACCAAGTCCTGGTTCAACACTCATTAAAAGTATAACATCACACATGCAGGAGTAATTAAATATTTTTTTTATATCTGTTCCAGGTTTTATAGATAGACCAATAGATAATTCTTTATTTTTTATCCTAAGATCATTTTTTACTATATTTAAATATTTTAAATTCTTATAAATATTTTCTATTTCATAATGTATTGTTATATTATCTGCTCCTAGTGAAATAGCTTTATCTATATATTCCTTAGGATTACTACACATTAAATGTACATCTACAAAAAAATTATATTTTTTAACAAGTTTAATTGAATCTAAACTTATTCCAATATTTGGTACAAAATCACCATCCATTACATCAAAATGAATTGATATATTGTCAAACTTATTTTCTTTTCTAAATTCATCTAGACTAATTAAAAAAGAATCTAAATCCTCTATATTTAAAATAGATATTGAAATAGTTTTCCCATTTAAAAAATTATCCATAGACACCTCTTTACTTATATTTAACATCTTCTTTTGTCTTTAAAGAAGCATATATATATTTATATCTCTCATATCTTTGTATATCTATTTCATTATTATTTACTGCTTGCTTAATTTTACATTCTGCTATACCTTCATTTATATGATTACAATCTAAATAATTACATTCGTATTTACTAAATTCATCATAATATTTTTTTAAATCTTCTGACTCTATATCATATAACTCATAACTTGAAAACCCAGGAGTATCTAAAATAAATGAATTTTTATCTATATTATATAGCTTAACATATTTTGTTGTATGTTTACCCTTATTTGTTTTAGATCCTATTTCACCTATTTCTATTTTAAGAGAACTGTTATTTAATAATTTTATTATTACAGAAGATTTTCCAACCCCAGAATTACCTGAGAAAGCAGATGTATTATTTTTCAACTTATCTTTTAAGTTGTCTAAACCAATCTCATTTTTACTGCTTATTTGTAAAAGTTCTATATTTAAATTAGAATATATTTTTTTAATATATTCTAATTCCAAATCAAGTTTATCATTTAATAAATCAATTTTATTAATACATATTATTGGAATAATATTTTTGACTTTACATAAAACTATCTGTTTATCTAATAATATATAATCTGGCTTTGGATTATCAATAGATATCAAAAGTATCATTTGACTAATGTTACTTACCGGTGGACGCATAACAAAATTCTTCCTTTTAATTATTTCTGTTATAAGATAGGTATCGTAACTTTTTTTTATAATAACATTATCTCCAACATATATTTTGTTTTTTTTCATATTACCTGGTAATATAGCTGTATGAAGAGAATTACTCTCTTCATCTACAGTTATATACTTATCTAATAATATCTCTATTACTTTCGATTTAATAAAATCTTTATTCAAACTTTTCTCCTCTATTCAGCAAATTTAATTGTTTGCGTCTTAACTTCTTTTTTATTTATATATATCTTTAAAGATGCTGATGTATATCCATTTAATGAAAATTCTGCTTTAGTAGCAGTTATTGCAAATGATTTATCAAATACTGTATTTCCGGCTGTGCCATCAATACTTGCAATAACTTTTACTTCAATATCTTCTGTGTATTCAGTTGTACCTTTTAGTTCAGTTAAATCTAATGATACAACTTTAGTAACTGAAAGTTTATTAACTGTTATTTCAACTAAATCTCCTTCTTTTAACTCTTGATTTTGTGGATAATTTTGAGCTGTAACTACACTATTAGTCTTAGTTTTATCCTCTCCATATATAACCTTTACAGTTAGTTTTAAATCTGTTAAAGTTTTATTTGCAACCACTTCGGTATTTCCTATAACTGAAGGCATAATTATTCTAGCTTTTCCATCACCTTTACTTATTTTAATTTTTATAGTACTTCCAAAAGGTAGCTGTGTATCTTTTACAGGATCTTGTGAAATAACTATATTTGCTAGTACTTTTGTACTTATTTCTTCTTCTAATTGTATTACAAATCCAAGTGTATCTTCAAGTTCATATTTAACTACTTTTATGTCTTTACCAGTAACATCAGGAACAGTAACCATTTTTTGTCCTTTACTTACAACAACATAAATTTTTCTATCAGTCGCAGTTGTAGCTTTTTCAGGTGTTTGTGAAATTATCATACCTTCTGCTAAAACCAAATCATATTCAGCTTTATCTTGTAAAACCTCAATATTTTGATTTACATATTCTTTTTGAACTTCTTCAAAGTTTCTGCCAACTAAATTAGGAACTTCAAATGTAGTAGCTGGTTTATTATCTGCATTGATTTTCTTTATAATTTTAACAGTAAAAAATGTTAGCACAGATAAAATAATAACAGCTATAATTACACTAATTATAATAATCTTTTTTTTATTTTTGCTCATCCTCTTATTCATATTTTTATCTGAATTTTTATCTGAATTTTTATCTATATTATTTTCATCTGTAACATCATTATTTTCTTGTTTCAAATCATTCTTAAGACTTTTAGAGGTTACTAAATTCATTCTACGTACAGGATTCCTAGTTCTTAAATTTGGCACAATATTTTCTTCGATTATTTCATCTGTTATAATAGGAATAACCTGAGTTGATCCAGCTTCTACAGATGAACCAGTTCTATTATATTTATTAGTATCATTCATAGATTCATGAATTTCTTGTAACATCTCTGTAGCACTTTTATATCTACTAGTAGTATTTTTTGCCATTGCTTTTAGTATTATCTTATTTAACGATTCTGATACATTTGCATTAATATCTATAGGATTAATTGGTGCCTCTTGTATATGTTTTAGTGCAACTGAAACAGCAGAATCACTATTAAAAGGTACCCTACCTGTAGCCATTTCATACATAACTACACCTAATGAATATATATCAGATTTTTCATCTGTATATCCACCTTTAGCATGTTCAGGTGAAAAATAATGTACAGAACCCATTGTTGTACCAAAATTAGTTATTGTTGAAGAAGTTGTAGCTTTAGCTATACCAAAGTCTGTAACCTTTGCAACCATATTCTTATTTAGAACTATATTTTGTGGTTTTATATCTCTATGAATAATATGTTCTTTATGAGCAGCTTCTAATGCTGATGCTATTTGCATAGAAATTTTTAATGTCTCTTCTGTACTAAGAGCACCTTTTTTCTCTATATAATCTTTTAAAGTTCTACTTTCTAAAAGTTCCATAATTATATAATTTATTCCATTTTCTTCTCCAACATCATATACAGAAACAATGTTTGGATGAGTTAAAGAAGCTGCAGATTGTGCCTCTGTTTTAAATCTTTTTACAAATGTATCATCTTTGGCAAACTCTGGTTTCAAGACTTTTACAGCAACATTTCTGTTTAATAGTCTACATTTAGCTTTATAAACAAAAGCCATTCCACCTACACCAATTTCTTCAATTATCTCATATCTATTAGATAATAACTTACCTATAAGTTCCATATTTTTTTACTCCTTTTAGTTTAAACTTGAAAGATCAATTATTAAAGCTGTGATATTGTCTGTTCCACCTCTATTATTTGATTCTTCAACTATTTTTTGTGCTATTATATCAAATTCGTTATCTTTGAATATATTTAATAACTCATGTTTTTTTATCATATTTGTTACCCCATCAGTGCACATAAGTATATATCCATTAAGTTTGTCATCTATTTTACTGATATCCACTTCTATATCCTTAAATACTCCAACTGCTTTTGTAAGAATATGCCTTTGTGGATGATTTTTAGATTCTTCGTACGTTATTATATTTGTTTTAACTAATGTGTTTACATACGTATCATCTTCTGTTAAACGTACTATTTCACTTAAATTTTTATTTATATAATATATTCTGCTGTCACCTATAGATAAGTAATATAAGTTATTTAAATACCTAAATACTACTAATAATGTAGTACCCATACCTTTATATTTAACATCTGTCTTTTCGAGATTAAATATTTTATCATTTGTTATCTTGATTATACTTTTTAGCATACTTGATATATATTTATCTTTATTTTTACTTTTAATAATATTAGAGTATTCATTTAAAATGCTATCATATACTGATTCTGCACATATTTTACTTGCAACCTCTCCGCATTCATATCCACCGAGTCCATCCGCTACAATATATATATCACATTCAGTACCAATTTTTCTAATTAAGTAATAATCTTCATTTATTTCTCTTTTTCTACCAACATCACTTCTAACAACATACATGAATAAAAATCACCTACTCTCATATCATATATTCTACTACATAATACATTATATTGCAATACTTGTCAAAAAATTTTATGTATTTTAATAGTAATTAACAAGATTAAGTGTATTACTAGATTAATTACTAAATATATTAATATTTTAATATATAAATTTGTATACTATATATTATTCTGCAGTATAAAAAGTATTATAAATTAAATATATAAAAAATCATATTAACTTAATATTTTAAATATTATGTTGATATGATTTTACTATTATATTACTACTGATTATTTTCTTCTATATGTTTTTGCCTTAATTGTCCGCAAGCAGCATCTATGTCACTACCTAATTCTCTTCTTACTGTTGAAACAATACCAGATGAATTTAGTGTATTCATAAATATTTCTATATTTTTTTCTTTAGATTTTATATATACACCATTTTTTATTTCATTTACTGGTATTAAATTTACATGAGCAATCATTCCTCTTAAAAGTTTCACTAAATTTAAGGCATCTTCTTTTGTATCATTTACATCATTTATTAAAGCATATTCAAAACTAATTCTTCTGCCAGTTGTTTTTATATAATATCTACATGCTTCTAGCAATTCGTTTATTGTATATTTATTTGCAATTGGCATAATCTTTTTTCTTTCAATATCTGTAGTACAGTGAAGAGAAATCGATAATGTAGATTGTATGTTTTCATCAGCTAATTTATATATATTAGGAACTACTCCACATGTAGATAAACTTATATGTCTTGCACCAATATTCAGTCCTAATGGATAGTTAATTAATCTGATAGATTTAACAACATTATCATAATTATCTAAAGGCTCACCTATACCCATATATACAACATTAGAAATTCTTTCGCCAGTATACTTTTCTACAGCTATTATTTGTCCTTCAATTTCACTAGCAAGTAAATTTCGTACGTATCCTTCTTTAGTAGAAGCACAAAATTTACATCCCATTTTACATCCAACTTGAGAAGATACACACATTGAATTTCCATAATTGTATTTCATAAACACAGATTCTATAGCAGTATCATCCTCTAATTTAATTAAAAATTTAATAGTACCATCCTTTTTAGATTTTTGTACATTTATAATTGATAATTTAAGAATGTAAGTTTGTTCTTTTAATTTATCTCTTAAACTTTTAGAAATATCAGTCATATCATCAAAGCTTTCTATTTTCTCTTTATGTAACCATTTAAATATTTGCTTTGCATGAAATTTTTTTTCACCTAACATTTCAATATATTCTTCTAATTCATCTAATGTATATTCATTTATATTTATCATTTAAACATTTCTCCTAATTCTATTTTATTACCGTTTAAAAATGGTGATATTTCCATAATTTTACTACTCAGTGGCTGAATTTTTTTTATTTCTATTGAACCATTTTTACATTTGATGACTAATCTATTTTTTGTAACTAAAACTACTGAGCCGTTATTACCTTCGATATTTTCAGCTTCTTTTACTTCTAAAACTTTGAATTTTCTTCCATCGCTGTGAACTATATAACTGCCAATATATGGTGAAAGACCTCTTACAAAATTAAATATTTCTCTTGGAGTTTTACTCCAATCTATTTTTGTCATTTCTTTTTTTATCATTGGTGCAATAGAAAAATCACCTTCTTGTTTAATTCTAACAATATCACCAATTATTAATTTATCTAATGTTTTAACTAATAACTCTGATCCTACTTTCATAAGTTTGTTTGTCATCGTTTCTAAATTATCCTCATCATTAATTATAACTGTTTCTTTAAGTAACATATCACCAGTATCCATACCAACATCCATAAACATTGTTGTTATACCAGTTTCAGATTCTCCATTCATTATAGAATGATGTATTGGAGCAGCACCTCTATACTTAGGTAACAACGATCCATGAACATTAATACATCCAAATCTAGGTAAATCTAAAATTTCTTTTGGTAATATTTTTCCATAAGCAGTTACTACAATAATATCTGGATTCAACTCATTTAATATTTTAATTACTTCTTCATTTTTTCTTATCTTTTCAGGTTGGAATACAGGAATATTTTTTTCATTAGCATATTCTTTTACTGGTGAAGATTTAAGTTTCATACCTCTACCACTTAAAGTATCTGGATTTGTAAAAACACCAATTATATTATATCCCGAATCATACAAACCTTCTAAAGAACATTTTGCAAATTCTGGTGTTCCCATAAAAACAATTTTAATATCTTTTCTATTCATATATTCCTCCGATTAATTCTATTAATTATATCACATATATCTATGCTTATCAAGACTATTATTCAAATACATAATAATACTTTAATCAAAAAAATAACGTTGCAGATATTAACTGCAACGTTTGGATTGTTTACTTCTTTTTATATGTCACGAAAAAATTTCCGTCACTAAAATGCTTAAGCTGAATATTAATTATTTCATAAATACTCTCATCGAGTTCATCAAAAAACATAAAAAATCACCCATTCTATTATCGAAAAGGTGTTTTTAACAAATTAAAATTATTATCCTCTTTTATGTAAATCTTTTAAGAAAACACTGAAATTTGGTAAATCTTTTGAAATTATATCATACATATATTCACATGTTATCTCATCATAATTAAAAATTAATTTATTTCTAATATCTAACATATTAGTATACATGTCCAGATTTTTAGGATCTAATTTACCATTTTTACAGAGTATATCAAAAATTTCATTATAATTAGAGCCATTTTGAAGCTTAAATTTCTGGGTAGTATGAACAGCTAAAAAAATAGCTGTTTGTATTGCACCATACATATACGTTTGTGATGCAGCAACATTTTTGGGATTTTCACAAAAACTTTTTTTGTTTAGTTTCAAAAAATTTGATAATTCAATAACACATTTCTTAAAAAACTTTACTTTATCTGCTATTACTTTATTATCCATACTCTACTCCTTTATTTTTTTACTTTTTTATTCTTCTTTTTATCTTTGGTATTATCTTCCTTCTCTCCTACGTATGTATCATACGCAATGTCAACGAATACTTTTCCATCTAGATGATCAAGTTCATGTTGAAGAACTACAGATTCTATATCTTTAGCATTTATTGTTATTTTATTTCCTTTTATATTAGTAGCTTCTACAGTTATTTTTTCGTGTCTATCTACACAACCAAACAGGTCTGGAAAACTTAAACATCCTTCTTCTGTAGTTACCATTTGTTTAGATGATTTAGTAATTACCGGGTTAATTAAGATTTTAGGAGTTCTAACTCCTCCTTCTTTTATGTATTCTATATCATATACTACAATTCTTTTTAAAACTCCAACCTGACATGCAGCAAGTCCAATACCATCATATTTATATAAAGTGTCTATCATGTCTTCTGAAATTTCTTTTATTTTATCATCTATTATCTCAACTTCTCTTGATCTTTTGTATAATAATTCATCTTTTAATTTTCGAATTTCTCTAACTGCCATATCCTAACTCCCTTCATTATTCTATTTTATACTTTATTATTTAATATTTAATATTCTTCCATCAATTATTTTATATACTAGAATAATTGTATTACTATTTTATGTTTTTCATATTTAGATATAACAGTTACGTTTTGTTAACTTCTATTATTAAAACTAATTTTTTATAATTTCTTTTCTAAACTTATTCTTGTTTGGCAGCTTGCTGCATACTGAATTTTATTTCTTGCCATTCTTCTTTAGATATTAATAATTGTCTTGGTTTACTTCCATCATAACCAGATATTAGTCCTCTTGCTTCCATTTGGTCAACTATTCTACCTGCTCTTGAATAACCAATTTTAAATCTTCTTTGTAGCATTGAAGCAGATGCTTGTCCCATATCAATTACCATATCTATAGCATCATTTAGTATTGGATCAGATTCATCAACATTTTCACTATGTTCACTATCTTTACCTTTTGTTTTAATATTTGCTTTTTCTATACTTTCTATTATATCATCACTGTATACAGCTTCAGAATCTTTTTTAATAGTAGTTACAATAGCCTCAATTTCCTTTTCAGAAATCCAAGTACCTTGTATTCTTTGTGGTTTATTAGCACCAACAGGAAAATATAGCATATCACCTTTTCCGAGTAATTTCTCTGCTCCAGCCATATCTAATATAGTTCTAGAATCAATTTGAGATGATACAGTAAATGCTATTCTAGATGGTATATTAGCTTTAATTATTCCTGTGATAACATCAACAGAAGGTCTTTGAGTTGCTACAACTAAATGCATTCCTGCTGCTCTTGCCATTTGTGCTAATCTACAAATTGCATCTTCAACATCATTTGGGGCTACCATCATAAGATCTGCAAGTTCATCAATTATTATAACTATCTGAGGTAATTTTGCTGCATCTTTTTCTTTTTCTATTTCTGCATTATATCCTTTTATATCTTTTACACCCTTTGAAGCAAATAAATTATATCTATTAATCATTTCTTGAACAGCCCAATTAAGTGCTCCAGCGGCTTTCTTAGGATCTGTTACAACTGGTATCAACAAATGTGGTATTCCATTATATCCTGAAAGTTCTACCATTTTAGGATCTACTAAAATCATTTTTACATCACTAGGTTTTGATTTATATAATATTGAAACAATCAGTGAGTTGATACATACACTTTTACCAGAACCTGTTGCTCCTGCAATTAGCATATGTGGCATTTTTGCTATATCACCAATTACTATATCCCCAGCTACATCTTTTCCTAAAGAATATGCAAGTGCCGAAGAACTATTTTTAAATTCTTTAGATTCAATTACTTCTCTTAAAAATACAGATTCTGGTTCAGGGTTTGGAACCTCAATACCAACTGCTGCTTTCCCTGGAATAGGAGCCTCTATTCTTATACTTTTTGCTGCCAAGTTAAGTGCTATATCGTCCGCTAAGTTAACTATCTTACTTACTTTAACACCAGTACTCGGAGATAATTCATATCTAGTTACAGTAGGTCCTTTTGTAATATTAGTAACTTTTGCATCAACACCAAAACTAGATAATGTTTTCTGAAGTTTTACAGCTGTAGAATGTATAGCTTTCTTATCAAAATTTTTATCTGCATTAGTATTTATACCCAAAAGGTTTATAGATGGAAATACATAATTTTCTTCAAATGAAAGCTTTGCATGATCAAGTGTAAGAACTTCTTTAATACTTTTATCTTCTTTTTTTTCTATCTGTTTCTTGAAAAAGTCATCTCTTTGTTGCCTAGCCTGAGATTGCTCATCATTAATTTTTCCACCTAATTTATTGAAATCAAATTCAACTTGTTCAGTTTTATCTGTACTAATATTTGTAAGTGCTCCACTATTCCCTTTTTCTTTCATCTTATCTTCTAATTGTTTTTGACTTATTTCTTGTTGTCTCATTTCTCTTTTACTTAATCCTGTACTAGCATTTATTTCAAACTCATCTTTTCTAAATATCAAACTGAATATATTATATATACCATTAGCTAAAAATGCTAACATGTTATATATAATATATATAAGTTGTCTAAGTGACATATTTAAAAAATATAATGATGCTATTATAGCTATAGATGTAAGAATAATTCTACTACCTATTATACCCATTATTTTAACAGATGTTGCAGCTATTATTCCTCCAAATGTTCCAGCTAAGCTTGTACCAGATATACCATCATTAAAAGTATTACTACAAAATTTAAATACATTATCAAATAAAGTATAATTTGATTCAGCAAATACATATATAACAGAAGATATAGTTATAGCAGATATAAGTCCTTTTAGTATTTCTTCAGTAATGTTTACTTTTTTATCTGACATTATAGAATAAATTCCAACTAACATTAAAACAGCTGGAATAATATATGATGCTACTCCCAAACTACCTTTTAAAATATTATTTATTATTTCTGATAATACACCAATATTATCAAATGTTAGAAAAACAATAAAAATTAATGATACTACTACAAGTACTCCACCTAATAGATCGTTTTTTATTGTTTTTGTTTGTTTCTTTTTTTTTCTACCCATAGTATTTTATCAACCCATTTCCGTAGATATTATTTTAATTCTTTTCTATTGTTATGTACAACTTGCATAGTTTCTCTTAAAACATCTTCTACTTTTTCTAAAATAGCATCCGCATAATCACGTGTCCCACAAGATATTTCTTTAGAAATTTTATTAGCATTTTCAACTATTTCTTCTTTTTGCATAATAGCTTGTTTAGTTATAACATGCTCATCAACCATTTGTATTATTTTATTTTCTGCATCTTTAAGTAATTCGTCAGACTCTTTTTGAGCATCATTTAAAATATTCAATCTTTCATCTTTTATTCTTTTGGCTTGTTTTAACTCATCTGGAAGTTTCAGACGAATTTCTTCTAGAATATCACCTAACTCCTCTTTATCTACCATAACCTTAGAAGAAAAAGGAACTTTAGAGCTATTTTCAACTAGTTCTTCTAAATTTTCCAATAATGTAAAAATTTCCATAAAAATTTACCTCCATTTATATATTTTTATAACTACCCTGCCATAAAATTTTGTATTTATACATTCCAAATTTTCTATATTATCATATTTATTATCTAGAAAACTTTTATCAGATTCGTATACTACTATACCATCTTTTGTTAATACTTTACCTTTATTGTCTGAAATATATTGTAAAGATTTTATAGCATAATCACTATTATAAGGAGGATCAATAAATATTACATCAAATAACATTTCATCCTGTGTTATCTTCTTCAAACATTTCAAATAATCTTTCATTGATATTTTAACATACTTTTCAGTATTAGTCAACTGTATATTAAATAATATTGTCGAAATAGCATTTTTTTCTCTATCATTAATAAGACAAAAACTAGCACCCCTACTTATCATTTCTAAAGCTAGACTTCCAGTACCTGCAAATAAGTCTAAAACCTTAGCATCTTTAGTGTATGAAGACACCATAGAAAACACTGCTTCTTTAACTCTATCTAGCGTTGGTCTGGTTTTATCAGTTGTAGGACTTTTTAATTTTTTACCTTTCAAATTACCTGCTATTATTCTCATTTTAACTCCTAACTTATAATATCTAAAATTACTGGATTTGATTTCAGAACATTAGCCATAGATTGTTCTATCTTATCAATATATATTGCATTAGTAATATATTCAAATGCATCATTAAACTTTTGTTTATCATTATATAATACAGTAAGTATTACATCACCTTTTTTAACTTTACTACCAACTTTTTTAGAAAACTCAAATCCTACACCATAATCAATCTTATCTTCTTTTTTATTTCTAGATCCACCTAATGCTACTAATGCTTCTCCAATTTTCTTACTATCTATACTTACTATATATCCATCTTTATCTGCATATATTTCTTTCATATATTTTACTTCGTCTAGTAAAACAGGCATATCTAAACTTAAATTCAGCCAATCCATGTATACTTTATGTATATGTCCGCCTTGTGATTTAATTAGTTCAATAAATTTATCGTATGCTTTTCTAGATGTTATACATTTCATAATTTCAAGTTTATTCTTTTCAATATCATCTTCAATTCCAGCCATTTTCATCATTTGAGCTGCTATCTCAAATACAACTCCTTTTAATTCTTTATTTTCATAAAGTGCAAGTGCTGACTCATCAGCTAGTAAAAATGAAATTGCTTCTTTTATTTCTACAACATTACCAACACTCTTTCCAAGTGGTTGTTCCATCGATGTAATTATTGCTTTAGTTTCTACACCAGCTCTTTTACCTATATATACCATGGTTTTTGCAAGTTCTTTTGCACTTTTTAAATCTTGCATAAATGCTCCACTACCTACAGTCACATCTAGTACTATTTTATCAGCACCAGATGCCAATTTTTTACTCATTATAGAAGATGCAATCAAAGGAATTGATGATACAGTAGCTGTTACATCACGTAATGAATAAAGTTTCTTATCCGCAATTGCAATTTCACTACTTTGTGATATAAGACAAACACCTATATCTTGAACTTGCGCAATTGCTTCATCCAAAGGTTTATATAAATCATATCCTTTAATAGATTCTAATTTATCTGCTGTACCTCCAGTATATCCGAAGACCTTTACCTGACATTTTGACAACTTTAACTCCAAGTGCTGCTACAATAGGAAGAACAAGTAATGTTACTTTATCTCCAACACCACCTGTAGAATGTTTATCTACTATTATAGTACCATCTTCTTTAAGTACTGATAAATCTAACGTTTTAGCAGAATTTGCCATAGCTTTAGTTAAATAAAATAATTCATCACTTTCCATACCATTTAAATAAATAGCCATAAGCAAAGCTGACATTTGATAGTCAGGAATCTTTTCATTTACATATTCAGTTATAAAAAAATCAATTTCTTCTTTACTTAAAACCTTTTTATCTCTCTTTTTTTCAATAATATCATAAATTCTCATAAATTACATCTCCTATAATCAATACTAAAATTGTGTGTATAAATCAAAAATATCACTGTCAATACCATCACTAAAGTAGTTTTTATTCTTTTTATTAATATTTAAAGCTATTGCCATAGCATAGTATTTTTCCCAAACAATATTTGAATCTAACTCTTTGTTAGATATGTATGAAAATTCATTTAAATATTTTTTTAATGCTTTTAATTTACCCAAAAATTCCACTTCTGATTTGGATTTTTTATTAGCTCTTAATGAATAAAATATAAGCCAGTAACTTAATAAATATACAGGAAATAACATTAGTAAGTTGCATTGCATAAACAGCACTAATATTACCAATTGAAATGCTAAATAATGAATAAGTATAAATATTATAGGTATTCTATTTTTAGTAGCGGCAAAAATAATTGAATAAATCCCAGATGTAAAGCCAGCAAAACACAATGTTATTATACCAATCAATAAATTTGAAGATAAGAACATTATTGATATTAATATAAATATATATAATATTATTAGTAATTTTGTTATAGATTGACTTACAGTAATAATAGGTTCAAATAATTTTTCTTTTTCTTCTTTGATTTTTATTGTAAACTTATCTATAAATGATGTATTCTTACAATTTTTTATTTTATGATTTAAAATAATTAAATTAGTTTCTTCATCTATAAAATCATTGAGCCATTTTACAAAATCTTTTTCACAACTTGGAAGTTTGATATTATTCTCTACATATTTTATATTATATGTTTGAATACCAACTGAATTAGTAGATTTTTCAAGTGAATATACTCCTTTATTTACCAAATTTAAAAACGTTGACCAAATGGTCTTTGATGATACTTTACCACTATAAATATATTCAGCAATTTCAGTATCTAAATCATCTGGAATATCTCTAAAATATACGTGTTTTAAAGATATTTTATCTTTATCATAAATTAAAAATATAGTTATGTAAATGATTATTACAGCTACCAAAAAAGCAATACTTATATTATTAACAATAATTTCTCTTGAAATATTTTCAGTATTACCTATAGCATATATATAACTAAATGAAACCATAAATAACATTAGTATCATTATAATAATAAATTTAAATTCAACTTTCATATATTCACACCTAACTTTCAATAAACCATTTTATAAAAATATTTATACATTACCTTTTTATTTACCGATTATTTCTTCTAACATATTTAATTATATCTCCTAATTTATTTCATACAAAATGTTTGCAAAAGCTTGGTCTATGTATAGTGCATAATCCATATTTTTTTATAGCTTCAATATGTAGTTTTGTACCATATCCTTTATGTTTACTGAAATTATATTCTGGATATTCTTTATCAAATTCTAACATCATTCTATCTCTTGTAACTTTTGCAACTATACTTGCTGCTGCTATTGATGCACTCTTACTATCCCCAGAAACTAAAGTTTTACTTTGGATATCAATATCTATATTTTGATTTCCATCTATAAGTACAAAGTCAGGTTTTATATTTAAATTATTTATAGCTTGTATCATAGCAAGTTTTGTAGCATTTAAAATATTAACTTTTTCTATTACATCTATATCAGAAATTCCAACAGCATATACTATATCTTTATTACTTACTATTTCTTCATATATTTTTTCTCTTTTCTTTTCTGATAGTTTTTTTGAATCATTTACACCTTCAATATATAGATTAGGTGGTAATATAACTGCCGCAGCTACAACTGGTCCACATAAAGGTCCACGACCTGCTTCATCTACACCTGCAATATTTAAGTAACCTAAGTTGATTAACTCTTGCTCATATATTAGCATATCTTTTATTCTTTGCTCTTCAATTATGTTCATTTATATACACATACCCCCATCTATTGTTATTACTTGTCCTGTAATATATCTTGCATTATCACTAGCTAAAAACACAGCCATTCCTGATATATCACTTGAATTTCCTATTCTATTTAAAGGTATTTGCATTTTTAATTCATTTAAATCATCTTCACTTAAATTACCGATCATATCTGTTTCAATAACACCCGGAGCAATACTATTAACTGTTATATTTGATAGTCCTAGTTCTTTAGCTAATGACTTAGTCATTCCAATAACACCTGCTTTTGATGTACTATAATGTACCTCACAAGAAGAACCAGTTATTCCCCAAATAGAAGAAATGTTTATTATACTTCCATTTTTTTCTCTTATCATAGTTTTATTTAAAACTGACTTTGTAATATTAAATACACTTGTTAAATTAGTGTTTATCATATTTATAAATGTATCTTCTGATATATCAGTAAATAATGAATAATCACAAATACCAGCATTATTTACTAAACAATCTATTTTTCCGTATTTTGAAACTATTTGATCTATAACTATATCTATATCATGTTTTTTTGTTATATCTAACTGATATATATCAATATCTAAATTTTCTTTCATTTCTTTTGCTTCGTTTTCAGATTTATTATATGTTATACATACGTTATATCCTGCATTTTTAAAATCAATAGCAATTTGTTTTCCTATTCCTTTTGCTGCTCCTGTAATTAATACTGTTTTATTCATTATACTCATCCTTTATACTGTAATTTTTTTATCATATTTTCAATGTTAATTTGTAGACTTGGATAATTTGTTAAAAATTCTTCTAAACTACTACTGTCAACTTTTTTAAATAGATAATTGCCTTGTATTTTATCAGCCAAACCATTTAATGCATATTTTAGTTCATCTTCATTTTCTATACAAATAACTGTAGTTAAATAGTCTAAATCTTTACAAATATTTATTATATCCATTAATACATTTTTATTAAAGTTAGATTTATTAGAAATATATCCTCTATTTATCTTTATTTCATCTATTTTAAGCTCCTTAAATAATTTTAAGCTTTCATATCTTAGTTCAAGATTAGATATACAAATTGATACTCCTGCTTCTTTTAGTTTATCTATTAAATACTTATAACTTTCTAAAAATTTTACATTAATTTTATTTGTAAACTCTATCTGTATATGTCCTCTATTTAACTTGTATTCATTTAAAATATCATATAATCTATCTCCAAATTCATGTCTTTTAGCATGTGTATTTGATAGATTAATAGACATTTTAACATTCTTAAATCCGTTTAAATTCAAGTTATCTAATCTTTCACATGATTTTTTCAAAACATATTCATCCAAATATATAACAATACCCATTTCTTCAGCTTGCTTTATAAAATATTCTGAATTTAATTTTCCAAGTACAGGATGATTCCAAAAAATCAATGTTTCTAAACAAATTTCATTTAAATTATTTAAGTTAATTCTAGGTTGAAATTCTATGTCAAATTCTCCGTTTTTTAATGCAGATTTTAAATCTATTTCCATTTTCTTCTTATTATTAAGTTGTGCTTTTAAAGCATCATTATGGAAATAATAACTATTTTTTCCGTTTTCTTTTATATGATACATAGCATCATCAGCATATGCCATAAGTTCATTACGTGTTATTCCATCAGTAGGATATATTGATATACCTAGACTATATTCAAGTACAATTTTAGTGTTGTTTATTATAACAGGCTCTTTTAAGCCTTCCTTTAAAACATCTAATATCTTAGATATTTCTTCTATTGTATTAACTTTATCCATTATTATAGCAAATTCATCTCCACCTAATCTATATGATATAGATGTAACAGGTAAATTTTTTTCTAACATATTTGAAAGCTCAATCAAAAGCAAATCTCCAGCATCATGACCTAGTGTATCATTTACATGTTTAAAACCATCTAAGTCCATAAAACATACTGCAAATTTTTCTTTTTTAATTAAATGATCATCCATATCACTTAAAAATTTATGTCTATTTCCTTTTCCAGTAAGTGGATCAGTAAATGCTTGCTTTTTTATTTGCTTATTTTCTTTAATCTTATACAAAACAGAATATCTATATAACACCATACCAATAAGAAGTACCGTTAAATATTCTATTAAACCAATCCAAATAGCTTTTACTAATTCTACATCTAAGTTCATATTTTTCTCCTTCTATTTCATTTTTAATTTAGTTTTTTAATTTATAATTAATCTACGTATGTATCTTGCTTATTGTATTTAGTATGTAATAATTCATGTGATTTCTTTCCATTAGGTTCACCTAAAAAGTTTTTATATAATTCTTTTACACTAGGATTCTCGTGTGATTTTTTAAATTCAGCCTCTTTATCAGCATTATATAAAGCTTTTGTTCTTAAAGCTTTATAATCTATTTTACTAGCTTTATATTCATCTACTAGTGGTTGACCACCACCATTTACACATCCACCAGGACAAGTCATAGCTTCAATAAAACTATACTTACTAGTTCCATTTTTAATTTCATCTAACACTTTAGAAACGCTTAACAAACCTTGAACAACAGCAATTTTATGAATTTTACCAGCTATTTCTATATCTGCTTCTTTTATATTATTGTTTCCAATTACAGATTTAAACTCTACTTTTCCTATTTCTGTGCCATCTAATAGGTATGATACACTTCGCAGTGCTGCTTCCATTACTCCGCCTGTAGCACCAAATATATGTCCTGCTCCTGTTGCAATACCTAGTGGTGCATCAAATTCTGAGTCTTCACACATAGCCAAATCTATATTTGATTCCTTAAGCAATCTAGCCATTTCCCTTGTAGTTACAACATTGTCAACTGCCTGAAGTCCATTATCAAGTTTTAATTCTTCGCGTATTATTTCAGCTTTTTTTGCAGAACATGGCATAAGTGCTACTGAATATATATCTTTAGGATCAATATTCATTTTGTCTGCATAGTATGTCTTTATTAATGTTCCTAATATCTCCATAGGTGATTTAACTGTAGATAAATCTTTTAACTGATCTGGATAAAATTTTTCAGCAAATGTAATCCAACCACTACTACAAGATGTAATCATCGGCAACGTACCACCATTTTTAAGTCTTGAAATAAATTCAGTTGCTTCTTCCATAATAGTAATGTCTGCACCTAAATCAGTGTCAAATATTTTATCGAATCCCATTTTTCTTAAAGACGTAACCATTTTTCCTGTAACTAAGCTACCAATCGGCATACCAAATTCTTCTCCGATTGAAGCTCTTACAGATGGAGCAGTTTGAATCACTACATGTTTTTTAGGATCCACTAATGCTTCTTTTAATTGTTTCACATTACTTTTTTCAGTAAGTGCACCAACAGGACAATGTATGATACATTGTCCACAACCAACACATGTTGATTTTTTTATACTCATACCTAATGCTACTCCGACTCTTGACTTATATCCTCTATTCATAACAGAAATTGCAGATACTCCTTGAACATTTTTACAAACACTTACGCATCTTCCACATAAAATGCATTTAGCTGTATTTCTTACTATACACTCCGATGCATCATCAAGAATCGCTTCTGGCATTTCACCATCATAATCATAATCTTCTATTTCAAATTTTTTACATAAATCTTGTAATGTGCAATTAGTATTTCGCACACAACTTAAGCACTTTTTATCATGAGCAGATAATATAAGTTGTAATATTTCTCTTTTAGTTTCAATAAGATCCTTAGTATTAGTTTTAACATTCATACCTTCTTCAGCAGGATAAACACAAGAAGTTTTATATCCTTTTACACCATCTATTTCTACTAAACACATTCTACAATTACCAACTTCATTTATTTCTTTTAAGAAACATAGAGTTGGTATATCTATATCTATTTTTCTAGCAGCATCTAATATTGATGAACCTTCTACTACTGAAACATTTTTTCCATCTATAGTTAAATTTATCATTTTTTTAGCTATCTCCACCTATATTTTCCTCCTATACTAATTATTTATTGCTTTGAAAGGGCATTTTGTTATACATACTTTGCATTTTACACATTTACTTTGATCTATTTCAAATGGACCTTTTCTAACCTCACCTTTAATTGCATTATAAGGACAATTTTTTTGACATATACCACATTGTTTACATTTTTCAGGATCTATAAGCACTTTAGTTAAAGTTTTGCATTGCCCTGTTGCACATCTTTTATTTTCTATATGATCTATATATTCTTCTCTAAAATATCTTAAAGTACTCATAACTGGATTTGATGCTGTTTGACCAAGTCCACAAAGTGAAGCACTTTTCATAACTTTACTAAGTTTTTCTAATCTTTCAATATCTTCGATTTTACCTTTTCCTTCAGTAATTCTAGTTAATATTTCAAGCATTCTTTTTGTACCTATTCTACAAGTTGGACACTTTCCACATGACTCATCAACAGTAAATTCCAAGAAAAACTTAGCTATATTTACCATACATTTAGAGTCATCCATTACAATGAGTCCTCCTGAACCCATCATAGATCCTATGCTTGTTAAAGATTCATAATCAATAGGTATATCTAAATGTTCTGTTGGTATACAACCACCACTTGGTCCACCTGTTTGAGCTGCTTTAAAATTTTTACCTTCAGGTATACCTCCACCTATATCAAAAACTATTTCTCTTAAAGTTGTACCCATAGGAACTTCAACCAGTCCAACATTATTTATATTTCCACCTAAAGCAAATACTTTAGTTCCCTTAGAAGATTCTGTTCCAACTTTTGCATACCAATCTCCGCCATTTAATATTATTTGACATATATTAGCATATGTTTCTACATTATTAAGTAATGTAGGTTTTCCAAATAATCCTTTGAAAGCAGGAAAAGGTGGTCTAGGTCTTGGTTCTCCACGTTTACCTTCAATAGAGTTCATAAGAGCTGTTTCTTCTCCGCATACAAATGCGCCAGCTCCAAGTCTTAATTCTATATTAAAATCAAAATTTGTACTTAATATATTTGTTCCAAGTAACCCATATTCAGTTGCTTGTTTTATAGCTATATTTAATCTTTGAACAGCAATAGGGTATTCTGCTCTTACATATATATATCCTTGATTAGACCCTATAGCAAACCCTGCAATTGCCATTGCTTCTATTACACTATGTGGATCACCCTCTAGTATACTTCTATCCATAAATGCACCAGGGTCACCCTCATCAGCATTACAACATACATATTTAATATCATTTTGAGCAGAAGAAGTAAATTGCCACTTTTTACCTGTAGGAAAACCTGCTCCTCCTCTACCACGAATACCAGATTTTATAACCTCATTAATAACTTTATCAGAAGACATACCAGTTAATACTTTTTCTAAAGCCAAATATCCATCTACTGCTATATATTCATCTATATCTTCTGGATTTATATATCCACAATTTCTAAGTGCTAATCTTTTTTGTTTTTTATAGAAATTAAGTTCGTGCCATTTTTGTATAAATTTATCATCTTCTTCAGGCATTAGTCTCTCTACTTTAGTTCCATTCATAACAGCTTTTATTATTTCTTCGCTGTCTTCAATGTTAACCATTTCATAAAAAGTTTGATCTGGTTCTATAACTATAATAGGTCCTTTCGCACAAAATCCAAAACATCCTGTCTTCTCAACAATTACATTTGCTCCAAGTTCCTTGCTTTTTTTTTGTAATTCTTCTAATATTTTATCACTTTTAGATGATGTACAACCTGTGCCACAACATATCATAATTCTTGTTTTTTCAAATATAAGTTTAGTTTTTGCTCTTATATCTCTTAATTCTTTAGATGTTTTTTGCATATTATTTCTCCCCTTTGTTAATTATATTTTGATAAAACTTCACGAACTTTATCAGGTGACATTTTACCATAAACTTCTTCGTTAATAACTATAGCAGGAGCAAGTCCACAAGCACCTATACATCTTATACATTCTAATGAAAACTTACCATCTTTAGTTATTTCTCCTTCTTTAATTTTCAATTCATCTTTAAATGTATTTAAAACATCTTCTGCTCCCTTTACATAACAAGCTGTACCCATACATACTTCAATACTATATTTACCTTTAGGAAGTAGTGAAAATCTCGAATAAAATGTTATAATCCCATAAATATCTGACATAGGAACATCCAACTCTTTAGATAAGTATTTTTGAACACTTTCTGGTATATATCCATATTCATCTTGAACTTCATGAAGAGCAGCTATTATACCACCGTCTACACTTATATATTTTTTAGCAATAAGAACTACTTTTTCATCTACACTACAACCGTTACAACCTTCACAATGACTCATACTTTTTCCTCCTATATTTTATTACTACACCCTAAAACATTTACTATTTTGTGCTCAACCATATCACTTACTGCATCTCTTGCTTTACCTAAATAAGTTCTAGGGTCAAATACTTCTGGAGTTTCATTAAAACATTTTCTAACGTATGAAGTCATAGCTAAACGTATATCACTATCTATATTTATTTTACAAACCCCATATTTTGCTGCTTCCCTTAACATTTCTTCTGGTACACCTTTAGCTCCTGGGATATTACCACCATATTTATTACACATTTCTACAAATTCTTGTGGTACAGATGATGCACCATGTAATACAAGTGGAAAACCTGGTAATAAATTAGTTATTTTCTCTAATATATCAAATCTAAGTTTTGCCTCACCTTTAAATTTAAATGCTCCATGACTTGTACCAATTGCGATAGCTAAACTATCACATCCTGATTTTTCTACAAACTCTTTAGCTTCCATTGGGTCAGTAAATAAAGCATCTTCATTGTCTACTTTAACATCATCTTCAATACCTGCTAATTTCCCAAGTTCTGCTTCAACTACCACTCCTCTTGGATGAGCATAGTCTACTACCTGTTTTGTTATTCTTATATTTTCTTCAAAGCTTAATTTACTTCCATCAAACATAACTGATGTAAATCCACTATCTATACAATCTCTGCAAAGTTCAAAGCTATCTCCATGATCTAAGTGTAGAACTATAGGTATATCTTTACCTACAGATTCAGTATATTCTACTGCTGCTTCTACTAATTTTCTTAAATATATTGGATTTGCATATTTTCTTGCACCACTTGATACTTGTAGTATAACTGGTGAATTTGCTCTTAAAGAAGCATCAATTATTCCTTGTATAATTTCCATATTATTTACATTAAATGCTCCTACTGCATAACCACCTTCATAAGCTTTTTTAAATATTTCTTTTGTTGTTACTAACCCCATATTTATTGATTACATATTGATAATATATAATCAATTCACCTACCTTTCACATATTTTATCTTGTTATATCTTGCTCTTTCACTTTTTCTAATCCTTTATTTGCTTCTCTAGCTAATGCATTTTTACCTCTTTCTTCAGGAGTATAAACTGCTTTTGCACATTCTTTTTGAAGATTAGAAAGTTCAATAGATTCGTTTAATACATCGTTTAAATGAATGTCTATTATTTCTGTTTCACTAATTACGTTCTGCTGAATTTCTTCACCATTTTCTGAAGAAATATTACTTTTTAGAACTTCAGAAAAATCTAAATTTTTATCACTTGTAATAGTTTCTACTTGTTTATTTCCAACTAATTCTTTAGCCTTATTAACCATAAACAGAGCTTCCCCTACATCTTTTTTTTCTAAAGCAGTTTCAGCAGCATCTATATATGAATTTGCAAGATCAATATTTGTATTTTGTAATTCATTTTTTTCACTTTCAACAGCATTACCTAAAGAATCATGTTTTTTTTCAGTTTTTCTATCTAATCTTACAACATCAGTATCTATAACTAGATTATTTTTTCTTTTTTCATACATTGTTCCAACAACTCTTGTAGTAGTTTTTTCCTGTTGCTTTTTTTTATCTTCTTGCCTATATAATTCCAAAATATCAGGTTTAAGCATATGCATTTTTCCATTTAAAACAATATATTGTTTTTCAAGTAATTCTATTTGTTCCTCATAATTAGTAACAGTTCCATCTTTTACTGCTTCATTAATCTGTATAATTTCATTAGCTTTACTTTCAATTTCAGCATTTAATCTATCTATTTCATTTATTGAATCTTCATGTTGATTTACAACTTTTGTTTCACTCTTGGCAGCATCATATGCATATTTATTCTCTTTTTTTGATATATCTTCATCTTGACTAGATATATAACTACCATTATTTTGTTTAAATACGGTATCACATTTTCTTATATAATTTTCATATTGAAGTAATTTTAAATAATTTCTATCATCCAAAGCTATGTTACCATCTTGTATTTGATGTTTGTATAAATCTTGTCTTAAAAAATAATACTCATCTAGTGCTACAGAATACATATACTTTAATGTTTCTTCTCTTGTTGTAAGTGCTTTATCTAAATTTTCATTAGATGTATTTTCATCTTTTTCTTGATCTAAATCATTAGCTATCTTGTCTACATCTGCACCTGATTTAATTTGCCTACTTATTTCTCCTCTTTTTACTTGATCATCAACTTTTTTTATTTTAGGTTCAAAATCTTTTTTTATTTTATCTTCAGATAAAGGTTTTATACTTTTATTTAACATTTCTTGAAAATTATCACCAAAGGATTTATCAGATTTTTTTAAAATATTTTGCAATAGTACTTCCTGATTTGATTGTGAGTTTAATCTAGAGTTTAAAACTTCGTGCAAATTTTCTTGGAAATCTTTTAAATTATTCAACATATTTTAGCTAGTTATTAATGTATAACTAACATTCACCTGCCTTTCTGTAGTAAAAATTAAGATATTTATTTTACCATATTTTATTAGTATTATTTTATCACATATATTTTATTTAATCAATAGAATTATGGCTTTTTCTCATAATTTTACATAATTTTAAATGGTTATATATTTCATTATATTTTCATATATTGTATGAATGAAAGGATTGATAATTAAAATGATTAGGTATTTAGGAATAGTAAATTATTTAAGTGATATATCTCATAGTGATTATATAGAAAAAACATATGATAACTTAAAAAACAAATTCAATATAGCCCAAAAATTAGATTTATTTAAAACAAATCATATCAATCTATCAAATGGTTTTTTAAATAAAAGTTTTAATAAAGATAGATATGTCATTATGTATAATGGTAATATCTTTAATATAAAGGAAATAAAAAAACAGTTAAGTAATAAAGGATATAAATTTAGTACTAAGACAAACTTAAAAAAAGAAAAAATTATACCTATTCAAAATATTGATAACTACTTGGAAGCAGAAATTTTATTAACAAGTTATCATGAATATAAAGAGAAATTTTTGGAACATTTAAATGGCACATTTTCTATATGTATTTATGATAAAACAAATAACATAGTATTTCTTTGTATAGATAGAATTGGTATCGAAACTTTATATTATACTAAAAACAAAACAGATAATTCTTTTATATTCTCTACAAATATAAAGGACATACTAAATGTTCCTAACATGAAAGCAGTTTTAGATAAACAAGGCATACTTGAATTATTTGGTATTGGTCCAATTCACAATCCAGGGTATACATTCTTCAAAGATATTTATAAATTATTACCAGGACACTATGCAATATACTCAAATATTGGACTTGTAACTCATAAATATTGGGATTTAAAACCCAAAGAATGTAATGATAATGAATTACAATATATAAATAATATGTATTCATTAATCAAAAAGTCTACTAAAATTCAAACAAATGATACCGAAAGAATTGGATTGCTATTTTCAGAAAATATTAATTCAGGTATACTTATAGAAGTTGTAAGTAAAATATTTCCTACAGTAAATACATTTTCATATAATATTATTGATACCAATAAAAAAAATAAAAGTTCAAACTATATAAATATATTCAAAAAGCATTATAACATTGATAATTATAACATAATTTCTGATACCAAAGTTCTTTATTCATTACTTATCCCAGCAATGATGGCTAGAGATATGCCTGGAATGGCATATTTAGATTCTACTATATTTGAATTTTTTTCATCAGTAAAGAATAGTGGTATTAATAAATGTATATCTAGTTTATGTAGCAATGAAATTTTTGAAGTAAATGATATATCAACTACTGGGTTTCCATTATGCCTTTCTACAAATATTAGAAGTAATTTAATAAATAAAAATATAGGAAATGAGCAGATATTACAGGAATATTTTGATATAATATATAACAGTGTTATTAAGGATGTAATATTTTTAGATAATGAAACTGAATATGATAAAACTATTAGAACAAATAAATATGTAAATATTAAATTGTATATAAGTTCCCTAGTTCAAAGAATAAATCACATTTCTTCTAACATTAATCTAGAAATAATGCTCCCATATTTAGATTATAGAATAATAGAATATATATATAATATACCAAATCATATAAATACAAATAATTTACTTAAAAAAATATTTAATAAAAATTTTCCTAATACTACTTCAATTTTAAATACATCATCTAAAATGTGTAATTCAAATTATACAAACATGCTAGAACATGAAATAAAAAAAATATTAAATGATAATAGTTCTAAACTATTAAAAGTAATTGATAAAAATTACGTGTTACAAATTTTAAATTCAAAAGGTTCTAATTTAATGATAAATAAAAATGATGAGCTTATATCATATACTCAAATATTAGCTTATCTTATACAAATTGAATATTGGCTTAATATATACGATATAGAACTTGAATTTTAGTAATATAAATATTAAAAATACAACTCAAATCAATAAATTTATATTGATTTGAGTTGTATTTATTAATTTGAATTTATTTTATATAAAGTGCTGTACGAAATGTCAAATAATTGCCCCATGCTCTACTATCTGTTGTTACATTTTGGCCAGAATTTTGTATCCATTTTCTCATTAGTTTATTCCATTATTTCATAAGTTATATTCTTAGCATTTGATACATCAGCAGTTATGTATGAATCTATATATTTAGTTTCATTTTCTTTAATTGATCCTACGTATCCTACTGACTCAGCTATTATACTTCCATCATTTGCTATGAATTTTACTTTAAATCTTAAATTTTCTTTTGCTATTGTTTCATTTGTTACTTTTGATGTTAGTTTTGAAGTTCCGTTTTTATATACTATTTGGCTTTTTTCTAAAAGTATATTTCTTACTTTTTTATCTGTAGATACTTCTTCACTTGTATTTACTTTATTTCCTTCTATTGTTGTATAATTTGTAGTGTCTGTAGTTACTTGTGTTACTACATTTCCTTCGTTTTTAGTACCTAACATACTTACAGCCATAATAACTATTATAATTACAGCTACTATTATCAATCCTATTAATATTAATTTTCTTTTGTCTGCATACATTTTAAATCAACCTCTCTTTTCAATATTTATATACTAAATTTATATGTTTTTATTATATAATATATAATTTTTTTTATCAACATCTTTCTGACTTTTTTCGACAAAATGATATTATAAAAATATTTATACATTTATTATAATTTATAATTTATACTTAAAATTAAATATATTTTAATTTAGTATGAATATAAAAACACACATTAATACATATTATATGTATTAATGTGTGTTTTTATTGTTATTTATATAATCTTAAATTAATAAAATTATTTCATTTCTGCCATTGCGCCTGCTACTTTTAATGATTCTACTAATTTTTCAGCATCTTCTTTAGGCATAGCTTCTTTTATTGTACTTGGTGCTGAATCTACTAAATCTTTAGCTTCTTTTAATCCTAAACCAGTTGCTTCTCTTACAACTTTGATTACAGCTATTTTAGTTGCTCCAGTATCTTTTAATATTACATCAAATTCTGATTTTTCATCAACTTTTACTACATCTGCTACAGGTCCTGATATAACTGCTGCTGCTGCTGATACTCCGAATTTATCCTCTATTGCCTTAACTAAATCACTAAGTTCAATTACTGTTAATTTTTCTATTTCTAATACTAATTTTTCTATTTTTTCCATTTTAAAATTCTCCCTTCGAATTATACAAATTCATTTTAATTACGCGCTTACTTCTTGTTTTTCTCTAGTTTGATCAAGTACAACTGCAAGATTACGGATATTTCCAATTAATGCAGATGCAACCATAGAGTACAATACTTCTCTTGATGGTAGATTAGCTAATTTCTTAACTTCTACATTGGATATTACTTTACCATCCATGATTCCTGCTTTAAATTTATAGAAATCATGAGTTTTTGCATATTCATTTATTGCTTTTGCTGGTGATACATAATCATCATAACCAATAATAACTGCTGTTGGTCCTGCTAATATATTGTCTAATCCTTCAATTCCAGCATTTTTAACAGCAAAATTGATAACAGAGTTTTTAACTACCATACATTCGTTATTTTCACTTCTTAATGTATTACGAAGTTTTGTGTCATCTAGAACACTTATTCCTCTATATTCAGTAAATATAACCATTTTAGCTTTTTTAAGTTTTTCAGTAAGTATAGCTGCTTGATTTTTTTTCTGTTTTAATACTTTTTCACTTGGCATTTTTTTCGCCTCCTTCAAAATTAAAAATTCTACAAAACGAAATGTTTGTAGAATTTAAAAATTTATTTTAAATCTTAACACCTCGGTAGGATTTATGAATTAATTCACCTACTGTCTTTGGATTGTTTTTACTTAATTATTTAGATGATGGAATAACTTTTACTCCAGCACCCATTGTTGTTGCTATAGCAATAGATTGTAAATATGTACCTTTTGCTACTGCAGGCTTAGCTTTAACAATAGCTTCTAATAAAGTCAAATAGTTTTGCTTTATTTTATCTATTCCAAAAGAAACTTTACCTATTGCACAATGAACTATATTATTTTTATCTAATCTATATTCAATTTTACCAGCTTTTGTCTCTAATACTGCTTTAGCTACATCTAAAGTAACTGTTCCAGATTTTGGATTTGGCATAAGACCTTTAGGTCCTAACATTTTAGCTACTTTACCAAGTGTAGGCATCATGTCTGGTGTTGCTATTATAACATCAAACCCAAACCAATTTTCTGTTTGAATTTTTTGTATCATATCATCATCACCAACAAAATCAGCACCTGCTGTTTTTGCTTGTTCAGCTCTGTCACCTTTAGCTAAAACTAAAACTTTTTTAGTTTTACCAGTTCCATTTGGAAGTATTACAACTCCCCTTACTTGTTGATCAGCTTGTTTAGAATCAACACCTAATTTGATATGCATTTCTACAGTTTCATCAAATTTTGCTTTAGGCATTTTTAATATTGTATCTATAGCTTCAGTTAAGTCATATGATTTACCTGGTACTACAAATTTAGCTGCTTCTTTCATTCTTTTACTCATTATTTTTCCCTCCTTTGGTTTTAGCGAATAAATAAAATTATTCTCCCATTTTTAGTCTTTTACAACTATCCCCATTGATCTAGCTGTACCTTTTATTGTAGATACTGCTGATTCTAAAGATGAAGCATTTAAATCACTCATTTTCATATTAGCTATTTCTTCTAGTTGTGCTGTTGTTACGTTTCCAACTTTGTCTTTATGTGATTTTCCAGAACCTTTTTCTATTTTAGCTGCTTTTTTAAGTAATACTGAAGCAGGTGGAGTTTTAAGTACATATTCAAAAGTTTTGTCATTATACACTGTAAGAACTACTGGAAATATCATTCCAATATCTTTAGCTGTTTTTTCGTTAAAATCTTTACAAAATTGCATAATATTTATACCTGTAGGTCCAAGTGCTGGTCCAACTGGTGGTGCAGGATTTGCTTTACCTGCTGCTATTTGTAATTTAACAACATTAATTATTTTTTTCTCTGCCATCTTAATTCACCCCCTTAAAATGCATTGTTTCTATATCATTTTTTGAACTTGATCATACTCTAAATCAACAGTAGTTTTTCTACCAAACATATCTACTGTAACAACTACTCTTCTTTTTTCTTTTTGTATTTTTTCTATTACTGCCGGATAATTATAGAATGGATCAGTTGTTATTCTTACACTGTCTCCAACTTCATAATCTAAAGTTATTATATCATTTATTCCTAATGTTTTCATTTCATTATCTGTAAGAGGCATTGGTTTATCACCAACTCCTACAAAACTGAAAACACCTTTTATATGCTTAACAGCATACCATGTTTCATCACTCATAAACATTTTTACAAGTATGTATCCTGGAAAAACTTTTTTAATAGATGTCTTTTGTTTGCCATCTTTTATTTCTATTTCTTCCTCCATAGGAATAACTACATCTTGAATTTTATCTTGTAAATTTCTATTTTCAATGATCTTTTCTAAAGTTGCTTTAACTTTATTTTCATAACCCGAATATGTATATACAACATACCAACTTAGTTCATTTGTTGATTCTTCGTTTTTAATATCCTTATTATTGTTATTTTCATTATACAAATTTAACCGCCCCTTTATCAACAATTCTTTAGTACTATATTAATCTATTTTACTTCTTATTAAATTCCACAAGTGTGTATCTAAGAATTCAACTATCATATCAAATGTTAAAACTATAGCTGCCAAAGCTAATACTAATAATATAACTATTATTGTATTATTTATCAATTGTTTTTTTGTAGGCCATACAACTTTTTTAAGTTCTGCCTTTATACCTTTTAAAAAAATATTTGTCATTATAAAGCCATCCTTTCAATTATTTTGTTTCTTTGTGCATTGTATGTTTTTTGCAGAATTTACAAAACTTGTTCATTTCTATCCTATCAGGATTGGTTTTTTTATTTTTTTCAGTTTCATAATTTCTTTGCTTGCACTCTGTACATGCTAATGTTAAATTTTCTCTCATCTAAAAACACCTCCAAGACGTTACATAATATATATATGTATATATTTTTTACTAATATATTTTAACACAAAAATATTTAAATGTCAATGAAAAACATTATTAATAATATAATTTATATTAAATATGTACTTTTATATCATTTACTTCATATTAATTCCTTACGAATATTATAAAATAAATGTTGCTGTATTATTCCAGCATAACTACCAAAATAATCTTCAGCATACTCAAATACTTCTTTTATAGTAGACTCTTTTTTTAAATATAATTTTTCCATAACTCTTTTAATCCAAACATCAATAGGAAATACATCTTGTCTTCCGTAAGAAAAGAGCATAATGCAATCTGCAACTTTTGGTCCAACACCAACAAATGTCATAAGTACTTTTTTTAGTTGTACATTTGTAAGTTTAGAAGTACATTCTGCATATATATTGTTTTCCATTAAATCAGCTACTGTTTTAACTATGTATTTATCTCTAAATCCAACAGAACAAGCTTTGAAATCTTCTTTTTCAACTTTAGATAATTCTTGTATTGTAGGAAATAAGTAATATTCTTTATTTTCAAAAATAACTTTTTTTCCATATCTCTTAGATATTTCTTCTACAGATTTTTTTATTCTTGGTATATTGTTATTAGCAGATATTATATATGAAATTAATGTTTCAAAAGTTGATTGATTTAATATATGTATACCTGTTGAATTTTTTACTGCAATTTCTATATTTTTATCTAGTTTAGATATTTCCTTTTCAATTTTATCATAATCGTTATATAAATCAAAATAGTATTCAATTGTTTCTTTTAAATTTTCTTTAATATTAGAATATACGTATATATATTCATTTATTTGTCTTATTTTAATTACTCTATCAGATATAACACCAACAAACTCAGAAACATATCTATTTTCTCCTGAATTGTTGTCTATTTTTTTCCACCTAAAACATTGACCACATTCTAATGTATCAAGTAAGTTAAAACATTTTGTTTTGAAGATTAAATCTGGCTTAGTTGCTATTTTATCCTCAAGTTTTTCTTTTTCAATAATCATATAAATCACCTAAATAAAAAAAACCGATAGACTCGGTTCTAATTGGAGCGGGTGGCGGGAATCGGACCCGCACAGCCAGCTTGGAAGGCTGGGATTCTACCACTAAACTACACCCGCATTTCTCAGTGCATATATATTATACTAACTTTTTTTTTATTTGTCAATAGTTTAATAGAAAAAGTTTAAAAAACACCAGATTTTTTGATATGAATATTAGTAAATTGTATTAAATTAACCTTTAGGTAGAGCATCTCTATTAAAAAACAAATTCATTTTTCTTCTAGATTGTTGATTATATATTGACTATGTTTACATAATATGTTATAATATACCTATATTTAATTTTAAGTAAGCTCTCAGATAACATTAGGGGGCTAAGCCTCCAAAATATTAAATAGGGGGAAATAAAAATAAAAAAAAAATTAGCAACATTAGAACATGAATCAAAACTTGAGAGGTATCAAAAAATTATTGACGGATTAACAGTAATCGGTCAACAGTATGAACTTAAAGGAAGAGTCAACGATTCTTATGAAGCATTTTTCAAAGAACGTGGTTGCTCTACCGAAGAATTTGATTTTGGTATTATTATTACTATTGTAACAAGAAATTCATTACCAATATCAGATAATTAAAATCAAATTAAATAAAAACACAAGAAATAATATTTCTTGTGTTTTTATTTATACAAATTTATAATTATATATTAATTAAGTTTATTACTTGCTACTTCAGTAACATTTTCAAGTAAAGATAGTACAGTAGTAAGACCTACTCCACCTGGAACAGGTGTTATATATTTAGCTATATCTTTTACATTTTCAGTATCAACATCTCCTATAATTTTATCTTCTATTCTATTTATTCCTACGTCAATTACAACAGAACCTTCTTTTACCATATCTGCAGTAATGATTTTTGCTTTTCCTACAGCTACAACAAGTATATCAGCTTTGATAGTATGTTCCTTTAAATTAGTAGTTTTAGTATGACATAAAGTTATAGTAGCTCCTTTATTCAATAATAAATGTGCAATAGGTTTTCCTACGAGAACACTTCTACCAACTATTACGGCATTTTTACCACTTATATTTATACCCAATTCATCTAATATAGTCATTATTCCTCTTGGTGTACATGAAACAAGTCCTTTTTTATTAGAAAACAATTTACCTAGGTTTAATGGATGTAATCCATCCACATCTTTATCTGGATTTATACTTTCTAATATTTTATTTTCATCCAAATGCTTGTACAATGGTAATTGTACTAAAATTCCATCTATAGATGAATCTTCATTTAATTTATTAATTATTGAAATGATTTTATCGGTTGTTATATTTAAATCTAATAAAAATTCTTCTTCCTCTATACCTATTTCTTTGCACATGTTTCTTTTTTTAGAAACATATATTTCAGAAGCCGGATCATCACTTGCAAAAATAACTACAAGTTTTGGTATTATACCATCTTTTTTCAAGTATTCTATTTTTTCTTTTAACTTCTGTTTTCTTTCTTTGACTATATTTTTTACATCAATTATCATAAGTATCCCATCCTATTCTATTTTTTTATTATCTTATCAATTGCCTCTTTAACATATATTGCAGATGATAGCGGAGCAACTTTTCCAGGAAGTGCTAATGCCCATACTACATTTAAACCAATTTCTTTTGCATAAATAAAATCTATTCCACCTGGACTAGATGCTAAATCTATAATACTACAGTTTCTATTTACAATATTTAATTTATCTTTATCTAATATAATAGTTGGCACAGTATTAAATATTATATCAAACTTATTTAAATATTTATCTAAATCATTCAAATTGACAGAAGTATATCCCATTGCTCTTACCATTGATAAATCTTTTTCTTTTCTAGCCTCTACACAAACGTTAGCTCCAATACCATGTAACATTTTGCTAAGTATTTTACCTATTCTGCCAAAACCCATAACTAAAACATTTGACTCACATAAAGTAAAATCTGTCATTTCCATAGCCACACCAATTGCTCCTTCAGCTGTTGGTATACTATTTAATATAGCAACTTCATCTAATTCCATTAAATCATAATATGTAACATTATTTTGTTTTAATTTTGTCTTTATATTATTTGAAATTGCACCAGAAAATATTACCTTATCCTGTATATTAGGTAAATTTAAAATTTCATTCAATGTTAACGTTTCACCGTTCACTTTTTCATCATCTCTAGAAAATGGTATTGGAGCAATTATATAGTCTCCATCAATATGATTAGATATTTTATTACCTTCTTTTATATATAATTCTTTTAATTTTACACTTCTATTATCTGTTCCAAGAATACAATAATTTTTCATATAATCACCTAATTAACTATATTCAAAACATATGCTATTATTACTAAAACTCTAAATCTTTAACAAACCTATAAATAACCTCATCTAATCTATTTTTATCTTTAAATCTTATTTTACTTTTTACTAAACTTAAGAAGTCATAAAAGTTGTATACTTTAAATTGATCTATATTCTCTTTTAATGCTATATATTCTACTAAAGCCAATACTACATCTTTATATGTTTTAACCTCTTTGAACCCTATTTTACTTAATAATATGGGTATTACGGTTTCAAATAAAGTTTTTTTAGAATCAAAACCTGTTAAACTAAGTAATTCATATATTTTATTTAATTCTTCTTGATTATACTCGGATAAACTTTTTTGAAATATTTCTTCTGAAAGTGAATTAAAACTATATTCCAAACCATCTAAATTATCTAATACTTTTAATGCATCATAATATCCAATATTAATTAAACGGTTAGATGTCTTACTTTCAAAGTTAAGAATATTACCTAAATTGTTTCTTGGTTCAATTATTTTAAATGTTACATCCTTTTGTTTTCTTATATTTTTAATATTTTTAATTTTAAAATATGAACCCGTTCTTATAACAAATATATCCTTAAAATCTTTATCTACTAACATATTTAAAGGGCAATTATTATATACACCACCGTCTATATAAAATTTATTTTCTAAAGGTTGTTGTTTAAATCCCGGTAATGTAGAACTTGCCATAATATAATCTTTTAGCATACCTTTTGGTATATCTTCTACAAATAATTCATAAGGTTTCTTATCTGTCAAAGAATACGTAACTAATCCGAATTTAATATTAGAACCTCTTATTTTATCTTCATCAATGTATTCGTTTAAAAACTCTCTCATTTTTTTTGTATCTATTCCACCATTTTTAATCATTTCTGTAAATTTTCTAGACATATATTTTACTATATTGAAATTTAAATTTTTATTTAATGCATGCATTAACTTCTTTTCATCTATGTCAAATAAAGTATCATATTTTATAGTTTCCCATATTTTATATCCGATTTCAAAATCACCTTGTGCTATAAATGCCCCATTTACAGCTCCAATTGATGTTCCAGTTATTCCAGTTATATTATATCCCTTTTCAAGTATTGCTTTTACAGCACCCATATGGTAAGCTCCTCTTGATCCTCCACCTTCTAAAACTATTCCACAATCCATTTTTTCACCTTTTCTTTCAAATAAGATACTATTTTTCATAACCATATTTTTTGTAAAATTCATTCTTAAATTCTAACACTCTTTCATCTTTTATAGCTTGTCTTATATCTTCCATTAATTTAACTAAAAACCTTAGATTATGTAAAGATAAAAGCCTTGCTCCTAAAACTTCATTACATTTTACTAGATGACGTATATAACCCCTGGTATAATTTTTGCATGTATAACATTCACATTCTGCATCTAATGCTGTAAAATCTTTTGCATACTCTGCATTTCTTACAACTATTTTACCGTGACTTGTAAATGCTGTTCCATTTCTAGCAATTCTAGTTGGAAGTACACAATCACACATATCTATACCAGAAAGTACTGCTTCTATTAAATAATCTGGAGTTCCAACTCCCATTAAATATCTTGGTTTGTTTTCTGGTAATAAAGCTGCTGTATGATTTAATATATCTACCATTATTTCTTTTGGCTCTCCTACGCTTAAACCACCAATAGCATAACCTGGAAAATCTAATTCTTTAAAATCTTTAACACTTTGCTCTCTCAAATCTTTAAACATACCACCTTGTACTATGCCAAATAAAGCTTGGTTTCCTATGTTTTTATGATATTCTTTACATCTTTTACCCCATCTAGTAGTTCTTTCCATTGATTTTTTAACATATTCATAGGTAGAAGGATAAGGTGCACATTCATCAAAACACATAATGATATCACTACCTAAACAATTTTGTATTTCTATTGATTTTTCTGGTGATATAAAATGTTTAGATCCATTTAAATGTGATCTAAATTCTACTCCTTCTTCAGATATTTTTCTTAAACTATTTAAACTAAACACTTGAAATCCACCACTATCTGTTAATATATTTTTATTCCAATTCATAAATTTATGTAGTCCACCAGCCTCACGTATTAATTCGTGTCCTGGTCTCAAATACAAATGATATGTATTAGAAAGTATTATACTTGCCTTTATTTCACTTTCTAATTCTTCTGGAGTTAATGTTTTAACTGTGCCCAGAGTTCCTACTGGCATAAATACAGGTGTCTCAACATCTCCATGCGGTAAATGCATTATTCCTAGCCTTGCTCCTGTTTTTTTATCTACTTTCAGTAACTCAAAATTTAATGCTTCTTTCAAAAAATCACTTCCTCTATTGTAATATAATACTATATTTTTATGTGTTTTTCAAGTATTTCATATTAATTGATTAAATTTAACATAAGAAATACCCCTTTCTAGAGGAGTATCATTTTTTTGAATATTAAATTTTAATAAAAAAATTGTTATCTGATCTGCTTCACTAGTTATTGCTGATGGTAAATTAAATGCATGCTCTCTTGTATCTTCATAATAATATCCTATTATACACCCTTTTGCATATGTTACATTTGTTCTCCTTTGTTTTTATTTTTTATTTAAATCTTCTCATTTTTGAAACTTTCTTGCTCTAATTATATAAATTTAATCTTTATACATTTCGCTTTATTTTAAACATTTTCATATCTTTATTATATAATCCTTTTACAGCATCTTTTAACATTTTTGCACCTATCATACTAAATAATATCCCGTTACCTCCATATCCTAAATTACAAAAACAGTTTGGCATATCTTCAATCTCATCTATAATAGGAAGTGAATCTGATGTATTTGCAAATGTACCATTAAATGCAAATTCTATTTCATAATTACCTATATTATGAAATAGTTTATTTAAACATGAATTTAATTTTGCATATTTATCTTTGCTAATATTCTTTAGATATTTTCCATCTGACATTTTAGAACACATTTTAACATCTTCTCCACCAAGTATTATCCTATTATCTTTAGTAAATCTTATATAATGATGAGGTTCACACATGTCTTTCATTATGAATGATGTATCTAACTTATTAAGCTGAGGCAATGGTTTAGTTATAATATTAAAAGTTTTATACAAGTTTACTATATTTGTTTTAATATGTTGCAAAGTTTCAATTCCACTTGCGAACACTAGTTTACCAGCCTTTATCTTGAACTTATTATTCGTAATACATACTACATTATCATAGTTACATTTTATATCTTTCACTTCAGTATTCTCAAAAACTTTAACATTATCTAATTTATTTAAATATTCAAATAATTCAGATGTAAATTTATATGGGTCAATATCTGCTGCTAAATTTTTTGTTAAAATCCCACAGTTTATATTAATGGTAGCATTCTGCTCTATAAAATCAACATCAAAACCAGCTTTTTTTCTCGTCTCATATTCTCTTACCATACTACTTTTTTGCATTAGTTTATTTGTAAAATATATAGTATCTTTTTTTCTGAAATCTGATTTTTTTCCAAGTTCTTTATCTATATTTTCTATATCATTTATTGCATCTAAACATAACTGGTATATTCTTTTACTATTATTATTTCCTAACATTTTTTCTAGTTTATATAAGTCAATATCAACTGAATACTCCAAAAGGGCTGTAGATATTGAAGTACTGCCATAACCTATAATATTTTTTTCCACTACAACTACATTCATACCTTCTTTTGCTAAATAATATGCAGTTATAGCTCCTGTTATCCCGCCACCAACTACTAAAACATCACAAGAAATATCTTTAGTTAAATACGGATATGTATTTTTAATTTCACTTTTCTTAGTCCAAAAAATATTACCATTTGTAAGTTGCATATACATACTCACCTCTCATTAAATATTTTTACCAAATTATGAAAAATTATACAAATATTATTTTTCATAATTTAATATTATTTAATAATATTTCTAGAAATGCTAATACTAAACTCAAAAGGAAGGTGATTTTTTGATTATAGGAAAAAAAAAATTATTTATATTATTTACTTTTATTTTAATGATTATACTAATATCAAATATATTGGCTGTAAATGTTAAAAGTTACAAACCAAAATATGGCTTAACAACTAGTAGTGTAAATTTTAGATCAAGTACTGATTTAGGAACAAGTAGTATAATAAGACAAATAAGTAAAAATGTTAATATTAAAATGGTTGGAGAAATTAGTAATTTTTATATAGTACAATTAAATTCAAATGAAATTGGATTTATTTCTAAAGATTATGTGAAAATAGTATCTACTGTTCCTAATGCAAAAGTTTATCAAAGTTTAACACCATATAATGCAACTGTAATAAATAACACTGTAAATGTACGTAGAGGTCCATCTACAGGTTTTACTAAGGTAACTTCGTTAGGTAAAGGAACCGCTATAACTGTTATAGGCAAGATAGATAATTTCTATACTGTTATTTATAGTAATAATAAAGTAGGAATGATTGAAGGAAGTCTAATAAAAAAAGAAACTACTACTGGAAACACAATTGAAACTAACACTACAACTACATTATCTAATGCTGATTTAGTATTAAAGTATATTAATGATGCAAGAAAAGCCAATGGACTTATAGCTCTTACAAAAGACTGGAAACTTGCTGATATCGCATTACGTAAATCTAATGAAATGGTTGAAAAAAATTATTTTCTACATACATCTCCAACTTATGGAACTCCTTTTGATATGATGAAAAATTTTGGAATTACATATAAAACTGCTGGAGAAAACATAGCAGGTAATTCAAATATGAAAAGTGCTGTAGATTCTTGGATGAATTCTGAAGGTCATAGAAAAAATATACTATCAAATTCATATAACTATATTGGTATAGGTGTTACAAAAAGTGATAAGTATGGATATATTATATCAGCAATGTTTATAGGCAAGTAATTACTTGCCTATTTTTTATTTACAAAATTCCATATATAACCTATATGTGCACTATCATATGTCCACACAATACTGTTGATTTATTTATGATTCATTTACCTTACCCCTTGTATATCTCCACCGTTATAGTCTTATACATCATCTCATATCTTGCAACATAAAATCCTTTATACATATTGTTATTTGATTTACTTCATTAGTTAAAACTATCGGTAATGTATCATCCGAAGTTGCTGAACCACTATTTGTTCCATAATCTACTGTTAGAATTGCTAACGTTATTGGATTTATGGAGCTATTAAATCTATTCCCATTTCTGTAGCCCATAATCTTTTATTTGTATCTGAACCTTTAAATAGTAATTTACCATTTACTATTTCAAATTGCCCATCATATTTTACCATTGTTTTTAATGATGGTAAAATATCTTCAATTGTTTTATTGTTATCCACTATCTCATCATATGTTATACTAGTTTCATCTGCTTGTAATTTTAAAGAACTATATTCTCTTTCTCCAAATATATTTTGTTCAGAATTATATGCATTCAATTCGTCCTTAAGACTTTCCAAATCATTCATAAATGCAACTTTGGATGCTTTAAATATGGTGTTATCATTTGTTAGTGACTGTATTACAATACCTGCTAATATAATTACAACTATTATTGTTATAACTAATACTATTAAAGAAATACCATAGTTCTTTTTAATTTTCATAGCATTTTTCCTCCATTTGTTTGTTTATTTTATTATTTCACAAGTTGTATTATCAATAACATTGAAATATTTTATTAAAGCATAATTATTTTAAATTATTTACTTGCTTCCATAATATTAGGTAAAATTTGTTTTTTTCTAGATACAATTCCTTTAAGAAATGATCTGTTATTTTTTAATTTAACATTAAATGCTTTTTCTATAACATCAGTCCTATTACCTAAAGCTATTATTTCTGAATTACAATTAATAATATCAGTTACAGCAACTAGCGAAACATCTAAATCCTTTGATGAAATAATTTTTTCCATCGATTCTTCTATTTCAAACTGTCTGTCTAATATATTATTTAAATCAACTGCATTTATTTGAGAAATTTCTATCTTTAATCCGGTTACAATCAAATTCTTTAGAGTCTATTTGTATTAATTCATCAGATGAAATTTCACTTAAATCTGCACCAGCTTTAAGTAAATCTAATCCATACACATCTATATCAATATTTAACTTTTCAGCTAATTCCTTAGCTGCTTTTGTATCTTCTTTTGTAGTTGTTGGTGATTTAAATAATAATGTATCAGATATTATTGCACTTAAAAGTAATATGTTAACTTCCCTATTATCTACACCATTTATTTCTTGTAGTAATTGATATAATATAGTAGATGTACTTCCAAATGGTTTTGCAATATATTCTAATGGTTCTACAGTTCTAAAATTATCTATTTTATGATGATCTACAACTATTTTTATTTTTGCATTTTCAATATTTATAATACTTTGTGAAAATTCATTATGATCTACTAAAGCAACCTCTTCTCCATCTTTTAATTCAGAAACTATTAGTAAATTTAATTTTAAATCAAATCTTTCAAATACATATTTTACTTCTTTGTTAAATTCACCTAAAACTATCATATCACAGTTAATTCCATCTCTTATTTGTAATAAATGTGATAAACCAACTGTAGCTGCTACTGAATCTAAATCTGGATTTTTATGCCCAAATACTTTTAAATTTCCCATTAATTAATCTCCCCTTTATTGTTATTTTTTAGCTCCTAATACTTTAATTAATAATTCATTTACTGTTGTAGGATTGGCTTTACCTTTAGATAATTTCATTATTTGACCTACCAAAAATCCAATTGCTTTATCTTTTCCTGCTAAATAATCAGAAACAGATTGATCATTACTATTTACAACTTCTTCAACTATTTTTAATATAGCTGATTCATCTGTTATTTGCACTAATCCTTTCTCTTCTACAATTGCTTTAGCATCTTTTCCAGTCTCAAACATTTCTACAAACACCTTTTTAGCCATTGCTGAAGATATAACATTTGTATCTATTAATTTTATTAAATTTGCTAAGTTTTGTTCAATTATCTTACTTTCATTTATTTTTAAGCCTAATTCATTTAACATTTTGAAGAAATCACCCATTATCCAGTTTGTAACTGCTTTGGGATTATTGCATAAACTTACAGTTTTATCAAAATAATTAGCTAATCGTTTAGAATTAGTTATTTGCGATGCATCATATTCAGACAACATATATTGCTCTATATATCTAGCACGTCTAACATTTGGCATCTCAGGTAAATTATTTTTTATATTGCTTACATATTCATCAGATAATACTATTGGTGCTAAATCTGGTTCTTCAAAATATCTATAATCATGAGCATCTTCTTTAGTTCTCATTGCATAACCAGTACCTAAATTATCATCAAATCTTCTTGTTTCTTGATATATTGTTCCACCATTTTCTAATTCTTCTATTTGTCTTCTTATTTCAAACTCTATTGATTTTTGTATAGCTTTAAAAGAGTTTAAATTCTTAGTTTCAGTTCTTGTTCCTAACTTACTGTCTCCATGCTTTCTAACAGATAAGTTAACATCACATCTTAAAGATCCTTCTTGCATTTTACAATCACAAACTTCTAAATATTCTAGTATTCCTTTTAGTGTTTGCATATATTCTATTGCTTCAGCAGCATTGCGTATATCTGGCTCTGATACTATTTCAATTAAAGGTACAGCACATCTATTCATATCAACCAAAGTTGATCCGGTAAATTCATCATGTATTAACTTCCCAGCATCTTCTTCAATGTGTATTCTAGTTATTCCTATTGTTTTTTGAGCTCCATTTACAAATATATCAACATGTCCATTTGTACAAAGTGGTAAATCAAACTGAGATGTTTGAAATGCTTTTGGTAAATCAGGATAAAAATAATTTTTTCTATCTTGTTTAGAGAATTTAGCTATAGAGCAATCTGTAGCAAGTCCCATTTTAACTGCATATTCAACTACTTTTTCATTAAGAACTGGGAGAACTCCTGGCATACCAGTACATATTGGGCAACAATGTGTGTTAGGATCAGCTCCATACTCAGTGCTACAATTGCAATATATTTTTGTTTTTGTTGATAGCTCTGCATGTGCTTCTATACCTATTACTACTTCATATTCTTTGATTTTATCTTCCATATGTGCCTCCTATATATTTGGTTTCATTTTATGAAACTCTGTATTTTGTTCATATGTATATGCCAGTTGTAATAATTTTTCTTCTTCAAATGCTGAAGATATAAACTGTAATCCAATTGGCATATTAAAATGGCAAAAACCACAAGGCACCGATATTCCAGGAAGACCTGCTATATTTACTGGTACAGTGTATATATCTTCTAGATACATCTCTAATGGGTTTAAATTTTTTTCTCCCATTTTAAATGCTGTATTCGGAGCAGTTGGGAGAGCTATTATATCACATTCTTCAAATACTCTTTTAAAATCATTAATTATTAATGTTCTAACTTTTTGTGCTTTTTTATAGTATGCATCATAATATCCACTACTTAAAACATAAGTACCTAACATTATTCTTCTTTTTACTTCTTCACCAAATCCTTCTGTTCTAGACTTTTTGTATATATCTAATAAATTATCAAATTTATCAGTTCTATAACCATATTTTATACCATCATATCTACCTAAATTAGAAGATGCTTCAGCTGTTGCTATTATATAATAAGTAGCTAATGAGTATTTTATATAATCTAAATTGACATCTATAACTTTTGCTCCAAGTTTTATTAATTTATCTATAGCAATGTCAAAAGCTTCTTTAACATCTGGATTTAGACCCTCTTTTAAAAACTCTCTAGGTATTCCAATAGTTATATTTTTAGCATCATTTATTAAATATTTTGTATAATCTATTTTATCTAAATTAACACTTGTCGTATCTTTTTCATCATGTCCAACTATAGCATTTAACATAATAGCCATATCTGTAACATCTTTTGTAAATGGTCCTATTTGGTCTAAAGAAGATGCAAATGCGACTAATCCAAATCTTGATACTAACCCATATGTTGGCTTTAAACCAACTGTACTACAATATGAAGCAGGTTGTCTTATACTACCACCAGTATCACTACCTAGTGCTGCAAATGCCATATCACAAGATACACTAGCTGCACTTCCACCACTAGATCCACCTGGAACTTTTGTTATATCCCATGGATTAACTGTTTTCTTAAAATATGAACTTTCAGTAGATGATCCCATTGCAAATTCATCCATATTTGTTTTACCAATAATTATTGCACCAGCTAACTCTAATCTTTCTATTACAGTTGCATCATAAGGAGCTACAAAATTTTCTAGCATTCTAGATCCACATGTAGTTTTAACATCTTTTATACACATATTATCTTTAATTGCTATAGGAACTCCACCTAAAAATCCTATGTCTTCACCTGCATCTAATTTTTTTTGTAGTTTATCTGCAGAAATATATGCATATTCTTTAGTTAAATTTATATATGCATTTACTTTATTTTCTAAACTATCAATTCTAGAATATACACTATCTAAAACTTCCCTTATTGTAACTTCTTTTGACTTTATCTTTTTTGCTATTTCATGTATTGTTAAACTATATAATTCCATATTATTCCACCACCTTTGGCAAACTAATGCATCCTGATTCTTTTGTTGGTGCATTTACTAATATTTTTTCTCTACTATATGAAGGTTTTACTTCATCTTTTCTAAATACATTTACACTTTCTAATATATGTGCTGTAGGTTTTACATCATCAGTATTTAATCTATTAATTTCATTTGCCATACCAACTATATTTGATAATGTTTCAGCATACATATCTAGTTCACTATCTGATACATTAATTCTTGATAAATTAGCTATATGTTTTATTTCTTCTCTTGTTATACTCATACGTGACCCTCCTAAATTAATAAGTATTATTATATCTCAAAAACAAAAAAAAATCAAGAAAAACCTAAAAATTAATCAATAATGTAAAAATTAAACAGGATGCATAGTTATTTTATGAAATTAAATTTATTTTTTTAATATATTTCATTAACTATAATATAATCAGAACCATTTATTCTATTATTCAAATTACCACATAATATACAAATATCTTTTAATAAATATTTATCTATAGTATAGTAAAATATACCTGATTTTACTATACATACTTTACCAATATTTTTATCTTTTATTTTTCTAACTAATTCTAAAAAATACATAAAAAATAACCCTTTCATAACAAGGTAGAAAACTTATGTAGTATTAATTATCTACATTTCAAGTTTTCCACCCTGCTAGAAAAAAGCTATACTTATTTGAAACCCGTCCAATCGTTAATTTATTTTATCTTATCTCTTACATATGTATTTATATTTTTTAAAATTTATCTTGTGCCTTTTCCAGTATAGTTTCAGTGGAAAGTAGCTACAATATATAAAGCCCTACACGGAAACCTACGTTGTCGATCACGTTAGGTGTATTGTCGTAGGAACGATAAGCAGCTGGGTTAGTACTACCAATATCGTAGCGGCTACCTCCACGAATGACACGGCCAGAACTATAAATTTCATTTGTCCATTCCCATGTATTTCCTGCTAAATCATATATGTTTTTTGCTTTCCAATTTTCACTAAATCCTGATATTTGTAAATTACCGTTTCCTACATTTGCTGGAGATATTGAATCACTATAATTACCCCATGTTCTACTATCTGTTACACTTATGCTTGCATTTTGTATCCATTTCATTGCTGTATCCCACTCAGTTCCTGTTACAAGTCCACTTTTAATTTTTAATGCATCATAACTATAGCTTGCTGCCATATTTTCTGAATATGTTTTTGCATCTGTATAATTTATAAAGTTCCATAAATATCCTGTATGTGAACTATCTCTAGTCCAACTTGAAGTTGTTGTATTTGTACTAACTTTACTTGCTACTCTTATACTACCTGAGTTATAGTCAAACATTGATTCATATCTTGCTATATAAAAGCCACCATAATTTGTTACTTGTGTATTTTCAACAACAGCACCAGATAGTATACTATCATCTGATGTTGTTGAATATGATATACCAGTTGTACACCATTTTGCATATGGCACATTTGTTCCATCTACTGGTACCCATACAAATTGATTTCCACTTGCATCTTCTATTACTAATCCATTATTCCAGTCTGTTGGCCATTCTGTTCCATCTTCTATTGCCATAAATCCTTTTGGTATTATTGGATTTTGATATGTTGCCGCTTCTCCAGTTACTGTTGAATTTTCTGTTGCTATTACATTTATTTCTATTGCTGGAGGTATTTTAGTTCCACTTAATATTCCTATATCTGTAAGCCAATTTTTTTCTGTTTGCTCTGATCCTACATAAACTAACTTACTAGATTGTATTTCATATTTTGCTGCATCTACTTCAGACATACTTGTTATATATTCCTTTATTGTTCCAGTTCCATCACCAGTACCATCCCATACTCCTGCATCAAATGTTGCTGAATCAAAAGAA
>JAQUGQ010000038.1 GCA_028684095.1 Clostridia bacterium
TGTGTATTGTCGTAATATCACTATTATATCATAAAGGGGGATTTTTTTCATTACAGCTAAAAGCTTTTCTATTCTCACTGGCATAGCCAGTGGTTGTATACCTGGGGTAGTTCAAGGGGATAATATATTTAATATATTATAACATATTTGATAATTATAACATATTTAAAAGTAGAATTTTGTCAAAAGTTGTCACATATATCAAATTTATGTTTTTTTATATATAAAAGCTTAAGTTATTTATTTTATTACTTTTTAAACATATCAACTAGATTCCTAGTTATTAAGAAATTGTATTTTGCTGCATGTTTTAATTCATCTGTTAATATTTCAAAAACCATATTATATCTCTGTTTATCTGTCATTTCAGCAAGTATTTTCCTATATTTTTCAACAGCAGATAATTCACCCATAAGTGCTTGCTCAAGTCCTTGTATATATGTAAGATTTAATTCAGTTTCTACTGATTCTACACTTTTTGGAAGAGCTATTCCTGTTAATTCAAGATATATTTTTCTAAACATCTGATTATGATTTCTTTCATCAATTCTTATACTTTCGATAATTTCTTTATCTTTTTTACTAGTAGATATTGCTATTAAATAATCGTAAAAACGTTCATCTTCTTTCTCAGATGCAACTGATTTTTTTATCGATTCTAAAACTTCCTTAGATACTTGAACTGTAGTGTTTGTATTATATATGTCTTTAGTATTATATAAATTTCTATTATACCCTGTATATGGATAGTTTATGTAGCCTAAATCACTTGAAAATTCATCATACATTTTATAATTCACCTCACTTTGCCATATTATATACTATGGCAAAGTAATAATTTTGTTAACATATACTAATTTTCTTCGTATGATATTTTCATTCTCTTCTAGTGATTCTATTGGATCAAGTTTAGCTGCTTTATTTGCAGGATATATTCCCGATAACATACTTATTATAATACTAGCAATTATACCAAATAAAACATATGATGGAGTCATATTAACAAGTGAAATATCAAATAAATTCATTGTAAGTGAATTTATTATAACCATCACTATTTGTGCTCCTATTGCACCCATTAAACCACTAGCTAAACCAATTAAAAATGATTCGGCTACAAATATTGTTTTTATATCTTTTCTTCTAGCACCTATTGATTTCAATACACCAATTTCTTTTGTTCTTTCAACAACACTAATATATAGCACTACTAAAATCATGATTGCTGATACTACTAAAGATATAGCTGCAATAGCTGATAATATATATGTCATTACATTTAACATTTCAGTAAACATTTCTATCATTTGTTCTTGCCTTGAACCTTCATAACCTAAATCAATTACTTCTTTTTTAATATCATCGATATATTTATCACTGTTTGAAGTTAAATATATTTTATTTGGTTTAAAAATAATTTCATTTTCACTTGCTAAATCTTCTACATCAGTATAATTTATATAAACTTGTGTTATATTTTTCATTAGTGATGTTGTTGAAGAACCATAAATTCCTGATATAATAACATTAGTATTGATTACTTTATTATCTAACATAAATTCTAAAGTTACAGTTTTACCAAGCATATTTTCATTTAACTGTTTTTCTACTTCTTCACTAATTAATATCTCATTTTCTTTAGGAAAGCTTCCTTTTAATATATTTTCTGTTGTTATGTTTAAAGACATGGTGGAAAAAATTTTAATATTTATATTACCTTCTTTATATTTAATTTTTGTTGTATTTCCAAGTTGGAAACTTATACCTTTTTCTACACTTGCAACGTTTTTTATTGTACTGATTTTTTCTATATCTGATTCTTCAAATGGATCAGATAGTTCTGTCATTATTCCTTCTGGTATTGCACTAAGTTCTATTTTATTCTGAAATTCTTCTTTATTAATCCTCTTATTCACTTCAACTACTAATGGATTAACAAAACCATTCATTGTATCTTTTATATATGCTTCAACTCCATTTCCTATTGAAAGCATAATTATAACACTAAGTATTCCTATTGAAGCTCCTAATGATACTAAAATATTTCTTATTGTTTTTTCTTTCATATTATTTAAAGCTAGTTTAATAGCGGATACAAAACTTAAATTTTGTTTTTCTTGATTAGTATTATTTGTATATTCATTCATTGGTTTTATTTCACTATTTTTTATTTCCTCTATTATTTTACCATCAGCTATTTTTATTACTCTACCTGAGATTTGTGCCACTTTTTCTGAATGTGTAACCATTATAACTAGTTTACCTTGTGCAGCAATATTTTTAATTATATCCAATATTTGTTTACTTGTTTTTGAATCTAAAGAACCGGTTGGTTCATCAGCAAGTATTATATCAGGATTATTTATAAGAGCTCTTGCAATGAACTGTTCCCCTTAAAGTAGACATCTTAAAGAAAGAGGTGTATAATACTTTAAGGGGGATTTTTTATGGGAAGTATTAAAAAAACATACTCTAAAGAGTTTAAGTTAAAAGTTGTAGAAGAAT
>JAQUGQ010000004.1 GCA_028684095.1 Clostridia bacterium
GTTTCAAAATATAATAGTGAATTAACATTGTGGCTCTCAAAAGAATATTCAAATAAGTTAGGAGCTTTTGATGTATTAACAGTGAATGCGACTAAAGATATAGGAACATATGAAAATCTAACAATTACGGATATTATAACTATTATGACTGATGATGATTCTGAAATTTTTGAGATACAATCTGGAAAATTAGTATATGTAGGAACAAATGAAAAAGAACAAACAATGGTACTTGAAGTAGGAATTGAAGTAGCAATTCCATTACCAATTCCATATACAAATGATGAGATAACAGATTTAGTTCAAAATCAAAATTATATACCAATAGCAACTGCAGATGAGTTAAATAATATAAGGTATGGTACATCAAATACATTTGGTACTGGTACAGTGTGGGAAGCACAATATACTGGTGGATTAGATAAAAAATATATACAAGTTAAGAATATAAATTTAAATTCATATTCATCAGGTAGTGGCTGGGATCCTATATTTTCTGAAATTGATGGACCATTTACTGGTGTATATAATGGAAATACAAATCAAATATCTGATTTATATATAAATATGGAATCAGACTTTGGTGGTATATTTGGTTATGCAAATGGTGACAATGTTGAATTTAAAAATTTAATAATAAATAACGTAAATATAAATAATACAAATATAGCAGGAGCTCTAATTGGTGTATTAGAAGGAGATGGTGCTAAGGTAACAAACGTGCGCTCATCTGGTAATATAAGCAATACAACTGGTGAAACAGGTGGATTAATAGGTTTACTAAGTGATGAAAATATTGTTATTAGTAATTGTTTTTCTAGTGTAAATATTATAGCTGATACTAATGCAATAGGTGGATTAATTGGTGCTAATTACAATGATAGTACTAGTATTTTGAATTCTTTTGCAATAGGAAATGTAGAAGGTAAAGATATTGTAGGAGGATTAGTAGGTCAAAATAATGGAACTATAAAAAATTGTTATGCGAAAGGTAAAGTGATTGGTACAGATAGTATTGGAGGACTAGTAGGAGAAAGTTATGGACCTTCAATTGAGAATTGTTATACAACAGGAACTGTAGTAGGCAATAATTCCGTAGGAGGATTAGCAGGTTTTTCAACTACAGATATAATTGAGAATTGTTATGCAACAGGAAATGTTAAAGGTACATCAAGTTATGTAGGTGGTTTAATAGGACAAAACTATACAGATATGATAAACTGTTATGCAATAGGAAATGTAGAAGGTGAAGATTGTGTAGGAGGTTTGGCAGGTTTTTCATGTTGTACAACTAATACTCGTTCACATATAGATAGTTATGCAAAAGGTACTGTAAAAGGTAATAATGGTGTAGGAGGCTTGATAGGAGAAAATTATTTCGAATTGACAGATTGTTATGCTACTGGTAGTGTAGAAGGTATAGAAGGGGTAGGAGGATTAGTAGGAAATTCTTATGGAATGATAACTAATGGATATGCTTTAGGTGACGTAATAGGTGAAACTAACGTAGGAGGCTTATCAGGTGCAGGACCTAGTCACCATACTTTATCTTATTCAAAAAATAATGTTGTTGGTGTTACTAATGTAGGAGGATTAATAGGTGGCTGGACTGGTGGTAATAATATAGTAAAATGTTATACTACAAGTTCTGTTACTGGTGTCAATAATGTTGGAGGATTTATTGGTTACGGTGGAGGAGTCCAAATTATAAATAGTTATGCAAATAATACTGTTACAGCAACTGGTGAATATATAGGTGGATTAATAGGATATTTAGAAGGTGATGATATTATAAATGGCTATGCTGTAAATAGTTTAACAGGAACTAATTATGTGGGAGGAGTTATTGGTGGACCTAATGAGAATGGACCTCCAATAACATCTGCATATTGGGATACTAGTATTTCAAATATTTTAACAAGTGCTACTGGATCTGGTGGTGGCGGAGTATATGGAAAAACTACAGCTGAAATGAAAGTTCAATCAACTTTTATAGGTTGGGATTTTACTAATGTATGGACAATATCAGCAAGTGAAAATAATGGATATCCATATATAAAAGAATTAGAAAATACTTTATAGATTTATAATATTTAAATATACATTTGTATATTTAAGTATAATTAGAATATAATATTAAAAATAAACAATAATATATAAAGATTAAATTAAAATTAGTTTATTTACTTGAAAAAATCATGAAAATGTGATATATTGTGTATAGGAGATGATTTGATATGGATTTTATGAAAAAAATTAATGAACTTTCAAAAAAAGTTGGGGATGGTGTAGCTGATACATATAAAACTGTTGCTGACAAATCAGGAAAACTTTTAGAAGAAGCTAAAGGTAGAATAGCAATTTCAGACAAAGAGGCAAATATTGATCAAGCATACATTTCAATGGGCAGAACTGTTTACGATGTATATTCTAAAGGCGAAGATGTAGGTAAAGCTTTTAATAAAGAGTGCAAGGAAATTGATAAGATAAATGCGGAAATAGAAGAAATGAATAGAGCAATATTATTTAATAAAAAATTAAGAAAATGTGATAATTGTCTAGAAATAATTGGAATAGAAAGTGTATATTGTGAAAGTTGTGGACAAAAACAAAAAGCAATTAAAGTAAAAAAAGCTGAAGTAAAAGAAGAAGTTAAAAAGGAAGCGGCAGTTGAACGTGTATGTCCCACTTGTGGAAGTATTAGTGATGAAAATGCTAAGTTTTGTTTAAAATGTGGATATAAATACAACTTATAATATTAAATTATAATATAAAAATGTAGAAGAGGTAATTTTTACTTCTTCTACATTTTTATATGTGTTTACATAATTGGATTTAGCATTGGGTATAGTATTTGTTGTTTTCATCTTATCTACTTGACTTTTGTAGTATAAAATGTTATTATTAAAACTCAAAAAGGTATACTAGTAATAGATGAAGGTGACAAAAAGGAAGCAACTAGGGATGATGGTAGAGATGTTGCGGGTGGAAATGTTTTATTTTCTTTGATAAAAATACTTGAAGGTACGAGGGTGCCTGTAACTGGTGATTATGGAGATAATATGGGCTATTTAGATACTTCATTGCTAACAATAATATTTATAGGTGCTTTTTCAAATCTTATTGAAATCCGTAAGAAAATAATTAATAAAAAAGGAGTAATTGGTTTTAACAATCAAGTAGATGCAAATACAAATTTAAATCCCGAATATATAGTAGATGATTTTATTAAAGGTGGGTTTTTAAAGGAATTTGTTGGTAGGTTTGATACGGTTATAGAACTAAATAAGCTTACACAAAGTGATTTGGAGAATATTATAAGAAATTCTAAAAAGTCCACATTTACTAGTTATATTCAAACTCTTAAAGAAAAAGGATTAAAACTTATTTATAACGATGATATAATTAGTGAAATTGCAGTTGAATCAATAAAACTTAATATTGGTGCTAGAGGTATTAAAAAAGTAGTACAAAATATGTTTAAAAATATAATGCTACAAATACTATCTGATGATGAAAAATATACTGAATGCATCATTACTAAGAGAACAGTAAGTGATCCTACAAATAATATTTTTATTATAATATTAAAAATATTACTAAAAGTATTGACAACATAAGATTTGTAGTGTATAATATGTGTAAAGTAAAAAACTTTTACACATGTTGAGGGGATTATATTGGATAATAATATAGAACTAGTTGAATTGTATGATATATATGGAAAACTACTTACTGAGAAGCAAAGAAAAACTTTTGAGTTATACTATTTAAGTGATTTATCACTTAGAGAAATTGCCGAAAATACTAAAATAACTTTTCAAGCTGTTAGATATAGTTTGGAAGTAAGTAAAAAGTTATTACTAAAATTTGAAAAAGTTGTTAAAATGAATGAGTACAAAAAAGGTATTAATAATCTATATGATATGTACAATAAAGAAAATAAAATTAATAAAGATATTATCAAAATATTAAACAAATTAAAATAGAGGAGATATAATATGTTTAACAGTCTTTCAGATAAACTACAAAACATAGTAAAAAAATTAAAAGGACAAACAAGAATAAGTGAGAAAGAATTAAATGAAATGCTTAAAGAAGTAAAACTAGCTTTATTAGAAGCAGATGTAAATTACAAAGTTGTTAAAGAATTTGTAAGTAATATATCAGAAAAAGCTGTGGGCAGTGATGTTATGCAAAGTCTTACCCCTGGACAGCAAGTAGTTAAAATAGTTAAAGATGAACTAACAAGTTTGTTAGGTGATGGAACATCAAAATTAAATATGTCATCTAATCCACCAACAGTTATAATGGTTATTGGTTTGCAAGGTAGTGGTAAAACTACATTATGTGCAAAACTTAGTAATTACCTAAGAAAGCAAGGTAAAAAACCACTTATGATAGCATGTGATGTAAATAGGCCAGCAGCAATAAAACAATTAGAAACATTAGGAGCTAGTTTGAGTGTACCTGTATATAGCGAAATTGATAATAAAAATGTCGTTAGTATTGCAATGAATGGTATGAAACAAGCTAGATCAAAATTATGTGATGTTGTTATAGTAGATACAGCTGGTAGATTACAAATAGATGATATATTAATGAATGAGCTAGTAGATTTAAAAAGAGCTATTAAACCTCATGAAATAATGCTTGTAGTCGATAGTATGACTGGTCAAGAAGCAGTAAATGTTGCTGAAAAATTTAATGAAATAGTCGGTATTGATTCTGTTACAATGACAAAATTAGATTCTGATTCACGTGGTGGTGCTGCACTTTCAGTTAAGAGTGTTACCAAAAAGCCAATTAAATTTGCATCTATCGGTGAAAAATTAAGTGATTTAGAAGAATTTTATCCAGATAGAATAGCTTCAAGAATACTTGGTATGGGTGATATGCTTTCTATTATTGATAAAGCTGAAGAAGCTTTTGATGAAAGTGAAGCTATAAATCTTGAAAAAAAAATCAAGAAAAACGAATTTACACTTGATGATTACTTAGATCAGATGAAGAAGATAAGAAAAATGGGTTCTTTTAAATCTATACTTACAATGTTACCAGGAGTACCAAAGGAATTAAAAGATGCTGATATAGATGAAAAGAAATTACTTAGAATAGATGCAATTATAACTTCAATGACAAAAAGAGAGAGATTAAATCCAAAAATTTTAGACGGTTCAAGAAGAAAGAGAATTGCAAAAGGTAGTGGAAATAAAGTAGAAGATATAAATAGATTTATGAATCAATTTGTTGAAATGCAAAAGATGATGAAATCTATGACAAATGGTAAAAATCCGTTTGGAAATATGAAAATGCCTAAGTTTTAAATATATTGAAAACAATTTATATGCATTTTAAGGAGGTGAATAATTAAATGGTAAAAATAAGATTAAGAAGAGATGGTGCAAAAAAAGCTCCTTTTTATACTCTTGTCGTTGCTGATTCAAGATTTCCAACTGGTGGAAGATTCCTAGATAAAGTGGGAGTATACAACCCGATGACTGAACCAGCATTTGTAGAAGTAAATAAAGAAAAAGTATTAGAGTGGTTAAAAAAGGGTGCAAAACCTACAGATACAGCTAGAGCACTTATAAAGAAATCAGGAATTGAAATTTAAGTTTTAAGGAGTAGATATTATGTATAAAGAATTATTAGAATACATTGTTAAAAACCTTGTAAGTAAAGCTGATGAAGTTGTAATTAACGAAATAGAAGTTGAAAACAGAAAAGTTTTAAAATTAAAAGTAGCAAAAGAAGACATGGGTAGAATAATTGGTAAAGAAGGTAGAATAATACGTTCTATTAGAGAAATTATCTATGCATATGCAATGAAAGATTCAGTTAAAGTTTCAGTTGATATAGAAGAAGTATAAGATATGGATTCTATAAAGATTGGTCAAATTGTAAATACACATGGTTTAAAAGGTGAAATAAAGATATATCCGTACACAGATGATATAGAAGATATTGCTAAATTTAAAAAAATATATCTTGATCCAGAGCTTAAATTAGAATATATAGTTAGGGATTCCAAGATAATTAAGAATATGATAGTTTTTAAATTAGCTGGTATTGATACTCTTGAACAAACCAAAAACCTTATGCAGAAGTATATTTATACAAAAAAAGTAAAGATTAAAGAAGAAAACACTTATTATATTGAAGATTTAATTAATTTAGATATTTATACTGTAGATGATTTAAATGATTTTTCAAAAGCTTTGTATTTTGGGAAATTAGTAAATGTATTTAATTCAGGAGCTAGTGATGTATATGAAGTTAAAACAGAAATTCAAACTGTTTATCTACCTGCTATAAAAGATGTTATACTAAAAATTAGTTTAGAAGAAGGAAAAGTATATGTTAAAATAATGGAGGGATTAATTTAAATGATTAAGTTCGTAGTTTTAACGTTATTTAATGATATGTTTACATCTTTTTTAAATACTAGTATAATAAAACGTAGTATAGAAGCAGGTAAATTATCTGTAGAACTAATAGATATTAGAGATTTTTCTGGGTTTAAGAATAAGAAAGTTGATGATACTCCTTATGGTGGTGGTAATGGTATGGTTATATCAGCCGAGCCAGTAGCTAAAGCTATAGATTTTGCATTAACTTTAATAAAAGACTTAGAATGTGAAATAATATATATGTCTCCTAGAGGTAATTTATTAAATTATAACATGTGTAAAGAATTTTCTGATGGTTGTAGTAACAAAGCATACATATTAATATGTGGACATTACGAAGGAATTGATGAAAGAGTATTAGAAGAGTATAATATTAAAGAAGTTTCAATTGGTGATTATGTATTAACAGGTGGAGAAATAGCAGCAATGGTATTTATTGATTCTGTTACAAGATTAGTGCCAGGAATAATAACTGAAGGATCGTTAATAGATGAATCTCATACTAATAAACTTTTAGAATATCCTCAATATACTAAACCTAGTGTATTTAGAGGTAGAAAAGTTCCTGAAGTACTTCTTTCAGGTCATGATAAAAACATAACTGAATATAGACATAAAAAGTCTTTAGAGTTAACTTTAAAAAATAGACCGGATTTACTTAAGTAAAATTTAAATAAAAAGAATCAAACATAAAAGGAGGGGAAATTAGAATGGACATAATCAAAGCTATAGAACAAGAATACATGAAAGAAAACGTAGATAAATTTGATGTAGGTGCTACAGTAAAAGTATACGTAAAAATAGTTGAAGGAACTAAAGAGAGAATTCAAATATTTGAAGGTACAGTTATAAAGAGACAAAATTCAGGTTTAAATGAAACTTTCACAGTAAGAAAAATATCTAACAGTGTTGGAGTTGAAAGAACATTTCCTGTTAATTCACCAAAAATCGAAAAGATAGAAGTTACTAGATTAGGTAAAGCTAGAAGAGCAAAACTTTATTATCTAAGAGATAGAGTTGGTAAATCAGCTAAATTAAAAGAAGTAAAGAAGTAATATATAATAAGCACCTTATATACTTTATTTGTATAGGGTGTTTAGATATGTGTTAAGTTAATGGAGATGAGAATATAATGAATATAAATTGGTATCCTGGGCATATGGTTACAGCTGCTAAATCTATTAGAGAAGATTTAAAATTAATAGATATTGTTGTAGAAGTTTTAGATGCTAGAATTCCTAAATCTAGTCAAAACTATATAATCGATGAAATGGCAGAAGGTAAAGAAAAAATAGTAGTTCTAAATAAGTATGATATGGCTGATAAGATTGAAGTTAGTAAATGGAAAAAATATTTTGAAGATAAAGGTATATCTGTTGTGCTTACAAATGCTCAATCTGGAGATAATATTTCTAAATTACTAGATACAATAAAGATTGTTGGAACTAAAATATACAAAAAGAAATATGAAAACAAAACTATAGCAATAAAGCCCATATTTAGAGTATTAATTGTTGGAATTCCCAATGTGGGTAAATCTACTTTGATAAATAAAATTTCTAAAAAGAATTCAGCAAACGTAGGAAATAGACCTGGTGTAACTGTTAGAAAACAATGGATAAGAGTTGGAGAAAATGTAGAATTACTTGATACTCCTGGACTTTTATGGCCCAGATTAGAAGATGGTAATGCAGGACTCAAACTTGCACTTACTGGAAATATTAAACAAGAAATATTAGATTTAGAAGAACTATCTGCTGAAGGTGTAAAAATATTAATAAAAAATGAAAGATATAATTTGTTATTTAAAGAAAAATATAAATTAAGTGATGAAGATTTAATTAAAGAAGCTCATGAAATAGTAGAAATAATTGGAAGAAAAAAAGGTTGTTTGATTTCTGGTGGAGAAGTTGATCTTGAAAAAGCTTCAAAAATTTTTCTTGATGATTTCAAAAACGGAAGAATAGGAAATATTAGTTTAGATAGTATTGAAAAATAAAGAAGGGAATTAAAATATGGATGATAAAAATTTTGTAAAAGAATTAACTAAAATGGATGATAATTTTACTGATTGGTATACAGATGTTATACTAAAATCAGAACTTGTAGATTATGCTCCTGTTAAAGGTTTCATGGTAATTAGACCATATGGATATGCTTTATGGGAGAATATACAAAAAGTATTAGATGAAAAGTTTAAAGAAACTGGTCACAAAAATGCATACTTTCCTTTACTTATACCAGAATCAATGTTAAATAAAGAAAAAGAACATGTAGCAGGATTTGCACCAGAAGTTGCATGGGTAACTCATGGTGGAGATAACAAATTACAAGAAAGACTTTGTATAAGACCTACATCAGAAACTATAATTTGTACAATGTATTCTAAATGGATTAAATCTCACAGAGATTTACCACTACTTATAAATCAATGGGCAAATGTAGTAAGATGGGAGAAAACAACAAGACCTTTTTTAAGAACAACAGAATTTTTATGGCAAGAGGGGCATACTTTACATTCTACTGCTAATGAAGCAATAGAAGAAACGCTTAGAATGCACAAAATATATGCGGATTTTTGCGAAGAATATTTAGCTATTCCTGTAATCAAAGGTATTAAATCTGAAAAAGAAAGATTTGCTGGTGCAGTAAGCACATATACAATTGAAGCTTTAATGCATGATGGTAAAGCACTTCAATCTGGTACTTCTCATTATCTTGGAACTCATTTTTCTAAAGCATTTGATATAAAGTTCCAAAACAAAGTAGGAAAAGAAGAGCATGCATACCAAACATCTTGGGGAATGTCAACTAGAGTTATTGGTGGAATAATAATGACTCATGGAGATGATAGAGGTCTTAAATTACCTCCAAATATTGCTCCAATACAAGTAGTTATAGTTCCAATAGCTGGGCAAAAACCAGGGGTTTTAAATAAAGTAGCAGAACTTAAAAAGGAACTTTCAAGTAAATTTAGAGTTGAATTAGATGATAGAGAAGAATATTCTCCAGGATATAAATTTAACCATTGGGAATTACGTGGAGTACCAGTTAGAGTTGAAATAGGACCTAGAGATATAGAAAATAATAATTGTATTATATTTAGAAGAGATACACTACAAAAAGAAACAATTAGTTTAGATACTTTACAAGAACATATAGAAAAACTATTAGTAGATATACAACAAAACATGTTTGAAATGGCTAAAGAAAACACTGAAAACTATACATTTGAAGCTAGAAGTTTAGAAGAATATATAAATATATTTGAAACTAAACAAGGCTTTGTTAAAATGATGTGGTGTGGTGATGTAGCATGTGAAGATAAAATAAAAGATCTTACAGCATCAACTATTAGGTGTATTCCATTTGAAGAGGAACAGTTAGATACTAAATGTGCAATATGTGGAAAAGATTCAAAACATATGGTATATACAGCAAGACAATATTAAGATTAAATACAAAATTGGGTTAAAATCAATTATTTATATGTGGCTTCTTCATCAAAATTATAACAATAAAATGTTATTAAAAAGATAGTGGTATTATATAATAAATTATTAGACAAATATGTAATTATAAATGAAAACTAATATATTAAATACTTGCTATATAATTATATATGTGATATACTTATAATAAGAGTAACATATAAAAGGAGGAAATTAATATGAATAAAAAAAGTATTTTAAATCAGCAGGTGTTTAATGATATTCAAAGGGCTGTTAAAATTCAAGTTGAATCGACAAAGGAAATATTCAATTGTACTGATGAAAAAGCATTGTCAGTTTTTTCTAGAGAGTTGACAAAAAATATGATACAAGCATATCATCAACAATTAAAAACAAATGAAGGATATAGTATAGCAAGTACAAGTGCTAGTAATATGCCTACACGAAATATAAGAGAAGCATTAATTAAATCTAATATAAGTGAAAATGGATTATTACCAGAAAAAAGATGTTATCTTGCAGAGTTTTCTGAAGGTGAAGGGTATTTTACTGACCAAAATGAATATGATAATGAAAAAAAAGTTGTTGAAAGTAGAATAGCTAATATATTTAATTGGGTTAAAGAAAACGAAGAAACAGATCCTAACTTAAATGAGTTAATGGATATATTTATTACAGCAGGTAAATTTGAAAATGATTTATCACAAAATACTATAGAACAGTTACAATATTTAAAAGAGAAAAGAATGGACGACTTAGTAGAAAAAGTTGGGATAAATAAAGAAGATGAGTTATATAAAATGTGCAATGAAATTTGTGAAAACACATTACAAGGAGTACCAACTACATATTCTACTAATGTTAAGGAATATGTTTGTAAATTAGCGGGAGTAAATTTATATATAGGACAAATGAAAAGAGACGATAAAAACTTCTCATATGATAATGAATATGAATTTCAACAAATATCTATTTTAAAGAAACAAGCTGAGAAAGAGCAAGTAATGATTCCATTATCTTGTGAAAAGGTTGTTAATAATATAGATAAAAATTTACAAAGAGATAAAGGATTTATTGGTGAATTAAAAAAATTAACTGTTGCTGAACCTATAGAATATAGTGATAAAACTAGTGGTGAAGATATAAATATAAAAGAATTAAGTTGATAATAAATGAACCATGAATCTCAATGTCAATAATTCTAGGTTTGTTAGATACAAAAACACTATTGGATATTCAATAGTGTTTTTGTATATTATTTTACACTAAAATTAGTGCTTAAAATATACATATAATATTTGATTATCTAATTTACTTAATATATAATTATATTAAATATATAAAAAATATAAAGAGAGGAGAGTATGATATATATATCATACAAGAATAAATGGAATATTTATGGCTTAGTATATATGTTAAACTAGATTACTTAACATACATAAACTTACTTAGAGTGTTTAAAGATGTTAAAGAAATATATTATATATCCAAAGATAAAGATAAAATTTTAAAGATAATTAAATCTAATAGCATATATGTTAGTTATAGTATTTTTTCTAATTTAGTTAATTCGCAGTTAAAGGTTAAATCTATAGAGTTGTTTCAAAGTTTATGTGAAAACAGTATTAAAATAATAAACATTCATTCCAAAGAATATCCACAACAGTTGATAAATGTTTTTAATCCGCCACTAGTTATATTTGCAAGGGGTAATTTATCACTATTGAAAAACAAGAAGGTATACATATATAGTTCAAATAATTTTAGTATTACTGGCAAAAGAAAATACTATGAGTTTTATAAATATATGAATAATAATAATATATCAATAGTTAGTGATGAAATAACTGAATATAGTAATATTGTATATTTACCATATATTAAGGAAGTAGAAAGAGAAGATATTCTAATTGTATCAGATAAATTAGAAAAAAATAAATTTATTAATTACGAATATATAACTGGAATATCTGATTGTTTGTTTATACCTGAAACAAATTATAATATTAAAGCTGCAATAATTGTAGATTTAATATTAGAGCAAGGTAAAGATATATTAGTTATTCCTGGAAGTATATATAATAAAGATTCATATTTTTCTAATTATTTAATTAAAGATGGTGCAATATGTATCACTTCAAAAACAGATTTACTTGAATTTTTCACATAACTATCTTGTATTCTTTAATTATATCAAATAATTTAATTAAACTATTCATAAAAAAGCTTTGGTATAATATATTGTATTAAAGTATTTTATGGAGGTATTAAAATGGAGAGAAGAGATATATACAAAGACATTGAAGCTAGAACAGGTGGTGACATATATCTAGGTGTTGTAGGTCCTGTAAGAACAGGTAAGTCAACATTTATTAAAAATTTTATGGAGATGTTTGTTATTCCAAATATTGAAAATGAATACAAACAAGATAGAGCAAAAGACGAATTACCACAAAGTGCAGCAGGTAAGACAATAATGACAACTGAACCAAAGTTTGTTCCTAATGAATCTGTTGAAATAAAACTTGATAATAATGTTAGACTTAAGACTAGATTGGTTGATTGTGTTGGATATTTAGTTAATGATAGTTTAGGATATATGGAAGGTGACTTACCACGTATGGTAAAAACACCTTGGTCTCTTGAAGAAATGCCGTTTGCAAAAGCAGCTGAAATAGGAACAAAAAAAGTTATATCAGATCATTCAACAATTGGTCTTGTGGTAACTACTGATGGTAGCATAACTGATATTGAAAGAAATTCCTATGTTGAAGCAGAAGAGAGAGTAATCAGTGAATTAAAGGATATACATAAACCTTTTGTTATAATGCTTAACTCTATGCATCCATATAGTGAGGAAACAAAAAAATTATCCAGAGATTTAGAAGAAAAGTACGATGCACCAGTAATAGCTACAGATGTTCTGAATTTATCAGAAAAGGATGTATCAGGAGTATTTGAAAAAGTACTTAGTGAATTTCCAATAACAGAAATAGGGTTTAAAATGCCTAAATGGTTTACTGTGTTAGATTTGAATCACTGGTTGAAACAAGATATGATACAAATTGTAAAAACATCTTTCGATAAAGACTATTCACTTAGAGAAATTAATGATGTGGTATCAAGAATATCTAAAGAAAATGAAATGATAGATAGAATTTTAGTAGATAGTGCAAAAATGGAAGATGGAAGTATAAAAATTGGAATTGAAATTAATCCTTCTATATTTTACAAAGTATTAAGTGAAGTTTCAAATTTTGAAATAACATCAGATGGTGATATATTTAAAATTATGAAAGAATATGCTAAAACTAAAATTGAATATGACAAGATAGCAGTAGCACTAGAAGAGGTAAGAATAAAAGGATATGGAATAGTAACTCCACAGATAGATGAACTTAAATTAGAAGAACCAGAGATAGTTAAACAAGGAAGTAAATTTGGTGTTAAATTAAGAGCCAGTGCTCCATCGATACATATGATTAGATGTGATGTAGAAACAGAGATTTCGCCTATTGTGGGAAGTGAGAAACAATCTGAAGACTTAGTTAAATATTTACTTAGTGAATTTGAAAATGATACTACAAAAATATGGGAATCAAACATATTTGGTAAATCATTACATGAACTTGTTAATGAAGGACTACAAAATAAATTATATAGAATGCCTGATGAAGCTCAAATGAAGTTACAAGAAACATTACAAAGAATTATAAATGAAGGTAGTGGAGGATTAATTTGCATAATACTTTAGGTATATAAAGAAGATAAAAATAGGACTTAATTTATTAGGTCCTATTTGTTGTGTTATGTTATCTAATATTCTATTTATAATCATAAAATGTATTTGAAACTTGTATATATCTGATTTAGATAATTTTTTAATCACACTTTATTTGAAATATTCTCATATAATATACAAACAGATAACTGTTTTAATATCATATTAAAGAAGGATAATTAATGAAAAATTATTTTTATGGTGATTGTACAAATGAACAAGATGAGTGTTTTAGTGAAAATTGTAATATTATTTAACATCATAATTGTTGTCCAATATGTCCACCAGGACCACCAGGAGTAACAGGACAAATAGGACCAATAGGACCAACAGGAGCGACAGGAGCAACAGGCACTAATGGATTATCTGAATATGCATATATCTATAATTTAGCAGCAGAAACAGTAGCTGTGGAAGCTGACATACCATTTAGTGATAATGGTATAATTGTTGGTACTATTGCACATATAGGAGGAACATCTACAATACAGATTGGCACAGCTGGAAACTATGTTATATGGTTTTCTGTTTCAGGAGTAGAACCAGGTCAATTTGCTCTTTTTCAACAGGGATCTCTTGTTGCTGATAGTATATATGGCTCAGGAGCTGGAACTCAAATATATTCAGGAATGGTAATCATAACCGCTGCTGCTTCTGATATATTAACTGTTCGTAATCATTCAAGTGCTGCTGCAGTTACTTTACAAACATTAACTGGTGGGACTCAAATAAATACAAATGCTTCAATATTAATACAAAAAATAAGTTAATGAAATATCTTAACGTAGGTCTATAAGTTATATTCTTATGTATCTACGTTTTATAATAAATGACAATATACTATAATCATTTATTAAATACTTTTTATATATAGTCAATTAAATGTTATATAAACATTTGTTATACAATTCTTTAAAGGTTTTGTATAATTTTATTTTGTTTAGTATTATTTTAATATAAAATTAATCAAATAATTATTTTTTATTGTTTTAACTAGTAATTTGTGATAAAATTCTAATATATTATTAGAAAATAATATAAATCACAAAATATTAAAACATAGATAAAATTTAGAATGGTAGGATATTTAATGAAAAAAGAATTAAAAATAGGATATATATGTATAATAATAACAACTATGATTTGGGGTATAGATAATGTTTTGTTTAAAGATATACTAAACTATATATCACCCAATATATTATCATTTATAAGGTTTGCAACAGTAATAATAGTAAATAGTCTAATTTTGATAATAACCAGGACAAAAACAGAAAAAAGTTTGATAAATAAGGAATATAAAAAGAATATAATATTTATGGGAATATTTATGTTAATAGGATACTTTTTTGTATTTAATGGATTAAGTATATCTAAAGCAACATTAGTAGAATTTATAAATTCAGGATTAGGTTCTATAATAACTATAATTATTCTTGCTATATTTATAGATAAAGAAAAAAACATAGCAAAAAACAAGTATGTTATAAGTGCACTTATAATAGCAGTGATTGGAACTTTTTTTACATCAAATATAAATAATAGTTTGTTTAATTTTAATTTTGATTTAGGAGTATTATATGTACTGATTGGAACAACCGCGTTTGCTATTTACACTATGCTAATAAGTAAATCCAATCATAAAATTTCAGTATTTAGAATTAATAGAGATTTTACAATTGTAGCTTTTATACTTATATCAATTATATGTGCTTTTACAAATGAGTTTAAGTTATTATTTCAAATAGATAAATTTATATTGTTAAAAATTATTTTAATATCAATTTTTGTAGATGTAATAAAAATTGCATGTTATTATAAAACAATAAGAATAATATCAGGTGTGAAGTCGAATATATTCATTTTATCATGTACAATAATAACGGCTTTTGTATCATATTTTTATTTAAAAGAAACAATAAATAATTTACAGTTGATAGGATGCAGTTTATTATTCATATCAGGAATAATAATATTTACAAAGGATTATATTGATGAAAAAAATGTTGCTAATATTGAATAAAAAATAACTGATGAACTATTAGAAGAGGAAAAATAAATCAGTTATCAATAAATTTATATTCTAACATTAAATATATAATATGTATAATTTTCGTCTAAATGCAAAACATATACTTAAAAGGTGATTATATGAATAAAATAATATATCGAATTGTAATTATGTGTTTTGCAGTTGTATTGCTCGTAACAGGAGCATATATTGGATTAAGAATTAGCGATAATGCAGTAGCAAAAGAAAATGTACTACCGGAACCAATTGATACTGTTGATGAAACAACAACTGTTGTTTCTATATATAAAAGTGAAGACAAAGATATAGAAGTAACGTATGAAGACTATTATATAAATTGTAAAGAAACTATAACTAATAAAAATATAGAGTTTGGTACAACCAAAGAAAAAATTAAAGAAAAAGTTGATAAAGAATATAAGTTAGTTGAAGAAACAGAAAATAGTATTATATTTAGAAAAGAAATAGATTCTAATTGTCCTAATCACTTTAAACTTTTATTAGAAAAAGGTTATGTTATAATATATCAAATTGTAGATGATGAAATATCCACAATTTATAAAAATACAGAAATACCAGAGTCTAATATAAGAGAAGAATTAATTTCTGAATTAAAAAAAGGAATAATGGTAAATACGTTAGAAGATTTAAATAGTTATATAGAAGATATTGAAAGTTAAAGTATTCTTAATTAAATAAAGGTTATGTATTAGATATTAATACATAACCTTTATTTTTATATTACAATTATTTTGTCATCTTGAATATCAATTGTATAATTTTTATTTATCTTTATTTCTTCTTTTAAATATTTAATAGCAATTGTATCTTCAATAGATTTTTGTATAGCTCTTTTAAGTGGTCTAGCACCAAACTTAGTGTCATATCCAATATTTGAAATATAATTTATAACATTATCTGTAACTTTAAATTTGTAACCTTTTTTAGATGTTTCTAAAATAAATTCATCTATCATCATTTTGGTAATTTTATTAATACTTTGTTTATCTAATTTGTTAAATAATATAATTTCATCAATTCTATTTAAAAACTCAGGAGAAAAGAAGTTCTTTAAATTGTCATCTATTTTATTCTTTAGCATATTTTTTTCTATATCATTATTACCAAAACCATATCCATCATTTTTAAAGTTAGTTCCAATATTAGATGTCATAACAATTATAGTATGTTTAAATGAAACAGCTTTTCCTTGAGAATCTGTTAACTTTCCTTCATCTAATATTTGTAGTAATACATTATATATACTAGAATGTGCTTTTTCAATTTCATCAAATAATATTATACTATATGGATTTCTTCTTACCTTTTCAGTTAATTGACCTGCTTCATCATATCCAACATATCCGGGTGGAGAGCCTATTAATTTAGATGTACTATGTGATTCTGAATATTCAGACATATCTAATTTTATAATTGCTTCTTCGTTATCAAATAATTCATATGCTAATGCTTTAACTAATGCAGTTTTACCAACACCAGTAGGACCAACAAATATAAAAGAAGGAGGCTTAACTATATTTTGTAGCCCAGCTCTTTTACGTATTATGGCATTAGAAATAGATTCTACTGCATAATCTTGACCAATTATTCTTTTCTTTAAATTATATTCTAATTTAAGTAGTTTAACTTTATCTGATGTCTTTATTTTTGTAACCGGTATCTTAGTCCAAAGTTCTACAACTCCAGCTAAATGATTAGAAGTTACTTCTTTTGGTTTAACTTTATCATTTAGGTTATTTAATTTTACTTTTAACTTGCAAATTGTTTCTTTCAACATTGCAGATTTTTCATAATTAGTATATTCATCTTCTTTGTATACAGGATTATCAATGGTTTGAGTTTCATCTTCTATTCTTTTTAAAGCATCTTCTAAAGCAGCTATTTCAAATGAAGTTTTAGTAACCTCAGCAAGTAAATTATCATCTAAATTAACTCTTGAAGCAGCTTCATCAATTAAATCAATTGCTTTATCTGGAAGAAATCTATCATGAATATATTTTACAGATAGTTCTACAGCTTTAACTAATGTTTCATCTGGTATAATTACTTTGTGGTAATCTTCATAATATTTTCTAATACCTTTTAAAATTTGGACAGTATCCTCAGAACTTGGTTCATCAATTATAACTGTTTGGAATCTTCTCTCTAGAGCAGTATCTTTTTCTATGTACTTCCTATATTCTTTTAAAGTAGTAGCACCAATTAGTTGTACATACCCATTTGATAGAGCTGGTTTTAACATGTTTGCAGCATTCATTGAATTGTCATGATCTTGACCACCAACAATATTATGAACTTCATCTATTGCTAAAATTATATTACCGTGATTTTTACATTCTTCAATAATAGATTTAACTCTAGATTCAAACTGTCCTCTAAATTGAGTTCCAGCTACAAGTGAAGTCATATCTAATAAATACACTTCTTTAGGTACTAATTTAGCAGGGATTTTACCTTTTGCTATAGCAATAGCTAGTGCATTTACGAGTGCTGTTTTACCAACACCAGGTTCTCCAATTAAAGCAGGATTGTTTTTACTTCTTCTATTAAGTATTTGAACAACTCTTTCTAATTCTCTATTTCTACCTACAACCATATCTAATTCATTATTTCTAGCTTTTTCTGTTAAATTAATACCATATATATCAAGTGTTTTTGTTTTTTTGTTTGGTTTACTGTTATTCTTTATTTCTTTGTCTTCTATATTTTCTACATTTTCTGAATTAATATTTTCAAAACTTGCAAATGGGTTAGAACCTAACTCTTCAAGTTTATCTGGGTCTAAATTAGTCATAAATTTATCAAATTGTGATGTTAAATTTTCAAGATCTAAATTTCCAACTGATTTAAATTGATCCATCATTGCTTTCATAGGATCTATACCTTTTTCTTTGGCACATTCTAAACATAAAGCAGTTGTATTATTTTGTTCTTTTATGAATATAACAGCCATATTTTTCTTACATACTGAACATAACAAATATATCACTCCTAAATATTACTTATTCAAGCAATAAAATAAGTATACCATAAATTTCTTATATTTTCAAGCAATACTTGATTTTTTAAATCATATATGATAAGATATATGTATCTTTAAGGAGATGATATATATGATATATAATATAGCGATTTTTGTAATAACATATTTAATATGCAGTATAAGTCCATCGATTGAAATATGTAAAAAGAAGACAGGAGAAGACATACGAAATTTAGGTAGTGGCAATCCAGGTACAACTAATTCTATAAGAGTACTTGGAAAATTAATGGGTTTTGTTGTTCTTATACTTGATATGATAAAAGTAATAGTTGCATATGGTATAATATTTGGAATAGCTAAAGTTTTTAAACAAGATACAGAAGTAATGTTTAATTCATTATTTATGATAGCAGCTATTACTGGTCACTGTTATCCAATATATTATGGTTTTAGAGGTGGAAAAGGTGTAGTAACGATACTTGTTGTAGGGCTTCTTTTAAATTCACAAGTTGCATTAGTTTGTATAATAGCGGGTATTGTTATTATATTGATTACAAGAACAGTATCAATAGGTTCAATAGGGGGAGTAATATTATTTAATATTATGATATTTGTTATGTTACAGAAATATATATTACCTGTATTTATAGTATCACTAATAATTTTATTCAAACATAGAAAAAATATAACAAGAATCATTCATGGCGAAGAAAATAAATTATTTTGAGGAGAGAACAATGAAAATTTTAATAGATATTGCAGGCGCTGATAAAGGTATCGAACTTCCAATAATTGCTGCTGTAAATATGGTAGATAAAATCGAAGGAAAAATTATATTAGTTGGAAAAACAGATGATATTAAATTAGTATTAAATAAAATTAATAAAGATGATTATATAAGTAAATTTGAAATATTAGACTGTACAGAATATATAACTAATTATGATGAACCTGCATTTGCAATTAAAAACAAAAAAACATCGAATTTAGTTATTGCATTTGAATATATGAGAGAGAATGATAATACAATATTCGTTTCAGCTTCAAATACAGGAGCCTTAATGGCTGGAGGTTTACTAAAACTTGGCAGAATAAGAGGAATACATAGACCCGCTTTAATGACTCTTTTACCTACTATAACAGGCAAAGATGTTATTTTTTTAGATTCTGGTGCGAATCCAGAGGCTAAAGATATCTCTTTAGTGCAATATGCTAAACTTGGAGAAATATATGCAAAAAATGTACTTGGAATATTAAATCCTAGTATTGCACTTTTAAATATAGGAGCTGAAGAAGAGAAGGGTACACCTACATTAAAAGAAACATATAAGCTTTTAAAAGCGAGTTTCCCTAATTTTACAGGCAATATAGAAGCGAGATACATATTAACTGGAAAAGTTGATGTAATAGTATGTGATGGACTCATGGGCAATATAGCAATTAAATCTTTAGAAGGTGCAGCATCTGTAATAAAAAATGTAATATCTACAGAGTTTAAAAAAGGATTATTAAATAAAATATCAGGATTAATAGCAAAACCAGTTTTAACTGGTGCACTCAAAAGGTTTGATTATAAAGAACATGAAGGAGCTGTACTTATTGGTATAAATAAACCAGTTATAAAAGTACATGGTAGTTCATCTATCGTAACATATGAAAAAGCTATTGTGCAAGCCCAAAAAATATTAAAAACAAACATGATTGGTAAAATAGAACAAGAATTAAACAAAGAATAATGATATTATATAGTTACTGGTCATTAATTTATAAGTCTATTAAATAAATCGAACTATTAAATAAATAGTTCGATTTTAATTTTAGTTAATATATATATATTAGACAAGTGTTAGAATCCGCCACCACCGGCCGCCACTGCCACCGCCACCAGAAAAACCACCTCCGCCAAAACTAGAGCCAGAGTTAGAGCCTGTTAAACTCAAATATGAACTTGAAAAAGACGATATCATATTTTTAAAATTGTTTAAAATATTATCTATGTTAATATCTCTATCTAAACCACTTATATCATAATAAATATTTAAGAAATCATTAATTTGTGATAAGAAATCACTTAAATCATCTTGTATTTCTAATCCATTTGCATATTGCGAAACATTAGTTATTCCTAGTGCTATAGCAAAAGTTAAATATTTTTCCCATAATAATATATCACCAATTTTTTTTTCTTCTAATAAACTTCCGTTTTCTAACTTATCTTGTATAATTTTTAAACTTAAAAAGATTTTGTAGATTTTTATATCATGCTTAGACATTAAGTTATCTGTCATTATTATAAGTAATGCCACCATAAACATGACTGTATTTATTATTACATATTCGCTTTTAGTTGTTAAAAACAGTAAGGTGAATACTGCTGAGGATATAATAGTAAATGTTATAACTGATGCAATTAACTTCTTAGCTGAAAATTTAAATGCTATCTTTACTATATATTTTTGCGTACATCTAAATAAATATAATAGAAAGTATATAATATATAATATCATTGGTAAAAATGTTAATGTAGATATAATTATTGCAATAAATATACCACTTATATCACTATTGAAAATTGTTATACTTCGAGATAAAGTTGAATTTGCTAGACTAATATTAAATGCCATATTAATAGTTATTATTACGCAAATAATTGCAAATAATATATTATTAAAAGCTAGTAATGGCGTACTAACTTTTACAGAATTTGCGCCAAGTTCACTCAGTTTAGTTATTGCAAGAGTATCAATTATTTTAATTTTTTCAACTGTCATACCATCTTTATTCAATTCTTTGATTTTAGATTGCAATTCTATTTTGTTTGTGTTACCAAAAAATAAATTTATAATATTTCTTTCAATATCATCTATTACAATATTGTGGGGTATTTTTGTTATCATATATGTTTTTTTAGTAATGCCGGGTATAACCTCCATTTTAAGGACTTTTTTATTCACTAAATCTAATAGAACGGCTATTATATCTCTAGCATTCATTTCTCTGTTTTGAGCTATACACGCAAGTATCATAGGGTTATATTTATCTAAAAGTTTATATTCATCATCATAATAAACCATGAACAGTTTGTCATATTCATATTTTACAAGTAAATATATATAATATAGCACCAAAATTACAGTTATAATTATGAAAATATTGTTGATTAATATTCTCATATCGGTTCTATCTTGTAATACTTTTTCTTGATCTAGAACTATTGGAATCGCTTGTATTTTTGAAAATTTATTTGAAAATGGTATACTACTATTATCAAACAAAACTCTAAGCGCTACAAATTGTTTTGCATTAATATTAGAATATTGTACATTTATACTATCCCCATTTATTGTTAGTTTGCCACTTTGATTTCCATGTGTATACGAATATTTAATTTGACTTGGAGATTCAAATTTCAAATCAATATTTAATTTGTTAATTTTACATTCGTAATTTCCACCTATGAAATTCCAGTAAATTTCTGCTGCATCTATGTGTTTTACGCCTGTATTTACTAATGTATATGAAATTCTAAAGCTTTTGGTTTCATCAGAAGAAGGTTCATACATCATATACTTTATATAACCGTTAGTTACTTCTTTAGTATATACGTATCTATCACCCAAATTAGCATAATCGACTTCTTTAAGTTCTATATCTATACCATCTTTGATTAAATATACTTTGAAATTTTTTATATCAGTATTACCATATAATGTATCAGTAAGTATAGAATCATTAATACTTTTAGATGTAGTATTAAATGAACTGATGTCATTTATATCTTTTGGTAATGTAATATATACACCATTGTATTTACCATTAAACTTATATTCATTTAACAAGTTTACTTTAATATCTCCATCTTTTTCTACTAAAGCTTGTATATCAAAATTTGTTATAGTAAGTGTTCTGAAGTTAAATACGTGTTTTAGTACATAAAGTGCAATACTAATTATCATTATAGCTGCTAATATGACAAATATTAGCTTTATTATTTTATTCATTCAATTACCGCCAATCTAAACATTATTTATAAATTGTTTTAAATGTAATGCAATATAATTTAATTGAATTCTACCATATAACAATTTTTTATTCAACAATATTACAAAAAATAGAATATTTTGACATAAAAAAAGTCTAACATCAAAGTTAGACTTTTTTTATTACTTATTTGTTTTATTTGAATTTCAACATATCACTTGCTACTCCTAAAGAACCTAATGCTTTAGTTGTATCAAATGGAATAAATACTTTGTTTGCTGGACCCATAGATATTTTTTCTAAAGCTTCTAAAGCTTTAATAGAAACTAATCTATCATCAGGTTTAGCATTCATTATAGAAGTATATACAAGTTCAACTTCTCTAGCTTTAGCATCTGCAACTTTTTTTATTGCATCTGCTGTACCTTCAGCTTCTAATATTTTAGATTCTCTAGAACCCTGTGCTCTACGTATACTAGATTCTCTATCAGCTTCAGCTTCAAGTATTGCAGAAGCTTTTTTACCTTCAGCAATTGTAATATCATATTGTCTGATACCTTCAGCTTCAAGTATTGCAGCTCTTTTTGTTCTCTCTGCATTCATTTGTTTTTCCATTGCATCACGTATATCTATTGGTGGTTTAATATCTTTTATTTCAACTCTATCAACTTTACAACCCCATCTATCAGTTGCATCATCTAGAACTTGTCTAAGTTGTGTATTTATAGTGTCTCTTGAACTAAATGTACTATCTAAATCAGTTCTACCAACGATATCACGAATTGTAGTAATAGCTATGTAACCTATACCTTTTTGAAGACTTTCTATTTCATAAACAGCTTTAACTGGATCTATTATTTGATAGAAAACAACAGTATCTATTGTTATAGTAACATTATCTTTTGTTATAACACCTTGAGGTGGTATATCCATAGTTTGTTGTTTCATACTTACTATAGCTCTTACCTTATCTACGAAAGGTATAATAAAGTTAAGACCAGGTTGTGCAGTTTGATAATATTTACCGAATCTTTCTATTACATAAACTTCGGATTGTTTAACAACTTTTATTGTAAGCAGTGCAATTACTGCTACAATAACTAAAACAAAAATTAATTCCATGTTATTTCCCCCTTTTAAATTTTTTTAACTTTAACTTTAACACCGTCTATCGCTTCAATTTCAATATTTGTATCTACAGTTATAATTTCATCTGTAGAAGAAATTGCAGACCATATTTCGCCAGATACTTTAACTTGACCTTTACAATTTAAATTATCGATTGTTTTAAGAACTACTCCGCGTTTTCCTATGATACTTCTTACGTTAGTAAGTGTATCATTAGTTTTAAATAATTTACTTGTAAGTGGTTTTGTAAGTAATATAAGTATAATACTTAATATAGCAAAAACTGTTATCTGAATATGAGTTGGTACTTCTAATACAGCTAAAATAAATGCTATAAAAGCGGCAACTCCAGGCCAGAACATTAAAAATGATATTGTGAAGATTTCAATTAAAAAGAAAAAACCACAAAGTATAAGCCATGTAATCCACATAGGTAACGAAAACATAATATTTTCACCCCTTTCATTTTGGTAAAACGTAAAAACTTATATTTATATTATACTACAAAACTAGTAAAAAATAAAGGAAAAGAATATAAAATATTAAAAAAATATAAAATTTCTTAAAAAAACTTGTATTTTTTTAAAGTTTATTATATAATTTAGTCAAATATAAGAAATATGCTTAAAATCATGGACAATTTGTAATTGTTTCTTGGAATATTATAGATATGTAATATTGCTGACATATAATGTAGTATGTAGTATAATATAGGCAGGTTTATAATCAACAATTTGACAAATAGACTTTTGTATGTTATAATATGTGATGTAAATATAAGGAAGGTGCAAGATTAAGTTATGGAAAAAAAGGGTGTGCTCAGTACTCTAAAGTTTATATTTTTTACAACATTCTTATTGGTATTAATGTTTTCTGCAGTAGTAGTTACTGTATTAAACACATATAAACCTACATTGAGAGTGGTGTTAAATGATAAATTCATTGGTTACTTTTCGAATGAAGAAGAATTTGAAGATGTATATAATACTCTAGTTTCAGAAAAAGAGCTAATTGATTCTAACGTTAAAGCATATTTAGATGCTGAACCAGTATTTACAACTTGTTATATAAGAGATAATCTTATTACTTCACAAAATGTATATACTAGTTTAAGAGCAGAACTAAAAACTGAATATACTATATATAACGTTGCTATAAATGATGAAAAAAAAATGATATTTAATAGTCAAGATGAAGCAAATAAATATGTAACTAATTTAAAAAAGGAAGTTCCTAAAGTTAAATCTGAAGTTACAACAGAAAAAGTTTCTAATCTTGGTGAAATGACTTCTATAGAAGTGGCAGATAATATATTTAAAGATATAGTAAGTAGAAATAAACCAGTAATTGTTATACCTAAAGTTGTTATACCAAAAGCAACAACAACTAATGAAACTGTTTCAGTTGCAACAGCTAATGTATCAGCAGCACAAGGCGGAATATGGCCTACAACTGCTAGGTATATCTCTTCTTCGTTTGGTTATAGAGGGGCATCTCTTCATACAGGTATAGATATAGCTGGTAGAAGTGGAGATCCAATATATGCATATAAATCTGGACTTGTAACATTTTCGGGTTGGGGCGGATCTTATGGTTATATGCTTAAAGTTGATCACGGTAATGGTATTACAACTTGGTATGCTCATTGTAGTAAATTATTAGTTAATGCTGGTGATTCTGTTGAAATGGGTCAAACAATTGCAAAAGAAGGTACAACTGGTAACTCAACTGGTAACCATTTACACTTTGAGTTAAGAATAAACGGTACTGCTGTTAATCCATATGGATATATAATTGGCAGATAATCAATTGATATAAACATATTAAATTATGTATATATATACCTTTTACTCAGATATAATATACCTCATATTATTTCTTAGTTTATAGGAATTATTGAAAAAGGAGGAAATATAAAATGACTAAAGAAAGAAAAGCTGAAATTTTAACAACTTATGCAAGAGCAGAGAAAGATACTGGTTCTACAGAAGTACAAGTAGCTTTACTTACAGAAAGAATAAACGAATTGACTGGACATCTTAAAATTCATAAAAAAGATAACCATTCAAGACGTGGACTTTTAGTAATGGTTGGTAAAAGAAGAAGATTATTAAATTATTTAGAAGCTAAAGATGTATTGAAATATAGAGATACAATAGCTAAATTAGGAATAAGAAAATAGTTATAACAAAAAACAAAAATTGTACTGATTTTTTAATTAGTACAATTTTTTTGCTAAAAATAGCAAAAAAATCATAAAAATATTGACAAAAAAATGTATATAAAATATAATAGACCTGTTAGTTAATTTATATTGTAATTAGCATAGTTTTTTAAAAAAAATGGGGGTATTTTAAGTGAAAAGTAAAAAAGGTATATCATTAATTGTATTAGTAATAACAATAATAGTTATAATAATACTAGCAGGAGCAGTAATATTAAGCTTAGCAACTAATAATCCAATAGAATCAGCAAATGAAGCAACGTTTAAAACAAATGTAGCGGAATATAATTCAGAACTTGCAATAGCTATAGCAAATGAATATTTACAAAACAGTTCTTTTGATTCAGCTACATTTGATGCAGGAGTATGGGATGGTACTGGAACTGGAACTGGAACAATAAAACAATATATAACAAGTATACCTGAAGTAGATGCAGCAAAATTTGAAATACAATCTAGTAAGTTAGTTTATGTAGGAACAAATGTAACAGAACAAAACTGGGTTACAAGTATGGGTATGGTAAATGGAGAAGTAACACCTCCAGAAGAAACAGGACTTGGATTAAATGTAATAGCAACAGATAATGTAACATTTGATGGAGAAGTAGCAGCACATAACAATCCAATAATACCAAAAGGATTTATGGCAATAAATACTACTACAACATGGCCAACAGACTGGAATAATGGATTAGTAATAGAAGATGCAAGTGGAAATCAATTTGTATGGGTACCAGTAGATGGAACAAATGTGCCATATGCAAAGTGGTGTACAACTAATATATCATATGCATCAACAACAGATGATAGTATACTATTAGGTACTGTAGATGAAAATACACAAGTAACAAGTTATGGAGGATTCTATATAGCAAGATATGAATCAATGTTTGACTATAACTCAGGTAGTATAAGAGTAGCAAGTAAAAAGAGTACAAATAAGACAAGTTTTACAGATTGGTCATCAATAAGAAATGCAACATATAACGGATATTTATGGAACTATATAAATTATACAGATTCAAAATTATATGCAGAAAATATGGCAGCAAGCTATAGTTATGATGTATTAAAAGTTAAAAGTGGACTTGTAACAGGAACTGAGTGGGATACAGTAATGAAATGGATACAAAATGCAAGCATAAGTGTAACAGATAGTAGAACATGGGGTAATCATAGTAATTCAACATCCCCAGCAGATATATCTGGATATTTTGATTTACAAATATCTGGATTTAGTGAATATTGGAAAGTAAAAAACATATATGATTTAGCGGGAAATACATGGGAATGGACAAATGAAATCTATAGCTCATACCGTGTCAATCGCGGAGGTAGCTACAACTCTAGTGGTAGTACTGGTCCAGTTGCTTATCGTTTCAACAACGTTGTTACTTTAGCTTACAGCGACAGAGGTTTCCGCACAGTGCTTTATATCCTGTAACTACTTTGCACTGAAACTAGATTAAAAAAGGTACAATATGGATTAAAAAAAATACAAATAAATATGTTAAGAGATAAAATAAGTTTTCTATCTTGCTTAAAAAGGGTATATTTTATTATGCTTTAGATAAAAATGCATTAGTTGTGGAAAATATTGTAAGTAGGATAAAAATATGTTTTTCTATAAATGTGTGTAAGGTTGAATTTTCTCTTAATAGTTTAGAAAAATAAAAGAAGAAACTGAAACTAATAGAGTATTTAATTAACAATAAAAAAATTAAAATCTATGAAGTTAAAAAATATTTAAATGGATATATAGGTTATATGTGACATTTAATAATTAATACTATATAAATTTACAATTTATGTTGATATAACTATATTATAACAATTTTTTGAAAATATATTGACAAAAAAAATATATATAATATAATTTAATTGTTAGTTAATTTATATTGTAATTAGCATAGTTTTTTAAAAGAAAAATGGGGGTATTTTAAGTGAAAAGTAAAAAAGGTATATCATTAATAGTATTAGTAATAACAATAATAGTTATAATAATACTAGCAGGAGCAGTAATATTAAGCTTAGCAACTAATAATCCAATAGAATCAGCAAATGAAGCATTATTTAAAACAAATGTAGATGCATATAATTCAGAGCTTACTCTGGCTATATCCAATCAACATTTACAGGATCAATCATTTGATCCAACTACATTTGATAAAGGGGTATGGAATGGTGGAACTATAGGAGAAACAATAAAAAAATATATACCAAGTATAACAGTAGCAGATGGATTAAAATTTGAAATACAAGATAGTAAGTTGGTATATGTAGGAACAAATGAAACAGAACAAGACTGGTTTACAAGTATGAGTATGACAAGTGAAGAAGAAACAGGACTTGGATTAGATGTAATAGCAACGGATAATGTAACATTTGATGGAGAGGCAGCTGCATATAATAATCCGATAATACCGAAAGGATTTATGGCAATAGAAGATGGAGCAGTATGGCCAACAGATTGGAATGAAGGACTAGTAATAGAAGATGCAAGTGGAAACCAATTTGTATGGGTACCAGTAGATGGAACAAATGTATCATATGCAAAGTGGTGTACAATAGGATTCTCTTATGCAAGTACAACAGATGATAGTATACTATCAGGTACGGTAGATGAAAATACACAAGTAACAAATTATGGTGGCTTTTATATAGCAAGATATGAATCAATGTTTGACTATAACTCAGGAAGTATAAGAGTAGCAAGTAAAGTTAGTACAAATAAAACAATTTCAAGTTGGACAAGAGATAATTCAAATACAGGATATTTATGGAACTATATAGATTATACAGATGCAAAAACATATTCAGAAAATATGGGAGCAAGCTATAGTTATGATGCATCAAAAGTTAAAAGTGGACTTGTAACAGGAACACAGTGGGATACTGCAATGAGATGGATTAGTAATAATTCAGGACCAAGTGTAACAGATAGTAGAACATGGGGTAATCACTATGATTCAACATCCCCAGCAAATGTATCTGGATTTGGAAGTTTACAAATATCAGGATTTAATAATAATTGGAAAGCTAAAAATATATATGATTTAGCAGGAAATACATGGGAATGGACAAATGAAATCTATAACTCTGTCCGTGTCAGTCGCGGAGGCAGCTGCAACGATAGTGGTAGTACTTACCCAGCTGCTTTTCGTTACGACGTAGTTGCTACTAGTACCAACTACCACATAGGTTTCCGTGTAGGGCTTTATGTATTGTAGCTATTTTCCACTGAAATTACATTAGAAAAGGCACAAAATGGATTATAAAAAATAAATATGTAAGAGATAAGATAAATTAACAATTGGACGGGTTTTAAAATTAGAATAGTTTTTTAGCATGGTGGAAAACTTGAAATGTAGATAATTAATACTACATAAGTTTTCTAGGCTCATTGTCAATAGTTGGGTTATAAATTATTAAAAATTGATTAGAGTAACAACAAAAATGGAAGTGATATTTATTACTTTCATTTTTGTTTTCGATAGATTAATAATATACGAGAGTTATATTGTTTTTTGAAAAAAGATATGACATTTGGTATATTCATTTGTAATTTTAATGTGTATATCTAATTAAATGCATTATTTTTACACATTTTATTATATCTTTTATTGCATAAATATGCTATATATGATATAATTTAACCGGGTGAATACAGATGAATATATCAAGAGCAAAGGGAACTAAAGACATATTTTTTGATGATATGAAAATATGGCAATATGTAGAAGAAAACATTAAGGAAATATGTATAAAACATAATATAGATCAAATAAGAACACCAATATTTGAAGATACAACTCTTTTTTCAAGAAGTGTTGGAGATGAAACAGATATCGTAAATAAAGAAATGTATACTTTTTTAGATAAGGGTAATCGAAGTATTACTTTAAGACCAGAGCTTACAGCAGGTGTTGTTAGAGCATATATAGAAAATGGATTTTCTAGTATGTTAACTCCTATAAAGTTATGGTATATTGGAACTATGTATAGATATGAGAAAATGCAAAAAGGTAGATATAGAGAATTTAGCCAATTTGGAATCGAAGTATTTGGCTCTGATTCATATTTAGCTGACATTGAAGTTATATCTGTAGCTTATGAATTATTTAAAAAATTAAGGATATCAGATAAAATAGCTTTGAAAATCAACTCTATTGGTTGTAGCAAGTGTAGGGCTAAATATATAGATACTTTAAAAGAATATTTAGTTGATAAAATAGATAATATGTGTGATGATTGTAAAATAAGATATGTTAAAAATCCTATGAGAATAATAGATTGTAAACAAGATAAATGTAAAAGTGCAAAACAGAACTTACCTATGATTACAGATTATTTGTGTGATGATTGTAGTAAAGATTTTGAAAGTTTGAAACAAACTTTATTTGACGTAGGAATTGAATATGAAATAGATAAAACAATTGTAAGAGGATTAGATTATTATAATAAAACAGTATTTGAATTTATATCTAAGGATTTAGGACTTGCTGTAGGTGGTGGAGGAAGATATGATACTTTAGTTGAAGTATTAGGTGGAACTCATACACCTGCTATTGGTTTTGGACTTGGCATGGACAGAATTATATTACTTTTAAAAGAATATGAATTAGTTAAAAATAATAGAAATGTTGATATATATTTTATAATATTTGATAGTAATATTTTTCCTAAAGTATTCAAATTAACAAATGATTTAAGAGATTTAGGTTATATTATAGATATAGATATTTGTAATAGGAGTTTTAATGCACAGCTAAAATATGCTAGTAAAATAAAAGCTAGATACATCTGTATTATAGGTGAAGATGAATTAAAGGAAAATTTATGTGGATTAAAAAATATGAATACATCAGAGCAAATAAAAGTTGATATGTCAGCTGAAGAAATAGGTAATATTTTAAAATAATTATAGAAAAAGGATGTAAAGAATATGAATAGATATAGAACACATACATGTAATGAATTAGGATTAGAAGATGAAGGTAAAAAAGTAAAATTAGCAGGATTTATTAGAACTATAAGGGATTTAGGTGGATTTGTATTTATAGATCTTAAAGATCATTATGGAATTACACAAATTACAACACAAGATGTAAAAATATTGGAACAGATAAAAAAATTAAATCTAGAATCTACTATTAGTGTAACTGGTAAAGTTGTTAAAAGACCTATTGAAAATGTAAATAATAAAATTGAAACTGGAAAAGTTGAACTTGTTATAGATACATTAGAAATTTTAAATAATGTTGTAAATTTATTACCATTTGAAATTGAAAAAAGTAGAGAAGTTAGGGAAGACTTAAGATTAGAATATAGATTTCTAGATCTTAGAAATGATACTGTTCATAAAAAAATAGTATTTAGAAGTCAAGTTCTTAAAACATTAAGAGATAAAATGGATATTATGGGATTTATAGAAATACAAACTCCAATACTTACTTCATCATCTCCAGAAGGAGCTCGTGACTTTTTAATTCCTAGTAGAATACATCCAGGTGAATTTTATGCACTTCCTCAAGCACCACAACAATTCAAACAATTACTTATGATTTCAGGTTTTGATAAATACTATCAAATAGCTCCGTGTTTTAGAGATGAAGATCCTAGAGCTGATAGATCTCCAGGTGAATTTTATCAACTTGACTTTGAAATGTCATTTGCAGAAGAAGAAGATGTACTAAAAGTACTAGAAGAAGTAATAGGATATACTTTTAGTACACTTACAAGTAGTAAAATATCTGAAACTCCATTTGTAAGAATACCATATAGAGAATCTATAGATAAATACGGAAGTGATAAGCCTGATTTAAGAAATCCTTTGGTTTTGTCAGATTTAACAGAGGTATTTAGTAATACAGATTTTAACGTATTCAAAAATAAAACAATAAAGTGTATTGCAGTAGATACTACGACAGTTACTAGAAAATTCTTTGATGAAATGGTTAAATGTGCTAAAGAAGAATTAGGTTTAGGTGGACTAGCATGGATAAAAATAAATGAAGATGGAACAATTGCTGGAAGTATAGCCAAATATATAACAGAAGACATACTTACAAAAATTAAAAATATAACAAATGCTAAAGAAGGATATGGATTGTTTTTCTTAGCTGGTGAATATGAAAAAGTTTGCAGGGAAACTGGAAATGTACGTATAGAATTAGGTAAAAGATTGAACTTAATTGATGATGATATATACAAATTTTGTTTTGTAATAGATTTTCCTATGTATGAAATAGATGATGATGGAAAAATAGAATTTGCACATAATCCATTTTCTATGCCAAAAGGAGGGTTGGAATCTTTAGAAAATGTGAAGCCTTTAGATATTTTAGCTCACCAATATGACTTAGTATGTAATGGATATGAAATAGCTTCAGGAGCAGTTAGAAATCACAATACTGATGTTATGCTTAAAGCTTTTAAAATAGCTGGATATACAAAAGAACATGTTGAAAATAAATTTGGTGCGTTATTTAATGCATTCAAATATGGTGCTCCACCACATGCAGGAGCAGCTCCTGGTATAGACAGAATAGTAATGTTACTTTGTAAAGAAACAAGTATTCGTGAGGTTATTGCATTTCCTAAAAATAGTAAAGCTAGAGATTTATTAATGCAAGCACCAAATTTTGTAAATGATCAGCAACTTAAAGATGTTCATATTGAAATTAAAAAAGAGAAAAAAGTTTAATAAAATATAGAGATAAGAGGTAAAATATGAAAATATCAATACTTGGAACTGGAGCATATGGTATTGCACTAGCAACAGTTTTACATGCAAATAATAACAAGGTGAATATGTGGACAAAGTATAATGAAGAAGTAGATTCATTATTACTAAGTAGAGAAAGTAAAAGATTATTACCAGGAGTTATTATACAAAAAAACATAATAATTTCTACTGATTTGAAAAAAAATTTAAGAGGATCTAATGTTATAGTTATGGCTGTACCTATGAATGCTGTAAGAGAAGTTTCAAAGGAATTAGCTAAGTATATAAAAGAAGATCAAATAATATGTATTGTAACTAAGGGTATAGAAGTAGGTACTGGAAAAAGAATGTCTGAGGTTGTGTATGAAGAAACATGTAGTAACAATATATGTATGTTGTCTGGACCTTCCTTTGCAATTGAACTTGCAAATAATAATCAACTTGGACTTGTAGCCGCAAGCAATAATCTGGATTTATGTTATACAATAAAGAAAGTATTTGAAAATGATAATATAACAATATCTGTAACAGAAGATATTGCAGGTATTGAAATATGTTCAAGTGCAAAAAATACATTTGCGATTATTATGGGAATGTTAGAAGAAAAAAGTGATTCAACTAAAGCAACTATGCTTACAATATTACTAAATGATTTAAGATTAATATGTGAAGTACTAGGTGGAAAAGCAAATTCAATATTTACATATGCAGGAATAGGTGATTTTTTACTTACTTGTATGAATATTAAAAGTAGAAATTATACATTTGGCACTTTGATTGCAAAAGGAAACACTAAAGAAAAAGCATTTGAAATTATGGGACTTACTACAATTGAAGGTATATATTCATTAAATTCTATATATGATATGCTAAAAGATAAAAAGATTGAAATAAAATCAATAGACATATTATATAACATACTATATAATGATGGATTAAAAGAAGATATATTAAAATGCTTGAAATAACAGGAGGAAGATATAGTGAAACTAATTGTTGATGACAATAAATTAGATAATATTAAAAGAAAAGCAATAGAGAACTATGTTCCAATACTTCAAGATGATTCTTTAAAATTAATAGAAGTTATCTTGCATATGATAAAACCTAAAAAGATATTAGAAATAGGAACAGCAGTTGGATATTCAGCAGCTATATTTGCTAAATATTTAGAAATTGATGAAAACAATAAAGAAGGTAGCTATATAAAAACAATTGAGCGAAATGAAAAAAGATTTAAAGAGGCGACTGAAAATATATTTACTTTGAATTTAACTGAATATATTATACCTGTTTTTGCAGATGCCACTGAATATTTAACTAATTTAAAAGAAGATGATACATATGATGTTATATTTATTGATGCTGCAAAAGGGCAATACATGGTTTTCTTAAATGAAGCAAAGAGGCTAATTAAATCAGGTGGTGTTATAATTGCTGATAATGTACTGTTTAAAGGTAGAGTACTTGGTGGGTATAATGAACATAGACATAGAACAGCTGTTACAAGATTACGTGAATATATAGATAATATAAATGATGACAAAACGTTGGATTCAATTTTACTTAATGTAGGTGATGGTGTAGCAATTAGTATTGTAAATAAATAATTAGGAGGTATTATATGAAATATTTAAAGAGTGAAAATAAATATATAGTTAGAATAGATAAAGGTGAAGAAGTTGTATACCAAATACAAAAAATATGTATTGAAAATAATATTACAGCCGGTTCTATAAGTGGTTTGGGGGGTACGAATAGAGTTGTAGTTGGTTTATTAAATACAACCAATAACGATTATATATCTAAACAATTTGTTGGTAATTTTGAAATAACTTCTTTGATTGGTAATATATCTAAAATGAATGATGAAGTATATTTACATATTAATATAGCAATATCAGATGAAAATATGAATTTAAATGGAGGACATTTAAATCAATGTTATATAAGCTCTACTTGTGAAGTTATAATTGATGCAATAGATTTAGATGTAAATAGAAAATATAATGAAGGAATTGGATTAAACTTGTATGAAATATAATATATAAAATTAAAACGACTTGGAAAATTTTCCAAGTCATTTTAATTTTATGATCTTACTATAATCCATGATAAATGTTTGTTATTCTGAGTTATTATTATTCGAATGCCATCGGCATAATGAATCTTGTCCCAAAAATGATTAATAATCTCATCACCAGAGAGTATAGCCATATAGCTTTCTACTTTTCCGTTGCTTGCAGCTAATATTTTGACATGTAGTTCTATACAAATATTAGCATAGTATCCTATACTATCACGTATATATTCCTTCCATATACCTTCAATTATAGATGTAGGAGTGAACCTACTAAGTGGAGTTGCATTTTTTGCAACAGTTATCCGAACATTGTAATCCTCATCAGTCATTAGTAAACTAACAGTTTTTTGACAATTTTTTTTTAGCATGTCAAATTCCTCCTCATTTTTCGTAGGCATTGCCTCCGAATTCTCGGATAGCATAAAAATTTACTATCAAGATATATTATATCATAATTTCGGAAACTTATCAAGAAAACATTGCACAATTAATAAGTCGTTTACAATTTTAGTAATAAGATATAGTGTTTACTATATGTGAGATAGATAAAATAAAAAAACTAATAAAGTTGATATAATAAATAGTGAACTTATTTTATATGGAACTATTGAAACAAATATAGCGATAAATAATCAAGTGAATTGATAATAGATTCATGATGAGGTGCTCCACTTCTATAATAATATTATGTTCTAATTACAATAATATTTAACAAATTACTTTACAAATTAATATTTCTGTGTTATAATAATTCGGCATACAAAATATATTATACGAGGAGGTATAAAATGAAAAAACCTAATAATGAATTAATAGAAGAATTGATGCGTGCTTTTATGGACTTTAAGAGAAACAAAATTCAAAATATTGCAAGTTGTGAAGGACTTACACATAATGAAAAAATGATTTTATTTAGTTTACACGACATTTCTAAAGATAATAAAGTTTCACTTTCAGTACTTCGTGAAAGAATGAAGCTTGCACCTTCAACTATCACTCCAATAATTACTTTGCTTGAAGAAAAAGAACTTATCGAACGAAATATAGATAAAAATGATAGAAGAAATATATTTTTAAAAATATCACCTAAAGGAGAAGAACAAATTAATAGAGTTCAGTTTGAAGTTAAAGAAGTAATGTTTGAATATATTAAATATATGGGAGAAGATGACACAAAACAATTAATAAGATTAATTTCAAAGACAACAGAATTTTTCACTAGAAAGGAAGATAAAAAATCATGAAGAAAGTTTTACAACATTTAAAACCTTATACTATATCAATAGTTATAGCTATGGGGCTTATTTTCTTACAAGCAATGGCAAATTTATATTTACCAACGCTTATGTCAGACATAGTAAATAAGGGTGTTATAGGTCAAAGTATGGATAGTGTTTGGAAATATGGCGGAAATATGCTTCTATTTACAGTTGGAGCAATGATATGTTCAATAATATCAACATATATTGCTTCAAGAGTTGCAGCAGGTCTTGGAAAAAGTTTAAGAAAAGGTATTTTTACTAAGGTGGAAAGTTTTTCACTTAATGAATTTAATAAAATACAAACATCTTCATTAATAACTCGTACAACAAATGATGTAACACAAATACAAAATTTGACTTTAATGATGATACGTATGATGATACTAGCACCTATGTTGTGTATAGGTGGAATAATTATGGCTACTTCAAAGAATCTACAGCTTTCAATATTGTTTGCAGTAGTAATACCTTTGTTATTAGGAGCTATAATATTGCTTGCAAGTAAAATAGTACCATTATTTACACAAATACAAAAAAGAACAGATAAAATCAATCAAGTTGTTAGAGAAAAACTTACTGGTGTTAGAGTGATACGTGCTTTTGGAACTGAACAATATGAAGGTGAAAGATATGATAGAGCAAATAAAGATATATATGAATCTTCAATAAAAGCAGCATATATTATGGCTAGTTTAATGCCACTTGTAATGTTTATTATAAATATTTCGACTATTGCTATAGTTTGGTTTGGAAGCCATTTAATTGGTGATGGAATATTACAAATAGGGGATATGATGGCTTTTATGCAGTATGCAATGCAGGTTTTATTCTCAATACTAATGGTTACAATGTTATTTATAATGATACCAAGGGCTATTGTATCTGCTAAAAGAATAAATGAAGTATTAGAAATTGAACCAAGTGTAAAAGATAGCGGAATAGATATGGAAAAATGTGTGAAACCTGGTGAAATTGAATTTAAAAATGTTACTTATTCATATGATGAAAGTCCAGAACCAGTATTAAACAATTTAAACTTTAAAATAAACAAGGGTGAGACAGTTGCCATTATTGGTGGAACTGGAAGTGGAAAAAGTACACTTTTAAATTTAATTCTTAGATTTTATGATGTAACGTCTGGTGAAATAATAGTAGGTGGAGTAACTATAAAAGATATAAGTTTAAAGTCACTTAGAAATATGGTAGGTTATGTACCACAAAAAGTTAATTTGTTTTCTGGTAGCATAGCAGATAATATACGTTATGGAAAACAAGATGCTACAAATGAAGAGTTAATTGAAGCTAGTAAAATAGCACAAAGTTATGATTTTATATCTTTATTAGATAAAGGATTTGATTCTGAGGTGGCTCAAGGTGGAACAAATTATTCGGGTGGACAAAAACAAAGAATATCTATTGCAAGAGCAGTAGTTAAAAAACCAGATATATATGTTTTTGATGACAGTTTCTCAGCATTAGATTATACAACAGATAGAAATTTAAGAGAAGCTTTAATAGATAATACAAAAGGTACTACATTAGTTATTGTAGCACAAAGAGTAAGTACTATAATGAATGCAGATAAGATTATATTTTTAGAAGAAGGAAATATAATAGCCCAAGGAAAACATCATGAGTTACTTGAAAGTTGCCAGGCATATAAAGAATTAGTAATGTCACAAATAACCGAAGAGGAGGCGATGAATAGTGGAAAATAAAGAGGAAATAAAAAAAATACCTAAAGGTCCTATGGGTGGTGGTCCTATGAGAGGGATGGCTCCAGCAGATAAACCTAAAGATTTTAAAGGAACATTTAAAAGATTAATAAAATACATGGGAAAATATAGTAAGGCAGTAATTGCAATATTATTTATACTTGTTTTAGGAACAATACTTTCAGTAGTATCACCTAAAATACTTGGAAAAGCAACTACAGAACTTGGAAATAATATAATGCAAAAAATTGTATATAACAATATTCAAGGTATGCTAGAAAAGATGCCAATTCAAATGAAAAATGCTTTACCAGAAAATGCAACGGTTCAAACTTTAATGGATATGAAAGTTGTGCCAGATGAATATATTTCAAAAATACCTGAAGTTGCAAAAGTAATATCATTAAAAGTTGAACCTAAAATTAATTTCAAGTATATAGGGGAAATTTTACTTGTAATTATTGGGTTATATGTTGTAAGTGCATTATTTACATATATTGCAAACAGGGCTATGGCATATATTTCACAAAAAGTTACATACAATTTAAGAAAAGAAATGGATCAAAAACTAGATAGATTACCGCTTAAATTTTTTGATAAACATACTCATGGTGAAATTTTAAGTAGGGTAACAAATGATATAGATAATATTAGTACAATGTTGCAACAAAGCTTAGTACAAATATTACAATCAATATTTACAATTATAGGAATATTTATAATGATGTTAACAATTAGCTTCAGTATGACAGGCGTTGCAATACTTGTTTTGCCGGTTAGTATGATATTTATAATTTCTGTTGTAAAAGCTTCCCAAAAGTACTTTGTTGCTCAACAAAGGGTACTTGGTGAAATAAATGGACATATCGAAGAAACTTACTCTGGAGACTTGATTGTAAAATCATTTAATATGCAAGAAGCAGAAATCGAAAAATTTACTAAGATAAATGATGAATTATATAAACATAGTTGGAAATCACAATTTTTATCTGGACTTATGATGCCAATTATAAATGTTATAAATAATTTGGGATACATAGGAATATGTATACTTGGTGCAAATTTAGCTATACAAGGTAAGATGTCTATCGGTGATATACAAGCTTTCCTTCAATATACAAATCAATTTACTCAACCTATTGCTCAAGCAGCACAAATGATGAATATGATACAAGGAACAATTGCTTCAGCAGAAAGAGTTTTTGAAATATTAGATGAGGAAGAAGAATCTTTAGATGTAAAAAATCCTATAAAACTTGAAAAAGTGAAAGGAAATATAGTTTGTGATGATGTTGAATTTAGTTATAATAAAAATGAAAAATTGATTGAAAATTGGAGTTTAAATGTAAAATCTGGTCAAACAGTTGCAATTGTTGGACCTACAGGTGCAGGTAAAACTACAATAGTAAATTTACTTATGAAGTTTTATGATATACAAGGTGGAGACATTAGAATTGATGATAAGTCAATAAAAGATATGACAAGAACAGATGTAAGAAAAATGTTTGCTATGGTACTTCAAGATACCTGGTTATTTAATGGAACTATACGTGAAAATTTAAGATATTCTAAACAAGATGCTTTAGATTCTGAAGTAGAACGAGCAGTATACTTAGCTCATGCAAATCATTTTATTAAAACTCTACCCGGTGGATATGATTTTGTACTTAATGAAGAAGTAAATAATATATCACAAGGACAAAAACAATTACTTACAATTGCTAGAGCAATTCTTGCTGATGCACCAATACTTATACTTGATGAGGCTACTAGTAATGTAGATACGAGAACTGAACAATTAATACAAAAAGCTATGAATAAATTAATGCAAGGAAGAACAAGTTTTGTAATAGCACATAGATTGTCTACAATTAAAAATGCTGATATTATAATTGTTATGGATCATGGAAGAATAGTAGAACGTGGAAATCATGATGAATTACTTGACAAAAATGGGTTATATTCTAAATTATATAATAGTCAGTTTAGTGAAGAAAGTGCATAAAACCAAAAAAGTAAAAAATAAAAACTGTAAATTTAAGCAATTTACAGTTTTTTGTTTTGTAAAATTTAATCAAATATTGATAAAATACTTACTAACCTTTTGATACCACTTTCTTTGTATAATACAGGTAAATTTTTTCTTGTTTCACTTAGTATATTATAATCTTCAGATAAATCCATAAGTTGAAGTTTTAAATCTCTGTCAACTTTTATAACATTAGAAGTATCCTTGTCAACAATAAGCAAAAAAGTAGAAGATTCAAATTTACAAATAAAGACATTTTCAATATTAATTTTTTTGAAAGTATGAAAAGTATCTTTTAATTTTGTAAATATACTTTCTATATCATCTGAATTTTTATTTGATACATTAAGTATATGGCGTAGGTTTTTAAGTTTTAAAAATGTGGTGTTTTTAACTAAGTCACTCATATCACAATCTAAATTTGAAATATATGCAATTTCAGCAAATTCATTGTTTGAAATTAGAACAAAAGCTTGATTTTCTAAATTTTCTAAGTTTAATAATCTTTTGAAAACAGTATCACTGTATACTTTAGCATATTTATCGTTTGTTAATATATAATTTGCTAATGAATATTTTATTTTTTCAATTATGTTTGTACAAGTTTGTTCGTTGGTATGTATTACATTATGTGATATAGACTCATATATTTCATATTTTAAAGTTTTATTGTGAAGTACTAACATACTTTCTAATTTCTTTAAATAAACAACATATTTTATTGGAGTATATTTGCTTTTTCTGTCTATAAGTAAATTTACTAGTATTCCTTGAATAGATGAAACATTTATTAATATATTTTCCTCTAAATTATTTATTTTTTCAGATAAACTTGAGTCTAAATTTAATTCTTGAATTTTATCATCACTTTGTTCGTTCGAATCAAGCTTAGTTAATACTTTTATTATAATTGATTTTAACTTTTTTTCAGTTTCGAGATACTCACTCAAAACTTCATCTTTAGAAATACAGTGTTTTTTTATTTCAATATAATTATCATTTAGAAGTTTATTAAAGTAACATAGTTTATTATAATTTGAATACATCCTACTGACATCATCTAATTTTTTAAATATTTCATCTGAATTAATTTTTTTAAACAACTTTGTAATATATTTTTTAGGATTATTTTTAAATAGAATAATATACAGTGCTTCTTCATTTATATCTAAGGTAAAACATATTTGTCTAAGTAATTTTCCTTCCAGAAAATATATATCATTGTCAGATACAACTTGGACACCTAAAAAATCATTTTCATATGTTCTATATGTAGGAACAATAGATAATGTAGTTGGTAGAGTATATAATATTCTACAAACTAAATTTGATACAATTGCTCTATTTAAACCAAAATTTGAATGTACTATCTTATAATTTTGACTTGATATCGAAGATTTACTATATCCCACAGAAAAAACATTTTCAGATATTTCTTTTGTTGTTAATACATATAATAATCTAAGATAAACGGATTGAAGATTTGTTAAATCTTTAATATATAATTCTTTTCTTGAGGCATCATAATATCCTGATTTGTAATCAAATTGTTCTGTATTGGATACAACGATAGAATCAATATTATCATATAACACCTTTGATAATTTATTTATACTATATTTTGAAATATATCCAAATTCTATAAGTTTATTAAAAAGGCCTAATATAGTTTCAATAAACTGTTCAGACATATTACATTTTTCTTTTAATTTTTTTAAATATCCATTTGGAATAATTGCCATAATTTAATCCTCCGTATAATATAATTTTACATAATAATTGTACAATAAAAATAAAAAAAACACAAGCATATTTATAAAAAAACTATAAAAAGTATATAATTTCATATAATAATTATGCAATAAAAATATAATGTAAAATTAAGTTATATTATTGACAAATAAACTTTTGTTTGATATAATAAAATAAATGATAGGAGATAAAAAATATATGGATATAACAATAATATTACTTTCTATTAGTATAGTTTTATTAATTATACTAATAATTTTAAATTTAAAAAATCAAAAGAGTTCTTTGTCACATGAATTTAGACAAGAATTATCTAATATGTTTATGCAAACAAGAGAAGAAATTTCTAGAAATATAGGTAATAAAATAGTTGAAACAACAAATATACAACAAGTTAGTCTTGCTAATTTAACTAATATGAACGAAAATAAACTTGAAAATATACGTAAATCAGTTGAAGATAGATTAACACAAATACAAAAAGATAATAGTGAAAAATTAGAAAAGATGAGACTTACAGTTGATGAGAAACTTCATAATACATTAGAACAAAGATTAGGGGAGTCATTTAAGCTAGTAAATGATAGATTAGAATCTGTGTATAAAGGTTTGGGCGAAATGAAAACACTTGCACAAGGTGTAGGTGATTTGAAAAAAGTTTTTACAAATGTCAAATCTAGGGGATTTTGGGGTGAAATTCAGCTAGGAAATATATTAGATCAGTTTTTAACAAATGATCAATATTTACGTAGTGTTAAAACAAAACCTAAATCAAATGATTTTGTTGAATTTGCTATAAAATTACCTGGTAGAAATGATAATGAAACAGTGTTATTACCTATTGATTCTAAGTTTCCTATCGAGGATTATACCCGTTTAGTTGATGCAGAAGAAGTAGGAGATGTAAACTTAGTTAATGAATCTAGAAAGAAACTCGAGAATTCAGTTAAATTGTTTGCAAAGGATATACATGATAAATATATAGAAACACCATATACAACAGATTTTGGAATTATGTTTTTACCAACAGAGAGTCTATATTGTGAAATAGTTAAAAATACTGATTTATGCCAAATTATATCACAAAAATTTAGAGTAGTTATAGCAGGACCTAGTACATTTGTTGCTCTTCTTAATAGCTTACAAATGGGATTTAGAACATTAGCGATAGAAAAAAGATCTAGTGAAGTATGGCAATTGCTTGGTATGGTTAAATCTGAGTTTAGTAAATTTGGTGATTTGTTAGATAAAACAAATAAGAAATTACAAGAAATATCAAGTACAATGGAATTAGCTTCTAAAAAAACACGTACAATTCAAAATAAGCTAAAAAAAGTAGAAGTTCTACCTATTGGAAATGAATCGGAATTTTATATGCTAGATAATTCAGAGATAGAAGAAGATTTTAATTCTGATGTGGATTTAGATAAAGATAAAGATAAAGAATAAACTACATTACATAATAGTTAAATTTATCTTTTCCTATTTACAAATGCTACATAATATGTTACAATATCTGTAAACTTAGTTTAAATTTAAGTTCATAGATGTTTTTAGGAGTGATTTATAAGAATGAATAATGTAAAAGCAATAATATTAGCAGGTGGAAAAGGTACTAGAATGAAATCAGAACTTCCAAAAGTTTTACATAAAGTTTACGATAGATGTATAATAGATTACGTATATGATTCGTGTAAACAAGCTGGAATAGATGATATAAGTATAGTAGTAGGTCATAAATATGAAAAAGTAATTGAACATTTTGGTAAAGAAAATGCTAAATTTTTTATTCAAGAAGAACAACTTGGGACTGGACATGCTGTTATGCAGGTTAAAGATAATATAAAGGAAAATGATTTAGTTATAGTTATAAATGGTGATATGCCACTTATTTCTTCATTTACTATTAAATCATTCGTTTCATTTTTGCAATTGGGAAATTTTGATGGTGCTTTAGCATCAGCAGTATTTGATAAAACTCCTAGTTATGGTAGAATTGTACGTGATAATGAAGGAAACTTTTCAAAAATTGTGGAGCAAAAAGATTGTAATGAAGATGAGCTAGAAATTGAAGAAGTAAATATAGGACTATACTCTTTTAAAGGTAAACATTTATTAGATTCTTTTTCAAAATTAAATAATAACAATGCACAGAAAGAATATTATATAACAGATATTCCATATTACATAATGAATGATGGCGGAAAAGTTGGAGTATATATGTTACAAGATTCAGATGAAACACAAGGAATTAATTCAAGATCAGATTTATCTGTAGTAACTAATACTCTTTTGCATAATACAAGAGAAATTCATATGGATAATGGTGTAACATTAATAGATCCTAGTAATACATACATAAGCTTAGATGTAGAAATAGGAAAAGATACTATTATATATCCTGGAACTAATATACAAGGTAGAACTAAAATAGGTGAAGGTTGTATAATTGGACCAAATTCTACAATAGTATGTAGTGAAATCGGTAATTATGTAATTGTTGAAACAAGTAAAATAGCTTATAGTAAAATAGCAGATAATGCTATAATCGGACCATTTGCACATATAAGACCAAAATCAAATATAGGTGAATTTTCTAAAGTAGGTAGTTTTGTTGAAACTAAAAATGTAAATATTGGAACAAATACAAAAGTACCACATTTATCATATATAGGTGATAGTGATGTTGGAAATAATGTTGAAATAGCTTGTGGTGTTATAACTTCAAATATGAATACTAAATGGGAAAAGAACAGAACTATAATAAAAGATAATGCATTTATTGGTTGTAATTCAGTACTTATTGCCCCTATTACAATAGAAGAGTTTGGGGCTATCGGTGCAGGTTCAACTATATCAAAAGACGTTCCAAGTAAAGCACTAGCATTAACTAGATCTGAACTTAAAATAAAAGAAAATTACTATGAAGGTAGAAAATAAATTAATTAATGTACATTGAGAGAACACAAGATTATAATCTTGTGTTTTTAATATTACTAATAATTTTCATTACTTTTTTATAAATTTGGTCTATAATTATTGACAAACATAATAATATATGTTATCATATTAGTGGTAATGCGAGTATGGCGAAATTGGCAGACGCGCCAGACTTAGAATCTGGTACCAACCGGTGTGTAGGTTCAAGTCCTATTACTCGCACCAAATAAAAAAGTTAGCAATGTATAATTGCTAACTTTTTTTATTTTCAAATTTAGTTGTTTTATTATATTAATGTAAGATAGTTATTATTATAAAACATATAAATTTAACATATAAATTTAACATATAAATTTGTTTTTTGACTAATTTCGACAAAATATTACATTATACTTAGTATATAATGCTGTTATTAATAAATAAGGAGAATTTATCGATGAGTAAAACATTATATATTAAAAATTTTAATAATAAAGTAAAATTTTATAATTAAAAGAAGAAAATCAGTTTAGTTCAATAATTGTACAAGCAAGTAAAATTGTTAGGATTAATAATATAATATTTTGATTGGGGTGTATATATATGTATAGAAGTGTGGTTTTAAAAACTATATCAGTAATTGTTATAATGTCTATGGTAATAAATTTGATTCCTCTTAGTGTATATGGAAAAGAAAATACTGCTATAAGCACTAAAAAAGAGGATAAAATTGTAACAAATACAGAGACTAAAGGGAAAGTAATTGATGAAATAATTGATAAAAGAGAAAGGAATATAAAATATTTTTATCTAAATAATAATACTGTTGAGGCAGCAATTTATCCAAATGCAGTTCATTATATGCAAGATGGAAAGTGGATAGATATAGATAATAGTTTATCTGAAATAGATGATACAGATGGACAAAAGATAGGCGAAAATAAATCAAATAGTTTCAAAGTTAAATTTGCAAAAGAAGCTACAGATAACAAACTAATTAGTATTAAAAGTGATAAAATGGATATAAAATGGTCACTTGAAGGAGCAGAAACAGCACAAATGCAAACTAATTCACTTGCAGAAGATTTAAATGTTTTGAACAAAAAAGAAGATAAAACATTATTAAAAAACATTTCATCAAGTGTAATATATACGGATATAATGAAAAATGTAGATATATCATATGATATTGTGTCAGAAACTGTAAAAGAAAATATTATTTTAAAAACAGTTGATGCAGCAGAAAATAAATTTATATTCAATTTAGATATTGGCGATTTAGAAGCTAAATTAAATATAGACAAAAGTATATCAATATATAATTCTAAAAATGAATTAGTATCAAAAATTGATGCACCATTCATGTATGATTCGAAACTTGAATATAGTGATGCAGTAGATGTTCTGCTTACTAAAAATAATAAAGAATATACATTGGAAATTAAACCTAATGAAGAATGGCTTAATAATCCAGAAAGGGTATTTCCAGTTAAAATAGACCCAACTGTAAATACATCACTATATTATCAGGATATTAAGGATACATATATATATGATGGAGATTATAATAATCCAACAAGATATCAAGCTCATATAGTAAGAGCTGGCGGAGGAATTAGTAAAATTTTTAGGTCATTAATAAAATTTACACTTCCAACTTTAAATGCTGGGGATCAAGTAATTGATGCACAACTTAATTTATGTAATTACCCTGATACAGAAGAATGGAATCCTTGGACAGGACCATTACAAATAAATGTCCATAAAGTAACTAGTGATTGGCAACAAGAAAGCGCTTATTGGTCAAATACTGCAAATATTTATGATCCTAAAATTGTAGATTACATGACATACCAATATGATGCAAGTAATTCAATGAAACAAAATGCTTGGAACATTACATCAATAGTGAAAGATTGGTATGTAACAGGAAATAATTACGGATTAATGCTAAAAGAAAATACTGAAGCAATAACAGGACATAATGAAGCATACTTTTTGTCTGCAGATACAACTGCCGCATATTATTTAAATTATAGACCGGTTGTAACTATTACATATCGTAATCAAACAGGATTAGAAAATTATTGGAGTTACCATAACCAAACAATAGGAAGAGCAGGGACAAGTTCTATTAATGATTATAACGGCAACCTTGTGTTAACTCATGGTGATGCTGCAACTCCTGGCAACCGTATGCCTGTTTCAATAAACCACGTATTTAATACAAATGATAAAAATAAAGATATAGGATTTGGACCTGGATGGAGATTAAATATATCCCAAATGGTTAGTTTAGAGACTATAGGAAGTACACAATATGCAAAGTATATTGATGAAGATGGAACTGCTCACTATTTTTTAAAACAAGGTACAACCAATACATATCTTGATGAAGACGGATTAGGATTAACATTAACATATAATTCAGATACAACCTTTACAATGAAAGATAAAGGAGATAATGTATTAACTTTTGAAAAGAAGGTAGTGTCGGGTAGTGATTTATGGCACTTAAATAAGATTACTGATGCTAATGGTAATTCAATTAATATAACATTTTTAGCTGGATATCCTAATAATTTTTATATTGACAAGGTAACAGATGGTGCAGGAAGTAAAATTACATTTGGCTGGGCATATGGATACTTAAATGTAATGATAGATCAGAACTCTAAGGTATTAACTTATGGATATGATGCTAATTGGAAACTAACATCAATCACATATCCAGATAGTAAACAATCAATATATACATATGATACAAATAGTCTAATGACTAGTGCAAAAAATATTGATAATTCACACGTTGATTATTCATATAATGTAGGAATGCCATATAGAATAAATACAGTAAAAGAATATAGTACTGCTAATGAACTTGGAAATAGCTTAAGTTTTGTATATGGCAATAATGCAACAACATTCACAGATAATAAAGGATTCAGTAATACATATTCATTTACTAATGCAGGTCATGCAGTAAGCATCTCAGATTTTGGTAATAATACGAATAATATTAATAATGCATATGGAAAGATGTATAAATATGGTACATCAGGAGGTGAGAATAATAAATTAAAGCTTGAGTCTAAATTAATGACACCAGTAATAAATAGAGTTATAAATTCTAGTGGTGAGGCAGATGGAAATTGGACGCATTGGTATTGGGGTGTAAATAATGGCTCAATATCAATGACAAACACTCAATCATATTTTGGAAGTAGATCAATTAAAGTAGTAGCTAATGGCAATAATTCGACATCTAGAATGTATGGATATCAATGGGCTACATTAGAAAAAGGAAAAACATATACTTTATCAGCATATGTAAAAACTGAAGGTATTACAAACAATAACGGTGGTGGAGCGATGCCTTTTATTTACTATTATTCACCAACGGGTACTAAGTCGGTTGATGCTACATCAGTAAATGGAACATCAGATTGGAAAAAATATAGTTGTACATTTACTTATTCTACAGATGCAACAAGCGATGTGGTTATAGCGATGGGAATCAAGACTGAAAATGGAACAGCATATTTTGATGGTGTACAACTAGAAGAAGGAGAAACTGCAAATACATATAACTTAATAGAAAATTCTGGTTTTGATAATGGACTTACAAGCTGGATAAGAAACTCAGACTGTAATATGACAAATGATAATGTTGTATCAATTCCAACAGGTAATGCAGTCAAAATAACAGGGGAATCAACTAAACGTAAAAACATCTGCCAAAATGTTAAAATTTCTGGTAAAAAAGGAGATGTGTTTTCATTATCTGGTTGGGTAAAAAGTAACTCAGTTGCACTAAGTGCACCAAGAGCAAATAGTATTACAGCAGGGATATGCAGGTTAGATGGTACTTTTCAATGGGTAGATGTCAGTATGAATCCAGATAGTAATACATGGCAATATTCATCAAATGAATTTGTAGTAGATAGTGACTATAGTTACATAGACATATATATACTATATTATTATAATTCAAATGAAGTATATTTTGATAATATAGGACTTTTCAAAGATGATTTTGGACAAAGTTATACATATGATAAAAACGGAAATTTAATATCATCACAAGATATGGCAAAGAAAAATTCATCGATGCAGTATAACGGAAAAAATGAATTGTTAAAACAAACTGATCCAAAAGGTGGAAGTTTTACTTATGAATATGACTCAAAAGTAAAAAATAGATTGTTAGTAGCAACAAACAATTCAAAAATAAAATATTCATTAGAATACGATGGATATGGTAATACAATAAGTACAACAGTAAATAATACAGATAAAGTTTCAACAACAGTTGTACCAGGTAAAACATATCATATAAAATCAAAGAGTAGTGGATTATATATGGATGCTGATAATTGGAGTACGGCAAATGGGACCAATGTACAACAATATCAATTTCATGGTGGAACAAATCAGCAATGGAAAGCATATGATGCCGGAGATGGATACTACTATTTTAAACCTATTTATTCAGATAATATAACACTTGATACATCAAGTACAACTAATAATATTCAGCTTTGGGCTCTTCATGGTGGTGATAACCAGAAATGGAAATTAGAAAAAAATTCTGATGATTCATTTAAAATAATAGTTAAAAGTCAAGAGCAAACAAATTCTGTAACAGTAGCGGGAGATTCAAAAGTAAATTGTGGAAATATTGGGCAAGAAAAATATGAGAATAAAGAAAGTCAAAGCTTCTATTTTGAAGAGGTAGGAGTAGATAATTCCATAGATAAATCCATTATTGAATCAGGTGAAGTATTCTATATTAAGTCTAAAAGCAGTGGTTTGTATTTAGATTACGCTAAAGATTTAAATGGAAATATATTAAGTGATGCAAATGGTGTATATATAGCACAAAGAGAATATAATGCATCAAATTCGCAATTGTGGAGAATATCTAGAAGAGAAAATGGAACATATAAATTAGTACCTTTAGCTAGTGATACAGGAAGAGCTTTAACGGTATCTGGGAATGTAAATGAAAACAATAGACTCGTTGAGATGTGGTCATACCATGAAGCAGCACCAGAACAAAATTGGGTAATAACTAAAAAAATAGATGATACATATAGTATTATGTCTAATAGTACACAAAAATATTTGACAATATTAAATAATTCGATATTGCCCGAAGCAACAATGGTAATATATAGTTATACTGGTACAGCAAATCAACAATGGTATTTGGAACCAGCTAATATGGTAAATATAGAAGATACAGCTACATATAAAATTAAGAATAAAAACAGTGGATTGTATGTTGGTGTGAAAGATTCAGGTGACTTTAATGGTACAAATGTAGAACAGGTTGCAGCAAGTGATAATTTATCACAACAATGGCAATTTGTAGATTTAAAGAATGGTTATTATAAGCTTATTGCAAAACATAGTGCTACTGAGAGAGTTATGGATATAACAGATGGAAGTACCGCAGATGGAACTAATGTACAGCTATATCAATCAACTGGGACAAATGGGCAACAGTGGGAAGTAGTACCTATTGGTAATGGAGCATTTAGTTTAAAACCAAGAAATTGTAGTGGTAAAGAAGCTTTAGATTTATATTGTGGATTGACTGCACCAGGTACAAACATACAGATATGGAGTTCTCATGGAGAAGGACCTCAACAATTCTATTTAGAGAAGGTAAGTGGACCTACAAGTTCATATATCGAATCAAAAGCTTCATATACAACAGATGGAAGGTTTTTAAATAAAATAACAGATGCAAGAGGTAAAGAAGTAAGTTATAACTATAACTTTAATGAAACAACAGATACAGGATCAGGTACACTTGCAAGTGTAGTAGATGCAAAAGGAACAACAACATCATATGAATATGATAATTTAGATAGAATGACAAGTGTAACTTCAGTAACTGATGGAAAAACATATACAAATAGTTATACATATGTTAATGATAAACTATCAAGTATACTACATAATGGTTTTAATTTAAATTTTGTATACGATAACTTCGGTAATACCAAAGAAGTAAAAGTTGAAAACCAAACATTAGTAACAAACAACTATGATACAAATAACGGAAACTTAAATAGTGTGTTATATGGAAATAATCAAACAATATCTTATGTATATGATAGATTTTCAAGAGTATCTACAAAAACAGGAACTGATGGCACATATAACTATGTTTATGATGCAAAAGGAAATTTAGCAGTAACAAAAGATAATGTAAACAATGTAACATACAACTATACATATGATTTAGCAGATAGGCCAGTAAAACTACAAGGAAGTAATGGATACAGTTCACAATATAAATATGACAATAACAGTAATATAAACAACATTACATATAACTTTGGTAGTTTATCTAACGCTACAAGTTATGCATATGATAGTGATAACAAAATAACTAATATAAAATGGGATAATGATAAATATACAATGTATAACTATGATAAATTAAGCAGATTACAAGATAAGTATTTAAAAAGTGGAACAAATTCATATAAGACAAGTATGACATATGTAAACGATGAAACAAATTCATTGAAAACAACAACATTACTAAGTAGTATAAAAAATGGAACAGAAGCGGAAATACTGTATACTTATGATGATAATGGAAATATAGATACAATATCTAAAGATTTTAATTTAAGACAAAGATATTACTATGATGGATTAAATCAATTAGTAAGAGAAAATAATATAGATTTAAACCAAACAATTAGTTATACTTACGATACAGGAGGAAATTTAACAAGTAAAGACATATATGAATATACAACAGATATAAGTCTAACAGGACTTACAAAATTGGATACAAAAACTTATACATATGATACAGTATGGAAAGATAAATTAACAAATTATAATGGAAAAGATATAACATACGATAATATAGGAAATCCTTTAACATATGATGGTAATACATATACATGGCAAAATGGGAGACAATTAGCAGGAATAAGTAAAGAAGGTACTAATATATCATATAAGTATAACGATAGTGGAATACGTACACAAAAAACAGTAAATGGAGTAACAACTAATTACTATCTTGAAGGTGATAAAGTAATATATGAAACAACAGGAACAAACACAACATATTACACATATGATGGAGAAAGTAATTTAGTAGGTTTCAAATATAATAACACACAATACTATTATGTAAGAAATGGTCAAGGAGATATAACAGGAATACTTGACAATAACCTAACTAATGTGATATCATATACATATGACACATGGGGTAATTTAGTATCAATAAAAGATGCAAGTGGAACAGATGTAACAAGTGATACTACAAGTATAGGAAACATAAACCCATACAGATATAGAGGTTATAGATACGATAATGAAACAGGTATGTACTACTTACAAAGTAGATATTACAATCCTGAAACTTGTCGCATGTTAAATGCAGATTCTATTTCAGGTCAAGCAGGAGATATACTTTCTACAAACATGTATTCATATTGCAAGAATAATCCTGTAAATTATTGTGATCCAAGTGGACATTTTTCATGGGCAATTCCGTTTTTAACATCAGCAATAGCTTCAATTGTTACATTATTAGCACCAGTTATTGTAACTGCATTAGTAGTTGTTATAGCTACAGTTGTAACTATTGCACTAGGTGATGCTGTTGCAAATGCAATAAAAAAAGATATAGAAAAGAAAGATAAAATCATGAATGGTCCGCATACTGTGTATAGGTTAGTTGATCCTGATACTAAAGAGACAAAATACGTGGGTAGGACTACTAATCCGGTAGCAAGAGAGCAAGTTCATAAAGCAACACCCGGAAAAACTAATCTAAATTTTGTTCCAGTTGCTTCTGGACTTACTAGAGAGCAAGCAAGGGGAATGGAACAACAGTTAATCTTGGCATATCAAACAACAAATTTGGTTGACAGACTTAGTGGTGCTGGAAATAAGATTAATGGGATATCGTCAAAAAATCAAAAATGGGGAATATATATGGAAGCAACTAGAAGTGTTTCTTCTACAGCATATAATCTAATTGAGGATGAGATATTATATTATTTTATGCAATAGAAAGGGGAATAAATAAATGGGAGCATGGGGAGTTAAAATATACCAAGATGATGTAGCACTAGATGTGAAAGAAAAATATATTGATTTGCTCAAAAGAGGAAAATCAAATAAGAGTGCTACTGATAAAATAATTAAAGAGAATGAAGATATAATAAAAGATGAAGAAGATGCACCAGTATTTTGGTTTTCGTTAGCAAATATACAATGGGATTATGGTATATTATTGCCACAAGTTAAAGAAAAAGCAATAGAATATATAAAAAGTGAAACTAACTTAGAAAAGTGGAAAGAAGAAGTCACAGAAAAAGATTATATAAAAAGAAAAAAAGTTCTAGAAGAATTAGAAAGTAAACTTAATTCTAACATGCCGGAAGAAAAAAAAATAACACCATATAAAATATATACATGTCCGTGGAATATAGGAGATATATTCGCATATAAAATTAAAGGAGATTTATATAAAAACCATTATATAGTTTTTGTAAAAGTAGGAAATGATAAATATGCTCCAGCTAGTACTTGTCCTTTGGTATATGTATATAATAAAATATTTAATAATATATTAACAATTGAAGAATTAAAAAATATACAATATTTGCCTCAAGCCTATAGACCATCTGCTTATAAAGATCAATACAAAGATTTATTATATAAGTGTTTGATAGGAATAGAATTTAAAGATAAAAAATTATTAGATAATTTAGTATATTTGGGGAATAATACAGAAATAAATATGCCAGATAATGAAATATGTAATATCTATGATATGGGTAATAGATCTCTTTGCTTTTTAAAAAAATTTGAAGAAGAACAAATAAAAAGTTATGATGCATGGAAAGGAATAGATTATTAATTACTTGTTGTAATATAAGAATAATTAAATAGGGTTCAAAAAAACAGAAAATTGTGAACTAAAATATAAAGAATACTGAAATTAATTTTGAACTGCACCACAAATGTTAGACAAGAATTAGACTAACATTTGGAGGTGTATTTTTATATCTGAATATACAAATGATTTTAACTTAAATTTCACATATGATAGATTTGGCAGAGTAACAACAAAAACCAGAACTAATGTAACACATAAATATATATATGATTTAGCAGATAGGCCAGTAAAACTACAAGGAAGTAATGGATACAGTTCACAATATAAATATGACAATAACAGTAATATAAACAACATTACATATAACTTTGGTAGTTTATCTAATGCTACAAGTTATGCATATGATAGTGATAACAAAGTAACAAATGTAAAATGGGATAATGATAAATATACAATGTATAATTATGATAAATTAAGCAGATTACAAGATAAGTATTTAAAAAGCTCATCAAATTCATATAAGACAAGTATGACATATGTAAACGATGAAACAAATTCATTGAAAACAACAACATTACTAAGTAGTATAAAAAATGGAACAGAAGCGGAAATACTGTATACTTATGATGATAATGGAAATATAGATACAATATCTAAAGATTTTAATTTAAGACAAAGATATTACTATGATGGATTAAATCAATTAGTAAGAGAAAATAATATGGATTTAAACCAAACAATTAGTTATACTTATGATACAGGAGGAAATCTAACAAGTAAAGATATATATGAATATACAACAGATATAAGTCTAACAGGACTTACAAAATTGGATACAAAAACTTATACATATGATACAGTATGGAAAGATAAATTAACAAATTATAATGGAAAAGATATAACATATGATAATATAGGAAATCCATTAACATATGATGGTAATACATATACATGGCAAAATGGGAGACAACTTGCGTCAGTTACAAAAGGACAGAATACATCTGGACTTACAGAAGCATTTGATATAATTAAAGTAAAGGCTGGAACATTAAGTGGAGATTACAATGGAGATGGAAAAGATGATGTAGCAGCACTTTATGACTGTGGAAATAACCAAACAAAGATAATAGTTTGGAAGTCAACAGGATCAGGATATTCAAATGGAGAAGTATGGTGGGACTCAGGAGTAGGTAATTTTGATATTACCAAAGTAATAGGAAGGGTGGTAAGCGGAGACTTTAACGCGGACGGAAAAGATGATATATCAGTGCTATATGATTATGGAAATAGTAAATCATCATATTTGAATTTTATATCAAATGGTACAGGATTTGATAATGATACATATTCTGAATGGTGGAAAGCAAATAATAATATGTCTATTTACAAATATAACGATAGTGGAATACGTACACAAAAAACAGTAAATGGAGTAACAACTAATTACTATCTTGAAGGAGATAAAGTAATATATGAAACAACAGGAACAAACACAACATATTATACATATGATGGTGAAAGTAACTTAGTTGGTTTTAAATATAACAACACACAATACTATTATGTAAGAAATGGTCAAGGAGATATAACAGGAATACTTGACAATAACCTAACTAATGTGATATCATATACATATGACACATGGGGTAAGCTTGTATCAATAAAAGATGCAAATGGAATAGATGTAACAAGTGATACTACAAGTATAGGAAATATAAATCCATACAGATACAGAGGATACAGATACGATAATGAAACAGGAATGTACTATTTACAGAGTAGGTATTATAACCCTGAAACTTGTCGCATGTTAAATTCGGATAGTATAGGCGGTGAAGTTGGAAAATTGTTGTCACATAATGTATTTACATATTGTTTAAATAATCCAGTAAATATGGAAGATGATACAGGACATTGGCCTACATGGGGACAAATATTTAGTGCAGTAGCAATAGCAACGATTACAGTAGCAACAGTTTGTGCGCTTGTAGCAGTAGCACCAGTGATTGCCACTGCTGCTGCAATGACTTTTGCAACAGTGGGATTAGCTTCTACAGCGGCAACCATTGCAAATGTAGCAGTAGTAGCAATAGCAACTGGTGTTGGAATATGTGGAGCAAATCGAGCGACTCAAGCAGTCACGGGTAAAAATTATATATCCGAAGCTGTATTTAAAGGAAATGATAATGCATATGAAAAGTTTGAAGCAACGGTTGGGGTTTTAAGTATATCAACATTAAGTGTAGCATCAGCATATAGTTATCCATCAACTGGCAAATCGCAACCAAGTAATTTAAAAGAGCAATTAGCACTTAAACAAGTTAAATCAAATCCAAGTGCTGGAAAGGTAATTGTGAGTTCGTTAAATGATGCGAGAATGCCAGGTTGGATGGGTTGGCAAAAATATTCTCAAAAAGTTGGAATAACAGGCGGTAAATATGATATACATTATGTAGGTAATAAATTTATACCAATTTTCTTTGATTTTAAAATTAAGTAGAAAGGAGTAATAATATGAAAATATCATGTATAGATAAAAAAGAATTTGAAAAAAAAGAAGGATACTCTGGAGTTGATTTATGCAATAATTTATTTGATGTAATTTTAATAGTAATTATCAAAGGAGAGATAAGTTATCTTGTTAATATTGGTGAACAATTTGGTCCAATGATACATAGAGCAGAATTATTTAATGTTGTAGATAACTCATTACCTAGTTATTGGGCATATAGATATTATGGATTTAAAAATAAATTAAAAAATAGAGAATATAATTTTGATGTATTTATAGATGCAATAATTGGACCTAAAGAATTGGTTGAAAATGATAAATTTATGTTTGATATTTATGAAAATCCTAGAGATTTATCAGAAAAAATATATAGAATAATGCAAAAATATAAAGGTAATTAATTTATACAGCATTCTATGGATGTTAAATTTTAAATAAAAGACAATTTATATTACATTATCAGTAAAAAATAAATACCAACAGTATAATCTGTTGGTATTTTTTATTGCAATTTAATCTGTTAAGTACAGAATATACATTATTTTTTATTATCCGGAATTTAAATATAATTCTAAGTTTACACATATCTGTAAACTTAGATAAGGTATAATATACATATATTTTGTAATATAAAAAGAAGATATATAATATTATTATAGTGTAAATCTAATACATAAGAATTTAGAATATTACAATTTTTTAGGCTTATATTAGTTTAAAGTAGGGTGTGGTTTTGTTGTTTTTATACGTTTTTAATGTTAAAACAATATCAATTGTTTTAATTGGCTTAATAATATTATTTTCTGTTTTTGGTGTGTACATTACTAATAGTTTAAGTCAAAGTATTGCTGTGGTAGAAGATGCAAACGGAAAGAAATATATTAAATGGGTAAGTTTTAATGTTACATATCCTGTTTTACAAAAAGCTATGAATTTGGATATTTTATCTCATAACAAAACTGGATATAGATATAACTGGATAGAAATATTAGCATATCTCGGAGCAAAATATGGTGGAAAATTTACAAAATATAAAGAGAGTGATATAAATGCATTAATTAAAAAACTTGAATGTGGGGAAAAAATAGAAGATATTACAAAAGATATGAAATATTATAGTTATTATTTAGAAGCATATACAGCTGTACTTGGTGAATTTGTTGGTAACTATAAAATAGAAGTTGCAGATGAACAAGGTAATGTTCAGTGGCAAGAAAAATATGGACTAAAAGTTTTTTCACCTATAGCTACAGGATATCATTATAGCGATTATGATGATTTTGGAGCACGGTAGAGACTATGGATACAAAAGAAAGCATCTAGGTCATGATATGATGGGAAATACTGGAACACCTATTATAGCTACTGAATCTGGCATAGTTGAAGAATTAGGATGGAATAGATATGGCGGTTGGAGAATTGGAATAAGAAGTTTTGACACAAAAAGATATTACTATTATGCACATTTGAGAAAAGATTCTCCATATGTTAAAGATTTAGCTAAAGGTCAAATAATAAAAGCTGGTGATGTTATTGGATATATGGGGAGAACAGGATATAGTATTGAAGAAAATATTAGTAATATAGAAACGACTCATCTGCATTTTGGTTTGCAATTAATATTTGATGAAGTTCAAAAAGATGGTATAAATCAAATTTGGATAGATGTTTATCAAATAGCTCAGTTATTACAGCAAAATAGATCCAAAGTCCAAAAAGTTTCAGGTACTAAAGAATATAAAAGAGTTTATGATATTTATGAATCTAATCTAAGTATTTATGGTAGATCTATTGAAGATACAAATTAAAATAAAATATATATTTTGCTATTAGAGAATATTATAATAGGTCATGATATTTAGTGAAGGTAATTTTAGAAAAACTGATATACTTGACAGACTTAGAATGTTATACCAATCAGTGTGTAGATTCAAGTACTTGATATTTCTATGTTAATTCATTAATCTATTTCTACTATTCCTTCATAAACACACTCAGCAGGACCTTTTAAATATACGTTACCATCTTGCTTATATTTAACGGTAAGAATTCCACCTATTAAATGTATTAATATATCACTATCGTAATTACAAAATTTATTTAGTATACTTGCTACTGCTGCTGCACATGCTCCAGTTCCACAAGAAAGAGTTTCACCACTTCCTCTTTCCCATACTCTCATGCTAATTTCATTTTCAGAAAGTATTTTAATAAATTCTGTATTTATTCTATTAGAAAATCTGTTGTTATTTTCAAACATAGGACCTATTTTATTTAAATCTAAGTTTTCTAAATCATCAACAAAAACAACACAATGTGGATTTCCCATAGATAAGCATGTTATATTGTAAATAGTATAATCTATGATAATTTTTTCATTTAAAATAATTTTCTTTGTACTTATAGCTGGAATGAGTTTTGGATCAAATATTGGCTTACCCATATCAACCTCAACTTGTGATACTTTTCCTTTATTTTCACTAATCCATAAATCTTTGATACCACTTAATGTTTCAATTGTAATATGTGTATTTTCAGTATATTTTTTTTCGTAAACGTATTTTGCTATACATCTTATAGCATTTCCACACATATTTCCTTCACTACCATCACTATTAAACATCCTCATTTTAATATTTGCTACTTCAGAAGGTAGAATAAGTACAATTCCATCTGCCCCTATACCAAAATGTCTATTACTTAATTTTATTGAAATAGTTGATATATTCTCTAGTATAATTTGATCTTTTATACAATCTATAAAGATATAGTCATTGCCAGTACCATGCATTTTAAAGAAATTAATTTTCATAGTTAATTTCACCTCGTAATATATTTTATTTCTTAAAAAAGTATTTGTTACAAGTATTTATATTGTATTGCAAAAGTAATAGATAATTAGTGAAATTATCCTGTTTATTTTGAAAAGATTATGAAAAACATTACAATTATGTTAACTAAAATAGGTAATAAATGTAAAAACATTGACTTTTATGTAATAAAATGTTATAATATATTTGAAAATTTATATAATATGCTACATTTAATAATTTAGTAGCATGTAATCATCGAAGAACAAATATTTTATTAAAAGGGGTGAATGTAAAATGAGGGGAAGGTTGTATCGGTTAACAGTTGTATTGTTATCCATCATTCTCGTTTTGATCATTCTATCAACCGCTGAAGATTTTTTCAAACAACCAAAGATGCAGGATTACGGTAAATTAGTTGTAAATACTAATGCTGATGGAAATGTATTAGCTACAAACAGATTAGATAATACAACATTAAAAGTAGAATATGCTAAAGATAAGGATAAATATACTTTGTATCGGGATGATGTTGAGTATAGTTTATCTGCGACAAAGTATGGCAATAATTTAGTTGTAGATTTAAATGAAGCAAGTACTAAAAACTATGAAGGGATTGTTGTTGGACAATGTCCCCTAGCAATTCCTTTGGTTTTATGGACACCAGCTCTTATAGAAGCTGCACAGTTGACTATTTCAGCTACAATAGCAGTTGTAGGTACTTACACAGTATGGTATTCTATTGATTCAATTGAAAAAGCAATTGTTTCAACTAAATCAGATGTAAAGGTACAAGAAAACGAACAATCAAAGAAAGTTACAGGATATTATGCGGCTGTTCTAGTAGGAGGTAAGGTTGCTATAAATAGGCCAATAACGTATGCTGAAGCAGTAACTAGATTGATAGCAGGTATGGATGTGTTTGCTACCAGTAAAATGGCTGCCAGTAGTGCGTCATTTGCTGCAACTGCACCTAATCAAAAGGCTGTATTTCATCTTCCACATGGTGGTGGAGAAGGATTTTATCCACATTTTCATCCGGGTGGAAGAAATTGGATAAATAATAAAAATTATCTACCTCATTGTTGGTTTGGTGTTACTCCTTAAAGGTTTGTTATGATATTAAATACATTTATGAAAGGGGGATAGATTATGCGTATTATAGTTGGATTTGATTGTTATGCTAAAATAGTGGAATGTGATAATTTAAATCTATCACAATTTCCAGAATTACTTGAAAATTTCAAAGAATGGCTCTATGTGGAAAATGAAGGTTGCCTTTGTATTAAGAAAAGTCTAAATGTTGAAATTTTGGATATATCTGTTGTACTTAGATTTTTAAATGAAAATTACCCTGATTTTAATGCAAGGGTAGTCAATGATTACATTGTAATTGAAAATATTGATGAATCTCTACCAATTATTGCTTTATAGGAGGTAGGTATCATTATGTATAAAGATAATCAAAAAAAATCTTTACTAACCAAAGTTATACTAATTATGATTTTATTTGTTATCAGTTGCTTAGTTATTATGTTTCAGCAATATAAACAAAAAGAAGTAGTTAAAATAGGAATCATTGATAGTGTATTAGAGGATAAGTACTTGTCAGAATATAATGTCATTTATGCAAAAAAAGTTTCGACAGATACTCAAATAAATGATCATGGAAGTAGCGTTTTATCTATAATCAAACAAGAAAATGATGCTCAAATATATTATGCTTCTATTTTAGATAGTAAGTTAGAGGCAAATATTAATGATGTAGCTAATGCAATATATTGGTGTATTAAAAATAATGTGGATATTATTAATATGAGTTTTGCAACGACAGAAGATAATCCTTTACTCAAAGAAGCAATACAATATGCATTAAGTAAGAACATTATAATAGTTGCTTCATGTATAAATTATTATGATGGTTATTCATATCCTGCAATGTATAATGGTGTAGTGTCTGTTTCTAATGGCGATTTCAGTAAATCAACTTTAGTCGTAAAGAAACAGATATACAAGGTTAAATTATTAAATGGTAACGTTATTAAGAATGCTAGTACATCTTGTGCTACAGCTTATGTGACGAATCAAATATCGTTGGAACTTGCGGGTAAAAGAAAAGAATGTGTTGCTAACCTTATACAAGACTAGAATTATTTTAAAGAGATTAAAGTGAATTACTTTAACCTCTTTTTTTATGTTTTAAAATTGATATTAGAGTATAATTATGTATTTAAACCTAGAATTGTTAATTTCAATGTGTAAAAGAGTAATAAAAATTATGTGTATGAATATATAATAATATATAAATTTTATAGGGGTGTATATATATGGATGATAAAAAGATTAATAAACTAAGTACAAGTCAAAATATTATAATGGAAAACAGAGAAAAAGTATGTGTTACCGGAGTTATAGACATACATAGTTTTGATGATGAACTTGTACTTGCACAAACTGAGCTTGGTATACTAACAATAAAGGGTGACGATTTAAAAATGAGTAAGTTAAGTTTAGACAATAATGAACTAATAATTGAAGGGCAAATTGTCGCTGTAGCATATAGTGATATAAATAATGTTAAAAACAAAGGATTTATGAAGAAATTATTTAAGTAGAGTGGTGATATGGTTTTATCAAGTCAAACAATAGATTTTATACAATTTATAATAGTCGGAGGATTACTAGCTATAGTTTTTGATATATTTAGAGCATATAGACAATATCGAAAAACTAACAGAAGGTTTGTTATGATTCAAGATATTATATTTTTTTTAATTGCACTTTTTATATTAATATTTAGTATTATTTTACTTTTAGACAATTCACTTAGATTATATCTTTTTATAGCTATGTTCTTAGGAATAGTTACATATTTAAGTGTTTTTAGTAAATTTGTAATAAAAATATATATAAATATATTTAAATTATATAGCAAAACACTAAGGTTTATTCTTCTACCTTTTGATTTGATATTTCAGTTTACAAGCAAAAATTACGTTTTTTTAGATAAATTTGTAAAAATAACTTGCAAAAGAATAAAATATGTGATATTTTATATATACGGCAGAATTAAATGTGTTAAAGTTGAGTTTTTAAAATTTAATATACAAAAGAGGGTTAAAAATGAGAAATTTAAGAAGAAGAAGCATAGAAAAAAAAGGAAAAATTAGCATTATGAGCATATTATTTATGTTTATAGGTGTTTATTTTGTCACAACTTTTATAGATCAACAAATTTCAATTAATAGATATAACTCTCAAATAGAAATGTATAAAGAAGATATAGCAAATAAAGAGGCACTAACAACATATTATGATGAACAGCAAGCAAGTGTAGAAACAGATGAATATATTGAACAAGTTGCAAGAGATAATTTAGGACTTGTAAAACCATATGAAAAGATATTTGTAGATGTAAATAAATAACATTAATAGTAAAACTATTAATGTTATTTTTTAATCATAATACATTTATATAAAAGTAATTTAAAACTATATAAAATTGCATTAATATTACAAAAAACAATAAAAAGTAACAAAGTACTATATATATCTAAAAAAAATATATATAGTATTGCTTTTTGTATTTTTATGGTATATAATTTTTGTATATATACCATAGTAAAAGAGGGATTTTTAATGGATAATAAATATAATTTAACACTTCCACAAAAGAATATATATATGGTGGAAAAATTTGAATCAGGTACACCATTAAATACAATAGGTGGCACAATTAATATGAAGTCAAATTTTGATGAAATTATATGTAATAAAATATTAAATAAATTAATAGAAAATAATGATGCATTGAGAATAAAAATATATGAAGAAAAAAACAAAATATTTCAAACTGTATCAAAATATAAATTTGAAGATGTTGAATATATAGATATGTCTACCAAAACGAATAAAGAAACACAAAAATATATGTATGATAATATACATAAACCTTTTAATTTTATTGATTCTAATTTATATGAGTTTAAAATAATAAAATTAAAGGATAATTCAGGTCGTATTCTCATGAAGTTTCATCATATAATTTCTGATGCATGGACACTTATGCAAATAATAAACCAATTTGTAAAGATGTATGATAACTTTATGAATAATATTGATGAAAAATTAGTTATACCTTCATACCTTGAATATATATCAAGTGAAAAAGAGTATTTAGCTTCTGATAAGTATTTACAAGATGAACATTTTTGGAGAGAATATTTAAATGACATAAATTATCCCGTTTCAATTAAAACAGTAACTTCTAAAATGTCAAGTGAAGCTGGTAGATATTCAGTTACACTTAGTAAGAAAGAAAATGCTAAAATAAATAAATATTGTAAAATAAATAAAACATCGCCATATACTTTGTTTTTAGCAGCTCTTTCAACATACATATATAGAACGAAAAAAAATAATGATTTTATTATTGGGTCTCCTATACTTAATAGATCAAATTTTAAAACAAAACAAATTCTAGGTATGTTTGTTTCTACTATACCAATACGCATGAAAATAAAAGAAAATATTAAATTTATAGATTTTGTTAGACAAATAGGTTCAGATACAATGTCTTTATTCAGACATCAAAAATACCCAATAACAAAGTCATTAGAATATATACATAATAGCACAGATATAAAAGGTAAAATATATAATATAATGTTATCTTATCAAAATGCTAGAGCAAATATAGATAATAGTAAAGTGTTTTCTACGGAATGGTTGTTTTCTGGTAATATACAAAATGACTTAGAAATACATATTATGGATATGGATAATGAGGGAGTATTAACTATAAATTATCATTATTTAATAGATTTATTTTCAAAAATAGAAATAAAGTATTTACATACAAGAATCATGTCTATAATTGAAAATGCTATTGATGATATAAATATAAGTGTGGAAAACATTCGTATAATGAGTAAAGAAGAAGAAAATAAGATATTATATGAATTTAATGATACAGATGAAAATTATCCGAAAGATAAGTCAGTTATTGATTTATTTGAAGAACAAGTAAAAAAAACACCAGATAATATTGCAGTTGTATTTGAAGAAAAAGAAATGACTTATAGAGAATTAAATGATAAAGCTAATTGTCTGGCTAAAAGAATAAAGTTTACTAATTCTGTTATAGCATTTACAACTTCTAAGTCAATCAATAAAATTATAATTGTTTTAGGAATTATGAAGTCAAAAAACACATTATTACCAGTAGATATTGAATATCCTATAGATAGAATAGATAATATATTAAATACTTCGAAAGCAGAATTTTTAATTACTGAAAAAAGTGAAATTATTAATGTTAAAAAGAGATTAAATAATATATATAATAATGTAATTGATTTTGAAGATGATAAATTATCTAATATCAAAAAAGTAAATATAGAAAATGAGAGTGAAAATTTATATCTTGTATTTACATCTGGTTCTACAGGTATTCCAAAAGGTATAGGAATAACAAATAAAAATATAATAAATCTACTATTTTCACAGAAAAAAATAAATATGGATTTTAAAAATCAGAGAGTATTACAATTTGCAACATTAAGTTTTGATGTTAGTTATCAAGAAATATATTCTGCATTATGTTTTGGTGGACAATTAGTAATGGTTAGTGATGTAGTCAAGAAAGATTCTATAAAATTATCACAATATATAAATAATAACCATGTAGATATACTATTTATACCTCCAGTATATCTTAGAGCAATTTGTGAATCAGATGAAAATATAAAAAATATAAAAAAGTTAAGTAGTATTATTGTTGCAGGAGAACAATGTATTGTTAATGAAAATATAAGAAATTTGTTAAAAGGTACAAATATTTCGCTATATAATCACTATGGTCCAGCCGAAACACATGTTGTTACAATATCTGAATACAAATATATTGATATAAATAAATCTAATAAAAATACTATTTCAATAGGCAATCCTATAAATAATACAAGTATCTTAATACAAGACGATAAGGGTAGAATACTTCCAATAGGTGTTGAAGGTGAATTAAATATAACTGGGGATTCTGTAGGTACTGGATATGTTGGAAATAAAGAGATAACTGATAGTGTTTTTAGCAATGTTAAAATAAAAAATAGGATAGTTAGAAGATATAAATCAGGTGATATAGCTAAGTTTGATTTTGATTCAAGACTTTATTACATTGGAAGAAAAGATTTTCAAATAAAAGTAAATGGATATAGAATTGAAATTGAAGAGATAGAAAGAATAGCAAGCACTTTAAAAAATGTTAATAATGCTGTAGTTATACTTACAACAGATAATAAATTAAGAAAAAAAATTAATATTGTTATAGAATTTAATAATAAATCTAATATTGAAAAGATTAAAAAAGCATTGAGTTTAAAATTACCAAAATATATGATGCCACATTTTTATTATGAAATAAATAAAATGCCAATAAATTTTAATGGTAAAATTGATAGAAAATTAATTAATTTAAGTAAATTAACCAATATTAACTTTGATGTGAAGCAAAAAGAAATTTTTGATGTAAAAACAAAAATTATAAAAAAATGTATTGAAGAAGTGTTAAATTCAAAAATAGAAATTAATGAAAATTTTTTTGATAATGGTTTAGATTCATTAGGTGCAATAGAATTTCAAGTTAAATTATTGAAAAATAATTTAGAAATTAGCATTCAAGAAATATACGATAACAATAGCATAAAAAAACTAGTGAATTTTATCAATACCGCTAAAGATAAAAAAGGATTAAATTTTTCAATTCCTAAAAAGACTGTAAATAAAACAATTTTGAGCAATGAAAAAATTGAAACTATCCTATTAACTGGTGCTACTGGTTATTTGGGGGTACATGTATTAAAATATATTGTTGAAAATTATGATAAAGTTAATATAATTTGTCTAGTTAGAAAAAAGAATAGTATTGCTGCAGAACGTTTAAAACTTCAATTATCTTATTATAGTCCCAAAAATGCTTCTGAAATAATATCAAGAATTAAAATATATGAAGGGAATTTAGAAAAAAATAATTTTGGATTAAATGAAAGTGAGTATATTGATTTAAAAATACATGTGGATGCTATTATTAATTGTGCAGCATTAGTATCACATTATGCAAATAGAAAGCATGTAAATGATTCTAACATAGAACCTATAAAAAAATTAATAGAATTTTGTAAAAATACAAATATTACTTTTAATCATATATCTACAATTGGTGTAGCTGGAAATGGTTTGGTTGATAATTGTAAATGTATTAAAAGTGAATTTGATGAAAACGATTTATTTATAGGACAAATGTATAATCAAAATGTATATGTTGAGAGTAAAATATTAGGTGAAAATATAATTTATAAAAATATGAAAAATGGATTAAAAGCAAACATAGTAAGAGTAGGTAATTTAACAAATAGATATACAGATTATTTATTTCAAAAAAATATTAAAGATAATGCTTTTCAAAACAAACTGCTATCTATTATGAAATTAGGAATAGCACCATTAAAAACACAAGACCTGGAATTTGATATAACACCAGTTGATTTATGTGCTCAAAACTTAGTCAATATTGTTATGTCAAATACTTATAATTCTGTATATCATGTTTTTAATGAAAAAACTATAAAATTTAGTCAATTATTAAAGTATATGAATAAAATTACGGGTAGAGATATAGAGTTGGTAAGTATGATAGAATTTAAAAAAAATATAAATACATTAATAAATAATACTTATTTTTCAAAGTTGGTTCAAGATTTATATATTAAAAATAGTAATTGTATAAAAGTATTAAATAAAATAACAAAAAATAAAGGTTATTGTGTTTTTAATGAGATAGATGAAAAATATTATTTTGAAATGTTTGAGAGGATATGGAAAAATGAAAACAATAAATAAATTAAGAAAAAAAATCAGTATATGTAATAAAATAATAATTTCTTATATTATAACAACTTTTATTACAGTGTCAATATGTTATCCACTGATACCAATATTACTTAATTATCCGCCACACACTGTAAATAATGAATTTCAGCTAAAGATAGTGCCAACATATTATTGGGTATATTTTATATTAATATTCACTATTGGTATGCTTCTGGAGTATTTTGCTATTCTAAGTAATCTTAAAACGTTAAAAAAAGTTGAAAACAACAACTTTATTGTTCCGGCAAATGAGATGAAAAGTGTTTTTGAAAAAATATCAAGTTTTTCAGTGAAAATTTTTATATATATACTGATAATACCTATCATTGTTTTGACTATAGTAATGCTTTTATTAAGTGTTGAATTATTACTTACATTTAAAGTTATTATATTAATTTTTATTATAATATCTTTGTCAATGTCTATTTCATACATGTATGTTAAAGGAAAAATAAAATATGTATTAAAAGAAATTAATAATACATATTTAGAAAACAAAAAAACATCGATTGAGACAACTACATATATTCAAATATTACCGTTATTTTTGGTTGGTATTTTAATACTTACTCTTGTAATGTTGTCACAATTTTCTAAAGAGCTGAGTAATAAATTATTTTTTTCAAATAAATATGATTTACAGAATGAAGTAAAAAATATTACTAATGATGAAGAATTAAGTAAATACATAGAATTTAAAAATAACAACAAAGAAAAAGATAAGACGTTTTTTTATATAACTTCAGATAATAAATTTGTATTTGATGATAATTCTAAAGCTAGTAAAATGTTTGTTGAATATTTTAAAGAATTTGCTGCTGAAAATGGTGGTAGAATATATGACGATTATGGAATTGAAGCACAAGGTATTGTTATATTTACAAATTATTCTGATAAAGTGGTTGCAATAGGATATAGATATAATATTATACCAACTGAAATATATAATACTATTTTCATTACAATAGGATTATTAGTTATTTTATATTTAATGGTTGTAAGATATTATGCTGGTATTTTAAAAGAAGATATAGAAAGTATATCAAAACAGTTTTCGAAAGTATCTGAAAGTGGAGATATTTTAGATTTATTACCAATAACATATAGTGATGAAATGGGAAAATTACAGAATGAATATAATAATATTAAAAGGTTAATTGCAAAACATATAAAAGAAATAGAAGATAAACAGGATGTTATAGTAAAACAAGGTCAACTTGTATCTATAGGTGAACTTGCTGGTGGTGTTGCTCACGATATAAATACCCCTATTTCTGCAATTAAAACAGGTATACAAATGCTTACTGAAATGTATGCTCCTAGAGATGAAACAGAGAAAGAATTATTATTTAGAATGACTAACTGTACAGAAAAAATTATTAAGATAGTTAATAGCATGAGAAATCAAATTAGAAATTTAGGTAGCGATCAAAAAATTGATTTTAAAGTAAGTGAAGTTATCAATGATATAAAAATAATTGCATATAATGAAATTCAAAAAAGCAAATGTGAATTAAATATAAAAATTGAAGATGACTTAAGTGTTTATGGTGATCCTACAAAATTAGGTCAAGTATTTACTAATTTAATATTAAATGCTATTCAAGCATATGATGGAAAAGGTGGAAAAATAGAGATAACAGTTATTAAAGCACCTAGCAATAAAATTCTAATTAGTGTAAGAGACTATGCTGGTGGAATACCAGAAAGAATAAAAGAATTTGTATTTAAAAACATATTAACAACTAAGGGAACAAATGGTACAGGTCTAGGACTTTATTTAGCTTATTCAGTTATCAAAGGTGAATTCTCAGGTGAAATAACATTTGAATCTGCAGAAGGTCAAGGAACTACATTTTACATTGTATTAGATAATGCAAAACAAGTAGTTAAAGAAGTAGAGAAAAAAGAAGAACTAGAATAAACCATTGGCATTAAGTCGAAATAATTAAAAAGTGGGTTAAATACCCACTTTTTTGCATCTATCTTGTATTGGACATATACTACATTTTGGACTACGTGCAATACATATTGCTCTTCCATGAAATACTAATATATGATTCAATTTATTAAAATATTTTATATCTACTTTTTTTATAAGTTCCTGCTCTTGTTTCAAAGGTATAGTTGATTTAGTAAATCCTATTCTTTTTGATGTTCTAGATACATGAGTATCAACAGCAATACCAACAACTTTATTAAAACATTCTTGAAGAATTATATTTGAACTTTTTCTTCCTATTCCATATAATGTAGTTAATTCTTCTATTCTATCTGGAATATTATTGTTATAATTTTGTACTATACTTGTAGCAGTAAGTTTGATATTTTTACCTTTTGTTAAATAAAATCCACAAGACTTAACTATCTTCTGTATGTCGGATAAATCAGCATTCGCAAGAGATTCAGCATTTGAATATTTTTTAAATAATATAGGAACAACTTTATTAACCATATCATCTGTGCATTGTGCTGCTAGTATTAAAGCAACTACAAGTTCTAATGGAGATGTATAATTTAATCTACATTTTGCTTCTGGATATGTTTTATCTAATATAGCTATTATTTCATTTATTTCTTTTTTTGTTTGTAAATTTCTACTCATTATATTCACCTACAGTCAACTTTTTTCATATTATATATTAAATATATTACTATATATTTAATGTAATGTCAAGAAGGAAGTGTGATAAATGTTTGTTGGGGTATTTAGAAAAACAATAGGATTATTTTTGTTAGCAATGGGAATAGGAGTAATATTAGCTTTATTATTACCTTTTTGGGGATGGATAGTACTTGTAGCAACAGCTCTTATAATACTTCGGCATTTCATGGTTTCTATGCTAAATAAAGGAGGAGTTATATATGAAAATAGTTGTATATAAGCCAGGTAAGTTTTTAAGACTTATATTTAGAACAATTTTTAAAGTCTAATATACATAAAAGAAGAACTAAGTTCTTCTTTTAACTTTAATTAAGAGTATATTAATTTAGTAAAAAAAAGAAGTATAATTAAAATCATACATCTTTATTTACAATTATACTGCTCTTTCAACTTTTCCACTTTTTAAACATCTAGTACATATACTTACTTTTTTAGTATTATTTCCGCCTGCATTAGTTCTAACTGTTTGTATATTAGGTTTATAAGTTCTAGCTGTTTTTCTATTTGAGTGGCTCACTTGAAGTGAGAATTTAACGTCTTTTGAACATATTTCACATTTTGCCATTTTAAATTGCCCCCTTTAATTTATTTTAATAATTACCTATATATTGTAACATATAAAATACAAATAATCAATATATTGTGACTAAAAAGTTATATTTTGACTAAATAACATAATTTTTAATCATATAATTACACTTTATTTTTATATTTTAATAATACAACCAGTTGCATGACCAGCTAAATAATCTGCTTTAGAAGTTTGTGGAAAACCACCACTAAGCACAACTGTATCATCATCTTTAAGTATATCTAAAGTTTTAAGTTTTTCTATTCCTATCTTTAATATTGAATCAAAGTTATATTCGTTTGGAATATATATAGCTTTAACTCCATGTTCTAATGACATTTGTCTATATGTATTTAAGTTAGCTGTTAATACGTAGATAGGACAAGCTGGTTTAAAACTAGATAGCATTGATGGAGTTTCACCATGTTCAGATACAGCAATTATTGCATCTGCATTAGAAAACATAGCAGAGCAACAAACAGCAAAATTAGCTTGTTTTTTAAATTCATATTTATCATTTACATCTATGTTATCAATTGTTGTAGTTAATTTTTCTAGATTTTTCTTCTTAAATCTTTTCCAATAATCTATATTACTTTCACTATATTCAGATATTTTAACCATTGTTTGAACACATTCTAAAGGATATTCACCTTGTGCTGATTCACCAGATAACATTATTGCAGAAGTTCCATCATATACAGCATTTGCTACATCTGATACTTCAGCTCTAGTTGGTCTAGGATTACTTTGCATTGATTCTAACATTTGTGTAGCAGTTATAACTGGTTTTCCAGCAGCTACAGTTTTTCTTATCATATTTTTTTGAACAGAAGGTAAATGTTCAATTGGAATTTCAACACCCAAATCTCCACGAGCAACCATTATACCGTCAGTAACTTTTAATATTTTATCAAAGTTATCTAATCCTTCTTGATTTTCAATTTTAGATATTATTTTGATTTCTGTATTACCTAATGATTTTAAGTATTCTCTAATTTCTATTACATCAGATGCTTTTCTTACAAAAGATGCTGCTACAAAATCAAAATCATTATCTACAGCAAATTTCAAATCATCTTTATCTTTTTCTGTCATAGCTTTAAGTTGTAATTTAGCTCCAGGTACATTAACACCTTTTCTATTTCCAATTAATCCAGAATTTGCCACAGTACATTCAATGTTGTGTCCATCTATTTTATCTATTATTAAATTAACCAAACCATCATTTATTAGAATATGTCCACCAACTTCAACATCTTTAGGTAAATGTTCATATGTTACAGATACTATTTTATCAGTACCTTCAATCTCATCAGTTGTTAAAGTAAATTTATTACCTTTAATTAGCATATGTTTTTGATCATCTACAAATGTTCCCAAACGGATTTCTGGTCCTTTTGTATCAAGTAAAAATGCTACTGATGTACCTAGTTTTTTATTTAATTTCTTTAATGTCATAACTTTTTCAAGGTGTTCTTCATGTGTACCATGAGAAAAGTTAAGTCTCATAATATTTACTCCTGCTTCAATTAATTTAGTAAAAACCTCTTCTTTTTCACTCGCAGGTCCAATAGTTGCAACTATTTTTGTTCTTCTCATAAAAAATATCACTCCTCTTTTATAATTTTTATTTAAGCATTTATAGTATACTTAAATAAATATAAAAAGTCAAGAAAATTTAGGTAAATATAGGTAAAGTGTCAAAAAAAATGTAAATATTATGATAGGATAATATAATTTAGATATTTTTATTTACTTTTTATAGCTTTCATAGTATAATATATGTACATATAAGATATGAGGGTGAATAAATATGCAAAAACTTAACTTAAGTGATGAAGAAAAATTATCAAGGAAAGAATATTTGAAAAAGAAAAAAAAACAATCTATTGGTATTATAGGTAAAAACAAGAAAAAATATATTGCAATATTTTTTGCTACTATACTTATGCTTTATGTTTTTATACAATTTTATATATATTATAAAGAAAATAATTATAAATATTTATCTGACAATATGGTTGATGAACAAACAGTATATAATATGTATTATGTTTCTATTGGATATACATATACACCAAAATCATCATTAAATAGTATTAAATCTAATGGCTTTGAAGAAGTATCTATATACAAAGATTTGGGATTTTCACATATTAACCCAAATGGTGAGTATATATATGGTATAAAAGATACATCTATTTCAAAGTTAAATAAGCAAACTAATGAAGTTACAGTTGTATATGAAAAAGATGTAAATAAATATACAATGTATAATAATGAAATATATGCTATTGTTGGAAGTAACAATAAGCTAGTATATATTGATTCTACAACAAATGAATCAAAAGATTTAGGTATAGAAAATATAACAGAAATATTAGTTGATGAAAATAATCTATTTTTATGTATATATGGAACAGATAAAAAGTCTTTAGTTAGAATAAATAAAGATGGAACAGATAAAAAGGTACTAACAGGAAATGAGAATGTATCATATATAGTGCAAAATGATACTATGATATTTTTTGTAAATAAAGCCGATAGTAATAAAGTATACTCTATGAAGAAAGATGGAACAGATATAGTAAAAGTTGCTGATATACAATCAGTTACCGATACAGGTACTATACAAGACGTTGATGGATCCAAGTATATTTTTACTGTGAATAATAATTTATATTATATAAATACAGAGGATAAAAGAAATTTGTGGAAAATAAATTTGGATGATAAAACTACCGAAAAAATTATATCTATGTCAGTAGATATTTTAGAAAAAGTTGACAATACAGTTTTTTACAAAGTACAAGATGAAAAAGGCATATATCTATTCAATTTAGATACCAAATTTACTTCACAGGTTTCATCTAGACTTATAACAGAATTTGTTGTAAATAAATAGATTGGAGATTTTATCATATGAAAAAAATAAAACTTATATATAACTCGGTGGCTGGTCAAAGTAAATTCAAATATTTTTTAGATACTGTTATTGGAAAATTTATGCATGCTGGTTTTGAAGTATCTATATTTAGAGCTGGCAAAAAAACTAATTTATATGATTACTTGAAAGATATAGATATAGATACATACGGAATAGTGGTAGCTGGTGGAGATGGAACGATAAACAGAGTTTTAAATGTTATGATGAAAAATAATATAAAAATACCTTTGGGAATAATACCAGCAGGAACTTCAAATGACTTTGCTAGACATATAAAAATGCCTATTAATTTTTCTAAATGTATTGATAAAATATTACTTGGAAACATACAAGAAGTAGATGTAGGTCTTGCTAATGATAAGTATTTTATCAATGTTTGCTCAGCAGGTATTTTTACAAATGCATCACAAAAAGTAGATGTTGTACTCAAAAATTTGATTGGAAAAATATCATATTTTATAGAAGGTGCACATCAAATGTTAAAGTTTAAACCTTTCTATGTAAAAATTGAAACAGAAAATGATATTATAATTGAAAAGGTATCACTTTTTCTAATATTCAATGGTAGCAGTGTGGGGGGAATGGATAAGTTTACTGATAGTCCTAGTATACAAGATGGATTATTTGATATTATAATAATTAAAGATTGTAAATTTCATGAAGCTAGTATGCTTTTAGGTAAGATTCTTACAGGAAACCATTTTTCAGATAAAAATGTAATATATTTGAAAGAGAGATGGCTTAAAGTTACAAAGGTTAAGGGTAATTGTGATGATCCTGATGTAGATGGAGATGAAGGTCCGCGTTTTCCTCTTGAAGTTACTTGTATAAAAAATGGAATAAAGATGTTTTTATAGGTGGGAATATGGAAAATAATATAAAAGATATAATAAAAAAGCAAATGTTAAAACATGAAGAAATACTTTCTAAATATGCTACAAAAAGTACTGATAGTATCAAATTTAGAGAAGAGTCCCCATGCATAAGAACGACATTTGAAAGAGATATTGATAAGATAGTTCATAGTAAATCATATACAAGATATATGGGCAAAACTCAGGTATATAGTCTTGATATTGATAATGTATCAAGACGAAGTACTCATGTACAGTTTGTTAGTAGAACAGCTAGAACTATATCAAGAGCACTTGGACTTAATGAAGATTTATGTGAGGCTATAGCATTAGGTCACGATATTGGTCATGTTCCATTTGGACATACTGGTGAAAAAATATTAAATAAAATATCACTGATAAAAACAGGACAAATATTTGCTCATAATGTTCAAAGTGTAAGAACATTGATGAATCTAGAAAACAAAGGTAATGGTATAAATTTATCACTACAAGTTTTAGATGGAATTATGTGTCATAATGGTGAGTTTATTTCAAACATATATAAACCAGTAAATAAAACTATGACAAGTTTTTTAGAAGAGTATAACAGTTTATATCAAGATGAAAATAATATATCTAAGCTAAAACCTATGACTTTAGAAGGCTGTATTGTTAGATTATCTGATATTATTGCATATGTTGGTAAAGATATAGAAGATGCAGAAAGTATTAAAACATTTTCTAAAGATAAAATTTCAAAAGAAATTGTTGATAGTGTTGGTAATACTAATAAAGATATAATGAATAATATTATTTTAGATGTTATATATAGTAGTTACGATAAGCCATATATTGCCATGTCAGATAAGATGTATAATATTTTAAAGAAATTAAAAAAGTTTAATTATGATAATATATATATTAATGCTAATACTGATGAAACCGTAAAACTATATACTGATATGTTTACTAAATTATTTGATGTATATTTAAAAGCTATTGTGGATAACAATATAGAAAATGATATACTCAAGTTGTTTTTAAACGATATGAATGAAAAATATATAGAAAGTACTACAAACGAAAGAAAAGTAATAGATTATATAGCCGGTATGACAGATAGATATATGTACTCGCAGTATGATAAATATGTAAATTTGAATTTAAGTTAGGAGAGATAATAAAATGTATGATAAAAAAATAGATAAAAAATGGCAAGATATTTGGGAAAAAGAAAAGTGTTTTCAAGCTGTTGATGATTTTAATAGAAAGAAATTTTATTCACTAATAGAATTTCCATATCCATCAGGTGCTGGACTACATGTAGGACATGCTAGAGCATTTATGGGAATGGAAGTTATTTCTAGAATGAAAAGAATGAAAGGATATAACGTTCTATTTCCTATAGGTTTCGATTCTTTTGGACTTCCTACAGAAAATTATGCGATGAAAACAGGAATTCATCCTAGAAAGGTTACTGATGATAATATAGAAACATTTACAAAGCAACTTAAATCATTTGGATTATCGTTTGATTGGAATAGAGTAATTGATACAACAACTCCAGAATATTTCAAATGGACACAATGGATATTTTTAAAACTATTTGAACACGGAATGGCATATAAAGATAATACATATGTAAATTATTGTCCAAAATGTAGAGTAATACTTGCAAATGAAGAATCTCAAGGTGGATTATGCGATAGATGTGATAGTCAAATTGTACAAAAAGAAAAAGAAGTTTGGATGTTAAAAATAACTGATTATGCTGACAAACTTTTAGACGAACTTGCAAATCTTGATTTTACACCTAGAGTTAAATTAGAGCAAGAAAGTTGGATCGGAAGATCATACGGAGTAGAAATAGATTTTGGTATAGAAAATAGTGATAAAAAACTTAAAGTATATACAACAAGACCTGATACAATATTTGGAGTTACATTTATGGCAATAGCTCCAGAACATAAATTATTAGATGAACTTAAAGGTAGAATCACTAATTTTGATGAAATAATAGAATATAGAAAAAAAGCATCTGAAAAGACTGAATTTGAAAGAACAAAAATTGCTAAAGATAAAACAGGAGTTAAGGTACAAGGTGTTTATTGTATTAACCCAGTAACAAATGAGAAACTTTCACTTGTTGTAGCTGACTATGTTATGCTTGGATATGGAACTGGTGCTATAATGGCTGTTCCAGCTCATGATGAAAGAGATTATGAGTTTGCTAAAAAATTTAATATAGATATTAAACAAGTAATAGCAATGGACTATACGGATGTTACTAATCCTCCTAAAGAAGGTGCACCAAATAAAGAAGGAAATGGAGTACTTGTAGTTTTAAAACATTGGAATGAAGAAAAATATGTTTGCTCGATTTGGAAAGACTATGATTGGAAAAATTTAATCACTGGTGGAATTGAGCCAGGTGAAACTGCTTTAGAAACAGCTGTAAGAGAAGTAAAAGAAGAAACAGGATATATAGATGTTAAAAATGTAAGTTATATACCATTTGAACATTTTGACAGTTTTTATGCAGCACATAAAGGTGTAAATAAAGTAGTACATCAAAGAGATGTATTTGTAGAACTTGCTAGTGGAAAACAAATAGAGATAAGTGAAGAGGAAAAGAAATTAGTAGATAATGTTTGGCTGACTAAAGAAGAAATGTTAGAAACTATTAACAAAGTACATCACAAATTAGTATTTGATATTTGTGTAAATGGTGGAAGACCATATACAGGTAATGGTATACTTATAAACTCTGAATTTTTAAATGGACTTAACATTAAAGAGGCAACAATTAAAATAAATGAATATTTAGCTGAAAATAAATTAGGAACTTTAAAAACTAATTATCATATGAAAGATTGGGCTTTCGCAAGACAAAGATATTGGGGTGAACCAGTTCCAATAGTGAAGTGTGAAAAATGTGGATTAGTTCCTATGAATGAAGAAGATTTACCACTTACACTTCCAGAAGTTAAAGATTTTATGCCAGGTGAAGATGGAGAATCTCCACTTGCTAAAATTGATTCATGGGTAAATACTATATGTCCTAAATGTGGTATAGCTGCAAAAAGAGAAACAGACACAATGCCTCAATGGGCTGGTTCTAGTTGGTATTATTTAAGATATATTGATCCTAAAAATAGTAATTGCTTAGCATCAGAGGATAAACTTAAATATTGGTTACCAGTTGATTGGTACAATGGTGGAATGGAACATGTAACTAGACATTTAATTTATTCGAGATTCTGGCATAGATTTTTATATGATATTGGAGTTGTTCCTACAAAAGAACCTTACGCAAAAAGGACTACTCAAGGATTAATACTTGGACCTGATGGAAATAAAATGTCAAAATCTAAAGGTAATGTTATAAATCCTGATGATATAATAAAACAGTATGGTACAGATACTTTAAGAACATATATATTATTTATTGGAGAATATTCTCAAAGTGCTCCGTGGTCTGAAAATGGTGTAAAGGGTGCTAAGAAATTCTTGGATAGAATAATGAGATTAAAAGATATTATCACAAATGAAAATACAGATTCAAAAGAGTTAGATAGAGAAATGCACATGATGATCAAAAAAGTATCTAATGATTATGAAGAAATGAAATATAACACAGCTATTGCATGTATGATGTCATATATAAACTTATTATATAAACAAGATAAGATTAATATAAAATATATTAAACCATTATTACAAGTATTAAATCCAGTAGCTCCTCATGTAACTGAAGAATTATGGGAATTACTTGAATTAGAAAATAATATATTCAGTACTCTATGGCCAGAATATAATGAAAGTAAAATGGTATCAGATATTATAGAAATGGCAGTTTTAATCAATGGAACAGTAAGATTTAGAGTAACTGTAGATAGTTATTTAAATGAAATAGAAATTGAAAAAATAGTTAGAAAAGATGATAGATTAAAACAATATACAATAGATAAGCAAGTAAAGAAAATAATAGTTGTAAAAGGAAGAGTTATAAACATAGTTGTATAAAATAATTATAAATAAAGAAGAATATCCATCTAAATTAGATGGATATTCTTCTATTCATTTGATATTTAATAAATCTTCATGATATTTGTGTAGGTTTTTTTCACGTAATAATACGGAATTGGAATATAATTCGTATTCTGAAAACATTCTAGCTGAAACATGATCAAGTATTTTTTCTGTTGTATATCCAATACTAGTTGCGATGTTTTCGGGAATAATTAGCCGTAAAGTAGTGTCAAGAATAAAATCATTGTTAATAACCCAAGCATGATTACCGGTTTCTGAATTTTTAGTTCCTTTTAATATTGGTAGTGTGCCATATGCAATTTTTGCTTTAGGAAATGCTAATGCAAAGTAACGGGAAGTTAGCCCACAATGCCCGATATTAAACCCGAATTTATAGACTTCAGCCATCGTTTTAATTAATTCCTCAAAAAAATTTAATTTAATGTTCAAAATAAAATCATTTAATTCATCATCCCAAACATAGCTTTCTAAATTTATTGAATATTTTTTTGAAAGTTTAATCCGAAGATTGTCAGAGAAATTCATTAGGATCACTCCTTCTATTTTTAAAATTTTATATATTATATCACAATTATGTTAATTTGTAAAGTAAATATAACTATAGAACATCAATTCTTTTTAAAAAAGTATAATAAACTTAGAAATTATTGTAGTAATAGATTAATATAAAATTGGTCCATTTTTAATTATTATATTAAAATAATGTAGATAAATATATAAAAAAGTAAAGTATCAGTAAAATTATTAAAAGCGAATTATTTACTTGAATATTTGTTTGTTTTTTGATATAATGAAGTTGGTGAAGTAAATGGAAAAAACGATTGACTTAGAAACAAAGATACAATTTTTAAAAGGTGTAGGACCTGTTAAAGCTGAAATATTCAATAAAATAGGTATACATACTTTAAGTGATTTAATTAAATATTACCCTAGGGTATACGAAGATAGAACAGAGCTTAGAAAAATATCTGAGTTTATTGATGGAGATAATGTTCTTTTTACTGCTAAAACAGCAGGTAAAATAAATATACAAAGAACAAGAAATAAACTTACTATTCATAAGATATACGTAACTGATGGAACTGATTCATGCCAAATGGTATGGTTTAATCAAAAATATTTATCTGATTTTTTTAAAGAAAATACCGAGTATGTTTTCTATGGAAAAGTATCTAGTGATAGAGGTATGTTTGTAATTGAAAATGCTGTTATATATAATAAATATGATTTGTTTAAAATAATGGGTGTATATCCAATATATCCACTTACGACTGGACTTACTCAGAAATATCTGTTTAATTTAATATCAAATATGTTGGAAAGTAACATTAAGTTACCAGAAATTTTAAGTGAAGATTTTAGAAAAAAATATGGGTTATGTGATATAGATTATGCTAGCTTAAAAATACATTTTCCAAAGAATTTTAATGAAGTAGCTATAGCTCGAAAAAGATTAATATTTGAGGAGTTATTTAAACTTACATTAGCACTTCAAATCATTAAAGGAACGTGTAGTAAAACTAAAAAAACAAATAAATATATAAATACTAATATTGATGATTTTTTAAAATTGTTACCTTTTCAATTCACGGCTGCACAAAAAAAAGTGACTGAGGAAATAAAAAGTGATATGTCCTCTGATATAGTAATGAATAGAATGATACAAGGAGATGTTGGAAGTGGAAAGACTATTGTAGCAGCTTCTGCAATATATATTTCATGTATTAATGGATATCAATCTGCTATGATGGCTCCAACAACTATACTTGCTAATCAACATTACTTAGAATTAAAACCATATTTTGATAAACTGGGATTTGAAACAGAGATTATAACATCGACTACAACAAAAAAACAAAAAGAGAAAATTATAGAAAGATTGAAAAATGGTGAAATAAATATAATATTTGGAACACATTCATTGATAGAAGATAATATAGAATTTAACAAATTAGGTCTTGTTATTACAGATGAGCAACATAGATTTGGTGTTAAACAAAGAATGAAACTTGTTAATAAATCAACTAATGTAGAAACATTAGTTATGACTGCAACACCTATACCTAGAACATTAGCACTTATGCTATACGGAGATTTAAATCTATCTATCATAGATGAATTACCACCAGGTAGAAAACACATTGGAACTTTTGCTGTAGATAAAAATTATGAAACACGTATAAATTCATTTATAGCAAAAGAAATAATTAAGGGTAGACAAGTTTATGTTGTATGTCCTTTAGTAGATGAGAATGAAACTTTAGAACTAAAATCAGTAATAGAGGTATATAATGAATATATTTCTGGTGAACTGAAACAATTTAAAACAGAGTTTATATATGGTAAAATGAAATCAAAAGAAAAAGATGAAATAATGAAGAGATTTAAAAATAATGAATTTAACATATTGATATCGACAACGGTAATAGAGGTAGGTGTAAATGTACCTAATGCAACAATGATGATTATAGAAAATGCTGATAGGTTTGGTTTGGCAGCTCTTCATCAGTTAAGAGGAAGAGTAGGTAGAGGTGAGCATGAATCATATTGTATACTTAAGAGTTCAGTTAGATCTAGTAAAGTTATTGAGAGACTTAAAATAATGGAAAAAAGTAATAATGGATTTGAAATAGCTGAAAAGGATTTAGAACTTAGAGGACCAGGAGATTTTTTTGGAATAAGACAAAGTGGACTTCCGGAATTTAAACTTGCTGATTTATTAAAAGATATGAAGGTACTACAAATAACACAAGTAGCAGTAAAAGAACTTCTACAAAATGATAGATTATTAGAAAAAGAAGAAAATCAAATATTAAAAAGAGAAATATACAATGAATATGGAAGTCAATTAAAAAATATAGGAATGTAAATAAATAGGGATTAAGTACTAGTTTTTAAATTTTAGTAATAAATTAATAAATTTTAAATAAATAATAATTAAGAGGTAGTCATTATGAAAAACATTTATTTAAAAAAAATTACAATAATAGGTTTTTTCTTTATTTCGATAGTTGGTACATTATCTCACTTTGTGTATGAATGGTCACAAAATAATAGCATTGTTGGAGCATTTTTTGCAGTTAATGAAAGTACATGGGAACATTTAAAAATTGCTATAATACCTGCATTTATTTGGCTAGTTATAATTTTATTTATTACTAAAAATAAAAACAATTTTTTTATAGCTAATTTACTTTCATTTTTAATAATTATGATTACAATATTAATTGTTTTTTATGGTTATAAATCAATACTACAAAGAGATGTTCTAATATTTGATATACTTTTATTTTATATAGCTATAGGATTAGGGCAATTTGTGTCTTTTAAGATAATGAATTATAGAGAGTTACCACAGGTATTAAATAGTATATCAATAATACTTTTAACCTTGATATTTATATCTTTTATAGTATTTACATATGTTCCACCGGAGATGGAAATATTTAGAAATCCTTTGAATAATGGATATGGAATAACAAGTTCAAAGTGAATTAATAATTTTAAGGATAGTACAATTAAAACAACCACACTTATTTTAAAAACAACCACACTTATTTTAAAAACAATTGTGGTTGTTTAGTGCATTTTTTAAAATTATATTATTTCATTTCCAATTAAGGTTCCAATCCAGAAAAAAATTATAAATAAGAAAAATAAAAGTGAAAATATAAACAAGCTACATACAAATGAGTTTATAAAATCTAATTGATATTTTTTTTCTACTTGTATTATATTAGTTTTTGTTTCTGGACATATAGAATCGGAGTATTCATCACGTTTTATAGCTTTTTTGGAATATTTGAATTTATTTTTTAGAAAATACTTTAATTTATTAAATGCTATAGCATACTCTATATTTACAGTAAGTAATACTAATGATTGTAAAAATAATGTTATAATTAAAAGTATAACAAAAGGAAATATTAAACTAGGAATAATTTTTGTAAAACTTGATATATTAAATAGTAATTCATATATTGAATCAAAGACACTCATTCCAGTCGTAGAGGAAATAAGTTTCATTGCCACAATATATGTCATAGACCATAATACTAATGATATAAAAGAAGGTATTATTAAATAATGTTCCTTATAATGTTCTTTAGTTAATAGTTTTAGTGCTATAAATATAAGTGTATTTACAATAGATATTAGTATTAATGATATAAATACTACTAAAAGTATTGTGAAAAACATCATATGAGTCACATTATCCCTTCTTGATTTTAGTTAGTTTAGTTATATTAACTAATTTTTTCTTTAGGTTAAAAATACTAATTTTTTCAGAAATCTTTTTATTTTTTTTATCTTCATCAGATTTCTTGATTTTATAATTTTTTATAACTTGGGTATATACTTCAACTAATTTATCACCAAATTCTTTCGAAGAATTTTGTGTAGAAGTAACAAATCCATTTTGTTTTAATTTATTAGATAAAACTACATTTGTTAAAACTGAAATAATTGACTTTCCAAGTTCTTTATCATATTTTACTAATAATCCATTTTCATTATGATGTATAAATTCAGCTAAATTAGGAGCATATTTTGCAACAACTGGAACACCAGAAGCCATTGCTTCTATAAATGTTAATCCTTGAGTTTCAGTAGTAGAAGCATTTACAAATACATCTCCTATAGAATAATATAGTGCAATTTTTTCCCAAGGTATAGGACCAGTAAATATTACCTTATTATCAATACCTAATTTTATAGACTGTTCTATTAAGCTATCTTTTGCAGGTCCATCGCCAACTATTACAAATTTTGTATTTGGTAGTGTTCTAAATACTTCTGGCATTGCTGATAAAACTTGATCTATGCTTTTCTCTTCACCAATTCTTCCAATAAATAATACAATTTTTTCATTATCATTTATACCAATATTTTTCTTTAGGTTACATCTGTCTTCATATGTAAAATTAGATGGACTAAAAGGTTCTATATCTATTCCAGTAGGAATTATATATATTGGTTTGTTTTTTATGCCACATCTATATTTTAAGTATTTCTCTGTTTTTTTAGACGGAGCTATAATACATTCTGCTTTTCTTACAAAATTTTTACTAAAACTACGTGCAAAACGTTTTGGATATATATTTCTTGTCCCTTTTATTGGAACTACATAATGCATATAATCTTCCCACATTGTATGATAAGTATGTACAAATGGTATACTAAATTTCCTTGATATTATTTTTCCAAATAAAGCCAAAGAAAATTCACAATGTGTGTGAACTATATCAAGATTTAATTCTTTTATTTCTTTTGCTATTGGTCTTGAATAAAAGGTTGCAATTCTATATTTGAATTTTTTAGCAACAAAAAGTGGAATACTTTTTAACATAAATAAATTTTGATTTTCTGTAGGTTCATGTTTTGATGGACTAAAAATAAAAACTTCATGTCCACGTTTTTTCATTTCTCTTTCTAACATTTTTATCGAAGTAACTACTCCGTTTATATCTGGATGATAGGTATCTGTAAATATACCGATTTTCATTCGTTATCCCCCTCATATACCACAATATATGGTATACACAATTATATTATATAATAAATGACAACAAAAGTCAATATTTAATTGACTTTTAATTTTCATCATAATAAAATAAAAATTATTGTTTTATATTTTTTGAGTAATAATATTTAAATATACAATTAATAAAAATATTAATTTAAATGAAGATGCTTTTATACATTTTGATCAAGGAGTGCATTACACAAGAATCATTTTTTGGCCACTTTAAAGACGAAGCACACATAAAAGAATGTGATACATTTGAAGAATCAGTGATAGAAATAAATGAATATATGGATTGTAATAATAATTACTATTAAGGTCAATATCAAATAACTTAAAGCAGCTTGCAACAAAATCTCATTCATTAGGTTATGTAGATGAACTCAAATATTTTAAAGAAGTTGATAAAGTAGAAAAATTTATTCTAGAAATAAAAAGAGATTTTCTACTACCTAAAAGTAATTTTTAATGTATTAATATATTTATAAGTTGATATTTCACAAATATTACATTTTACTTATAGTTAGATAAAAAATTTAATAAATGTTGACAAAAAAATAAATATATAATATAATTTAATATAATTGCTAGTTAATTTATATTAAAATCAGCATATTTATTTATAAGAAAGGATGATTTTAAAAAATGCAAAGTTTTGAAAATAGAAGAAAAAACATATCAATAGTATTGATAGTATTAGGCATAATTATAATAGTTATTATGGCTATAAATATTTTAGGTAAAGGAAATGAAACTAATAATATAACTAATAATGTAACACAAAGCACTACAAATTATACTATTATAGCAGAAGGAAATAAAGTAAATACAAGTTTGGAATTTGCCTCAGATAAAAAAGTAGGTAAAATACTTTTAGAAAAAAGCAATATATTTTTTACAAATGGAACTTCAAAATTAACATCAAAAGTTACAAACGATGGTATAGCAAAAGAAAATTTGAGATTTACAGTTAAATTTATAGCCAATGATGGAAGTATCATAGCGCAGTCAATAGGATTTGTAGGAGCTATAAAAGAAAATGAAACTAAATATATAGATTCGTATATAACTTCTGATGTATCAAATGCTAAAGATATAACATATGAAATAATAAAATAAACTAAAGTAAAAGGAGGACAATATATAATGAGTAAAAAACAAAACAGAGGTATTTCTCTAATTGTATTAGTAATAACGATAATTGTTATAATAATACTTGCAGGAGCTGTAATACTTAGTTTAACTAATAATAATCCAATAACACAAGCAAATAAAGCAACATACTTAAGTGATTTAAGAAATTTTCAAACTGAGTTAGATATGTATGAAACACAGCAATTTGCAGATAAATCAGGAATATATGATTCTACTAAATTACAAGCAGATGAAACAAGCATAACATATGATGGGATTATAAATAATAGTATAACAATGAAGGACTTAATACCATCACTTGGCAAAACTACAAAGTATGCAGGACAATTTGTAGTAGTAGATGGAAAACTAGTTTATCAAGGTTCAGATACTAACAGACAAACTTGGTCTACAGAATCTGGAATTGAAGTAGTAATTGTAGGTGAACCAACTGTTACTATAATTCCACCAGCAGATACCGTAGTTTCATCTGGAACAGATATAGTATATACAATTAAATTTACATCAAATGCACCGCTTACAACTGTAGATTTGACAGGTAAAGTAGAAGTATTAGATGATAATAATATAACATTAGCTATTCAACCTACTGTAACAATAGGAACAGTAAGTGGTACAACTGCAGATGTTACAAGACAAGTAGATGTAACAATAGTAACAAATACTTTAGCAAATGGTGCATATAAATTAAAGATAAAATCTGGAGTAGTTACAAACTCTAATAATATATCTAATACAATAGATAAAATATCACCAATTGGTTTTGATATAGACAACACAGCACCAGAAAACCCAACAATGTCAGCAAATCCATCAACTCCTACAAATGGAAATGTAGATATAACAATAACATATTCAGTAGATACAAGTATAAAAGAATATAGTTTTGATTCTATAACATGGGATACATATACATTACCAGTAACTGTAACAAATAATGGTGTAACAGTATATGCAAGGGGAAAAAATAATATTGGAAATATAAGTGGAGTATCAAGTATTACAGTAAATAATATAGATATAGATGCTCCTGCAGTAGCATATGGAACAAATGGAGCAACTAATGTACAAACAGCAGAAACAACAGTAACAGTAAGTGATGCAAATGGATTAAATACAAGTACTCTGCAATATGTATGGGATACACAAAATACAACAACACCAACAACGGGATGGTCAACATTCTCAAATGGAAGTGCAATTATATACGGAAATGTAACAGGAACATATTACTTATGGATAAAGGCATCAGATAACGCAGGAAATATGGCCGTTAGTAAAACAAATGCATTTAGTATAGATGGAATAGCTCCAACAGTAGCATTTGGTACAAATGGAGGAACAAATCCTACTTCTGTAAGTACAACAGTAACATTAAGTGATGTAAATGGATTAAATACAAGTACTCTGCAATATGTATGGGATACACAAAATACAACAACACCAAGTAGTGGATGGACAGTATTTACAAATGGAGCAACACAAACAAAAACGGGTGATGGAATATATTATTTATGGGTAAAAGGTTCAGATACTATTGGAAATACAGTAATAGAAAAATCTAATGTATTTGCAATAGGTGAAGTACCAGTAAGTATAATACAAACAGAAAATAAAACATTTTCTGGAGCAACTAGTGGATATTCATATGACAACCCAGTCATTCCAGCAGGATTTGTAGCGGTAAATACAGATGATTCAAGTTGGTATAATTTGTCTACAGATTATGATAAAGGACTTGTTATTAAAGATGCAAGTAATAACCAATTTGTATGGATACCAGTAAATGGAACAAGTGTAATATATACAAAGTGGTGTACATCAGGAATATCATATACAACTACATCAGATGATACAACACCATCAGGATTTAGTACAACTAGTATAACAACAACATATAAAGGGTTTTATATAGCAAGATATGAATCAATGTTTGATTATAATGGTGGAAGTATAAGAGTAGCTAGTAAAAAGAGTACAAATAAGACAATATCAAGTTGGACTAGAGATAGTTCACATACAGGATATTTGTGGAATTTTGTAAGTTATACAGATGCAAAAACATATGCAGAAAATATGGATACAAGTTATGGATATAATACTTCACTTATGGGAACAAATCTAATAACTGGAGCACAGTGGGATACAGCATTGAAATGGATACAAAATTCAGGTAAAAGTGTAACAGATAGTAGAACGTGGGGAAATCATAGTGATTCAACATCTCCAGCCAATGTATCTGGATATGATGCTCTACAAATATCTGGATTTAGTAATTACTGGAAAGCAAATAACATATATGATTTAGCAGGAAATACATGGGAATGGACAAATGAAATCTATAGCTCTTACCGTGTCAATCGCGGAAGCCACTACCACCGTAGTGGTAGTACTTACCCAGCTGCTTGTCGTAACTACAACTTTGTTACTGATGCCAACTACACTATAAGTTTCCGTGTAGGACTTTATGTATTGTAGCTACTTTCCACTGAAACTACACTGGAAAAGGCACAAGATAAATTTTTGAGAATATAAATAAATATGTAATAGATAAGATAAGATAAAATTTGTTAGAAATAACTAAAATTGTACTAATTTTTTAATTAGTACAATTTTTTAATTGATTTTAATAAATAATTTTATAATAACTAGGAGATTATATTAGTAGTTTCTTGTTTTTCAAGAGAAAAAATGGTAAAATATAATAACGATAAATTCGATTAGTTATGAAAAATAAATTTTAAGGTTGATAATGGTCATAATAAAGTTTGAAAGGTAGGTAAAAATGTTTAAATTACAATCAAAATATAAGCCAACAGGAGATCAACCTGAGGCAATTGAAAAGTTAGTTGATGGAATTAACAAAGGGCTTGATTATCAGACACTTCTAGGTGTTACGGGCTCACGGTAAAACTTTCACAATAGCAAACGTAATAGAGCAAGTTCAGAAGCCAACTATTGTAATGGCACATAATAAAACACTAGCTGGACAATTATATTCAGAATTCAAGGAGCTATTCCCTGAGAATGCAGTTGAGTATTTTATTTCATAGTATGGGAGTAGGTTGAAAACAGTGATGTTTAGTACTGTTAAGTGTTGATTTTTCCACGAAAAACGGAATTCGTGATACTAAACAATACTAAACGAATAAATAGAATTTGTGGCCGACATTCGTGTAAATTCGTGTAAAGGAAAAAAGTTAAATCAACAAATATGATTAGTTGTATGTTAAAATATTGTATTTATTGTTTTTTATGATATAATTTTATATATAGTAAATGATTAAGGAGGAAGTATTTAATGGATGATGATACAATATACATTTCCCCAGAGAATATAGAAATAGTAGATATAGAAGAATATAGTAGAGATATAACAGAGAAATTTCCTAATATTCCAGAAGTTGCTAAACCACTTTTAAAAAATGCAAAAGTTACGTTTCGTAAAATTGAAGAGATGTTATATTCTGCACCAGCTTTAATAAATGCTTTAAAGGCTACTGTTCCAAAAGAAACGTTCCAAGCAATTCTTACAAATAATCAAAAGCGTGGAATAGCAGCTGGTACACTAAAATTGATGACAAAAAAAGATGGGACATTAATAGCTAGTTTAATTAATAATAAAACAAAAAAGATTGTTAATACCATTCCTTTAAAAAGTGTTAAAATTACTCCTGAAATGACACAAGCAATGACAAGTTATGCAACACAAATGCAGATGGTACAACTAGCAGAACAAATACAAGAGGTTCAACTAGCAGTTGAGGAAGTGCGTCAAGGGCAAGAATATGATAGATTAGCAACAGGCTATAGTTGTCAGCAAAAGTTATTACAAGCAATGGAAATTAAAAATAAGGAACTACAATCAACGGCATTGTTGAGAATAGCAGCTGATGCTGAAGATAGTAGAAACCTCTTAATATTAAGTCAAAAATCTAATGTGAATTTCATCAAAGAACAACCTGAAACATTTTTTAAAAAAATAATGTCAGGTGCCACACCAGATAAGATTAATTTGCGAATGAAAGAAATAAGGGAAAGTTTGTGTGTTGTTACTATGGTTTCTTTTGTAGAAGCAATGGCATATCAAGAGATGGGAGAATTAGAAGCGGCTAAAAAAAGCTTACAATACTATGCTGGTTTTGTGAAAGATACATATTTATCATCAGAAGGATTGTTAGAAAGATTAGATTTGATAGATCCATCACCTAAAAAATATTGGGTTAAAATTTTACCTGAAATTGAAAAGCGAATAGAAAGTTTACCATATTATGATGAATCTATATTGATTGGAGATAATAAAGATGAAAGAGAAAAAATGTAAGAATAATAAATGTATGAGGGTTTTACCTAAGGGGTATAAGTTTGATTATTGTGAAAACTGTAGAAATGAACAAGCAAAAAATGTAAAAAATGCAGGTAAGGGACTTTTAGGTATTGTTGGTTTAGTTGGAGGGATTGCAATTGCAATTATAACAAAAAAAGCTCCAAAAGCTTAACAATAAAGAACAGTTTATAATTCTTCTAAGTGTTCATTAAAATGATTTACTAAATTATTATAATCAAAAATACTGATAAATATAGTATCATGGTTAACTGATGTATTAACTGAAATTCGCACATTTGATAATAAATATTTAAAATGATATAATTTTAATAAATAAATTTAGAACGGAGGAGTTAGTATGAAACGAAAGTATAAGTTGAAAGTAGATATTTATGAATTAAAAATAATAATTAATGCACTTAATGACTTAAGAACAAAACAAATTAATGAACAAAGACCAACCGATCCTGTTGATGAATTATTATTAAAATCAATAGAAATTTTAGAAAAGTAAAAACATACTTAGAGCTGATAGAAATATCGGTTCTTTTTTTATGCCATACATAGCTATCTTAAGAAATTAAGGTAGCTAAATTTATATAAAGAAAGAGGTGAAAAAATGTCACAAGGTAAAATTATAGCAATTGCCAATCAAAAAGGTGGTGTTGGCAAAACCACAACAACATTTAGTTTAGGTGTAGCATTTGCTAAATTAGGTAAAAAAGTCTTGTTAGTGGATTTAGACCCACAAGGAGATTTAACTTCTTATACAGGCATATATAAGGTCTTAGATGAAGTTAAAATAGGGATTAGTAATGTTTTAAAACAACAAATTGATTATGAACAAATTTCAATAAAGGAGGCTATTGTAAATCATAATGAAGGTATTGATTTGATTCCTTCAGATATACATTTATCTAAAATAGAAAGAGATATGTTAAATGCTATGGATAGAGAAAATATATTAAAAAACTGTTTAGATGAAATTAAAAAAGATTATGATTATATTTTAATAGATTGTCCACCATCTTTAGGGATGCTTACTATTAATGCATTATCTTCTGCAAGTAGTGTAATAGTACCAGTTCAAACACAAGTTTTTGCAGCAAAAGGTTTAGGAAATCTTTTAAATACGGTAGTTAAAATTAGAAAACATATAAATCCAGATTTAAAAATCGAAGGAGCATTATTAACTCTAGTTGATAAAAGGACTAATTTAAACAAAAGTATAAAAGAAATTATAAAAAATGAGTATGGATCTTTTATCAAAATTTTTAGTAGTGAAATACCATTAGCAATAAAAACAGCAGAATCAACTGGTGCAGGGAAAAGTATATTTTCTTATGATAAAAATAGCAAGGTAGCAGATGCTTATTATTCTTTAGCAAAGGAGGTTTTAGAAAATGCAAAAGAACGAATTAGGAGCAAGTCTTCCAAAGATCACAGCAGATGATTTTTTCACTACTCAAGAAGAAAGAGATAGTTTCAATTTACCCAAAGTAAAGGTAATTCCTATTAGAGATTTATATGATTTTCCTAACCATCCATTTAAAGTAAGAGATGATGAGGAAATGCAAAGATTGATAGAAAGTGTTTCGTTATCTGGTATCATAGAACCAGCATTAGTAAGACCAAGAGAGAATGGTGGTTATGAGATGTTATCAGGGCATAGAAGAAAAAAAGCTAGTCAATTAGCAGGATTAAAAGAAATGCTTTGTTTAGTAAAAAATTATAATGATGATGAAGCTACAATAGTAATGGTAGATAGTAACAATCACAGAGAAAGTTTGTTACCAAGTGAAAAAGCATTTGCATATAAAATGAAAATGGAAGCAATTAAACATCAAGGTAGGAGAACTGATTTAACTTCTTCGCAAGTTGCGACAAAGTTAGAAAATGGAAATTCAGCTGATATTGTAGGAAAAGAAAATGGAGATAGTAAAGATACAATATATAGATATATTCGTCTTACAGAGCTTAAACCAGAAATATTAGATATGGTAGATGACAAAAGAATAGCTTTTACACCAGCTGTTGAAATTTCTTACTTAAAAAAAGAAGAACAAGAAATCTTACTTGATTGTATGCAGTTTATGGATGTTACACCATCTCTAGCACAAGCTATTAAACTAAAAAAGTTAAGTCAATCTGGAAAATTAGATGGAGATACTATTGATGATATTTTAAGTGAGAAAAAGCCAAATCAAGTTGAGAAGATAAAAATAAATAAAGAGAGATTAGAAAGTGTACTCCCAAAAAATTTAAAATCTCAAAAAGATATAGAAGAACATATAATTAAGTGTATGCAATACTATAACAAACAACAAAAACAAAAGAATATGGAGTCAAGATAATGTGGGAGTATATATTCCACAAAATCCCTCCTTACAAACCTCCCTAGTTATATATACTAACTATTATATACTAACTGAAAAGAAATTATATATATAATAAATAATATATTAAGCGATTAATTTATATTGCAACCTTAGCTGGTTGCTTTTTTTTATGCCTAAATTTTGAGTTTATAGGGAACTCGTAATAAAAAACTAAATTTGATATGAAAGGAGGAAAAGAATAATGTCAGAAAATACAAATTCAATGTTTTGGATAATCTGTGGAGCAGTTATCGTATTAGGGATTTTCTTGTTGTTAAATGGAACAATGGATTCAACAATAACAGGAATATTTAATCATTTCAAAACAATTTTTACAATTGGAGGCTAATTAAGAATTAGTAATTTTAAAAAAGAATGGAGGAAAAATAATGTCAGAAAATACAAATTCAATGTTTTGGATAATTTGTGGAGCAGTTATCGTATTAGGGATTTTCTTGTTATTAAATGGAACAATGGATTCAACAATAACAGGAATATTTAATCACTTTAAATCAATATTCACTATTGGAGGTTAATTAAAGTAAAAGGCACAGAAATGTGCCTTTATAATATGTTTAACGAAAGGAGACTTAAATAAATGAAATATATAAAAATCTTTTTGTTTTTTATTATTATCATGTTTGGTTTTAAGTGTAATGTACATGCTAGTGAATATACCGATGTGGATAAAGGAAGAATTCCTTACGATATCAATAATTTTAAATTAGTAAATGATTATATAATGATAAACGGTTGGGCTGTTGGAGATAATAATCAGCAAATGAGTGGAGATGATACTCATGAATATTCTTTAGAAGTAACAAATAAAAAAACAGGTCAAGTAAAAATCTATAATGCAATAAAACATAATGTTGATAAAACTCAACTTATGAGAGATTATACTTCTACACGACAAGCAGGATATTGGGAGTTAAGAGCAGATACATCAAAAGTTTATTATTTATTATCACAGGTTGGTTTTGAATTTAGAATACCATTAACAGAGTTACCAAATGAAGGTGAATACGGAATTAAATTAAGGCTATATTCAAAGCTCGTAAATACTAAAACACAAACTCCTATATATGCCTTTAATATTAATTCTTCATATACTCAAGGTGGATATAAATATGAACTATATAGTGATTTGTTAAATAGTGGTGTTTTAACGACAAGTACTTATTTATATGTAAGGACAGGACCAGGGACTGGATATTCTGTAAAACAAAGTAGATTTTGGAGTGGCTTAACTGGAAGTAAAATGTATTGGTATCCATATATGAATTATAGTAATGTTAGAGGTGCATCACAAACTAATCCAGGAGATATTTCTTCGGAAACTTGGGTAAATATAGGGTTAGATGATAATGGTTTGTATGATAATAGAGCTAGAGCATGGAATGGTAATAGTGATAGTGGTTGGACAGCTTGGGTATATTTAATAGGTACTGGTAAGCCAGCAGCAATTAGAGTAACAAGAATTAGCAATACAACTATTAACAATATTAAGAGTTATACAACTCAAAAAAATACTAATGGAAATGTTATTGTTAATTTAAAAAATAATATAAATCAAAAAGTAAACTTAAAACTATATCAAGATGGTACATTAAAATATAATCAAGATCATACTTTTGAAGGAACAAAGGATATAACAATAAATTACAATGTTCCAAATAGTGGGAATATAAAAATTATAGCAACAGAACCTAATGGATTACAAGCAGAATTAAATAGTAAAATATATGTTTCTAGTACAAAGGAATATATATTAACTGAAAACAAAAAGACAATTACACCTGAAAATCCAGTTATGGTTTATACAGATAAAAATGGAACAAATAATTATTATGAAAATATAACAGTTGAAGTACCATATACTAAAATTTCAATAGTTAATGGAAAAGGATTTGATAGTTGGGTTAAAATAAGTTATTCCTCTAATATAAGTGGTTTAAATACAGATATAACATCTAAAATTTATTATCCTAATCAAGAAAATAATTTAAATTATTCTACTGAAAATAATATGGTAGTTGTTAACATGAACAAAGAATCAAGTAATAATACAAATAATACTTTCAATATAGATCAATATGTTATGAATAAAAAAGATGGAACAATGTATATATCTGGAACAGCTATAAGTAATGTAATAAATGCAGGCAAGAAATGGTATCCAAATATGAAAATGCCACTTGGAGATTATGATTATTATTATAATATTGAAAATATAGGAATAAACAAAATTAAATTTAAAATAAATTGTGAATATACAACAGTAAAATCTTTATTTGGAACAAAGTCTAAATTTAATATTAAAAGGGTAGATGTACCAAGTAGCTTAAATAAAATATCTGAAAAAAGTTATACTTATCAAGAGTTAATAGAAAGGTATGGTGATTGATGTGAATTTTGCTTATATATTTAAAATTATATTCATTTCTTTCTTTATATTTGTATTAATATATGCGATAAGTTTTATTTCAATGAGTAAGGTAAATCTAGATAGTAATAACTCTAATGTTAAAAATTCAATAAAGGAAGCTATCAATATAGGTGATTTAAGAGTTAATGATAACATCTCATTTAATGAAGATATATTGATTGATAAGATACTTGATTATTATGAGATGAATAATAAAGAAATGTCAGATGATATTACTTTTAGAGTTTATAAAAATTCAAATATAATAACAGTTGAAATAATAAAAACAAAAAAAGTATTAAATAATGATAGTACTGTAGAAGCAATTTTTTCTTATGAGGTGATAAAGAATGAATAATTTAAAATTTGAAAATGAAGTCTTAAGCAAGTTATTTAGAGACAAAAACATAACCGATATATCATTTAATGGAAGTGATATATATATACAAGATAATAAAAAAGGTAGATATAAATTAAATGAACCAGTTAATCCAAAAGATATTGATGATTATATAAAACAATTAACTTATGAATCAAATAAAGAATTTAATAATGAAGAACCAATATTAAATTTGGATTATCCAGGACTTAGAGTTAGTGCTTTGCATAAATCTATTTCTCCTTATGGTACAACAGCAAGTTTAAGAATAAGTTTACCAGAATTAAAAATAAAAAATGAAGAAGAATTAGCAACTAAAGAAATATTTAATTTGTTAAAAGTTTGTATAAAATCACAAAGTAATATTTTAATTAGTGGAAAAACTGGTAGTGGTAAAACAGAATTACAAAAGTTATTAATTAAATATATAAATGATACAGATAAAATAGTTCTTATAGAAGATACATTAGATACACATCTAAAAGAAATATATCCTAAAAAAGATATTTTATCTTGGAAAATAAATGAAATGACTGATAAAAAAATAGATTTTGATGACTTAATAAAAGCAAGTTTAAGGAATAATCCTGATTGGATTCTAATATCTGAAGTAAGAGGTTCAGAAGCTTATTCAATGTTAAAATCAGCACTTAGTGGACATCATATTATAACAACTTTGCATTCAAATAATTCTAAAAACAATATAGAAAGATTAATCCATCTATGTAAAGAAAAATATGATCTAGAACAAATTTTACTTGGGAAAATGATTAGTGATATATTTGATTTAGGTATTCATGTAGACTATGATATTTCTGGGAATGGTATAAAACGATTTATTGTAGATGTTGTTGAATATTTAGGTTATGATGAGAGTGGAATAAAATATAATACAATATTTAAAAGAGAAATAAAAATAAAGAAAGTTGGAAACGAATTTGAATATGTTCCAACTTTTTTTTATGGCAAAATATCTGAAAAGTTATTTCAAAAATTATTAAATAATAAATGTTTAAATGATGATATTATAAAATTTATAGATAAGGAAGTGATTGAAAAATATGAAAAAAATTAAAAATATGCTACTTAACATTAGTAATCTATTATTTTATGGTAGATATAAAAAAGAGATGAAAGATATAAACAAAAATTCTAATTTTAAAGAATATGTTATAAAAATTATATTTTCATTGATAGTATTTTTTATAGTGTATTTTCTACTATTTGAAAAAATATTTATATCAGTTGGTTTAACAATAGTTACTTCAATGTTTTATATAAATCAAATATATTTGAATAAGAAAAAGATTGAATATGAAAATTATTTATTAGCTCAATATTCTATATATACTACTCAAACAGCTATGCTTATTAATTTTAACAATGTATATTCGTCTTTAAATAAAGTTACTCAGTTTCTAGATCAGCCATTAAAAAGAGATTTAGAGCAAGTGATTATAGATATAAAAAATAATAAATCATTAATTGATGCATTTGAGCCTTTTAATAAAAAATATAATAATAGAATTTTAACACAATTTAATAAAGCTCTAGTTATATTTGCTGATAATGGAGATTCAGAAGCTAATATAACACTTCATCATATAAATGAACAACTAAATGAATTAAAGATACTAAAAGATAAATATTTAAGGTTTAAATCAGGGTGGAGAAATTCATATTATATTGTTGTTTTTATGGCACTTTCTATGCCTTTACTATTAAAGTGGGTAATTCCAGATATATATTTTAATTTTATATATAGTTGGGGCGGGATTTTATTAACAGCAATAATTTTTATAAATCTATTTGTAACTAAAATTGTTGAAGAAAAATATAGAGACCAAAATATTGGAGAGGGAGGATATTAATGAAGAAAAAAATAAAGAGTTTTTTTATAGAAAAAGATTTAAAATTATATTTAGAAAATTTTAATCTAAACTATAAAAAATATATGAAAAATAGGATAATGCAGTCAATTATGATAATTATTATAGTAATTATTTTTACAGCAGTTTTTAAAAGTCCTAAAATTTTATTATTATCATTACCACTTGCAGTGTTAACTTATAAATATAAATATATGATACTTGTAAAATATAAAAAGAATCAGATTATCATGAAAAAAAGAATGTTTCCGATTTTTGTTAAAGAAATCTTATTACTAGTAAGAACAAATAATATTTATAATGCACTAAAAAAAGAAGTAGAGTATACTCCTGAGCCAATAAAAACATATTTAGTTGATTTGGTTAAAGATATTGATAATGATAAAAGTAAAAAGCCTTTCGATGATTTTGCTAATAAAATGGAATTTGAACAAGCTACTTTAGTCATGAGTATGCTATATACTTTTAACGAATATGCACTAAATAGAGAACATTTAAAAAGTTTAGAATTACTAATTACTCAATTATATAACAATGAAATAGAAGAATTTATTGAAAATAAGAAAAAGAATCTATGGTTATATTCTAATTATACTATTTTAACAATGTTAGCTTTTACTTTTGGATTAGGAATATATATGTTTGTAGAAATTCTAGGAAAGGTTAATTTAGGTTAGATTATGAAAAATATTTTTGAAATAGTTGTTATAATTTTCATTACTTTATCAGTTTTTGTATGTTTAATTTTGTTTAGTGAAGAAATATTGATTAGACAAGAAACGGTGCATATAAGAAGTAAAGTAAATGAAGTTGTTGAAATTAACAGTGGATATACTACAAATGCAGAAGCAAAAATTACTAATATTTTAAATGAACTTAATTACAAAGCAGAAATAAGTGTAAGTAAAAAAGGTAAGCTAAATTATGGTGAAGAATTAACATATGTAATAACAATATATAATAAAAGAAAATTACCTTTTACTAATAGTCAAGAAGAAAATGTATCATATAAAGTTAAAGGTAGTTATTATAATATAAATGATTAATGGAGGATATTTTATTGAAAAAAGAAAATGAAAACACTTTAATAACAAAAGCTAGTATTTTAGAAAAATTATTTAAATCAGGTTTTTGTACAGAAAAAAAGATATTAAATATGCAATTAGATGATATTTTAAAGATACCAAATTGTACATCAAGTGAAATTAGTATAATTATAGATTTTAAAAAAGCTATAAAAACTAAAAAATATTTTGACTTTTTAATAGGAAATGAAAATATAGAAAGGGATGATAAAAATGCCACATATAACAAGAATACCACCAATTAAATTAATATTAGATAAGGATAGATTTAATATATTATTAGATGTTTTAAATTATAATGAGTTTAACTCTAAAATCGAAGCAACTATAATTAATGCTAAAAAATTAAAAAATAAATTATTAAGATATAGTATACCAAGAGAAGATGAAAATGGAAATGTATATATAGATGTTAGATTTTATAATAATGAAATATCAGAAGTTGTTTTTCAATTTATAGAATTTAATAAAGGAAAAGATATATTAGTTGATTATTACACAGTATTACTAAAAGTTCGTGAAGCAAGAAAGCAAGAAAATAAAAATGAAGAATAATGCCTTAAAAAAAGAGGGGGTGTATTATTTTGGAAAATAAACTTAAACTTATAACTTCAATTTATGAAGAGACTACTAAAGATATATCAAAAGATGGATTAGCTTGGATAGAATTTTTAAATTGTGCTAGTATGAATTATAAATATTCATTTAAAGATCAAGTTTTAATATTTGCTCAGAAACCAGATGCAAAAGCATGTGCTAATATAGAAACTTGGAATAAATCATTAAATAGATGGGTAAATAAAGGAGCAAAAGGAATAGCACTTATAAATGAAGATAATGGTTATACAAATTTAAGATATGTATTCGATGTTTCAGATACAAATAATAAATATGGAAAAGAAGTTAAATTATGGACTGTATCTAAAGAACTTGAAGATGTTGTTATAGAATCATTAGAAAATAAATTTGGTGAATTAGAATTAAAAACAAATTTAACAGAAGCAATTAAATCAGTATCAGAAATATTAATTCAAGATAATTATATAGATTATTTCAATGATTTTTTAAATTATAGAGAAAATAGTTTTTTAGAAAAATTAGATGCTCAAATTGTAGAAAAGATATTTAAAGAAATATTAATAAATAATGTTGCTTTTGTAATGTTAAAAAGATGTGGAATTGAACCTATACAGTATTTTAATGTAGAAGATTTTGCTTATATATTAAATTTTAATACTGCTGAAACAATAAACAGAATAGGTGTTGCAACAAGTGATATATCTGAAATGGGACTTAAAGAAATATATAATACAATAAAAAATGTGCAAATAAATGAAATAAATAAAAATCGCACATTTGTAAATCAAGATAAAATGGATTATTATATTAACAAGAGCAGAGAAACTGCCAAAAGGAGTGATGATCATGAATATAACTTACAAAGTTCAGGGGGATTATCAAATACCGAATTTGATATTGCCACAAAAGAAAAAGGAACAAGTAATGGGGAAATACTCACAAATGAGATTAAATCACATCAAGAAGAACAACAAAGGTCTATACACAACACTACTGACAAAAGATCTACTTACGGAACATTTAGCAGAAATACAGAAAACAGCAGAAGTGAGAGTAGAGCAGATAATAGAACAAATGGCAATTCAAGAGAAAGTGGACGAACAGATGAAATTACAAAATCAAATGCAGTGGGTAGGCAAAATGAACAACTTCAAAATGACAGCAGAAGAAATAGTAATGAAAGAATTGATATACAATTAGAAGATATAATTGATAAAGAAATGGAGGAATATAAACCTCCATTTTTTGACGCAAATAAATTACCTGATGTTAATGAACAATTAAATTTATTAAATGATATTGAAAATACTACAACTGATAAATTTGTATTTCCACAAGAAGTTATTGATATAACATTACAAAAAGGAAGTGGATTTCAACAAGGCAAATATAGAATTTATGAACAATTATTAAAATGTTTATCTAGTAAAGATAATATAGAATTTTTAAAAGATGAATATGGTCTTGGTGGAAGTAGTTCAGTAGCAAAAAATAGTGATATAGGAGAAAATCATGGTACAAAAGGAATAACATTATATAAAGGTTATGGTGAAAATTCATCTAAAATTATATTGTCTTGGAATCAAGTAGAATCAAGATTAAAAGAATTAATAAACAGCGATAGATACCTTAATGAAAAAGAAAAACAATATTATCCTATTTGGCTAGATAAAAAAGAACAAGAAATACAAATAAATGATATAGATATACCTTCAATAAGTTTAGCTGAAAGATTAAATGATTTTTTAAAAGAATTCGATTATTATGAGTATTTAGATAATGTTGAAATACAAGAATCTGAATTAGATACTATTGAAAAATTAGAAGAGCAACTAGAAAATCCAGAACAATTAAAAGGAATTATAAAATATCTTAGAGATATATATTCTGAAACAGAGAATGAAGATAAAGAAATAGTTTTTAACCTTATTTTAGAATTAGAAGAACTTTATCCAAATTATGAATATAAGTTAGGAGATAAAGTATATATAGGTGCAGAAGAATATGAAATATTATCTTTTGATGATGATATTGTCAGATTATATGATTATAAGTATCCATTATTTAATAAAGAATTTTCTAGAAAAGATTTTGATAATAAAGTAAGAGAAAATCCAGTCAATAATCATTTAATAAAAAAGACAGAATATATACAAAAAGAAAACAATGAAGTAATTACTGATATAGTTGATGAAAATCAGATTATTCCAACACTTAATAAAAAAACAAAAGTAACATCATTTGATATATATCCTGATATTAAAAATGCAGATAGATTAGAATATAAAATTGATAATGAATTATTAGGTACAGGTACTCCAAGAGAAAAGTTTAGTAGAAATATAGAAGCAATTAAAGTATTAAAAAAATGTGAAACAGAAAATTGTTTTGCTACAAAAGAAGAACAAGATGTTTTGTCGAAATATTTAGGATGGGGTGGTCTTTCACAAGCATTTGATGATAAAAATACTTCTTGGGCTAATGAATATTTAGAGTTAAAAAGTTTACTTGATGAAGAAGAGTATAAAAATGCTAGAGAATCAACTTTAACAGCTTTTTATACTCCACCAATAGTAATAAAATCCATGTATAAAGTACTTGAAAATGTTGGATACAAAAATGGTAATATATTAGAGCCTTCTTGTGGGACAGGTAATTTTTTAGGTATGATTCCAGATAGTTTAAAAGAATGTAAACTTTATGGTATAGAACTAGATTCAATAAGTGGAAAAATAGCTAGACAATTATATCAAAAAACATCAATTGCAATACAAGGTTTTGAAGAAACATCTTTACCAGATAGTTTTTTTGATGGTGCAATAGGTAATGTACCATTTGGGGATTTTAAACTTTTAGATAAAAAATATGATAAAAATAAATTTCTTATTCATGATTATTTCTTTGCAAAAACATTAGATAAAGTTAGACCAGGAGGAATTATTGCTTTTATTAGTAGTAAAGGTACTTTAGATAAAGAAAATCCTAGTGTTAGAAAATATATAGCAAGTAGAGCTGATTTATTAGGTGCTATTAGACTTCCAAACAATACTTTTAAAAATAATGCTGGTACAGAAGTAACAACAGATATTATTTTCTTGCAAAAAAGAGATTCTATTACTGATATAATGCCAAATTGGGTATATTTAGATACTAATGAAAACGGTATAAAAATGAATAAATACTACATTGATAATCCAGAGATGATACTTGGAGAAATGGTAATTGAATCTACTCAATATGGATTTGATTCTACTTGTAAAGCAGATGAAACTGAAAAATTAGAAGATTTATTAAATAATGCTATTACTAATATTCATGCTCAGATAAAAGAATATGTTTTAGAAGATGCAGAAGAAGAATTAGATCTTTCAATACCTGCTGATTATAATGTTAGAAATTTTTCTTATACATTATTAAATGGAGATGATATATATTATAGAGAAAATAGTCGTATGTATCCTCAAGAATTACCAGTAACAACTGCAAATAGAATAAAAGGTTTAATTGAGATTAGAGACTGTGTTAGACTGTTAATAGAAATGCAAACAGAGGATTATCCAGATGATGAAATAAAGAAAGCACAATTAAAATTAAACACCTTGTATGATACATTTAATAATAAATATGGATTGATAAATAGTAGAGCTAATAACTCTGCTTTTTCTAACGATAATAGTTATTATTTATTATGTTCATTAGAAATTTTAAATGAAAATGGTGAATTATCAAGAAAAGCAGATATGTTTACTAAAAGAACTATTAAACCTCATAAAGAGATAAAATCAGTTGATAGTTCAAATGAGGCTTTGATAGTTTCTATATCTGAAAAAGCAAGAGTAGATATTGAATTTATGTGTTCATTAACTAATAAATCTGAAGATGAAATTATTAATGATTTAGAAGGTCTTATATTTAGAGTACCAAGTTATGATGAAACAATTCAATATGTTACAGCAGATGAATATTTAAGTGGTAATGTTAGAGAAAAATTAAAGATTGCAAAATCATTTGCAGAGCAAGATTATATATATAATTCTAATGTTAAATATCTACGAGAAGTACAGCCAGTTGATTTAACACCTAGTGAAATTAGTGTTCGTTTAGGAGCAACATGGTTACCAGCTAAAGATGTTGAGAATTTTATATTTAATTTATTAACACCATCAAGTCATTCAAGATATAACATTAAAGTTCATTATTTTGAAAATACTTCTGAATGGAATATTGAAGGAAAAAATTATGATAGAATGAATGTTAAAGCATTTAACACTTATGGTACTTCAAGAATGAATGCATATAAAATTATAGAAGAAACATTAAATTTAAAAGATGTTAGAGTTTATGATTATATAGAAGATGAAGAGGGAAAGAAAAAACAAGTTTTAAACAAGAAAGAAACTGCTATTGCACAATCTAAACAAGAGCAAATAAAAATGGAGTTTGAAGAATGGATTTGGTCTGATTCTGAACGTAGAGAAAGACTTTCAAAAATATATAATGAAAAATTTAATTCTATAAGATCAAGAGAATATGATGGGAAACATATAAGTCTTAGTGGTATTAATCCAGAGATTACTTTAAGGAAACATCAATTAGATGCTATTGCAAGAATACTTTATGGTGGAAATACTTTGTTAGCTCATGAAGTTGGTGCAGGTAAAACATATGAAATGGTTGGTGCTGCAATGGAATTAAAAAGACTAAATCTATGTAACAAATCATTATTTGTAGTACCTAATCATATAGTAGAACAATTTAGTAGTGAATTTTTACAGCTCTATCCAAGTGCTAATATATTAGTTACAAGTAAAAAAGATTTTGAAACTGCAAATAGGAAAAAGTTCTGTTCTCGTATAGCAACTGGAGATTATGACGCAGTTATAATAAGTCATTCACAGTTTGAAAAAATACCAATGTCTGTTGAAAGACAAAAAGTTATTTTAGAAAAAGAAATAGAAGAGGTAACTTATGGTATATCTGATTTAAAAAGAAATAGAGGAGAAAATTTTTCTATAAAACAATTAGAAAAAACTAAAAAAACATTACAAAATAAGTTAAATAAATTAAATGATCAAAGTAGAAAAGATAATGTAGTTACATTTGAAGAATTAGGAGTGGATAGAATATTTATAGATGAAGCTCATTATTTTAAAAATTTATTTTTATATACAAAAATGAGAAATGTTGGTGGTATAGCACAAACAGAAGCACAAAAAAGTTCGGATTTATATATGAAGTGTAGATACCTTGATGAAATAACAGGAGGTAAAGGAATTATATTTGCTACTGGAACACCAATTAGCAATTCAATGGTTGAACTTTATACACTTCAAAGGTATTTACAATATAACAGTTTAGAAAAAAACAAATTGCAACATTTTGATTCATGGGCGTCAACATTTGGAGAAACAGTAACAGCAATAGAGTTAGCACCTGAAGGTACAGGATATAGAGCAAAGACTAGATTTGCTAAATTTTATAACTTACCAGAATTAATGTCTATATTTAAAGAAGTTGCAGATATTCAAACAGCAGAAATGTTAAAATTACCAGTACCAAAAGCAAACTATGAAAGTATAGTAGTAAAACCTAGTGAAATTCAAACTGAAATGGTAAAAGAATTAGCAGACAGAGCTGAAAGTGTAAGAAATAAAATGGTTGATGCAAGTACGGATAATATGTTAAAGATAACAAATGATGGTAGAAAATTAGCACTTGATCAAAGACTAACAAATAATATGCTAGAAGATTATGAATTAAGTAAAGTAGCAACTTGTGCTACTAATGTTTATGATATTTGGGATAAATATTCAGATAAAAAATTAACACAAATGATATTTTGCGATTTATCTACACCAAATAAAGATGATAGATTTAATGTTTATGATGATATAAAAAACAAATTAATATTAAAAGGAATACCAAGTGAAGAAATAGCTTTTATTCATAGTGCAGATAATGATTTAAAGAAAAAAGAATTATTCTCAAAAGTTAGAAATGGACAAGTAAGAGTTTTAATGGGTTCTACTCAAAAGATGGGTGCAGGAACAAATTGTCAAGATAAACTTATAGCATTGCATGATTTAGATTGTCCTTGGCGACCTAGTGATTTAATACAAAGAAGTGGAAGAATAATAAGACAAGGAAATCAAAATGAAGAAGTGTATATATATAGATATGTAACAGAGGGAACATTTGATGCTTATTTATATCAATTAGTAGAAAACAAACAAAGGTTTATTTCACAAATAATGACTGATAAAAGTCCTGTTAGATATGCTGAAGATATAGATGAAACAGCATTATCTTATGCAGAAATAAAAGCATTGGCAGCAGGAAATTCATTAATAATAGAAAAAACAGAGCTAGATACTAAAGTAGCTAAGTTAAGATTATTAAAACAAAATCATCTGAGTCAATTATATGCATTAGAAGATAGAATAGTTAAATTTTATCCTAGTGAAATAAAAAGATTAGAACTTCGTATAGAAGGTATAAGAGAAGATCTTAAAGTAATAAAACAAAATCCTAAAGTAGAAGAAAACTCTTCTTTTAAAATGATTCTAAATCAAAAAAGTTATATTGAAAAAGCAGACGCAGGTAAAATGTTAATAGATATTTGTAAAACATTAAATAGCATAGAATCAAAACTTATAGGAGAATATAGAGGCTTTAAAATGGAAATCAGATTTGAAACTTTTGATAAAACTTTTCATTTATATTTGAAAAATAAATATTCATATGACTGTGTTTTAGGAACTGATATTAATGGAAATATTACTCGTATTGATAATACTTTTGAAAGTATTGAAAAACTTTTAAATTCTACAAAAGGTGAATTAGAAAATGTAAGATTACAATATGAAAATGCAAAACAAGAAGTAAAAAAAGAATTCCCACAAGAGTCAGAATTAAAAGAAAAATCTAAAAGATTAGATGAACTTAACATATTATTAAATATGAATGAAAAAGATAATCAAATAATAGACGGACCAGATTTAAAAGAAAGTCAAATATGTGAAAAAAGTTATGAAAGATAATTTGCACATTTGTAATACCATGTATTTAGATATAAAATTTATATTGTGGGAGGTGTATTATTTATGGAGCAAATTAAACATTCATTTTTCGAATTAGATGGTAGTGAGTTTTCTGAATTAATTTCAGATTTATATGTAAATATTCTAAAAAATAATTTACAATATTCAAAAATTACTAACAAAAAAGAAAAAATATTAGAAGGATTTCCAAAATTAAGAAAGATTTTGGAAAATAAAGAAGTAATAGAAATTTCTAAAGAAGAATGCGATAATCTAATTAAAATTTTAAATTTAAAAGAAGAAATGAAAATTATTGAGGAAAAAGAATTGTTCTTTTTAGGTGGAAGAGAATCTTATAATTACTTTAAAAAAATTGGAATTATTAAATAAGAAATAAATTAACTAACTATTAATAATAGTTTTTTATGTATTTTTCCTTATATTTTATTACATTAGTTGAAAAATGTAATATTTTATAATATAATAAAAGTATAAGGAGTTTTTTTATGGAAGAAAACAAAATATCAAATATAGATAAATATTACAATTATCAAATATTAATGAAAAGGATAGATGTATACTATAATTCAGGTGCATATTTAGAGTCAATAATGATAACATATGCTTTATTAGAAGATAGAACCACCTCAATATGCAGATATTTAAATATTGAGCTAAAAAAAGAATATAGAGAAAGAACATTAGATAAAAAAATAAATAAAATATCAAATGAATTAAGTAAAGATAAAATATTATCTAAATTATTAAGAAAAGAACTTATAGAAAAAGTAAAACTGTGGGCTTATGACAGAAATAATATAGTTCATGCGTTAAATGAAGAAATATTAGATTTCAGTAAATATAAAAATATAGCTAAAAATGGTTATGATATTTTAAAAAAATTGAATAGTATTTGTAAAATTTATAAAGATAAATCGGGAATTAAAACTGAGAGAGTAACTTATAAAGATAGGCAAAGTAGTATTCAATGCGAAACATGATTAATATTGAAAGGGATTTATAAAAAGAAAATATATTAGTTTAATTATAATGACTTAAATATAATTAAGAGTAAGAAGTGGAGGAAAATAAAGAATGGAAGGTGTTATTTTCATATTCATAGGAATATGTGTTGTTTTGGGTTATCTTTGGAATTCTTTTGATGAAAAGAAAAAAGAAAAATTAGAAGAAAACAATGATATTTTTTTGAAAGGAGTATTAGACTATAGTAAAGAAGAATGTATAAGTGAATTTGATGAAATTATTGAAAAGCTTAGTAATACAAAGGTAACCAGAGAAATTAAAAAAGCTATATTTGAAAGATTATTAGAAAACTGTAATACAGAACAATTAAGCTATTTAGTGGAATTTTATAACGATAAAGCTATATTAGATGATTTTATAATTTCAGAATTTGACGATAAAATATTAAAAATATTGAAAGATAATAAGTTGAATATTAATATAGGTAAAGCTGCATTGGATAGACAAAAAGAATATGAATTGAATATAAATAACTTTGAATATCTTAAAACTCGCTCTAATTATAAGAAGATATTTTTAGACTATACAAATAAAGAAATGAGTATAATAAGTGATGGATGTAAAAAATTAGATATATATAAGTTTGAAAATATTATAGGCTGTGAAAGAGAAATAGAGAGTAAAACTAAAGGAAATTCAAGTACTACAACTGATGGTGGAATAGGAAGAGCTGTTATTGGAGGAATAGTTGCAGGTGGTGCAGGTGCAATTGTAGGAGCAACAACTGCTAATAAAACAACTGAAACAATTAATTATTCGGAAATAAACGAAATAACATTAAAGATAATATTAAACAATAATAAAAATAAACTAATTGAACTAAAATTTCCATATGAGTATTTAGATGGTGAAAATTTATTAGATAATGGTACTATATTATATACTAAAATACTTAATATAATAGATTCAAATAAAAAAGAAATAATTAATGATAAAGATAATAATACAGGTAATATTAAAGATAGATTGTTACAAATAAAAGAATTACTAGCAGAAAATCTAATTACTCAAGAGGAATTTGAATATAAAAAGAAAGAGTTATTAAGTAAAGTATAAACTATATTAATTTATAACTATTTTAAAAGTAAAGATATAACAATAAATATTAAAAATATAATTATTTTTAAAAATTGGAATTATTAAATAAAAAATAAAGCAATTATGGTATTTTTACTATAGTTGCTTTAAAAATTTAAGGAGGAAAACGTAATGGGAGAAAAAGAATTAAAACAAATCAGAGAAGAATTATATAATAAATTGCAAAAGGAATATGAAATATTTATAGAATATTTAAAAGAACAAAAACCACAAATTATTTTAGAAAGAGCATATGAAAAAGTTTTTAAAGAAGAAACTAAAGATATGTTTTATCCTGGATATGATAAATTTAATGAAGAGAATATATGTGCATTAAATAAAATTGAGAATCCATTAGATAAGTTATATGACGGTTGGATGGATTGTGATGTTAATTTAAATGAACTATATGAATATAACATACAAGATACACTAGATAAGATAGTTTTAGATCAAAAAGAAGAATTAATGAATCAAATACAAAAGAAAAAGAATAATATGGAGAGATAAAAATGAAATATTATTCTAAAGAAGAAATAGTAAAAGCAAAAGAAATAGACCTTTTAACTTATCTTCAAAATTATGATCCAAATGAATTAATTCATACAAGTAGAGAAAATTATACAACAAAAACTCATGATAGTTTGAAGATAAGTAATGGTATGTGGTATTGGTTTTCAAGAGGTATTGGAGGTAAAACAGCACTTGAATATTTAATACAAGTTAAAGAATTATCTTTTATTCAGGCAGTTGAAATGATACTAGGAGAGTCTAAAAAAAGTCCTCCTAGTCTTCATGAAATTAAAGAAAAAGAAAAAATTGATAGATTAATTTTACCAAAAAAATCTGTGCAATATAACAAAACAAAAGAATATTTAACTAGTAGAGGAATAGATGAAGATATAATTCAAGAGTGTATAGATAATGATTTAATCTATGAGCAATACCCTAATAAAAACGTAATTTTTATTGGTTATGATGAAAGTAAAAATCCAAGATATGCATGTTGTAGAGCAACAAATTCTAGTAAATATGTTAATGAGGCTAGTGGAAGTGATAAGAAATTTTCTTTTAGACTGTTATCAAAAGAAGTAAAAAATACAGTTCATTTATTTGAAAGTGCAATTGATTTATTATCTTATGCAACACTATTAAAAGAAAAAGGTTTAAAATGGTATGAAGAAAATTTAATATCATTAGCAGGTGTGTATCAATCAGCTAATAATATTTTAAATAGCAAAATACCAAAAGCAATAGATTATTTTTTAGAAAATAATCTACAAATTGAAAAAATTTATATACATTTTGATAATGATATTGTAGGTAGAAAAGCAACAAAAACATTAGAATTATTATTAAAAAACAAATATGAAATCATTGATATTCAAGTACCATTTGGTAAAGATGTCAATGATTTTTTATGCTTTAAAAAAGGTATTAATATAAAAAAACAAAATAAAAGTTATGAAAAATAAATATAAAAGGAGAAAAATATTGAAAAAATATATTGTGAATGTAAAAAAAATAAAAGAAATAGAGTTACAAGTAGAAGCAAAAAATGAAGAAGAGGCAATGGATAAAGCAACGGATATAGTAAATGATACTAATATATTTTCATTAAACTTAAAAGGGAATTTAAAAGAAAAAACAGAATATCAAGCTTATGAAATACTTGAAGAATTAGAAGAAAATGAATGTGAAAGTTGCGAATATTATTGTCAAGAAAATGGTGAATGTAACTATTCTAACTAATATATGATAGGTTGTTTAGGTCTTAGCAAGCCTATAAGTTTAGAAGAGATAGTAGAAAATAATATGGAATATGACAAATTAAAATTTGCTATAGATAGCTTGTGTGAAATACAAAAAAGAAGAATAAAAATGTACTATTTTGAAGATATGACGTTAGAAAAAATAGCAACAATAGAAAATTGTACAAAGGTAGCAATTAAGTATAGTATTGATAATGCAATAGAAAATTTAAAGAAATTTTTAAAAAATAATAATAAATTTTAAAATTAGACTTAACTTTTTAAGTTTTAGTGAGGAAACAGGTGAGAGGGAATAAAATCCTTTTCACCTGTTTTGATTTTTTAAAATAGGCAGAGTTCTTTGAAAATCA
>JAQUGQ010000014.1 GCA_028684095.1 Clostridia bacterium
TCATTAAATAGTATTTTACTCATAATTTCCTCCAATTTTTTTTTATTATATCATATTTTTAGGCAAAATAAAACCTAAGAACCAACACACTCTTTTTTAGTGTGTCCTGTTCTTAGGTTCCATTATAAATTAGTTATACTTTATTCTTTTTTATTTAATATTTTTTAAAATCAATTATTGATTCATAATTTGAATTACAGCACTATCAGTTAAAGCTCTATTATATACTAAAGCAACGTGCATATATATTCCGACAACAAAAGAAGGATTATTTATTCCATATAATTCTCCCATTACTGTATTAAATCCAATTTAAATACTGCTTCGCTAGTATTATAATTACTATAATTGTTATCACTAGTACAATTAAAGATATTGCTTTTCTTTTATCTTTATAATTCACACTTTCACCTCTTTTGTTTTAAATATTTTATGAGTATTATTCGACTATTTCATATTTTATATTTTCTGAACTTAAAACATTTTTAGAAATATATGAATCTATATATTTTATCTCATTTGTTTGTATATTACCTACATATGCCGTTATTTCCGTTATTGTACTTCCGTCATATGCAATTAATTTTACTTTAAATCTTAGATTATTTTTAGTAACTCCATTATTTGTAATTTTTAAAGTTAATACATACATCCCAGCTACATATTCAACCTTAGATTGTTCTAATAATATATCTCCTATTGCTGTTTCATAACTTGATTTTATTTCTTTATTACCATTAAAATATACTTTATACTTACCAACATTAATCGCTACAATAACAATTGACATTACTGAAATCGCTATAACTGTTAGTAGTATTAAGTATTTAATTAAATCTGCACTTAGATTTATATTTTTAACATTCATTTTATATCCTCTTATTAAAAGTATCTATAATTATATATCATTTTCTTTTTTAAAATTCTCTTGATAACATTATTTTGTGTATTTATTTTCCACTATATACTTAACTTTTTATAGAATTAATGACATGAAAAAATATGAAGTCAATTAAATAACTTCATATTGTATAATTTTTAAAATATAATTTTATTATAGAGTTGAAATAGGCATCACAGGTTCAGCTATATCAATTAACGTAGGAACTGTTTTTTCATTATTTATGTGATAACTATGGTATTAATTCATAAACAATATTCTTTGAATTAGAAGTATCAAGTGTTATAGATGAACTTATAGTTTTTGTTTCATTAGCTTTTATTTGTCCTATAAATCCTATAGATTCAGTAATTATACTTCCATCATTTGCAATAAATTTCACTTTAAATCTTAAATTATCTTTAGCTATTCCATTGTTTATTACTGTTGAAGTTAATAAAGTTTTTCCATTACTATATACTATTTTACTTTGCTTTATTATTACATCTCCTACTTCTTTGTCCTTTGATAATTCTTCACTTATATTTACTTTAGTTTCATCAGTAGTTTGTTTAAAATTTATTTCAGTGTTCTTTGGTTGTTCACCTTCACTAACTACATTAGATTTATTTTTACTAATTGACGCAATAACTACAATTATTGCAATAACAACTACTATTCCTATAATTAACAATCTTATTTGATGTTGACTTTTACTATTCATTTTCATATCCTCCTATAATTTTATTTAATGTGCTTAATTTACATATTTATATTTTACAATATACTTTAATAAATATCAAGTATTTTTTATATATTTTTTTTTATACTAATTTCATATTAACTTCTTTAAAAATTGTCCTGTATAACTTTTATCAAAATTAGCTACTTTTTCAGGTGTATCACTAATTAAAACTGTACCACCCATATCTCCACCTTCTGGTCCTAAATCTATAATATAATCTGCTGATTTTATTACATCTAAATTGTGTTCTATTATAACTACTGTATTTCCTGTATCAGTTAATCTGTTTATTATATTTATTAAATTATGAACATCTGCCATGTGTAAACCTGTTGTGGGTTCATCTAATATATATAAAGTTTTTCCTGTTGCTCTTTTAGATAATTCTGAGCTAAGTTTTATTCTTTGTGCTTCACCACCACTTAGTGTAGTAGATGGTTGACCTAATTTTATATATCCAAGTCCTACATCAAATAAAGTTTGAACTTTATTTTTTATAGAAGGTATATTTTTAAAAAACTCTAATGCTTCTTCTATTGTTAAATCTAAAATTTCACTTATATTTTTCCCCTTGTATTTAACTTCTAAAGTTTCTCTAGAATATCTTTTACTGTTACATACTTCACAAGGAACGTATACATCAGGTAAAAAATGCATTTCAATTTTAATTATACCATCGCCTCTGCATGCTTCACATCTTCCACCAGGTACATTGAAACTAAATCTTCCCTTAGCGTAACCTCTCATTTTAGCATCTGCTGTACTCGCAAATATATCACGTATTGGATCAAACATTCCAGTATATGTTGCAGGATTAGAACGAGGAGTTCTACCAATTGGAGATTGATCTATATTTATAACTTTATCTATTTTATCTAATCCCGTTATTTTATCATATTCACCGGGTTTTACTCTTGAATTATTCAATTCTTTAGAAATAGACTTATATAATATTTCATTAACTAATGTACTTTTACCACTACCAGATACCCCTGTTACACATGTAAATACTCCGATTGGAAATTTAACATTAATATTCTTAAGATTATTTTCTCTAGCACCTTTTATCTCTATATATCCATTTTTAATTTTTCTTCTTTTACTTGGAACTTCTATTTTTATTCTTCCACTCAAATATTGACCAGTAATAGAATTTTTATCTTTTTTCATATCTTCTACATTGCCTGCAAATACAATATTACCCCCATGAATTCCGGCTCCAGGTCCAATATCTACAATAAAGTCAGATTCATTCATTGTATCTTCATCATGTTCTACTACAATTAATGTATTTCCTAAATCTCTCATTCTTTTAAGAGATTTAAGTAGTTTTGCATTATCTTTTTGATGTAGTCCAATACTTGGTTCATCAAGTATATATAATACACCAGTAAGTCCTGAACCTATTTGTGTTGCAAGTCTAATTCTTTGTGCTTCACCACCACTTAAAGTCCCAGCTGCTCTTGATAAAGTTAAATAGTTAAGTCCAACATCTATTAAAAATTGTAATCTGCTATTTAATTCTTTTATTATTTGCTCTGCAATTTTTTTGTTTTTCTCACTCAAATCGTCATTTACTATATTAATATATTCTCTTATATTAGTTATACTCATATTACATATTTCGTGTATATTTAATTTACCAAATTTAACAGCTAAGCTAGTATCTTTTAGTCTTGCTCCACTACATGTAGAACATCTTGATGAAGACATAAACCCTTCATAATATTGTTTCATACCTTGCGATGCTGTTTCTCTAAATCTTCTTTCTAAAGCATTTACAACACCTTCAAATTTTGATTCAAAGTCTCTGACAAAATTTTTGGTTATATGTTTAAATTTAATTTTCTGATCTCCAGAACCATATAGTAAAACATTAAAAAATTTCTCATCTAAATCTTTTATTCTTGTATTACTATTCACATTATAATGTTGGCATAACCCTTCTATATACATACTACTAATACTATCCATTGTACTACCAGCCCAACCTAAAATAGCAGAATAGTCATTTAATTTTTTATTTACATCTGGTATAATTCTTTGGACATCAATTTTAAGTAATTCTCCTAAACCAGTACAATCAGGACATGCTCCAAATGGACTATTAAAAGAAAACATTCTGGGATTTAAATCTTCAATACTAATTCCACAATCAGGACATGCATAATTTTGACTAAATAAATGATCTTCTCTTTCGGGAGTTGATACCATAATCAAATTATTTGCATGTGACAAAGCTAGTTCAACAGAATCTGTTAATCTTTGCCTTATACCTTCACCTACAACTAATCTATCAACTATTATCTCTATATTATGTTTTTTGTTTTTATCTAAAGATGTTATTTCTTCTGATAAATCTATTATTTCACCATCAACCCTAGCCCTTACAAAACCATCTTTTACAGCTGACTCTAATAATTTAGTATGCTCACCCTTTTTACCTCTAATAATTGGAGCCATAATAAATAATTTAGTTCCCTCATTGTATTCCATAATTTGATCTACTATTTCATCTATAGTTTGTTTCCTTATTCTTTTTCCACATATAGGACAATAAGGAACACCTACTCTTGCATATAACAAACGTAAATAATCATATATTTCTGTTACAGTTCCTACAGTAGAACGAGGATTTTTTGAAGTTGTTTTTTGGTCAATTGAAATTGCAGGTGATAACCCTTCAATATATTCAACATCAGGTTTTTCCATCAAACCTAAAAATTGTCTTGCATAAGAAGATAATGATTCAACATATCTTCTTTGACCTTCTGCATATATAGTATCAAATGCTAAAGAAGTTTTTCCACTTCCAGATAAACCTGTAAACACAACCAATTTATCTCTTGGTATTTCTAAATTTATATTTTTTAAATTGTGTTCTTTAGCACCTTTTATAATTAACTTATCCAACATATTTTTTCCTCCATACTAACTCTAAATATATTATTTGATAATACATATAGAATTATGATTATATCTTAACTATTATAACATTAAAACAATTGTTTGTCAATATTATATATATTATTTTCTAAAAGTAATTGTATATTTATACAACTTTTTGAGAACCATATTGTATGAGGTGATATTATGAAAAAAACTGGTATGCCAATAGGATTTATTATTACTATTTTCCAAAATAAAGATGCATTAAAATATTTTGCTAATTTAGATGAAAATACAAAACAAAGAATATCTGATTATATACAAAATGTAACTACAGGCGAAGAATCTAAAGAGAAAATTTATAATAGTATACAAGGACTCGCAAATCAAAATGTAAATTTTTTGATTTAGATTAAAAGATAGTAATATGTTACTTTTAACATATTACTATTTTTCTAAAGTTAAGTTTACGTTTGTTTTCTATACAATATATTTAGCATAATCCATTTTATCAATTGTTACAAATCCAGGTTCGGCATTTATTACATCTTTTACACTATTAACCTTATCATGCATATACTTACATTCGATTATTTCCCCAATGTATTTACCAATTATATAATCATTTACATCAAATGCTACTATATTATATTCTTTTTCAGTAGCATATCTCATTATATATTCTGACATTTTACCTATTCCATACTGTGCAATTTTAATATTATTTAATTTATATCACTTCCTATTATACAATATTCTACCATAATTTAAATAATTATATACAATGTTTTTTAGTTTCATACAATTTTGAAAAACTATATTTAATAACAAATAAATAAAGAGAAAAGTATAATAATTTCTATTATACTTTTCTCTTTATTTTAGTAGCTAGAATGATCCGCCACCACCGCCTCCGGCCTCCTCCTCCGCCGCCACCTGAATATCCTCCAGATGAACTACTACCAGACATTGAAGCTGCAGAAGCTGTAAATGCATGTGAATACACTGCCATATGTAACATAGGGTACGTAGTGTAGATATAATTTTCATCATATCCTTGACTTAATAATTCTTCTTTAAATTCTTTCGAAACTTTATCTGCTATTCCAAATAATGAAGCAAATACTAAATATTTTCCCCAAAGAACTGTTTCAATTGGATATCTTTCTTTTATTAAACTATATTCTGTTAAGTATTTTTGTAATCCTAATAGTTTATTAAATTCATCTACGTATTCATCTTTTAAACTTCTAGCAGCAGTCAATATAATTGTACCCAATATAAAAAATACAAATAGCTCTATAAATATAACTATAACTATCATTGTAATTTTATCTATAACAGGAGATATAAAAAATATATTTATAGCTGCAGCAATTAATAACATTAAAATTGTATATATAAATGTTTTCCACAAACTATTAGGAACTTTATTATACATTTTTTTATCATTTATTGATGTTTTATCTGCACATGATTTTCTATATTTTTCACCTAATTTATAATCTTTTCCTAATTCTTTAAATCTTTCGTTAAGTTCAAATCTATTACCCTCAAATTCTGTTACATCGATATTGTTATCTAACTTTTTATTAAATATGTAATTTAATAATTCTTTTTCATAATTGCTTAATTCATTCATATTCTTTAAATTATCAGCACTTACATAATATTCATATGTAGATTTAAATATTTTTGCCTTCTTTAGTGATTCAAGTTTTATATATTTTCTATTTGATAAATCAAGTATTGTAGCAACAACAAGATTAGGATCACTGTAGCCATACAACTTATTTTTTATACAACTATAATCAGCTAGTGAAAATGCATCTGGTAACTGAGTATAATGTTCAACTTTTTTGTATGTTTTTATATTTTTATTTCTACATTTTACAATTTTAGATATTATAAATATAATTGCAATTATATTTAATAATACATAAAAAATCCATATTTTATTAGATAAATCATAATTTTGAATATATTTTTCTCTATCTATAGCCATTTGATTTTCTATATTAGTTAATGTATTAAAATCATAATTTTCATTTATTTTTTTATTAACATTACCCATAAATTTATTAGGGAAAACAGCACGTATATCTACGGCAGTTCCAGCTGATATATTACTAACTTTCATATTAATGCTATTATCTAAAATTTCAAAGTTATCCAAATTTGCATATGTATGTCCGAATGCTTGTATGTTATTAGACACTGGAAAACTTACAGTTATAGCAAAATTATCTATATTACATTCCCAATCTGCTCCTACAAAATTCCAATAAAATTCAGCATAATCATTGTAGTCTACAATAACATCTTTTATTGTATATTCATATTTTACATATTTATCTTCTCCACTACTAATAGGACTATATGCTTTTATTTTTGTTCTATTTCCATTTTCTAATCTATCTGAAATAGAATATACATTATCCATTCCATTTGATAACATATCTTCTTCTTGTAAATCAGCACTAACCATATCATCAAATGAAGTATTAGATGTATATATATTAATATTTTCTATTCCATTTGCTTGATATCTAAATGAGGTAGCTTTCATATCATTTTTTTGTCCTGAGAATGTGTATTTATACAAAATATCTCTGTACACTCCATTCGCACTTTCATCAAAAGAATATTTTAAATATTCTACAACATCCATATCTCCATTATCTTTTACATTAGCTTCTATCTTATAGTCTATTACTTTATATTCTGCTGCAAATAAAGTTGTAGAAAAACACAGAACAGATACAATTAACATTAAACATATTTTTCTAATATTATCCATTACAAACATCTCCTTATTTCATACCCTTCATACTAAGTGATACTTTACCTTTTTCTAAATCTATACCTATAACCTTAACTGTTACAATATCACCTACTGAAACTTCTTCCATTGCATCTCTTACAAAACTATCTGAAAGTTCAGATATATGTACTAACCCATCACCTTTTATACCAATATCTACAAATGCTCCAAAATTAGTAACATTTCTAACTGTTCCCGTTAAAATCATATCTATTCTTAAATCTTCGATTTTTAAAATATCACTCTTTAAAATAATTTTCGGTATATCATCACGAACGTCTCTACCTGGTTTCTTAAGCTCTGTTATTATATCAGTTAATGTAAGAATACCTACATCTAAATCACTTGCTAATTTTTTTATATCAATTAGTTCTATTTTGGTAGCAAGTTCACTTATATTTTTAACATTTAATATATCTAGTATTTTTTTAGCTATATCATATGATTCAGGATGTACCATAGTACTGTCTAGAATATTTTTAGATTCTAATACTTTTAAAAATCCCGCACATTGTACAAAAGATGTTTTACCTAGCTTTTCAACTTTAAGCAATTCTTTTCTTGTTTTAAATTTACCGTTTTCTTCTCTATATTTAACTATATTATTTGCTACAGTACTATTTATTCCAGAAATATATGATAATAATGATGGAGTTGCAGTGTTTAAGTCTACCCCTACTGTATTTACAGCATTTTCAACAACACCATTTAAACTCACATCTAATCTTTTTTGATTAACATCATGTTGATATTGTCCAACCCCTATACTTTTAGGATCTATTTTCACTAGTTCAGCTAGTGGATCTTGAAGTCTTCTTGCTATACTTATAGCTCCTCTTATTGATACGTTAATATTTGGATATTCTTTAGTTGCAAGCTGCGATGCAGAATATACACTAGCACCAGCTTCACTTACTATTGTATAATGCACTGTGTTACTACATTTTTTAATAACATCTGCTACAAACTTTTCTGATTCTCTAGAAGCTGTTCCATTTCCTATTGCTATCATAGAAACATTATATTTTTCTATTAATTGTACCAATTTTTTTGTTGCACCTATCTCATCATTTTGTGGTGGAGTTGGATATATAGTTGTTGTATCTAATACCTTACCTGTATCATCCATTACAGCAATTTTACAGCCTGTCCTAAATGCAGGATCAAGTCCTATAATATTCATACTTTTAAGTGGAGATTGCATAAGTAAATGTTTAACATTAATTCCAAATATTTTAATAGCTTTTTCAGAAGCTTCCTCAGTTAAATCAGATCTTATTTCTCTTTCAATTGCAGGTTTTATATACTTTTTATATGAATTTTTAATTGAATCTATTATTAAATCTGTAAATATACATTTGCCTTTTAAAACTTGATTATTCAAATACTCAATTATTTGATTTTCATCAACATCTAAAGAAACTTTCAAAAACTTTTCTTTTTCTCCTCTGTTTAAAGCAAGTACTCTATGTCCAGCTATTCTATTAACATTTTCAGAAAAGTTATAGTACATTTCATAAGTTGACTTTATAGTTTTATCTACAGCAACTGTTACTATCTTACCTGTTAAGTATGATAATCTTCTTATTTGTTTTCTATAATCTGGATTATCTGAAATATTTTCAGATATTATATCACAAGCACCACTAATAGCAAAGTTTACATCCGTAACACTATCATTTATGTATTTAATTGCAATATCTTCTATAGTACCTTCTTTTATGTTTTGTTTTATTATTTCATTTGCTAATCCTTCTAATCCCATTTCTTTAGCTATAGTTGCTTTAGTTCTCTTTTTAGGCTTATATGGTCTATATATATCTTCTAATTCAGTTAAAACATTTGCATTTTGTATCATAACTCGTAAATCTTCAGTCATCTCATTTAACTGTTCAATATGTCTTATTATATCCTCTTTTCTTGTATTTAAATTTTTAAGATAGTTTAATCTATCATCTAATTTTCTTAGAATTTCATCATCCAAATTTCCTGTTGCTTCTTTTCTATATCTAGCTATAAATGGAATAGTATTTCCAGCTTCTATTAAATTTATTGTATCAATAATTTGTTTTTTACTAATTCTAAGCTCATGCTCTAGTACTTCTATAGTTTTATCCATAATGTCTCCAATCTTTCTTTTATTTATTAAAAATATTTATCCATAAGTGATATTACTTCGTTTTTATCAATGTATCAACAGATTTTTTTACTATTGAATATATCCTCCAAAATAGGTAGTAACATTTTACATAATCGACACCAGTAGCAAAAAAATCTACAAGAACACCTCCTTCTGAGTTAGTTTCTTTTAAAAATTACTTTCATTTATATGTTTTACTATTTCAAAATTTTCATTAAATTCTCTTTACATTATATACCATAATATATATTCTTACAATAAAAAAAGCTAATATTTGAAACTTTTTGTTGAATTTTCTTGACTTAACACAAATCTAGTAGTATAATATTGAAACAAATAAATAAATTTTGAAGGAGTGTTGTTAATATGACCCTAGTGAAAAATTATTTTGAACAGTTACAAATCTCTGCTAATTCTCTCCGGTTGCAAATTCCTAAACAAATTTCTCAAACAGTAGTTGACAAAATCACTCTTACTCAAGAACGTTTAGATCTTCAGCTTCCTACGCATATATCATATGTTAATCCGCTTGATACAAAACAGTTTAGCTCTCAAATTCATTTAACCAGAGTTAAAGTTAGTGGCTGGCAGCTTAAAATTGTGAAAGCAGTAAGAAAGTCTAACAATAAAGAATCTATTGTAGTTATAATCAATAAAATGGGTCGTCCCAGGACAAAACCAGCCGTGTTGGATCATCGGAACGGTAACAATTCCTTAAAATCCAACTCGGCTCGAAGATAAACCTTAATAAAAAACGGCTTAATGTCAATAGTTGGGGTATAAAATCTTAAAAATTGATTAAATTGGCAAAAAATCATGCAGTTTAAAAACTACATGATTTTTTTGCAAACTATAATTATAAATGTTTTTAGTAGTTTCTTTATATTGCATAATATATAACAAGATATTTTCATACCCCGACATATATTATAGAACCTAAAAAACCACACCATAATTTATGATGTGGTTTTTACATTTCAATTCTTTTAATTAGCTATCAACGTTTATATACTTTTTAAACTTAAATGTATAATCTATTATAGACCATATAGTAGCCATTAATGCACCTGTAATACATACACTCATAAATACGTTAGTTAAAAGTTGTAATTCATTCATTTTTATACTATTAAACAAGAATGCACCAAAACCACCACCAGCACTTACTGGTAAATCAATAATTGCTAGTAATATTCCTGCTAATTGTAGAAATGTTTTTACTTTTCCACTTAAAACCGCACCTATTGCAACTTTTTTATCTGCACCAAACATTCTAATACTACTCACCCAGAAGTCTCTAAATATTACTATAGCTGTTATGTATGCAGGTATTGTTCCTAGTCCTGTAAGCATAATAAATCCAGCTGAAACTAATAGTTTATCCGCTAGTGGATCCATTATCTTTCCAAAGTTTGTAACTAGTCCTTTTTTTCTAGATATACTTCCATCTAGAAAATCTGTAAATGCAGCAATAGCATATATTCCTAATGCAACATATTTTAACCATTCAAGTCCTTCTATTTTAACAGACATTACAATTATAAATAAAGGTACTAATGCTATTCTAAGCATAGTTAATTTATTTGGTAAATTCATTTTTTTTAACATAAACTCCACTTCTCCTTTTTCTTCAATTATTATATCATATGCGATTTGATAATACAAGTTTTTCACAAAAATTTCATTATTTGCTATTATATATTATTCACAAGCATTTTAAAGTAATCTCCTCTTTCTTCAAAGTTTTTATACATATCAAAAGATGCACTGGCAGGAGAAAGTACTACATTATCTCCACTTTTACTTATGTTATTAGCATAAGTTACACATTCTTCTAGAGTAGAGAAATTTACAATTTCACATATATTATCTATGCCTTGTTTCAATTTTTCATCTAATACTGCTTTTTCTATTTTAGGAGCAGTTTTACCAATTAATATTAAAATTTTAACATTATCTATAATATATTTTCCTATTTCATCATATGGTATGTTCTTGTCATATCCACCTGCTATTAAAATAATTTTATCATCAAATGATAATAATCCCGCAATAGTTCTAGCTGGAGATGTACCAATTGAATCATTATACCAATTAACTCCATTAATAGTTCTAAATAGCTCCATTCTATGCTCAACTCCTCTAAATGTAGTTATAACGGAAGTTATAGCATCTGTTCCAGTTATATCTATTACACATGAAGCTGCTGCACATATATTTGCTAAGTTATGGATACCAACTAGCTTAACATCTGAAATTTTTGCAATTTCTTCATATTTACCATTTATATTTGAAACTATATATCCTTTATCTAGATATACACCTTCTTTTACTTTATCTATTACACTAAATTTTCTTACACTACTATTTATATTATTTAATTTTATTAAGTTTAAGTACTGAGTAGTAAAATTGTTATCTGCGTTTAAAACTATAATTCCATTTTTTTGATGTAAAAATATATTAGCTTTAGACAGCACATACTCTTCAAAACTTCTATGATAATCTAAATGATTTGGTGATATATTAGTAATACATGAAATTGTTGGACTTTCTTTCATACTCATAAGTTGAAAACTACTAAGTTCAACTACTACTATATCATTTTTATTTATTTTATCTAATTTAGAAAATAACGGTATTCCAATATTTCCACCAAGATATACATTAAATCCTGCTTCTTTTAAAAATTTAGATACTAAAGTTGTAGTTGTAGTCTTACCATCACTACCTGTGATACCTATTATTTTACAAGGACATAGACTTACAAGTAACTCTATTTCAGATATAATTTGAACTCCTTTATCTTTTGCTTCTTCTAATTCTTTTGTAAACGGTTTTATTCCTGGAGATCTTAGTATATAATCATATGATGTCAAATCAGATAAATAGTTTTCACCTAAATTAAAAGAAAGATTTAAGTCAAATAATTTACTACACTCATCACCTAATTTTATTTTTTTATCGCATGCAGTAATAACAGCACCTAAGCTATTTAAGTATTCGATTGCAGGTATATTACTTACTCCAATTCCAATAACAGCTACTTTCTTTCCATATATCTCTTGTTTAAATTTTTCTAGTTTTAAATTGTTCACAATACCTCACCCTAATGTATTATATTACATACAACTTATTAATTCAACAAAATAATTAAATTTTTACCTTTTAAATAAAAAAATATCCTATCAAAGTATTTTACATTATTTTATTAATGCTACTTTGATAGAATTTTTATTATTTTCACTTTTATTAAACTTGTTTACTTGCCCTAGTCTCTTCTGCATTTGACTTACCTACAAATAGAAACATTCCACATGCAGTGTCATCTTTTGAACTTTCATCGCTTCTTGTCAATCCATGCGAAACCAAAATTTTATCCAATCTACAAGTAGAATCTTCAAGACAATTGTGAGCACATTCAGTTACAGTGCATTGGATTTTTTGATGATAACTCATAATTAATCAACTCCTAAATATATTATTATTCATTTTTTACTTTAATATACAAAAAACGTTAATAGTTTTTTAAACTATTTTATCTCTTAAGTTTCTATGATATTTAATTGCAAATCTATGAACTTCATCTTGTATAAACGTGATAAAATTCAAAGCTTTTTTAGATTTTATTTCTATTTCAGTTCCTTTTAAATCTATTAATCCTTTAGTTCTATGTTTATTATTCTTTATCATACCATAAATTAATATATCTAATCCTATCTCATTTACTGCTTTTTTAGCAGCATTTACTTGGGTAATTCCTCCATCAATAAATATAACATCTGGATATTCCCATTCAGTATGTTTTAATCTTCTAGATATTATTTCATACATACATAATGGATCGTTTTGCGTAAGTGTTGATTTAATTTTAAATTTTCTATATAATTTTTTATTTGTTTTTCCATCATCTATTCTAATCATTGCACCAACTATATAATCATCTTTTAAATTAGATATATCGTAGCTTTCTATACTCTCAAAATCTATACCTAATATTTTTTTTAATTCAGATAGATTTGTATCTTTCTTTTCTTCTAAATTTATTTTTATATTATTTTCTACCATTTGTATGAGTTTAACCTTGCCCCCTATTTTTGGAACAATTATATTTACTTTTTCTAAAAATTTAGTTAACAATAATTGCTCTTCTTCATCTAATTTCATATATATCTTATTAGGTATATCCTCAACATCTATATAGTACTGAGATACACAAGAAATAAGAATATCATTTAAATCTAATTCTTCTACATTCTCTATATTAATATTTTCATGTAGTACTATTTTATATCCTCTTATCTTAAATATTTGTATATATAAATTATTTTTATCTAATATATATCCTATAACATCAGTTGATACTTCATTTAGATTATCTACGCTTTGTTTTAAATTAATTTTTTCTATATCCAATAATCTTTGTTTCAAATTATTTGCTTTTTCAAATTCTAATTTATCTATATATTTTTCTATATCTTCTTTTATACCCCTTTCAATCTCTTTAGTTTTTCCATTTAAAAACAATATTATTTGATCTATCATCTTTTTATATTCATCTTTATTAATATCATTTTTACAAGGTCCCAAGCATCTACCTATATGATAATATAGACAAGGTGTAATTTTAGTTTTTTCTAAATTGTATTTACACCTTTTCAATGGAAATATTTGTTTTATAATATTCATTATTTCCCTTATACTTTTAACACTTGTATATGGTCCAAAATATAAAGCTTTATCTTCTAATTTTCTTCTAGTAATATACATAGTTGGATATGATTCATATATATTAATTTTAATATATGGATATGTTTTATCATCTTTAAGCATAACATTAAATTTAGGACTTAACTGTTTAATATAGTTACATTCTAAAACTAAAGCTTCTACTTCGTTTTTTGTTATTATATATTCAATATTTTCTACTAAAGTTACCATCTTTTCTATTCTTGCTGATTTATTATTTTTATTGAAATACTGACTAATTCTTTTTTTAAGTATTATAGCTTTACCTACATATATTATCTTATTATCTTTATCTTTCATCATATAAATACCAGGCTCTTTGGGCATTTTTGATATTATATTTTTTATTCTACTTATACGTTCATCCAATGCATATCACCCCATATACTCACACATATAGTATATCATATATCTATAATATGTCAATGTATTATTTTAGCATTTTTTTTATCTTGTCAATATTTTCTTTTGTTATTTTATACCCTATATTTGCCGAATAATTTAACTTACTAAAGTCTAGTAATGATACATTATCAATTTCAGGACTTATTGTATAATCTGCTAAATGTGATTGTCCTTTGTTTGCTTCATGACCCATTATATCAAATGTTTTCATTGCAACAGATACTATATTCATATTACTTAATTTACTATTTTTACAATCATCAAAAGAAACAGCTAATATTTTAGTTGCTCCCATTTGTTTTAATATTTCAGTAGGACAACTTACTCTAACTCCGCCATCTACTAAATATTTACCATCTAAATATTTGGGTTCAAAAACTCCTGGAAATCCGCTACTTGCTCTTACTATTGATGCTAAATTTCCAGTATAATTATATGTAGGTATGTCATCAATTTTACCCAATCTATGTAATGGTTTACTCAAATAATATACAACTTCTCCCGTTTCAATATCTACAGTTGGTATAGCAAGTGGCATCTTTGCTTCTGATATGTCATTAATACCTTTTTTACTACAATATTTTTTTATAATATTTTCTAGATTATCGCCTTTAACTATTCCTTTTAAATTTAATTTTCCAGTAAAAGCCAATCCTATTATTTTAAACGGAACAAGCTTATCATATTCAGTAACATTTTTACAATATGTTTTAAACATATATAGTATATTCATAGGAGTATAACCTATTGCATACAACGTTGCAACAATACTACCACTACTACATCCTGATATATAATCTATTGTTATTCCTTCTTCTTCTAAAGCTTGAAGTACACCAATATGTGCAGCTCCTTTTGCTCCTCCTCCGAGATAAACTAAGACCAATAGACATAAAAAATACACCTCCTTTTGGTGTATTTTATGCGAGCTTTATAACTTTGGTGACGATGATTTTTTTACTAAATCTATAATATCTTTAGTAATTTTCTTATTATTATGAAGTATTTTACCAGGCATAGTAAGAATATAGTCTGATGATATTATCTTAGTATTTTTGTTTTTTATATTATCTATGTCTATAATTACTGGTTTTGAATTTATCTGTTTAAATTCTTCAATCATTTCGTTAGTTATTTCACTATCATTTGCAAAAACATAATCCAAAACATTATTGCCTAAATACTTTTCAACTTCATTTACATGATCAGATAAAGTATATTCATCAGTTTCACCACTTTGAGTCATTATATTACAAATATATGCTTTTGGAGCTTTAGCATTCATTATAGTTTCTGATACATCTGAAACTAATAAATTACATAGTATACTACAGTATAAACTACCAGGTCCAAGTAATATTATATCTGCCTCTTTAATGCTTTCTAAAACCTCAGGTGCAGGTCTTGCATTTTTCTCGTTTAAATATATCTTTTTTATTCTTTTATCTTTACCCATTTTTGGTATTGAATCTTCTCCATTAGCAGTAGTTCCATCACTGAACTCAGCGCATAAAGTCATTTTGTCTAAAGTTATTGGAAGTACTCTTCCTATTACAGAAAATATATCCGATATTTTTTTTATAGCTGCAGGAAAACTTCCCATAATATCTGTCATTGCAACTAAAAATAAATTACCTAATGAATGGTTATCTAAATGTCCGTCTTTAAATCTATATGATAATAATCTTTCCATAGAACTTTCTGATGTTGATAGTGCTGTGATACATTGCCTTATATCCCCAGGTGCTAAAACATCAAATTCTTTTTTTAACTTGCCCGTACTATTTCCATCATCAAATGTAGTTACAATAGCTGTAATATTTGATGTATGTTCTTTTAAACCTTTTAATATATTACCAAGACCACTTCCACCACCTATTATAACAACTTTTGGTCCTTTTTTTAATATATTATCTTTTCTAATTCTTTTATCTATTTCTTTTGTTTTTTCTTCTTTACTTAAGTGATTTATACCTATACTCATAGATTTTTTCTGAATTTTATATGTGCAATACATTATAACAATACTTAAAATAATATACAAATATATATTTATAGTTTTAGTTGTATCTATTTGTAAACTAATTAAAACAAATAATATAACAGATATAATTTGAATTATGATATATTTTTTTATGCCCATACTTTGCATAATATACTTCTTAATTTTTTCTCTCATTTTTCTGAACTCCTAATCACATTATACTAAAATTGTCATTTAAAATAATTGGATAAAAACCTATCATCTCATCTTTTAGAATTCCTTCAGGTATATCATTTATCATATATATTTTTTATTTCAGGTATTCTATCATAAAAAGTTTTACTACATATAATAAAAATTTTCATATTATTCCCCTTTATTTTAATAAATCATTCATTTTATAACTATGGGTATGACAAATAGCAATAGCCAGAGCATCAGTTGTATCATCTAATTTTGGCATTACCTCTAAGTTTAAGAAACTTTTAACCATACTTTTTATCTGAAGTTTATCGGCTCTTCCATATCCAACTAAAGCTTGTTTTATCTGAAGTGGTGTGTATTCGCATACTTCAATATTTAAATTTTCCATAGTATTTAAAATAACCCCTCTAGCTTCAGCAACTTGTATACCAGTTTTTGTATTGGTATTAAAAAAAAGTTTTTCTACTGAAGCTACATTTATTTTATATTTACAACAAATTGATTCTAAATCTTTTTCTATTTTATTTAATCTTTTAGAAAATTTCATATTTGCTTCAGTAGTTATACTACCATATTCTATTACTTTATACTTGTTTTTGTTATAGTCAATTATTCCATAACCAACTCTAGCAAATCCAGGATCTATACCAAGTACAATCATTTAATATCTCCTTTTATGTTAGCATATCGTATAATCTAATCATTTCAGCTGTAGTAAGTAAATCAATAGAATTACTATCTATATTGATTCCTTTTTCATGATATATGCTCTTAACTGTGTTTATACTATGCTTACCTATTTCAAGTAGTAATTCTTTAACTAAATTGTATGATATTTTTTGTGATGCATAAGTCACTCCGTTTTGTCTTAAATTAGCTTTAACAAAGTGTGACATATATCTAGGATATATAATACCTTTATAATTCAAACTATTTTTAGAAACTTCTCTCAAACCATATGGTGTATATAGCTCTTTAAACACTGTATCTAAGAGTTTTATTGGTATATCCCCATCTACTGATTGATATGATAAACTAAGTGAGTATATCATCTCCGGAGATGCATATAACTTTATATCATCTAGATTATACTTTAACACTTTAAATTCACTATTCCAAAACTTAATTAAAATTGTTTCTTTTATTTCTTTAGATATTTCAAAATATGTATTATCATCTAATATATCTTCATATATTTTAAATGCATTATACGTTAGTGCTATTACTTCAATGTACTTTAAATAATCAGATTTATTATTTAACATATTGTACCTTATATCTAAAATGGTGTTTCTTAAAAAATCTTTAGTTAAATCAGATAATCCTTGATTCTTATCTGCTATTTTATTTATTATTTCTATTATCCAAAGTTTTAATTTTACATATTCAATAGATTCTATAACTCCAACTTTATCCATTTGTAGTGTATATGATATTATTAGTTCCAATTTTTCTAATGCTTTATCAAATTTATTTAAAACAAGATATTGTCCGTCTATAGCCTTTGTTATATTACAAAGTTCTATTGAAAGTTTATCTATATCATTAGTTTCTAAATTATATACCATTTTCTTAATATTTATTTTTGCTGGAATTGATGAAATCATATCATCTAATTCAAAAGCTTTAATCGCAGATGTTAATTTTTTTAATTCTACGTATTCTACTTTAATATTATCTTTATCTTTTTTTACTAATTCTGATAAACTTTTATTTAAATAATTAGTTATTTCAAATTCTTTACACGAAATATATACTCTAAATGACAATTCAGCACCTGGTTTAACTTTTATTTCAAATTCACCTGGTAAATATACATCTTCTATAAACAACTCTTTAGTAAGATTTGTATCTATAAATTCATGTTTTATATTATTTAAATAACTATCAACTTCAAAAAATGTAGCATAATCTGATTTTATTATTATATTTTCGTCATCGGTTACACTTAAATTAATTAGTATACCAGACTCAATAGGTCTTTTGTTAAACTTGAGTATATTTGATTTTTTCATATTTGTCATATCTCTATATGTTAAATATGGAACAACCTTAAATACTACTTTCTGCTTAGCACTACTTTTAATATCATATTCGATACACAATATATCTGTTTTTGGTATAAAATTAATTTTTTTACTATACTTTATATCATTACATATATATTCAAAATAGTTATTTTCTAAATCAAGTTCATTCAAATATATTTCAGAAGATAGTTGCTTTGTTAAAGTGCTTAGCTCAGCTATATTATATGATTTAGAACCAATTTCAATTTTTTCAACAACATGTGATACATATATTTTACTGCTTTTTATATACATACCATTATATGGTTTTTTTATATCTAGAATAGCCCCCATAGATAAATAAGCAGATTTATTACTAGAAAGATAAAAATTCATATTCTTAAATTGTTCTAAGTTATTTATTCCTCTTTTGTACATTAAATTTTCCACCTCTTAGACTCAAATTTCCTTCTTTATTTTAGATATTATTTTCTTTTCTTTTCTATCTGTTTTCTTTTCTTTAATTATATTTTTAAATATCGCTTTAGAGCTATTTATCGCTTCAGTAGTCTTGTTTTTTAAATCAATATTCTTTGATTTCATATACTTTTCTTTTTTTAGATGTTTTTTCTTTAAATTAACAATATTTAATTTACCTATCTTTTTAGTCTTAGATATAGACATTATAATTTCAGAAACTCTTTTACTATTGTGTATTATACTACTTGGAGCTGTCATAACTAAATCTTCAGTTATAACTGATATTGCTCTATTTTGTATATTTTCTATATCAAGTACAACTTGAGAAGAAGATCCTTGATTAAAATCTTTAACCATTTCATTAGTTATTTCTCCATTATTAGCTATAACATAATCTATAACATGTTTACCTAAGTATCTTTCAACTTCATTAACATGTTTTGCTAATGTATATCCATCAGTTTCACCAGATGAATTCATTAAATTACTTATAAATATCTTTTTAGCTTTAGAATGAATTATTGCTTTTGATATTTCAGTTAGTAGTAAATTAGAGATAACTGTTGTATATAAAGCTCCTGGTCCTAGTACTATTACATTTGCATGTTTTATAGCATCTATTACTTTAGGATTTGCTTTACATGAACCATCTTTTAAAAATACTTGTTTTATATTACTTTTAATTTCACCTATTCTTGGTGATATATTATTTTTACCCACAATAATTTCACCATTTTCAAGACCAGCACAAAGGCTTGTTTCTTCCATAGTTGTAGGTAATATTTGTCCTTCTATTTTAAAGAATTCAGGTATCTTATCTAAAGCTTCTTGAAAACTTCCAGTTATGCTTATCATAGAAGATATTATTATACTTCCCACTGGATGAGATTTTCTAAGTCCAGATTCAACTCTATGTGTTAAAACTTTTTCTACCATACCCTCAGATATACTCATAGCTGCAATACATTTACGTATATCACCAGGAGTTACTCTCGCATTTTTTGTATAATCATTATTTATTTCTTCACTTTCAGATACATCTATAACTGTTGTTATATTTGCAGTATATTCTTTTAAATTCTGAAGTATATTACTAAGACCACTTCCACCACCAATTATAACAACCCTTGGACCTTTTTTTCTTGATGGATCTGAATATATAAGTCTCCTAAGCTCAGTATTTTTACTCTTTCTTGATATGTTTTTTAATGTCAAAGTAAGTATAGTTTTCTGTGCTATTAGAAACGAAAATACAATACCAAATAATGACACTGTTATTAATACTATATATGCAATTAACATATTTTTACTTAGTTCAGAAACATCCCTTAATGTAATTACACAAAATACAAATACTGCAATTGATACTATTTGTAATAGTATGTATCTTTTAACTCTTGTCCCAGGTCTAAGCCATTCTAAAATTTCTCTCATAACTTATTAATTCTCCTTCTAAAATCTACCTATAAATTCCACTTCTGTTTTAAGTTCTACAGAAAATTTTTCATATACAGTTTTCTGAATATGTTTTATTAGGTTTCTAACATCTTCACATGTTGCATTTCCTTTGTTAACTATAAACCCTGTATGTTTCTCAGATACCTGAGCTCCACCAATGCTTACTCCTCTTAAGTTACAATCTTGAATTAATTTACCAACAAAATATCCTGCAGGTCTTCTAAATACACTTCCAGCATTAGGATATTCTAATGGTTGTTTAGTTTTTCTAGATAAATTATTTTCTTTCATTTTTTTATCTATATCTTCAGAATTTGATTTATTTAATTTAAGTTTTACCTCTAATATTGTATAATTAGGATTATCTATAAATACACTATGTCTATATGAATAGTTCATATCTTTATTTTCAATTTCTTTTATATTAAGATAACTATCTAGATACTTGCAACTTACAAAAACATCAGATAATTGTCCATCATATGCACCAGAATTCATTTTAACTCCTCCAGCAATTGTACCTGGTATACCACAAGCAAATTCAAAGCCAGAAAGTGAATTTTGTTTACAAATCACTGCAATCTTTGGCATACTAGTTCCAGCTATAGCTATTACATATTCTCCATCAATATTAACATTAGACATATTAGATGTTAATTTTATAATTATTCCCTCTACACCTAAATCTGAAACTATTAAATTACTACCATTTCCAATTACTTTAATTGGTATATTATTTTCTTCTGAATACTTTATAACATTTATTATTTCATCTACAGTATCTGGAACAACCATTATATCTACTGCTCCGCCAACCTTCATTGTAGTATGTTTACTCATTGGTTCATTATATCTAATTTTATCTTTAGCAATAACATCTTCTAAAATTTTACCCATAAAACAAAACTCTCTTTCTTTAATATAAATATATTATGTTGTTTTTATATTATACTATCTACAAATTTTTTACTATCGAAAACTTCAATATCATCAATATGTTCTCCAACACCAATGTATTTTACAGGAATACTCAATTCATCTACAATATTTAATATTATTCCGCCCTTTGCAGTTGAATCTAATTTAGTTAGTATTATTCCATTTACACTAGTTCTTTCATAAAAATTTTTAACTTGTACAGTTGCATTTTGACCTGTCGTACTATCTACAACTATATATACATTAGTAAGTATATTATGTAGATTTTTATCTATTGTTCTTTTAATTTTATCAAGTTCATCCATTAGATTTTTCTTGTTATGAAGTCTACCTGCCGTATCACATATAAGTATATCAAAATCAGAATTTGCAAATAGCTTAGTTGCATCATATATAACAGAAGCTGGATCTTGTCCATCTTTACCTAAACATATATTTACATCTGCTCTTTTTGCCCATATATCTATTTGTTCTATAGCTCCTGCTCTAAAAGTATCGGCCCCAGCAAGCAATACTCTCTTACCCTGAGATTTATATAAATTAGCAAGTTTTCCTATTGAAGTAGTTTTTCCGAACACCATTAACTCCAACTATTAATATAACTTGTTTTTCAAATGTATTATCAACTTCATCTTTATTGTTTTTATTTAGTATTTCTACCATTTCATTCTTTAATATATTTTTGAGATTTTCTTCTGATTTATCTTTTTCAAATTTTATTTTATTTCTTACATTATTACATATTTTAACAGAAGTTGTCATACCAACATCTGACAATATTAATATTTCTTCTATATCATCAATTATTTCATCTATTTCTTTGTTTTTATTGAAAACACCACTTAATTTAGTATCTAGTGCTTCTTTAGTTTTCTTTAAGTTTTCTTTAAGTTTTGAGAAAAACATTGTAATACCTCCACACATATTATATCATAATTTGATTTTTTTTCAAGTTATATATTGAAATTATAAATATTTTAACTAAATAGATAGTAATGTTGAATGAAATTTACTTAACAAAAAATAGCAAATATCATTCGCACCTTTAGATAATCTAATATTAACATAAAAATATTGTAAGAAACCTGACATTTTACTTTGTCACTTTCCCTACAATATTTTATAACCTTTTCATCAGTTAATTTTTTTCTAAACAAACTATGAAATATTTATTCTTTTAAGTACTACAATATGTAAAGTACTGGTCTAAAACCTACATATAAATTATAACCAACCGAAGTTAAGTGAATACGGCAATCTACTGAGCCACTAATACCATCATGTTCATAACTACCTCCACGAGTGTTGCGTTCATTCGGGGCATAAATTTCATTTGTCCATTCCCATATATTACCCGCTATATCATATATATTTTTTGTTAATACTTTTATTATATCTAATTATCCATATTTATAATTTATTACTATACTTTAATTTATTTCATATTATTCCTATTAAACGTATATATTTTATCTTCTGATACTTTAAATATCACATCATTAACATAACTTATTTCACTAAATATTTTTGTAGCATTTTCATTTAATAATTTATTTGTTGATTCTGATTCGAATAAACTTTTGTACTCTTTTAATAAATTATTATCATTTGTGCTCACATTACAATTTACTGATACTTTAAAATCATTAGAATCAAATACACCATCTTCTATATACATACTTCCTTCAAGTCCATTTAATGCATCTTTAATTTCTATGGATTTAATTTCTTTTATCATTTCCTCATTTAAACTTATATCAATAGATTTTATACCATCATACAATAATTGAGATGGAAATAATAGTACCCATGGTGCTGTAACAATAGCGAGTAATGCTGCTAGTTTTTTAGCTGTTTTTCTTTCCAATCCAACTTTTTTAAAAGATATTTTATAATTAAATATATATATAAGTATCATAGATACAAAAATAGCAAATAATACTATTATTGAAGATTCAATACTATTAAAAGGATTCCAAGCTACTTGACTAGTAATTGAATTATACAAAGAATTTTGATTCCCATTTGGTAGGAATTGTGTTAAAAACAACACAGCTGATCCTATTAAATTAGCTATAAATCCAAAAAACCAAATTTTTAATATTATTTTTTTATAAGTTTCATAGGTATTATTAGCTTTAAAATATTTAAGCCCAGCTAATACTACAATTGTATCAATAATGAAATTGACTGGAATTACTACAAGCCAAGTTATTGGAAATACTAAAAGAAACCATATAGGAAACATTATATTATATAATTTATTACCTTTCATATATATACCTCACATATTTTAATGATATAATTATTTTATATCATTTTTATTTTTTTGTCAATATTATACTTATATTTTATGTAATTTAATACATTTTTATTATATTTTATTTTACTTTTATTTTGAGTTATAAGTTTATGATTATAATGATATATTAACAATTACATTACATTTTTCATAATATACAACATGTAGGAACAAGGGGGGATAAAAAAATATGAATGTTGTTGTACAAAAATATGGTGGAACCTCAGTAGAAAACAAAGAAAAATTAGAAAAAATTTGTGACAGAATTATATCGTATGTAAAAAGAAAACAAAAACTGGTTATAGTCGTTTCAGCTCAAGGTAAAACTACTGATAATCTCATTTATAAAGCATTAGAATATTCAGATAATCCAAATAAAAGAGATTTGGATATGCTGCTTTCAACAGGTGAAATGCAAACTGTAGCATACCTTTCAATGATGTTAAATAATAAAGGTTATCATTCTATCGGACTTACCGGAGAACAAGCAGGTATAATATCTAGCTCGGTTTATGGTAATGCTAAAATAGATACAATTTACATAGATAATATATTAAATTATTTAAAACAGGATTTAATAGTAATAGTTGCAGGATTTCAAGCTGTAGACAGACTTGGAAATATAACTACACTTCGGCAGAGGTGGTAGTGATTTATCTGCTGTAGCACTTGCTTCTGTTTTAAAAGCAAAAAAATGTGAAATATATACTGATGTTGATGGTGTTTACTCTAGTGATCCTAAGATTATAAACACATCTAAACTTCTCAAACAGGTATCATATGATGAAATGATTGAAGCTGCAACATCTGGTGCAAAAGTTCTTCATAATAGATCTGTAAGTGTTGCTAAAAGGAATAATATTAGAATAGTTGTTAAAAATTCAGGTAATAACGTATATGGTAGTTTAGTTGAAAGTAAAGAACCTTCTACTAGAGAATCTTGTAGTCAAGATAAAGTTGAAACATCTTCTATACAATTTATTTCAAAAATTGATAATATGACTAAAATATCAATTATTGGAGAAATGATAATGCAAAACAAAGAATTACTTTCAATTGTATTTAATAAAGCTAAAGAACTAAATATAATTATATATATGATTTCATTTAGTGAACTTGCTTTAAATATACTAGTTGATACAAATAATGCTGTTAAATTAATGGGAGAACTTAGTGATATATTAATATTAAAATAACAAACAAAAATAACACTTAACAAGTGTTATTTTTGTTTGTTATTGTTTTTATTTCTATAATTGTTTAACTGAGTTTAATATACTATTTTTCTTTTCTGATTTATATTTTATTATTATTTTAATAACTGCAAGAATCGGTACAACTATAATCATTCCAAATATACCCATAAGTAAATTTCCTATAATAAGTCCAACAAATACAACAACTGGATGTAAATCAACAGATTTAGCTACTATATTAGGTTGTAATATATTTGCATCTATTAATTGGATTACAATAAGCATCAAAAAAGTCATAAGTGCAAACATTGGTCCACCAATAGTTAATGCAAATAGGGATATTATAACTTCTGAAAGTAATGCTCCAATGTATGGTATAAAATTAAGAACTGTAATTAATAATCCAAATATTATTGCATAATCTATTTTAAGTACAAAGCATAAGATAGCAGTTAACATACCTACTATACAACTATCAATTGCTATCCCTTTAATATAAGACATAATCACTAAATCCATATCAATTATTAAGTTATGTCTTGCTTTATTTTTTCCGTTATTCGAAAAATATGCTATAGTTTTCTTTTTAAAATCTTCCATATCTTTAACCATAAAGAATGATACTACTATGGTAGTAAATATACTTACTATTATACCTAATACACTTTGTAGAGTTGTTATTGAGTAAGTTAGTATATTTGCCAAATATTTTTTCATAAATTCCAAATTATTTATATCTGTTGTTATATTAACACTCTTATCTATTCCTAAATTATTATGCATGAACTCATTAAGTGTGGTAACAACCTTAGTATAAATATCTGGAAAGTTTGTTATAAGTTTAGATAATTGTTCAACAAACATAGGTATAATAAGTATAAATAACCCCACAATTATACCATATATTATTATTAGTGATATACTTGCAGCCCACTTCTTACCCATACCTATTTTTATCAATTTATTTGCAAGTGGCATTGATAAAAAGCAAATCATTATACCTGCGTATACTGGTATAAGTGCTTTATTAATTTCAAGTAATTTATCTATAATACCTAAATTTTTACAAACATAAAATAATACTATAAAAACTACTAAATACATAGTTTTATTTAAAAATCTAAAATTGAACTCTTTCTTCATAATCATTCTCCTTATATAAATATGATAAACTTAAATTAACATATTTTACATTTATATTATATCATAACTATTTAATAAAATAAAGCATTTACCTATAAATATAAGAAATATTTACCATATTAAACCTTGTTTTATATATTTATACTAGACAAACATGCTAATCTAATATATAATTATATTATACCAAGAATTGAGGAAAATTATGAAAGTTTTATTAACAACTTTAAATTCAAAATACTCTCATGTAAATATAGCATTGTATTATCTAAAAAACAGAATACTAGATTTAGCTGATGTGGATACATTAAATTTAAATGTAAACGATGAACTGAGCAATAATTTAAGTAAAATAATAAGCTATGAAGCAGATGTTGTATGCTTTGGAGTATATGTATGGAATATAGATCAAACACTAAAAATTGCAGAAAATATAAAGAAAGTTAGGCCTAAAACTATCATATCTTTTGGTGGTCCAGAAGTATCATATAATAAAGAAGAAATACTACAAAAATATAACTTTGTAGATAGTATACTATGTTTAGAAAGTGAAAATAACATTATACAGTTTATAAAAGATGTTAAAATTAATGATATAAAAAATATATATGAAATTCCTGTTACTATATCTGACATACCAGACATATCAGATAACTTAGTAGAAAACTATGATAATAGAGCTGTATATTTTGAAACCAGCAGAGGATGTCCATTTAGATGCAGCTACTGCCTTTCTTGTATAGATAAAAATATGAAATATTTTGTTTTAGAAAATGTGAAAAATCAACTTAAACAATTATTAGATTTAGATGTAATTCAAATTAGATTTATTGATAGAACATTTAATTCAAATAAACAAAGAGCTATAGAGATATGGAAATTTCTGCTACAAAACAGAAAAAATACAACTTTTCATTTTGAAATATGTGCCTCTTTAATCGATGACGATACTTTAAACTTTTTAAAAAATGTTCCTAAAGATATATTTAGATTTGAAATAGGTATTCAATCTACAAATGAAAAAACATTAGAAGAAATAAACAGAAAGTATAATTTTGATTATGAACAAGATATAATACGAAAATTAGTAAAATTAAATACCTTACACATACATACTGACTTAATAATAGGCTTACCTTATGAAACCTTGGATATATTTAAACACTCATTTAATGATTTATATGAATTAAATACCACAGAAATACAGCTTGGCTTTTTAAAGTTTCTAAAAGGAACTGATATATATAATAGAAAAGATAAATTTAAATATATATATTTAGGATATCCTCCATATGAAGTACTCAACAATATATTTATGTCATATGATGAAATATCATATTTAAAGAAATTTGAAACTGTTTTTGAAAGTTTATATAATTCCAAAAAATTTATTCAAAGTATAAAATATATTGAAACTAAGTTTTCTAATTATTATGAAATGTATGAATATATAACTAACTATTTTATTAAAAACAAACTAACTGATAGAAAAATATCATATGATGAAATATATGAATCTTTAATAAAATTATTTAATAATGATATTATACTAACTCAAACTCTAACTTATGATTATTCAAGTAATTTCAAAGGTACTAGAAATTGGATGCACAATAAATATAATTTAAAAGAAGAAATTTCAAATTATATAAGTGAAAATAAAGATACTAAATTTAAAAATATAACATTAACAGAAATACTTAAAAAATATAAGTTTATAGTATTAGATTATAACATCTATAATGCCTTAACAGAAAAAACTTTTTATACGTTTGTAAAATAAAAAATGAGTTCAAATTTTGAACTCATTTTTTTATCTTATTTAAGTTTACTAAATGAAATATCCCAGTTTTTTACATCATTACTAGTTGATGATACTACAAGTAATCCGAAACTACTTACATCTAGAAGAAACTCATCAAAGAATTCAAGAATTTTATCAGGAATTTCGATTCCTTTATAAGATCCAAGAACCTTTATATTTTCCGAGTTAGATGAATTTATATCGTATGCAATAGTTACTCTATATTTGTCTACAATATTAAGTTTCGGAACTATTTTCCATTTTAGAACCATCTCTAATTCTTCTCTCCGTTGTTCTACACTTTGTAAGTTTAAATTATCTTTCTTACACATTTTACTACATCCTTTCTCTATTAAAAGAATTTTTTTTTTCTAACTATATTACTATTATATCACACTTAATATATAAAATCAATATTATGTAAACAACTCATCGCAAATTATATAAGAAAAAGGCCACTAATATTTTAGTGACCTTTTAAACGTTTACGGATAAACACATATCCTTACTTTAAGTTGTTCTCCATTACTTAAAGTTACTGTAAGGAATGTTTCTCCATTTTGATAAAGAATTGATGATTTTACTGTAAATTGCCAACCATTTGAATTACTACTTACACCTTGTGAAATATAGCAATTACTGTTACTTAGTGTTACAGAGTTAATTGCTAAGTCGGTATCAACAATAAATGTCATTGATTCATCATTGAATGCATTATAATAACTAGATTCACCATATCCACTTACATACATGAAATTTCTTTCACTATAAGTCGGATAATTATTATATATTTTTGGATTATTTACAGTTACAGTGCAGTATGCCTTATAACCATTATGAGTCTCTGCTATTAATATAGCTGTACCTTTGTTTACCCCAGTAACTCTACCATCAGAGTTTACACTTACTATATTGGTGTTGCCACTATAATACCTAATTGACTTGTCTGTGGCATTATATGGATATACTGATGTTGTAAGGTAATCTCTGGCACCAACTTCTAATGTTACATTACTAGTAACTGTTATTCCAGTTGCAGGAATAGAATAATATCTATCTGTTACAGTTACTGTACAATATGCTATGCACCCATTATTAGTCTGTACAGTTATTAATGTAATTCCTTTACCTACTCCTGTAACCCTACCAGCAGAATTTACACTTGCTATATTAGTATCGCCACTATAATACCTAATTGTCTTATCTGTGGCATTATATGGGTATACTGATGTTGTAAGGTAATCTCTGGCACCAACTTCTAATGTTACATTATTAGTAACTGTTATTCCAGTTGCAAAAATTTCATTATTCGTTACATAAACGGGGATTAAAGTAAAGTAATTTGGCACATATTTTAAATTTGCTTTTATATAGGTTGTGCCAACTTGAACACCTTTAACCGTTACAGTATCCAGGGATTGACTGACAGATGTTATTTTACAAATACTTTCATCATACGAGGTAAACTCAAGATCTTGATTTGTATAAGGATATACGTTTACCTTTATTTGAGTATAATCATATTTTTTAATATTATACGATGAATACTCAGGTGATATTCTACCCCAATCTAAATTACAAGTCACTTTAAATGTTTCATTCATTGCAGTAGCAACATCTTTAGCTGTAATGCCGTAATATCCCACTTCATTATCCATGATATCTAATAATTGTTCAATTGATACTGCATTATCTGGATAAAACATTGAAGAATTTACCCCATTCATTATACCTATTTGATATGCATAGGAAATATAATCCTTTGCCCAATGATTAGTTGTATCTAAAAATGTATTATCACTTCTAATTGCTGATATTCCCAAAACACTTTTATTTACAGCAGTAATACCTTTTGCTACTTCGGCTCTAGTTGAATAATAATCCAAATTCATATAACTGTTATTATTAATTGGGAGCAAACCAATAGATTTTAAAATTTTTGCCTCTTCTTGAACACTGTATACCAAAGAATCTTTATCTATGAAATTAGTTAATGTTTGGCCATTTGCATCAAGTTGGCTGTAACCTCGTCTCGCTAAAGAAGTTTGAATTGTCCGTAGCTGCAATAACATTACTTCACCTTTCAAAGTTAATCTAGTAGGGTTTTCATACCACGTAAGTCCATATTTGTTTACTAGATCTTTTGACCAATAAGAGGAATCATATGTGCTTTGATTATACATTGGACTGAAATTTAATTTTTCTCCACCATTCCATCCATTTAAAAATGAACTAGCAAATGCAGGAACAGTAAAAACTACTGATATTACTAATGCCAAAATTAGTGTTAAAACTTTTTTCATTATGTTCACTCCTTTTTATTAATATTTCCACACACAACATATATCAAAACATTTAAGCATAGCTCAAATATTTAACAAAAAGTATTTATAAAAAGTATATATTTAAATATATAAGTCAAAAAACTTAAAATAAAAAAAATATAATAATATTTTTATAACCCATCTATAATTAAAAACATTATATCATATATACTAATATATGTCAATTTTTTACATACAAAATACTATTAATTTACATACTTAAACTTATAAATATTAATAATTTGTACTTAATTTATAAAAAAATATGTATAGAATTAAATTCTATACATATTTTTTTATTCTTTTGATCTGAAATTTGATCTGTCTCCTGGTCTACGACTAGATCTGAAATTTGATCTATCTCCTGATCCACTGTTAGATCTGAAATTTGATCTATCTCCTGATCCACTGTTAGATCTGAAATTTGATTTTGGTCTAGATTCTGAAGATTTTGTTGATTCTTCGATACATAATTTTCTTTCACCATACTTAGTATTATTTAACTTAGCTAATACTACTTTTGCTGCTTCATTAGATAAAGTTACAAATGAAAATTTATCTAAAACTTCCGCATCATGTATATCTGATCTATCAATTCCTGTTTCTTCAATAATATAATCTTTAAGAGTATTTCTTGTTAAATCATCTAGTTTTCCTATTGTCATAAATAGTCTTGTTCTATCTGGTCTACTAGAATCTCCTCTGTCTTTTCTTGTAAAATCTTCATCTTTAAGTACAAGATCTTTTAAATTTGTTATACTATCTTTAAGAGCTAACTTAACTAATCCTGAAGCTAAATCCATAACACTAATTTCAATGTTTTCTAAATATCCTTCAATTATTTTTATTTCTTCAGATAAATCATTTTCTTCAAATAACTTAATTGCATCACTAAATAATTTTATGTATTTTTTATCATTTACATCTTTATTAGATGGTATTTCATATTCATCCATAGTAGCATTAGTATATCTTTGTATATCACGTGCTTTATACATTTCTTTAGGAGTTACAAATGATATAGATTTACCTTCTTTTCCAGCTCTTCCAGTTCTACCTATTCTATGTACATAATATTCTTCATCAGCTGGTATATCGTAATTAAATACAACTTCTATATCTTCAACATCTATACCACGAGCAGCAACATCAGTTGCAACTAAAATATTTAACTTATTAGTTCTAAACTTTTTCATTACAGTATCTCTTTGAGACTGTCTCATGTCACCATGAAGAGCTTCTATTTGATATCCTCTAAATCTTAAGTTTTCAACTAATTCATCAACTTTACGTTTTGTATTACAAAATATCAAAGAAAGTTTTATTTCTTCTGAATCTATTATTCTAGTTAAAACTTCTAATTTTTTATTTTCTTGTATTCTTATCATGAATTGTTTTATTTTTGGTGCTGTAAGACTCTTATGTTCTATTTCAAGTTTAACAGCATCTTTCTTTTGATATTTTTTTGTTATATTTAAAATAGCTGAAGACATTGTTGCTGAAAATAATATTGTTTGTCTTTCTTTATCTGAATTCGCTAATATAACATCTAAATCTTCTCTAAATCCCATGTTAAGCATTTCATCAGCTTCATCTAAAACTAACATATCAATTGTATTTAATTTTATTGTTTTTCTTCTCATATGGTCCATTATTCTACCTGGTGTTCCGATGATAATCTGAGGTTTTCTCTTTAAAGCAGTTATTTGTCTTTCAATTTGTTGTCCTCCATATATAGGAACAATTTTTACCCCTTCAGTATAATGTGATAAGCTAACTAGTTCTTCACATGTTTGTATAACAAGTTCACGTGTAGGACATAATATTAAAGCTTGCACATTATCAGAAAAAGTATCTATTTTATTTATAACTGGAATACCAAAAGCACATGTTTTACCTGTACCAGTTTGTGCTATTCCAATAAAGTCTTTACCCTCTAATACTGTTGGTATAGCTTTTGCTTGTATAGGAGTTGCTTCTTCATACCCCATTTTTTTTATAGCTTTTTTAATTTCTTCTTTAACTTCCATTTCTTCAAATTTATTTATTTCCATTCTATTCCTTCCCTAGTAAAGTCATTCTTTACAAAAAAATAATGTTAGAAGTCCAAATATTACTCGCTCTAACATTCTTGCATTATATATTATAACATAAAATTAAACAATTTTCAAGCATTTTGTTTAAATTTATGTAAACAACTTCTACTTTGTTCTATATAACAATATATTAGTTAGTTATTTAAAATTTAGTAATATTTTAGCTTTATATTTATTTTAAGCATTTTTCAAAATATTATTAATTTTATTAACTATTAGAATTTAAATATCACCATATAAAGAAAACATCCGTAATAATTATTACGGATGTTTTCTTTATATAATATTTCGATTTATTTTTTACTTCTAATCACTTTAAGTGACTCTTTTCTTTTTTCACCTCTTATTAGATTTTCTTTTTTATACCTACCAGGATAAGCTTTTTCAAGCGCCTTAATTGGGCTATTTCCACAAGTTTTAGATAGTAATCCTCCTAAATCATTATCATAAAATATTTTAGCTGTTAAACTGTTACAAACTTCCTCTTCACTCCATTTTAATTTTTCTTCGATAAGCCATTTAACTGCTTCTAAAACTTTTTCTTCTGTCCAAACATTAATCTTTACAAATTGCCATTCCTTGTATAAATTATCAGTTGCCTCATTAATAATACTATGTAAACCTATGGATTTCTTCAGCATCTTAGATCCACCATAACGTATAATTAAATTTGCATTAAATTTTCTTGCATCTTCAATTTTAGTGATATCTAATTTTTCTTTTTTTGCTATCCATAAAATAAATCTAACTCTATTTTCTTTCGCATCCCAGAATTTTGGAAATACTTTATTAAGTTCCCATTCACATATTTCTTCATCTTTAAATACATAATTAATTGTAGAATACAAACTATCATTAAATAATTTTCTAACACCACCTAGATGATGCTTTGATAATAATTTAAAGTTAAGTTTCTTACAAATGTCCTCCCGACTAAATTTTAATTGATCAATTATAACAGACTTTACCAATGTTTCAGCAATATCCTTTGTCATATAGTTATTAGGAAATTTTTTTAATTTTCCATTGACTACAGCCCTATATACTTTTATAGGCTTAAGTTTTATCCAGTAGTCACTTTTTCTTTTATATTTACTCTTAGCACTATTTCTAACTGTCATACTGCCCCTCCTATAAATTATTATATGGATTTTTTATCATATTAATTTATATATTATATCATACTTTACATAATAATTCAACTACTATTTTTTAACTATGGATATACCTGTGTAATAATATTTTAAAATTTGTTCATATGAATATCCTTCTTTTGCTGCTTCATTTGCTCCGTTTTGGCTCATTCCAACACCATGACCACTCCCTTTAGTAGTTACTATTACATTTGTATCCCCTTTTACAATACTAAAATCTGTTGATTTAAGACCAAGAAGACTCCTAAGTTTAACACCTGAGTAAGTACTATCACCTATTTTTATATTTTCTACTCTGCCACTAACAGTCTCGGATAGTATTTTGATTTCTGTATTTGCATTAATTGTTTTACCTAGTTTACTTGATAAAGTTGAATAAGTTATATTTGTGCTAGTCTCAAAATTTTTTACCTTAGTATCCCAATTACTACTTACACTTTGTAAATATGGTACATTTGATCCCCATACATATATAGGCATTTCTGTTTTTGAATTACTCATTGAATGGTATAATGCATCTATATACTTTCCACTATATGTTAATACTAATCCTTGTGTAGAATTTACAGCACTTTTAATTTTATTATAGTTTGTTGTATATGAACTTCCCCACATTGTCTTTAACTGACTTTCTGATTTATATACTTGATGAGAAGTTGAATTAAGTAGTAATATTCCTTGCGATGTTTTTTTCATTGCAAAAGTTCTAGCTGCTATGGCTTGTGATTTTAATGCTTCAGCGTGAAATGTTACTGGCATTTCTGATGCAACAACACCTATAACATAATCTTCTAAATTCATTGTTGTAACAACTCCATTTGTGCTTAACTTTATAGTAGTTCCCGTAGTTGCTTTTGGAACTGATACGGTAGCTGTTTTTACTGGAACAGCTGCAGTTACTATATTTTTTACCGGTGTAATAGAAGTAGAAGCAGGTATATTAACTACTTCAGGTTCTACAATTATAGCTGCAGCTGTTTTTGTTTTAGCCTCTTCTAAAGCAATATTATTTTTACTAACTTCTAATTCTTTTGCTTTATCTTTATCTGATTTATTTTTATAGTCTAATGCTGTTTCATAATTTTGTTGATTTGCTAATTGAGTATTTTGTATAATTTGATTTTGACTTGCATTAGTAAATACACCCAATGAAATAGCTCCTATAAGAACTCCATTTACTATAAGTACTGCCATGTCACTTTTTTTAAACTCTATTTTTTGATTAACATAATCCTTTAATTTATCTAAAAAACTATGTTTTGCATCAGGATTTAAAAATTCTTCTCCAAATTCATATTCATCAACCATTTCTACATATATATATATCTTATTTACACCATTAAAATTTACAATCTCATGTTTTATATTCATTTATATCACCAATACTATTTTGGGGTAAATACATATGTATTATACAAAATTTACAATATTGTATAAAAATAACATACAAAATCATCAAATATATTTATCTATACTATCAAAATATTTAGAAATATCAAATTTTAAGATATAATAATCATTATAATTTCTTTTGTATATTTTCATACCCTGCTGAACATCAAATACAGCCTTATGCATACCCCTATTTTCAATACAAGCATACGAACTTAAAATATATTGTTTTTCAAATATTAAACTAACAAACCATGTATGAACTACTCTATCAGCAAATACAGCAGCTAGTACCCTTTTTTTTTAGGTTTTAAAACATATAATTCTCTGTATCTACTAAAATAATACTCAAACTTAAAAGAATACAGTATAACATGCTTTCTAAATCTTTTACTTCTTTTACATACTAAATATGAGTTATATAAATTAATATAATTTAAACTAGAAAAATATATATTTTTAACTTTTTTGCTCATAATTTATATCTAAAGACTTAATATATCCACCAAACATTCTACCTATTTCATCTAGTAAACTAATACTACTGTTTTTAAGTATACTCATATATTTATCTAAAGCATAATAGAATATGCCTGATTTTACTATATTAACTTTACCCATATTTTTATTCTTTATTTTTTAACTAATTTTAAAAAATCCATAAAAAATAACCCTCTTAAGATGAAAAATATTTATGCAGTCTAAATGTCTACAAATTAAATTTTTCATCTCACTAAAGGGCTTTACAAGAAGCTATACTAATTTTAAAATACATCCAATCATTAATTTATATTAATATTTCTAATATTTATTATATTAAAATTATTTTTTTAATTTACATAGTTAAATTGAAAAGTTATGTCAAAAGTCTTTTTCTCTCACAATCCATTTTATGCTTTTTCTAATATAGTTTCAGTGGAAAGCAGCTACAATACATAAAGCCCTACACGGAAACTTAAGCTGCTGTCGGCATAAGTAACATTGCCGTGGCTACGAAAAGCAGCTGGGTAAGTACTACCACTATCGTTGTAGCGGCTTCCGCGATT
>JAQUGQ010000015.1 GCA_028684095.1 Clostridia bacterium
TAAAGGGTAGCTGGTAAAAATTAGTGCGGTTGTCAGTCTAAGTAGTAGTCCTTAAGGACTAGCAGGTATTATAGCCTTATAGGCGTTTATTAAAAACCGCCGGTTGAACCGGCGGATATTTATTGACAAATAAATTTTACTATTATATAATATAATTAAATAATAATAAATATACGAGGGGGTATACATATGTCAGTTATACAAATTCAAAATTTGACTAAAGACTTTGGAAATAACAAAGGTGTTTTTGATATTTCTTTTGACGTAAAAAAGGGTGAAATATTTGGATTTCTTGGACCGAATGGTGCAGGTAAAACTACAGCTATCAGACATATTTTAGGGTTTTCAAAACCTCAAAAAGGAAAAACTTTTGTAAACAATTTAAATAGTTGGGAACATTCACATCAAATACAAAAAGATTTAGGATATCTACCAGGAGAAATAGCATTTCCTAATGATATGACAGGAATACAATTTATACATATGATGGCTGATATGAGAGACTTAAAAGATATGAGTAAAGCTAATGCTTTAATTGAAATGCTAGAACTTGATCCAAGTGGTGATTTAAAAAGAATGTCAAAAGGTATGAAGCAAAAAATAGGTATAATATGCGCATTTATGCATGACCCTAAAGTGTTAATACTAGATGAACCAACTAGTGGATTAGACCCACTTATGCAAAGAAAATTTATTGAATTGATAAAGCAAGAAAAAAAGAGTGGTAAAACAATTTTAATGTCATCACATATGTTCCAAGAAATTGAGAATACATGTGATAGAATTGCAATTGTAAAAAACGGAAAAATTATTTCAATAGTAAGTAGTAAAAAAATAAAAAATAGAGAACAAAAACAATTTGAGGTAGGGCTTACAAATAAAGATGACATAGAAATAATAAGTAAAGAAGATTTAAAATTTACTGAAATAGATAAAGAGAAATCTAGATTGAAAATACATTTTGATGATAAAGATACTAACAAATTTATTAAAATTTTATCTAATTATGATATTACATATTTTAAAGAAATTAAATTTACTTTAGAAGATTACTTTATGCATTTTTATGGGGGTGAAAAGTGATGGTAAATATACATTTATTAAAACAAACTATAAAATCTAATTATAAAATATTATTAATATTTACATTTGCTTTATCTGCATTCGTAACTATAGTTACAGGTGTATTTACACCTGATAAGTTAAATGGAATTGAAAATATTGCTAAAAACACGCCGATTGGTGCTATTATAGGAAGTAATAACTCATTAGTTGAATTTATATCAAATGCATTTTTTGGGATGATGGGAAGTATTCTTCCAATGATTTATGTTATAATCATAGCAAATAAACTTATTGCATCGCAAGTAGATAAAGGCTCGATGGCATATATATTATCTACACCTATAAAAAGAAATCAAGTAACAATTACACAATCAGTATATTTAATAGGATCGTTAATATTTATGTTTACAACTATTACAACTATTGGAATTATAGCCAGTAAAATATTTCAACCAAATGCTTTAGATATTAAAACATTTATACTAGTAAATATAGGATGTCTTTTACTACACTTTGCCACAAGTGGAATTGCTTTTGCTTCATCTTGTATATTTAATTTAAGTAAAAATTCTTTAGCAGTAGCATCTGGAATACCAATAACTTTTTTTATATTTAAATTAGTTGCTGAACTTTCAAGTAATTTGGAATTTTTTAAATATTTCACAATAAATACATTATTTGATACAAAAGCGATTATAGCTAGAGATGGTTATTTGATTAATTATGCGATTTTAGCCACACTAGGAATAACACTATATTTAGTAGGAATAAAAGTGTTTAAAGAAAAAGATCTACCATTATAAATAAAGAAGAGGTTAAACCTCTTCTTTATTTACGATTAAATTATTTATATAGTTACTTATAGTTCTATTATCGTTATTTGCTAATTGTTCTAGTTTTGTTAAGACATCTTTATCTAAAGTGATCTGAATTCTTTTCTTATTTTCATTAATCATTTATTTTATATCCCCTTTTAAAAATGTAATAATGTCTTTATTATAAACTCTGGTATTATACTCTTTTCCATTTTGTTTGTTTAAAAATGAATCCCAAGTACCAAATTCATTTGTTCCTGTAGTCTGCCATTCATATTTGTGTTTATTCTTGATTATATATGTTTTGTCAACTGAAGTGTTTTCTGTATCAATAGATATGTAATCATATTCAATACAACCTATTTTTACATTTTTAAATTCTTTTATCATTATAAGTTCTCCCCTTGTGCCTTGACACTTGCTTTTTTAAAAAGCATAACTATTAATACAGTATATCACTAGTGGGACACTTTGTCAATGTTTTCATACAAATATACTTATTAAACCTTAAATTTTAGTCATTATATATTATGTTATTAGACAAAAAAATATAATTAATATTATTGACATTTATTTAATCACGTTATATAATTTAAGTTAATAGCAAAGGAGATATATTTATGAAAGTAGCAGTAATATATTATTCATTGGAAGGAAATACAAAGAAAGTTGCAATGAAAATATTGGACAAGTTAAATGCAGATATATATGAATTAAAAGAGGTTAAAAGTGTCATTCCTAAAACAGGATTTTTAAAGTATGTTTGGGGTGGAAAGCAGGTTGTAATGAAAGAAAAGCCTGATTTAGAAGAATTAAATATCAATATTGATGAATATGATTGTATTTTTATTGGAACACCTGTATGGGCATCTACATATTCACCAGCTATTAGAAGCTTTTTAAGTAAATATACTATAAAAGGGAAAAAAATAGGAATTTTTTGTTCTCATAGTGGTGGACTTGGAAATACTATTCAAAATATTAAAGACGATTTACCAGGAAATGATTTTATAACTGAAATTGATATAGTAGATCCACTTAAAAATGATATAGAGTCTAATGAAAAAATAGATAAATGGTTACAGACTATAAATATATAAGTGGAAATACTGATAGATTACAATATAATAAATTAAAAAATATAATAACTAAAGATTAAGTGCTCGAAATAATATAGAGTGCTTTTTTATTGCTTTAACATACAATTTATGATATAATACGTATAAAAATAATACAAAAAATCGAAAGGATGGTAACTATGAAAATAATTCATTTATCAGATTTACATTTAGGAAAAATAGTATTAGAACAAAGTATGATTGAAGATCAAAAATATATTTTAAATGAAATAATTAATATTATAACAAAAGAAGCTGTTCAAGTAGTTTTGATATCTGGAGACATTTATGATAGAAGTATTCCAATTATAGATGCAGTTAATTTGTTGAATGAATTTTTAACAAAATTAACTAATATGAATTTGAAAGTATATATAATTACAGGTAATCACGATTCAAAAGATAGATTAAATTTTGCTAGTAAAATTTTAGAATGTAAAAACTTATATATAGAGGGGACATATACTGGTAATTTAAAATGTTTTACTCTTAAAGATGAATATGGAAACTTAAATATATATATGCTTCCTTTTGTAAAACCAACGGATGTTAAACCATACTTTGAGGAAGATATAGATTCATATGAAGAAGCTGTTAGATTAATAATAGAAAAAGAAAAAATAGATAATAATGAAAGAAATATTATACTAGCTCATCAATTTGTAACAAGTGGTTTAGAAAGTCCTGAAAGATCTGATTCTGAAAATTTATCACTTGGAGGAATTGATAATGTAGATGTTTCTGTTTTTGATAATTTTGATTATGTAGCACTTGGCCATATTCATGGTCCACAAAAAATCAAAAGGGATACCGTAAGGTATGCAGGTAGTCCTTTAAAATATTCTTTTTCAGAATGTAATCATAAAAAATCTGTTCCAATCATTGAATTTAAAAATGATGTATCATACAAATTAGAACCATTAAAACCTATTAGAGATATGCGTGAAATTAAAGGACCAATACATAAATTATTAAGTGAAGAAGTATATAAACATACTAATACAGAAGATTATATAAAAGCTATTTTAACAGATGAAGAAAATATATATGATGCAATAAGTAAGATAAGAAAAATTTATCCAAATGTTTTGAGACTAGAGATTGAAAATAATAAAACAGCAATTAATTTGAATTCAAAAACAGCAGCAACAGGAAATATTAAAGAAAAAACAGGGCTAGAATTATTTAGTGAATTTTATTTAAATCAAAATAACACTACATTAAATGATAAGCAAATAGAAATAATGAATACAATTATTAAGGAGGTTCAAAATGAAACCAATTGAATTGAAAATCAGTGCTTTTGGACCATATAAAAATGAAGTAGATATAGATTTTAATAAATTAGGAAATAATGGTATTTTTTTAATAACAGGAGATACTGGTTCTGGAAAAACAACTATTTTTGATGCTATTTGTTTTGCACTTTTTGGTGAAGTTAGTGGAAGTAATAGAACCTTAGATTCATTACGTAGTGATTTTGCTACATTTGAAGTAAAAACTTTTGTTGAATTGAAATTTTCTCACAAGAACAAAAACTATAAAATTATAAGGTATCCGAAATATTTAAAGCAAAAAAAGAATGGCATAGGTACAACCCCAAGCATTGCAGAAGCATCTCTAATATTTGACGATAAGATAATAACTGGTTTTAAAGAAGTAACTGAAGTAGTAATAGAAATACTTGGAATTAACGTTAAGCAATTTAAACAAATAGCAATGCTTGCTCAAGGTGAATTTCTACAATTGTTATTTGCTGATGCTAATGAAAGATCAGAAATATTTAGGAAAATATTTGAAACTAATGTGTTCTACAATATATCAGATAAATTAAGAATAAGAACAAACCAAGCTAAGAGCATATTAGATGATAAAAAACTAGAATTAGATATACATATAAAAAATATTCAATGGGAGAAAGAACCAAATACAAATTTAGAAATTTTAGAGCTTTTAGAAACATTAAATAAATTGATTGAAGATGATAAAGTAAAAGAAATAGAATATAAAAAAGAAAAAAATGAATATCAAAACAAATTGGATAATGTTAAAAAAGAATTAGATACTTCAGAATATATTAATAAAAATATTGACGAACTTGAATTAAATAAAATTAAGTTTGAGGCAATGTTAGAAGTAAAACAAAAAAACGAAGAAGATATAGTTACAATTAATAATAATAGGATAGCGCTAGAAAAAATAAATCCTATCAAAAATGATATACAAAAAATGAAAATAGAAATTGTAAATGAAGAAAATAATATAAATAATATAGATGCTATAATTAAAAATGATAATAAACAACTAGATATTTTAAAAGTTAAATATGACAGCTTGGGACAAAAAGAAAATGAATTAAAAAGCTATCATTCAACTATTAGCAAATTGAGTGAAAAGTTACCACTTTATGATGAAACTGATCAGTTGAATAAAGAAATAATAGAAACAGAATACAATTTAGAAAAAACAACTACTGAACATAGTAATATAATAGAAAAAAATATTAAATTAGAAATAGTAATAGAAAATAAAATAAAGTTATTAAATCAAAGTAGTAATACTCAATCTAGTATTCAATTATTAGTAAAAGAACAAGATGACATATTAAAACAAATAGGCATATATAATCAGGTAGTTAAAGAAATCAAAGAAGTAAAAGAATTAGAAAATAATTGTAAAAAGAAAAGAGAACAATTTGTAATTAAACAGAAAGAATATGATATTATTCAAAACAAATACAATGAGTTAGAAATGAAATTTCTAACTGGTCAAGCAGGTACGTTTGCAAGTAAGTTAGTGTTTGGATCTCCTTGTTTAGTATGTGGTAGTATAGATCATCCAAGTCCAGCTAAAATAACTGGAGATGTAATAACAAAAGAAGAGTTAGATGAAACAAAAACAAACAAAGAAAAATCATATAATGAGTTATTAGACTTTACTTCAGTTATAAAAACTTCTGATTTGACAATAGCTTTTAAAAAAGAAAAAATTTGTAAAGACACTAATTTAAATGATGAAATTAATGTTATTGAAAGTAAAGTTTGTGAATTACTAGTTGAATTAAAACAAAATATTGATTATAAACATAAAAATATTTTAGATAAAAAGAAGTTTTTGGAATCTTTGGAAATCATAGAAAATGAATTGAAAACAAACAAAGAGACAATAGAAGAAAACAAGAAAAAAATAAAACAGTACGAAGAATTAATTACAACAATGAGAAGTGAACTATATAGCAAAAAAGGAGAACTTTTAAACTTAATTAAAAACTTACCAAAAGAGTATTTAACTAAAATAGATTTAGAAATAAACATTAAAAGTATTACTGCTAAAAGTAGTTTGTTAGAACAAGATATAAGTGATATAAAAAACAAATATAATGAAATATGTGTTAGTATAGAAAAGAATCAAGTTCTATTAAAAAAGGTTGAAGAAATATTATTAGATAAGCGAATTCAATATATACAATTAGAAGTTCAATATAAGGATGCATATACTCAGATAGGTTTTACTAGTGAAGAAGATTATTTTAACACTTTAATATCAAGAGATGATTTAAAATTCTTAGAAGAAAAAGTAAATAATTATCAGATGGAATTTAAAATGGTAGAAGAAAAAATTAATAGGTTGTTAATTGATACAAAAGGTAAAGTTAAGATTGATACAGCTGATTTTGTTAATAGAAAAATTAAAATTGAATTTAATCTAGATAGATTAGAAATAATATTTAAAGAATTAAATTTGAGATTACAAATCAATACAGATAATTATATAAAAATTAAATTACTTTATTTAAAGATAAAAGATATGATAGATAATTATTTGTTATACAAAGATTTGTCAGATACAGCTAATGGAACAATATCAGGAAAACAAAAAATCGTTTTCGAACAATTTGTACAAGCATCATATTTAAATATAGTAATTGCAGCTTCAAATAAAAGGTTAATACCAATGACAAGTAATAGATATTTGCTAACTAGAAAAGAAATTTCAGATAAAATTTCAGATAAATTAGGTTTAGAACTTGAGATTATGGATAATTATACAGGTAAGATACGAAACATCAAATCTTTATCAGGTGGTGAATCATTTAAAGCTGCTCTTTCACTTGCTTTAGGCCTTTCAGATACTATTCAAAATTATGCTGGTGGTATAGTTGTAGATAATATGTTTATAGATGAAGGTTTTGGTTCATTAGATTCAGAATCATTAGAACAAGCTTTAAATACATTAAACAATTTGACAGAAGGTAATAGATTAATAGGAATTATAAGTCATGTTGCGGAATTAAAAGAAAGAATAGATAAGAAAATTATCATTTATAAAACTAATAGTGGTAGCAATGTGAAAATAGAAATATAATTTTCGAAAAGGTTACTATTAATTATTGACTAATATGTAAATACGTTATACAATAATATAAGGTTAGTTAAATTTTATTCTAGAAATAATTAATATTTATATAAATGGTGGTGAAAATAATGATAGAAGAAATTTCTAAAGAATATGTACAAAAAAAAATTGAGAATATGATTAATGATGAAAATAAAGTTGTTTTAAATTCATTTGTTAAATTATTACAGAGTATTCCAGACAACAAGTGGAATGAATTCATTAATCAACATGGTATGACTATAGAGAATCTAGAAAAAGTTATAACAAATAAAATGAACGTTGAGTTACAAAAAGAGAAATCTAAATCATTAAATGTAGAAGATGAAAAAAATTTTAAAGTATTAAATGATTTTATTAGTTATGGAATTTCAAATAATACATTTCATTTACATATCATTCCTAAAGATGTTAGAGATATGCTTAATTCAGAGGGATTATTGAGAATAAATATATATCTTATAGATGCTTTGGATAAGATAAAAGATATATTAAAAAATGATGAATTTAAAAATATTAATACCATTTTTGCTGTATCTCCAATACTAAGACTTTCAAAATTACAAGATATGTTTAAAGAATTAAATTTTGATGTAGAGCAAACAAAACATCAAAATTTATTAGATAAATTTCTTGATGCAAAATCTGTATATCAAGCAAATTTACCCAAAGAAGTGTTTTTTACACAAGAATGGGATAAAAACAAAGAAAGCATATTGAAAGAAACAATAACTGAACTAAATAATAAGAAATATGAACATGGTAAATTCAAAGAAAATTTAAAATCACTGGTAAATAACGAGATCACTATTAAAGATGATAAAAATATTAATACTATCGATAAGAATACAAGTTATATAGATTATATATAGATGAATAAGAAAGTTGGTAATTTAGATGAATAAGAAAGTTAGAAATGCGGTTAGATGTTTTTTAATAAAAGATGAAAAAGTTGTTGTTATAAAATACAAAGAAGATAATAAAAAAGCAGGATATTATGATATACCTGGTGGTAAGATTGAAGATGGTGAAACTATGGAGCAAACTGTTGTAAGAGAATTTTTAGAAGAAACAGGAATGGTGGTAAGCAATATTAAACATAAGGGTATAATACATGTAGAATATCCCCATATGGAGTTTATATTTAACACTTTTGTTACAAGTAACTATACTGGATGTCCACAAAACTTTGAGGAAAATATATCAGAATGGATAGAATTAAACGAGTTATTAAAAAAAGATAAATTATTATCCAACATAATAATACTAGATAGACCATTCATAAGAATTTTAACAGATGAAAGACTTAAATTTAAAATGTATATGAAGGTAGATGAAGAAGAAAATATTTTGGAAGTTAACTTTAAAACAGAAAAGATAAAGTGATTTACCGAAATCATGTATACATGATATACAAAAATATAGAAAGAAGAAACCTGTATAAGAATACATTTATACAGGTTAAGTTTAGTTGTACAATGTAAGTTATGACTACCATATTAGTAAAAGCAATTTTGTTGGTGATGTTATTAATATTGAAATGATAGTTAATGAAATTGACTGGACCAGTGTATGAAGTAAAAAATTCTAATTTTTTAGCCAATTCATTTAGGTTATTACTAATGTCTTTATCAGTAAAAAGTATTTTTTCATTCATTTACAACACCTTTAATATATTTTTTAGAATTATATCATATTAAATATTTTTTTCAATATTATAACAAAATATATTGCAATATATACAGTTTGTTATAATACAGTTATCCCCAAGGACGTGGGGACACCAGTGAAAACTTTTCAAATAAACATATTGTAAAAATCAAATTATAATGTTATAATGTTATTAGTATTAAATTAAAATTAAGGGGGATAAAAATGTTAGAAAAATATATATCAATATTAAGACCAGAGGTTTTAGAGTTATTTAAAGAAGACTCAAGTGGACACGATATTACTCATTTAGAGCGTACTATGAATACAGCACTATTTATACAAAAGTATGAAAAAGGAGATAGAGTTATAGTAGGAATCTCGGCATTTTTACATGACATACATAGAATTATGCAAAATCAAAGCGGAAAATTTGTATCTCCAAAAGATTCTTTGAGTAAAGTAAAAGAAATATTGTCTTTAACAGATTTATCTGAAGAAAAGATCGAAAAAATATTGCATTGTATTGAATTTCATGAGGAATATAATTGGAATAATCCTTTAAATAAAGAAAATGATATTAATACATTAATTTTACAGGATGCTGATAATTTAGATGCAATTGGAGCAATTGGGATAGGAAGGACATTTGTTTATGGCGGAGCTCATGGAGTAGCAATGTATGATAATAGTGTTGGATTAGAAATGTCTGAAGATTATTCAGAAGAAAATGGAAATGATGAGTCAACAATACATCATTTTTATCATAAACTTTTTAAATTAGGTGCTAATATGAATACCAATACAGCAAAAAAAATAGCAGAAAGAAAAACAGATTTTATGAAAGAATTTGTTAATGAGTTTTTAACAGAATGGAATGTGGATTATCAATTATAAAAAACACAGCTCGCAGGTTCAACTTTTCAACAAACCTTTATATATCAACATTGTATCTTTGTAAAAAGTTAAAAATACAGCTGTTTTACAGTTATCCCCATAGACGTGATGTACACTATGGAAATAAAGGAAAATAATCAAAGAGTATATTAAATCAAAGTAAAATTTATTATTATAAAAATTAAATGAAATTTAAACGGTTTAAGTATATTTTAAGAAAATATGTTGATTATATTTTAAATATATTATATAATACATAAGTGAAAAGGTAGAGGTGTAATATGTTAAAGGTTTTTGAAGCTTTTTCGGGTGTAGGTGCTCAAAAGATGGCACTTAGAAATTTAAACGTTGAACATGAAATAATTGCTACTTCTGATATAGACCCTGTTGCAATAAAAGCATATGCTTACATACATGATCCAGAATATATGAGTAGTAGTTTAAATATAGATATTAATATTGCAAAAAAATATTTAATTGATTTAAATATAATTTCTAATGAAAAAGTAGATAGAACTAAGAACAATGACATAATAGAATTGTATAAAGCCTGTATATGTTCTAAAAATTTAGGAGATATAACTAAAATAGATATAAATAATATACCAGACCATGATCTTTTTACTTATTCATTTCCATGTCAAGATATATCATCTGTAGGAAAACTAAAAGGGTTACAAGAAAATAGTGGGACTAGAAGTTCATTATTATGGGAGTGTAAGAGAATAATAGAAAGTAAAAAACCGAAATTTTTATTGTTAGAAAATGTACAAAACTTAGTAAGAGGTAAAAATAAAGATTCTTTTGAACAGTGGTTAGAATATTTAAATGATATAGGTTATAAAAATACGTGGAAAATTTTAGATAGCAAAAACTTTGGAATACCTCAAAGAAGGCAAAGAGTTTTTGTTGTTTCTAAATTAGAAGAAGAGAATTATTTAGAAATATTTAATAAAAAAATTGAGATGAAAAGTATATATGATATTTTAGATAAGTCCAATGAAACTTATTATACTTATACTAATAAAATTGATGTTGATATAAATCATGGAGAATATAAGTTTTTTGATGATAGGGATTGGAAAATGAATGGAATAATAGTAAATGATATTTGTTCAACACAAAGAGCAGGAAGAAGCGGATTGAAATGTATTCGAAATGAAAATGGAGAATTACAGGTTAGAAAATTGTCAGATTTAGAATGTTGGAGACTTATGGGATTTTCTGATGTTGACTACAATAATTTAAAAAAAGTTAATTTTCCATCTACAAGCATACTAAAACTATGTGGTAATTCGATAGTTGTAAATGTTTTAGAAGGTATATTTGAAAATATGTTAAAGGAGAATACATATGATTAATGGGGTTTCGTTGTTTGCAAATGTAGGTATAGCAGAGATATATTTGAAGAAATGTGGAATAGATATAGTAGTTGCAAATGAATTAATAGAAAAAAGAGCAGAATTTTATAAAAATATTTATCCTGATTGCGAAATGATATGTGGAGATATAAATGATAAGATGAATGAGATTATATATAAGGCTAAAGAAAAAAAATGTAAATTTTTAATGGCTACACCTCCATGTCAGCGGAATGAGTGTGGCGGGTAAACGCGATTATAATGATCCGAGGAATTTGCTAATATTTAATGTTATAGAGGCAATTGAAAAAATAGACCCAGATTATGTTTTAATAGAAAATGTACCACAATTATTAAATATGAAAGTTAATTTAGATAATGAACATTTGACTGTTGAAGAGCTTATTTACAGAAAATTTTCTCACAAATATAATATTAATAGTAATAAAATAATAAATGCAGAAGAATATGGAGTTCCTCAGAATAGAAAAAGAGCAATGATATTAATGAGTAAAAATTCAAAATGGGAATTTCCTAAAAAAGATAAAGTCAAAGTAACTGTAGAAGAAGCAATAGGTGAACTACCTACAGTAGAGGCAATAATAAAAGAAAAAGAATATAATAAGTTTTTTAAGGATAATAAACAAAAAATAGAAGAATGTTTAAAAGTTCATAAATGGCACTTTCCTAAAGAGCATACATGGAGACATGTTGAAATAATGATGCATACACCTACTGGAAAATCTGCTTTTGAGAATGATATTTATTTTCCTAAAAAGGAAAATGGAGAAAAAGTAAGAGGGTATAATACTACTTATAAGAGAATGCAATGGGACAGGCCTGCACCTACGATAACAATGGCAAATGGTTCTATATCGTCTCAATGCAATGTTCATCCAGGAAGAAAGAGAAAGGATGGAACTTATACTGATGCAAGGGCACTTACTATATATGAAATTATGAGACTGTTTACAATTCCAGATGATTGGAATATACCAGATTGGGCTAATGATAATTTTATAAGACAGGTAATCGGTGAAGGAGTTCCACCATTATTAATAAAAAAAGTAGTAATAAATAGAGGTGATTAATGTGTGGTTATTTCCACAACACTCAAGTAATATAGATCCGTTTTTTGAAACACTGCAAATATTTTCTGATTTGAATGGAATAAAAAAAGATGGAAGTATTCAACAAAATTTCTTGAAAATAATGATAGAAAGAGGAATGTATAGTCCAAATACTATTCAGAGTTATGGATTTGATACTTCTACTGCAAATCATAAAATCGATGAAGTAAGATTTTATGGTGGGTTGTATGAAACTTCAGGTAGGAAAATACATATAAGTTCTTATGGAGAATTACTATTAAAATATAGAAAAGATGAATTGAAAAGAAATAAAATTTTTCTATCAATGATTTTCAATATCCAATATCCAAATCCATATAAAAGGATTAAAGATGTTAATATTTATCCTGTAAGATTAATAATACAGTGTGCATTAGATAATCAACTAGACAAAAAAATATCTAATATTGAAATAGCACTTATATTATATAATATAGACAAAATTGAGACAAAACAAGAATATGAAAAAATAGTAAATAAAATACTTGAATTCAGAGAAAAAAGCGATGAAGACAAGTTAATTATTTTAGAATCAAATGCTGAATGGTTTATAAAAAATTATGTAAATTGCAATTATTTTATGAACATATTAGAAAATATGCATATTAGCAATAATAACGAGAGAACACCTTTAGGAATGGTAAAATCATCAGATAGAAAAGATTCTACAAAAATATCTAAAAAAGAAATATCTATCAACAAGAATATGTATGAATTTATTCAAAAATCCTTGGAAATCCATACAATATATGATGTTGTTAAAACAAATGAAACATTAAAAGATGATTGGATACGTAATATATACAATGATTTAGATGAAAGTTTATTATTAGAAATAGGAGAACAAACAAAAATAATTGATTATATGGAAATACCAGAAATGTTGTTGTACACAGCGACACATAGTGATCGTTGGGATGAGTTTGAAGAATATATTACTAGAACTTTTGATATGTTTGATGATGTAATAGCACATAGAATAAGTGGACCATCAGAACCAGATATGCTAGCATCGTATAATTATGGGGAAACTGTTTTTGTTGCTGATGCGAAATCACGAGGTAAGACACTTTTTGAAATAAATGATGGAAGATTGTCGCAACATAGAGAAAAATATAAAGCAAAATATACACTGGTAATTACACCTAAATATAGGCCTAGTGCATTAACAGACATAAGAGGAAGAAATACATGTATAATAACGTCTTATTGTTTAGTAGATTTAATTACAAAATATATATTTAAGGCATATAAAGATAGAAAAGAGTGTAGTTATAGAGCAATAAATGAAATGATTCTTAATAATTTAGGTAAAGATGTAAGTGCTAATATATATTCTTTAATTGATGAGAATTATGGTGTAAGCATTAAAGAATTGAAATTTAATTGTAATATTGATTAATTAAAAATGAACTTGCAACCATTTGGGTTGCAGGTTCAACTTTTCAACAAACCTTTATATATCAACATTTTATCTTTTAAAAAAGTTGAAAAATATGCTATACTATTGAAGTAGTAAGATTAGAACAAGAAAGCAAGTAATAATTATATGAATTAATCTATAAGCAACAAATTATAGCAACGATGTAATGTAAAATTGATAGTAAAAAACGAATAAAAATGATATTATTATATCAGAGGAGGGGAAACTAGATGGATGAAAATAACTTGAGTGATAATATTTCTATTTTAAGAAAACAAAATAATATGTCACAGGAAGTATTAGCAGAAAAATTAAATGTATCAAGGCAGGCAGTTTCTAATTGGGAAACAAATAAAACACAGCCAGATATATCTACATTAACAAGAATGGGAGTTATTTTTGGGAAAAATATTGATAATATTGTTAGGGGGGATTTTTCAATGACATTAGATAATAAAAAAGAACAAGTAGACAATTACAAAGTATATTACGATAAATATGCTGTTGCAACAGGTTTATTCTGGGCGATTTCTACATTTTTATCAATAGGAATTTTTACTATTGTAGGAATTATATATAATTCATCAAAGGTATGGATCATAGCAGGGATAAGCGGTTTGTGTACATTTTTGAGTTTTGGACTTATAATGCAAGCAATAATGACATTAAAAAGAAAAGAAGCAGATAAACAAGAATAAATTTAATCAATACATATTATAGAGTTTACAAATAAAATTGAACTGCATCCCAAATGTTAGACAGAAATGTTTAGTATTTGGAGGTGTATTTTTATGGCTGAAAAAACTAAAAGTAAAAATAAGTTTTGATGTTTCTAAATTTGAAGATAAAATAAAAAAATAGATCAAAGCATGAGATTATTAGATAGTCAAACAAAATTAGGTATATCTAGAGCCTAGAACACTTTGGAAGTAAAACAGTTACACAGGGGGAAATAAGAGACGTGGGTGATATTGGGGGAGAAATTTTTAGATACATATGTTGTAAAAACTAAATTATAGTGTTATAATATTATTAATAAATATTACTAGAAAACAGGTTGGATATTAGAATCATGTGATGGAAAGTTTAATCATTGGTTATATCAAAAAAATATAGAAAACATTGTATAATCATAACAAGTTGAGTTAAGGTAAGATAAAATAAAATAAGAAAGTTGTAGTTTAAAGAATTTGTAATTTAGATAATGGTAGGGAGGTTATTATAATTATGAACATAAAGATATTAGGAGCAAGAGAAAATAATTTAAAAAACATCAATTTAGAATTAGAAAAACATAAAGTAATAGTTGTATCAGGAGTTTCAGGTAGCGGAAAATCTTCATTAGTATTTGATGTTATATATGCTATGGGACAGACATCTTTTTATGATACTTTATCTACTTATGTAGTTAAAAATCTTCCTAAAATAAATAAACCAGATGTAGATGAAATAAGTAATCTATCACCATGTGTTATGATTGATCAAAAATCATTGGGTCAAAACCCTAGGTCTACAGTAGGTACAGTTACAGAAATATATAGCTATTTAAGATTGCTATACTCAAGAGTAGGATACCCTATTATGGATAGTGAGTATTTTTCATTTAATACATCAAAGGGTGTATGCCAAAAATGTGGTGGATTAGGAACAGAGTTGATACCTGATTTAAATAAATTAATTGACTTTGATAAATCATTGAATGAGGGTGCAGTAAGACATAGAACATGGGCAGTGCAATCAAGATATTGGAATATACAGAAAGCTATAAATTATTTTGATATAAATAAAAAACTAAAAGACTATAATGATGATGAAATTAATATGTTATTATATTCAAAGCCTTTTCAGTATCAAAATAAATCAACTGGTTTCGTACAGAGTTTCTCATACGAAGGTATTATAAATAGAATAGTAAAAAGACAAAAAGATGCACGAGGATTAGATATAAATGATTATGATGAAAAGTTCTTTACTACTCAAAAGTGCTCAGAATGCGAAGGTTCTAGATTAAATAAAATGGCAAGAGATGTATTGGTAAATAAAAAAAGTTTAATAGAACTGTTAAATATGGAGATAAATGAATTATATAGTTTTGTAAATAGTATTGAAGGTGAGATTGCTTTACCTATAATTGATAGGATGAAAATAGACATGAAAAATATAATTGAAATGGGTATAGGATATTTAACATTAAATAGAGGTATAAATACATTGTCAAATGGCGAATCTCAGAAGATAAAGATAGTTAAGCATTTGAGGGGAAACTTAAACGAACTTATATATATAATGGACGAGCCTAGTATTGGCTTACATCATAGGGATATAAAAAAAATCATTGAAGCTATTAAAGAATTAGTGAGTAAAGAAAACACTGTTTTAATAGTTGAACATAATAGGACGATAATAGAATCAGCAGATTGCATTGTGGATATTGGACCTTTATCAGGAGAAAGTGGAGGAGAAATAATATTTGTTGGAAATGTAGAAGACATAATTCATAATGATAAATCTATAACTGGGAAATGCTTAAGACAGAGGCATAAGATTAATATTAATAATAAATATATTAAAGACTGGTATGAAGTGAATAATATAAATGTAAATAATATACAAAATTTAAATGTTAAAATACCTAAAAATATATTAACATGTATTACTGGTGTATCAGGTAGCGGAAAATCTTCTTTAATAAAGTACATAGCAGATATCGATGATAAAGTTATAAAGATTGGAGGAGAGCCTATAGGAATTAGTTCTAGAAGTAATCCTGCAACTTATTCAGGTGTATTTGATTTGATAAGAAAAGAGTTTGCAAATACAAATAATATAGATGTGGGAGTATTTAGTTTTAACTCAAAAGGAGCATGCGATAATTGTAGAGGACTAGGGTATAAGGTTATGGATATGCATTTCTTAGGCGATATCAAACAAACTTGTGATGTATGTCATGGAAAAAGATATAAGGATGAGGTGCTTATGTATTTATATAAAGACAAAAATATTAGTGATGTACTAGATATGACTGTAAGCTCAGCAGTAATTTTTTTTGATAATAAAGGAATAGTGGATAAATTATCGATAATTAACGATGTTGGTTTGGGATACTTAAAATTAGGACAATCTTTTAACACATTGTCGGGTGGAGAAATACAGAGAGTTAACATGGCGAGTTATCTTAGCAAAAAAGGTAATATATATATAATGGATGAACCAACTAATGGATTACATTTAAATGATATAAATGTTTTATTAGGGGTAATAAATAAACTTATAGATAGAGGTAATACAGTTATAGCAATAGAGCATAATCTTGATTTTATAATTAATGCCGACTATATAATAGACATGGGACCAGAAGGTGGAAAAAATGGAGGTAAAATTATGTTTGAAGGCAATTTGAAAAACATACTAAATGAACAAAGTTTCACGGCAAGTGCTATAAGAGAATATGTAAATGTGAAATAAAAGTTGTAGGTCCTTTTTATATTGGGAAAAATACTGTATTACAGTTACCCAGATGGAAATATAGAACTGTATAGAAAACTTTCTACACAATATACATAAAAAATAGCATGATAACAACCAATTAATGGTTATATATCATGCTTTAAATTTGTCTAATATGGTCCGGAGTGACTGGTTACTACTTCTTTAAATCTGAGTATTATCAATATTATTAAATTAGAATAATTTATTTTTATGTTATTAGATTATTAATTTTTAAATATTTATGATGAAATTGATATATTAAATGAAATATATCCTGTCTCATTGCTTTTTGTATAGTAATAATATATAATAAGTATAAGTAAAATAGATAGGAGAAATTATATTATGTTTGATAGAATAGTTGTGGATAAAATTCAAAATGAAATTGAAATAAGAAGTAAAAGTCCTGATAACTTTTATGGTATAGGGGTTTATTACCATATAAAAGCGGTAGAAAAAAGTGCTATATATTTAGCAAAAATATATGGAGCAGATATTGAAATAGTTCAATTAGCAGCACTATTACATGACATTGCATCTATTACTAAAAAAGAATACACAGAAAAACATCATATATATGGAGCAGAAATTGCAGAGAAATTATTGAAAGAATTAAATTATCCAATAGAAAAAATAGAATTAATAAAAAAATGCATATTGAATCATAGAGGTAGTGTATTAGTGGAAAAAACTACTAAAGAGGAAATATGTGTAGCTGATGCAGATGCAATGGCACATTTTGATATGTTACCAGCATTATTTAATATGGTATATAGACAAATGGAACTTTCAATAGATGAAGGAGCAAAATATTTAAAAAATAAATTAACGAGAAGTTATAATAAATTAACTAATGAAACTAAAGAATTATATGCAGAAAAAATTAAAAGTGTAATGAGTATATTTGAATAGTTAATTTGTTAGTTATTTTGCAGTTACTTATGTGAAAATTGTGGGCACAAACTTAAAATAAAAACAAACATAATTACTACTATCAATTATTTTAACAATTTTACTTTAAAAGTACCGCAACGAGTAAAGGAGTAAATTTTAATAATTTTACATTTATTTTATAAAATTAGGTTTTTACAAGTTTTTTTGTTTCTAATATTTGTGTTGATTATTACAGCAATATGTTATATAATTTAATAAATGAAAAGGAGTAAATATGAAAAGAATAAAAGGGTATATTATAATTATAGCTTTATGGATATTTTGGTTTTTGCTAAATACTATTTATTATATTTTGAATGTTTTAGGATTATATCCAATTAATGATGGAGTTATTTTAGATGTATTTATGATAACAAAGACAATATTAATCGCAATAACAATTCTATATCTGATTGTGTATACTGCAGTTAAAATTAAAAATAATAAATAAACATACAAATTGAATATTAAGAAATGAAATAATAGAGGGAGCTGTATAGGAAATAATTTCCACATTAATTTAGAATAAAAAAGTAGCAAAATTAAAAACTGATATGTGGAAACTTTTCCAAATATCAGTTTTTTCTAGAATTTTAAAAAATGTGTATCAATAAGTATAAAAATCTGAAAATATTAAGGTAGTATTCCACGAAAATGTGTCCAAAAACTTGATATAGATCCAGTATCGAGCATAACAGAGGGGTAACAGATGTCAGTGCTACCATAAAGCACCCCGCCGAAGCCTATACTATCGTATACATCATCAGTCCGACTGATATTGCGATAGAACGCGGGATAGTTGTAACTATAATCGTAGAACGAGCCACCACGACAGGCTGTTCGTTCTGTTCCAAAACTTTCCTGTGTCCATCTCCAGACACAACCAGCGAGACCGTATAACCCACCTACCATGTATTCGGGTTTTGCTCCGGTTTTTAAGAGCTTGCCTTCTTCGTTGTTGTAGTAATTTCCCAAATGATTTGAGTTTTTTACTACTTCCCAGAAAGTTGCTATTTCCCTGTCGATTAAGGATTGGCAGGCATAATCCCAAAGTTCTCCATACTCTATACAGAATTTAATGCCATCTTTAAACGTATCAGCGTATTTCTTTGATTCGCGGACTACATCTGTTTTATTGGACGAATCTTCATAACAAATGTTTACCCACGGATCTGCACTAGGCACGAATTTTGCGATTTCTTGTTTGCCTTTATTTCCTTTGGATGCGGGGAATGTCGCCATATAAAAGCCACCGTACATCCGGATAAAATCATGAATTGCTTCAAGTTCCGGAGTTACTTCCTCATGGAAGTGTTCTCTGCCAAATGTATCTTCGTCCAAGTTAAGTCTACCAAAGCTGTTTTCGATTATTTCATCTGATACAGGAACCCAAGTAAAATAGCTTCCGTCAGCTTTGTTTTTAATCAAAAACTGGCCTGGTGCGATATCGAAAACTCTTTTGAAGCCCGGAAAAACCGGAATGCCGCTTGCTTCTTTGATTTCGATTTCCTCGCTGTTGTTGATAATACCTTCAATTGCAAACTTTTTGTGAGTGATTTTTACTGTTTTCAACATAGTTTTTCCTCCTGTTCTATTTGTTTTATTTTTCGGAGGCTTATGCCCCCGAAATTTTCGAGAGCATTTAAAATTTACTCATATTATAATTATATCATAAAATTAATCTAATGTCAATATTTATGTAAACTCACCAGCCATGTCTGATTTTTAGACTAAAAATTCCGAAATGCTAGGCTTTAATGGAAAGCAATTAATCAAAATTAACAAATCAGTAAAAAAATATTATATAACTACTGAAATGAGAAATATATTGTATATAGTTTGTTTAACTAAATTGGAAATAAATAAAGATAAAATTGAATCAAAATATAGTTTTAAACATCTGATTTTAGAAGATAGATATATTATTGAAATGTTATACACAAGTAAATTTTCAAAAAACTTTATTTCTACCTTTTTAAATAAAAATAGGAGTACAATATGCCTGATGAAATAAAAGAAAACAAGGTAATAACTCATTTTCAAGGCGACAGTATAATAGGTCAAAGGGTTGGAAAAAATAATACATTACTTACATTTGCTAATCCAGCAAATCAATTTTTAATAGTTTTAAGATCAAAGAATAAGACAGCAGATTCGACTGTTAATACGTTAAATATTTTAGAAAATAAAATACCTAATTTAAACGAAATAATGGAAAATATATTATTTGATAATGGCCTAGAATTTAGCAAAATAAATGAGATTTTGTTAGTGGATATTATGGATAAATTATTAGAAAGAGTGTGTTGCATTTTTTTCTAAAATGATATATAATTATAAATAATTACAAATATTGTCTAATTAGAATATATTTTTAAAATTTTAGGAGGTAAAATTTATGAATGATAATAAACCACCATTTATGATTTTAATACCATTTATGTTAATAGGCATATTATTATTAATAATAGGAGCTAATAACATATACACAACTAATTTAAAGACTAAAGATTATGTTGCTGTTGATGGTAAATTTATCAAAAGTTCTATTTACTCAAATAATAGTGATGAAACAACATATAAATTAACATATTCATATGTTGTAAATAATCAAGAGTATTATATATCAACTGATTATGGAACATCAAGTGTTCCGAAAGTTGGAAGTACAAAGACTATTAAGTATGATATGAATAATCCAGAACAAGCAATACTAAGTGGATTTGGCACAAACGAGTTTCTATTATATGGAGGAATTTTATTTTTAGGAATACCATTAATAGTTATATTTAAATCAGCAGCACTTGTTGGTATAATTTTTACATTAATGGGCTTTGGAGCATATTATATGATGTGTTCGTCAACCAATAGTCTATCTCCGATAGAAGCATTTAAAATAAATGGTTTATGGATATTAATACCAATAATATTTATAGTGGTTGGTATATGGACTTTAATAGGACGATTATTTATGAAAAAAGAAAAATTTATAATTATTAAAATAGAAAAAATTGAAAATATAGGAACAGAAGGTAAATCTAATATTTTATTTATTGATGAAAAAATTTCAGACAATTCTTTTGTTGCAATAACTAGTAAATATTTTGTATATGAATCAAATTCAGAGAATAAATTTGTAGAAGGTAAAAAATATAAAATAAACTTATATAAATATGGAATTATGTTTGGATGCCAACCTATAACTGATATAATTCAAGCACGAGTATTAAGTTCATTTAATGATGAAGATTTTGTTGAGGAGTTGTAATGATGAAAAAAAATATTTACTATTATGAAGATGAAAAAATAAAATTATATCCATTTGTTATGTTTGGTATAGGTGTTATTGTGATGATATTTTTAACTGTATTAAAAATAAAAGATCCTAATAATTGGGCACCTTACGGATATTTAATTGCTATGTGTTTTATGTTTTTTTGGACATGGATTGCGTTCGCATTTGCATATTATATGACTATAAAACCAAGATATCTTTTTTTAAAAGAAAAGAAAGATATTTTAAATAATGGTAATATGATAAACGGAGAAATAATTGATAATAAAAAAGAAGTAAAACTATATGTTAATGGAAAACCTGGAGCATGGAGATATTATGCCAAAATCAAATTAAATGAGGGGCTTGAAGAAAAAACATTTTGGACTCCAGAATTATTATTTAATCCTAATAACTTATTAACAAACAATGTATTAGTTTATAAATATAATAACAAATATTATACAACAGGTTTTGAAATATCAGATAACCCAATAAATGAAAAAACAGATACAGAAAAAACAGAAAACGAAAATATTGATAATAATAAGATTTTTAAAAATCTAGGAATGAAAATTTACTTAATTGGATTTAGTTTATTTTGGTTTGGTTTTTTGATAATTTTCGATTATACAGCAATACAACAAAAAAATGTAGAATTACTTTTATTCTCATTAATTTTTTGGATTGCCGGGTTATTTGTTGTAAAAAAAATATTTAAAAATTAAAACAAACAATAAAATACAAATATTATAAGATAAAGAGTTTTAAATACGGAGCAAAAAATTGGTAACTATATATTTTTCAGGAACAGATAACACAAAACAAATAGTGTTATAAATGTATTTAAATAGCTGTTTTAAGCTATTTAAATTCTACTAAAAAAGAAATTACAGTTACAATACAATTACCCAGGTGGAAACTGTGGAAATATAGAACTGTATGGAAAACTTATTGTATAATTTTGAATAAAAAATAAGCTTGATATATAACCATTAAATGGCTAAATATTAAGCTTTTACCATATATAATTATGGTCGGAGTGACAGGACTTGAACCTGCAACCCCATGGGCTGAAAAGTATAAAAAAATTGATAGTGCTACAAATGGCTTGAAATAGGTGTTTGTAACTATTTTAATTTTACTAAAAGTACAGTTTTACAGTTGTTTTACAGTTACCCCTATAGACGTGGTAGACACAGTGGAAAACTTCTAGTAAAAACTAAACAGATTATGTAAAACATTATATAATTAATCTAAAAAAAGATTGGATTTTGAAAAAATATATATGATAAAATTAGTACTTGAATTATTTGACATATGTCTGTAATATTAGATGAAACTATTGATAAAAAAATAAATACATAATATAATGTAGATGATAGTTATTTATCTTGTAACTAAGCATATTTATTCGAAAGAGAAAAGGAGAAAATTATGAAAAAGAAAAACGGAATATCTTTAATAGTGTTAGTAATAACAATAATAGTTATAATAATACTAGCAGGAGCAGTGATTTTAAGTTTAGCAAATAATAATCCAATAGAACAAGCAAATGAAGCATTATTTAAAACAAATGTAGATGAATATAATTCAGAGCTTACTCTGGCTATATCCAATCAATATTTGCAGGATCAATCATTTGATCCAACTATATTTGATAAAGAGGTATGGAATGGTGGAACTATAGGAGAAACAATAAAAAAATATATACCAAGTATAACAGTAGCAGATGGATTAAAATTTGAAATACAAGATAGTAAGTTGGTATATGTAGGAACAAATGAAACAGAACAAGAATGGTTTACAAGTATGAGTATGACAAGTGAAGAAGAAACAGGACTTGGATTAGATGTAATAGCAACAGATAATATAACATTTAATGGAGAGGCAGCTGCATATAATAATCCGATAATACCAAAAGGATTTAAAGCAATAAATACAACTGATGCAAGTTGGGTTAATCTAAGTACAGATTGGAATACTGGTTTAGTAATAGAAGATACTAGTGGAAATCAATTTGTATGGGTACCAGTAGATGGAACAAATGTGCCATATGCAAAGTGGTGTACAACTAATATTGCATGGAATCATGCAGATATATCTGATGATACTGTAGTAGGAGTAACTAATGAAGCAGCTCAAGTTACAAAGTACGGTGGATTCTATATAGCAAGATATGAAGCAATGTTTGACTTTAATGGTGGAGCTTTAAGAGTAGCAAGTAAACCATCTACAAATAAAACAACTACAGACTGGAGAGCAACAAGAACGGAAGCATATAACGGATACTTATGGAACTATATAAATTACACAGATGCTAAATCATATGCAGAAAACATGGATACACATTATGCATATGATACATCTAAAGTAATAACAACATTAGTATCTGGAACTCAGTGGGATACAGTTTTAAAATGGATCCAAAATTCAGGTAAAAGTGTAATAGATAGTAGAACTTGGGGAAATTACAGTGATTCAATATTTCCAGCAAACGTAGCAGGATTTGCAAGTTTACAAATATCTGGATTCAGTGAAAACTGGAAAGCAAATAACATATATAATATAGCTGGAAACACATTAAAATGGACAAGTGAAATATATAGCTCTAGCCGTGTCTTTCGTGGAGGCAGTTTCTTTCATAGTGGCAGTAGCGGTCCTGCTGCTTACCGCAGCTACGATCCAGTTACGAATGTCCGCAACAATCTAGCCTTCCGTCCCAGTCTTTATATATTGTAGCACTGACCACTGAAAATACACTGGCAAGGGCACAATAGTAATTTGAGTAGAGATAGAATAAATATGTAACAAATCAAGATAAAATAATAGAATGGACGGGTTTCAAATAAAGTAACGCTTCATGTGAAGCCCGCATAGAAATTTTTTGGTAGTATGCCAAAAAAATTCTAGCGGGATACCCCTAGCGGGATACCCCTAGCGGGATACCCCTAGCGGGGTAGCTAACGGTAATTTTTTTACCGTAGCTACTTCGAGAGAGAGGATTTTTTATAAAAATATTATAAAAAAATTTAATTTCTTGTTAATTAGATAAATCAAACTAAATTAATAGGGGGATATGAAGATGAATATAAAAAAATATGGATTTAAAGACAGTTTGGTTAAAAGTAAAACAAATGAAATACCAGCTAGAATAATAACAACTTATAGAGATAGGTATGAAATAATATGTGATAAAGGAAAAGGATTTGCAAAATTAAAAACTGGAAGTTATTATAATAATCCTAATTCAATTTATCCAACAATAGGGGATTTTGTTTTAATAGATTGGAATGATAATGGTGATAGCAGAATAATAGAAACATTAAAAAGAGAAAGTTCTTTTTCAAGAGTTGATCCATCATCAGATAGACAACATGAGCAACTTATTGCTGCTAATTTTGATTATGTGTTTATTATGCAGTCATTAAATAGTAACTATAATTTGCAGAGAATAGAGAGATATTTAACTCTTAGCTGGCAATCAGGAGCTATACCTGTAATTATACTTACAAAATGTGATTTAGTAGAAAATTATGAAAAATATTTATTAGAAGTAGAAAGTATAGCAATAGGTGTAAATGTATATGCAATAAGTTGTAAAACAGGATATGGTATTGAAAATTTGAAAAGGTATTTTAAACAAGGGAACACTCTTGTGTTTTTAGGTTCTTCAGGAGTTGGAAAATCAACTTTAGTAAATACTTTAATTGGTACAAAAATTATGCAGACAAGTGAAATTAGAGAGGATGATTCAAGAGGCAGACATACTACAACTAATAGACAATTGATTATGTTACCGAATGGAACAATGATTATAGATACTCCTGGTATGAGAGAACTTGGTATGTGGGATGTTTCAGAAGGACTTGATAAAACTTTTCAAGATGTAGAAAAACACCTAGGGAAATGTAAATTTTCAGATTGTTCACATATTAATGAGCTAGGATGTAGAATATTGGAAGCTATTGAACAAGGAGAATTATCAAGGGATAGATTTAGTTCATATATGAAATTAAGAAATGAAGCTAAATATAATAATGATAGTGAAAATTATTTAAAAGAAAAAAATAAAAAGTTTAAAGAAATTTCAAAATATAATAAAAATAATAAAACAAACAAAAACTAGTATTATTTATATAAATTAAGAGGATATAAATGATGTATAATACTAATTTGCTTTTTATAATAAATTTGTGGTTTGTGACAAAGTGGTAGCAGGTTTAATAATATTATAATACTTTTAAAGTATTGATATTACTAAATTTGCAACTTTTTATTTATAGGTATTTGAAAGTTACATTACAGTAACTTCAAGTTAAAATTATTAACATATATTAGCTGAATTTCAAAAACTTGATTCTTTTATCTTTTTGTGGTATAATTCTAACAATTATTTTTTATAAACTTAAATAACTATTTTAAGGAGGAGTCACAATGTCATTTGAAAGTATGTACGAAAAGTACCAAGAGAAAAATGAATATGTTGAACTGCTGGGAATAAAAGAAGGGGAAATAAAATGTTCATATATTTCAATATCTTCAGAAATTACTGTTGCTGAAGACGATCAAGTGTGTTGTAAAATAGATACAAAAACTCATGCAACTGTTTATATTAAAGACATGAATGGAGTGTATTATGCTACTGTTGCAAATAAAACAACACTTTCAGAGTTATGCACATTAATTAGCAGACTTAGAAGTATGGGCTATGAAAATATAATTGTTACACATGAAAAAGTAACGATTGAATGTAAGGGCTCTATGTATTATCAGCAAATTTTTGATTCGTTTTCAGAGGCTATCAAAAAAATCTCATCAAATTAAGTAGGTGACACCATTTTCATAAAAAACAGCTTAACCAAGCTGTTTTTTCGTGGTTAAATGCTTAAATTTACAATACAGTAACCGCTATGTATGTGTTTACATCTAAAAAATTTACAATTAATATTTTGTGCAATGACAATCAGTATTTTGTATGTGGCGATAATGCCATTTGTTTATCTCGTAGCAGATTTAGACGATGCACCAGGTCTTATCATAGTTGGAATGGTTCCTGTTTTTGCTTCAATAGTGACTGCAGTTTTTACTGCTGTTCTTCAAAAATTATTAAAAAATGTCATAAATATAAAATTACCAAAAATTTACACAAAAATTTTAATTTAATTTATTTACTTATTATCAATTAAGTGATATAATATAATTAGTTAGAAATAATGTGCTAATATGAAAAAACTACAATTAAACGATAGGGAATCAGGAATATTGCATCCAGTGTTGAAAGCTCTTGTTTTATAAATATAGAGAATCCTAAAAGATGCAACAAGATACCCACCTTAAAAAAAGGTTTTTGTCGTTATAGCCATTATATCTAACTTTTATTTTGTCTTATTATATATCTTTTTTGCAAGAGCTGTTGAAATCAAATTTTGTATTAATATTAGTAGCATTGCTCCAGAAATTATAATTGTCCATAACATTGAATTAGTTAAAGAAAAATTCAAATTAAACATACCCTCTAAGTTAGATGCAGTATATTTATCCGAAAGTGCTATATATGCAGAACAAAAACATATGAAAATAAGTACTACAGATGAATATATATTAGACAAAATGAGATTATGCTCAAATATTTTTTTACTCTCGTTTTTTATACTTGCTTGTCTTCCAATATATATACCTCCAAGTATTCCAGGTATTATATTAAATACCGGGACACCCATAAAAAATCCAAATATACATATTGAAAAGAATAAATGTATTAATATTAAAGAAAACCTATTAATGTTATAAAAATTATTAATAAATTTTATAAGTAAAAATATATTTAAGACTATAGTTATTAAAAAACCTATCATTATACCAATAAATATATTCCATTTAAGTAAATAAAAACTCCACCAAAAGGTTAAAAATGGCAATATAAAGAAAATAATTTCAATTATTAAAATAGAAAATAGTTTATCGAATATTTCAATTTTTTTATTCGTGTGCAGATTCATAAAATCACCTACTATAATTATATATTATTTTTATAAAAATAACAACCATTAGAATTTTTTTATTTCCAACGGTTGATATATGTCTAATTCTATTTTTTAGAGTGACTTTTATTATGATCGAAGTGTCAGGTTGTGATATGCTTAAAAGCAAGCTAATATATAAAGCAATAAACAAATATTTGTGAAATCAATGGTAATTTTTATAATTATTGTTGCTTTTTTTATAATTATAAAGTATAATAAGTATGAAAAGTATAATTTGTGTAAGGAAGGATAATTAAAATGAAAAAAGAAAAAAATAAATTTATGGGAGTTTGCAAAGTTGGAGAAAAAGGTCAAATCGTAATTCCAAAAGAAGCAAGAGATATGTTTTCAATAGCACCAGGAGATACTGTAGTTGTGTTATGTGACAAAAAAAGAGGAATGGCAATTGTTAAGGCAGATTTTTTTGAAGGGATTACTGAAAATATTTTCGGAAAAGGGAGTGATAAATAATGATTTCAATTGAAATAAAAGAACTAACAAAAAAATATAAAAATAAAATAGCAGTAGATAATTTGAATTTAGAATTAAATCAAGGTGAACTATTTTCATTATTAGGAGTGAATGGAGCAGGAAAATCTACAACAATTAAAATGCTTACTTGCTTAGTTACTCCAACTAATGGAGATGCTATATTAAATAATTATAGTATTATTAAAAATAAAAATGAAGTAAAAAACATAGTTAATGTATCTCCTCAAGAAACCGCTATTGCACCAAATCTAACTGTGAAAGAAAATCTAGAATTTATTGCAGGTGTATATGAAATTAAAAATAAAAAAGACAAAGTATCAGAATTATTAAAAGAATTCAAACTTAATGAAGTAGAAAAACAAAAAGCAAAAACTTTATCAGGTGGTTGGCAAAGAAGATTATCTATTGCCATGGCCTTAATAAATGATCCTAAAATATTATTTTTAGATGAGCCAACTTTAGGACTTGATGTAATAGCTAGAAAAGAATTATGGAATATTATAGAGAGTTTAAAAATTAAAACAACTATTATACTCACAACTCATTATATGGAAGAAGCAGAAATTTTATCCGATAGGATTGGTATAATGGCAATGGGTAAATTAATTGATGTGGGAACTTCACAAGAATTAATTAAAAAAGCAAAGGCAAGAAACTTTGAAGATGCATTTATAAAAATTGTGACAGGAGGTGATATTAATGAAAGCAATTAATTTTGCAAAGAGGAATATTAAAGAATTAATACGAGATCCGTTAAGTATAATATTTGCAATTATATTACCTTTATTTTTGCTTGTTATATTTCAACAATTTAAGATACCAAGTGATGTATATAAAATTGAAAATTTTACTCCTGGAATTATAATATTTAGTTTTTCATTTATAACACTATTTACTGCTACATTAGTTGCAAATGATAGAAATTCATCATTATTAACAAGATTATTTTCGAGCCCTATGAAACCAATGGATTATATATTTGGATATACCTTAGCAGTATTGCCAATAGTTATACTTCAAAGTATATTATTTTATACAGTGGCGTTATTTTTTGGATTAAGCTTTAGCGTTAATATTATCTTATCAATAATAGTTGCAATTCCAATTTCAATACTTTTTATTGCATTAGGAATAATAATAGGAACTATTACCACAGCGAAAGCATCAAGTGGAGTAGGAAGTATAATTGTTCAATTAGTTGCTTTTACTAGTGGTATGTATTTTTCAAGCGATATGATTGGAAAAACATTTAATAGTATTTGTAAAATATTACCGTTTTCTAGGGTGCTTGATTTAGTTAAAGGTGTTTTAAATAGTGATTATACAAATGTGATTTCTAATGTTATAATTTCAACAACTTATATAATTATGGTTACGATAATTGCAATAATATTGTTTAAAAATAAAATGAATAGTGATAATAAATAGTTATATAAATTACAATTTATTTAAATGAATAAAAAAAATAACAAGGAGTGACAGGACTTGATGAGAATTACTGGAAAATTTATAGTGCTGCAAATGGCTTAATATAGCTGTTTGTGGCTATTTTAATTCTACTAAAATAAAAAATTACAGTTATAATACAGTTACCTCCAGGGACGTGGGGCATGCTAGGGAAAACTTTATAAAACGAGAGATACGGAGGAATTATTATTTAACATAATATTTATAATAAATGAAATATTTGATATATATTCTTTGTTATTATATAATATTATGATATAATATTTTAGTAAAGACTTGGAGTGTGAATTATATGTCATTAGAAAAGAAAGAATATATAAAATATGGTAACTATGATATTTTATTTGATAAATATACTATTATCTTAAATTATAACAATAATAATTTAAAATATATAATAGATAATAATTATTACAATTATAAACAGTTTAGCAAAATGAAATTTTCAAACACAAATAAATTATTTTTTAAATTTGACTTTTCAGAAAAATATCTTGAATTATCAGAAGCAGATTATATAATGCAAATAATAAAAAAAACTAAGAAAATAGTTAAGAAAAATAAAATAAATATAGGGATAACAGAAGAAGGAAAAACTATTGTAGCAAATATAATTAGAGGTAAATCAGATTATGAATTAAATATAATAACAGCTATAGGTGTATTTTTATGTAATGATTACAAAAAGAAATGTGAATTTGTATATGATGAAATATGTAATTATTTAGATGAAAAAGTAGTAAATAGAAATGTTTGTGGATTTGAAAATAATAAATGTATTGCTAAAAGGAATAAAAATTGTTCAACAGGTTGTTGTAATCATTTTAAAAATAAATATTTTGGAGTTCTATATCAACGTAAGTTATATCCTTGTAAATATTTAATAGATAAAAGATGTACTGCAAAATGCTTAACATGTAAAATGCATATGTGTGATTATATTATAAAAAAAACTGGTATAAAATTTACCACAAAAAATATTCTTCCTCTAAAATATTATTTTAATCCAATTCAAAAATTTATTTTGAAAGTAGAATATTTTACACCGAGAGATAAAACATTAAAAAAGTTAATGTTTTTTGATTTTTAATATAAAACAAAAAAACCTTTGCTTCTATAAAAAATAGGCAAAGGTTGTTTTAAGTTATACAGATGAGTTTATAATAATAAAATCAATCATCATTGCGTGGAACCTGAGATGTTCCTGTCTTCTTTCCATGTTTATCATAATTATCTGTATGGTTATAATCACTGCTTGTTAAATTGTACCGATCAACAGAAGATCCAACTTTTTGACCATTTTCATAATAGTCTGTATGTGTTGGCTTACCACTTAAGTCGTATCTTATTAAAGATTCGTCTTTACTCATAATAGAAGTCCTCCTTTCTAAAATTATTTAGTTAAGTATAATAAATTACTATATGGTAAATTATACCATACTTTAATATAGTTTTCAATAGAGGGCATCTATATTTTCGTATTGTGTCTAAAATATTTTTCAGTAAAGAATCGACAGATGAATGGATCAAAACTTAAGAGAAACTAAATAGTAGTTGAATACAAAATAATAATAAGATTAGACCAATAAAATAATATGTTATCAATATTTAGTTATATCACAGTTTTAAAACAGTTACCCAGGGGGAAACAGAGGAAAAGAGGGACATCAGGGAAAACTTTTTAAATTAATACATTGAAAAAATTAGAATATAGTGTTATAATATTAGTAATATAAGTGAAGAAGATTAAGTTTGCATTATAAGATGAAATAGTTAGGAGATAAAAGGCATGATAAATTATTTAATACAAGAAATATCAAAACTAAATGATCATGGATATTTCGATTATTTTGCATATATAATAATACCGGTACTCGTCATGATACTTAATATATGGGCTGTTAATATAAATACTAACAGACAAATTAAAAATCAGAATAAAGAGACATATAAACCAAGGTTGAAATTATTAAATTTCCAAACAGTACAGCATTTCGATAATGAGTTAGTTTTAATGCAATTTGTAGAAATGTAAAAGGAGATTCGAATAGTTATTATATAAAAACTAAAATGAAACTAAAAAATATAGGAAATGGAATAGCACAAGATATTTCTTTTTATACATTACAGAATGGAGAGTATTGCTATAGATCAATGACCAATGAAGAGAGTAAAAGCCAAAAAAGTTTTTGTACTGAAGAAATTTCTAAAAACTAAACTGGAAAATTTAACATAAATATAATATATAACTTGTTAGAGCATAACGAGGAAAACCTTGAAAATGGAGATATTTGTGATATGATACAAAAAGATGTTATAGTAGATACATATTATTATCAAGAAGGAACAAAAGCTTTTAATAATATGGTAAATAAGAAGTATTATAAAAAAATTATAAAAATATATTACAAAAAATCATATGAGTATTTTAGAAAAAATGTAAAGGAGATATAAGATGGAAGAAACTTTTGAATTTTTAAAAAACACAACAAAAGTAAATTTTGTTGCTACTATAAATGGTGATGCACCAAGCAACAGACCTTTTGGAGATCCAGTATTATTTGAAAATAAAATATATGTATTAACAAATAAAAAAAAGCAAGTATCTAAACAAATAAAATTAAATAATAAAGTTTGTATAGTTGCTTATGATGCAGAAAATGAAAACTGGATAAGAATAAATTGTGAACTAATAGATGATAGTAATAATATATCGGCAAAACAGGCAATTATAGATGAATTTGATTGGGCTGAAGAAGCAGGCTATACATTAGATAATCCAAATTTTCAAGCATTATATATAGCAAATGCTGATGTAAAAATATACAATATTGATGGAAATGTACTAAATTCATACACATTTTGAATATAATAGTTAATTGCTTTTTATAACAATTAAACTGTGGTTTGGGACACATTGCTCGCAGGTTCATAACTTTAACAAACCTTTATATATAAACATTCTATCATTTGAAAAGACTAAAAATACAGTTGTTTGACAGTTACAATATAGTTACCCGGATGGAAATGACAGTTTCTAAAAAAGATAAAAGAGTTTAATGATATAATAAAATTATATGGGAGGATTATAATATGCAAAGAAACAAACACAGTAATAAGATGTTTGATGCGATCAACTTTGCTACAATTGCGCATGATGGACAAATTAGAAAATCTAATGGAATTCCTAAAATTACTCACTTATACGGAGTAGCAATGCTAATATTGCAATTTGGATACTCGGAAGAATTAGCAATAGCGGGATTGTTGCACGATGTAGTTGAAGATTGCAAAGGCTACTCTCTTGAAACTATTAAGGACAAGTTCGGTAAAGATGTTGCCGATTATGTATTTGATGTTACAGAGATGGACAAGAGTTTATCATGGAAAGAGAGAAAACTACATCACATAGAGTATATGAAAACAGCTTGTATTGATTCAAAAGTGTTATGTGCTGCTGATAAAATTCATAATTTGCATTCTTTGTATGAAGATTTACAGAAGCAGGGAGAAAATATTTGGAATAAGTTTAATGCAACAAAACAAGAAACACTTTGGTACTATACTGAGATGTATAAAAGTATAACATCAAATTGTGAACATCAAGAAATATTTTCTTTGCTACAAGAAAAACTAAATAAAATTATAAAGGGGGCAAACTGTAATGATTAAACCTATATTAGTTGAGTTTACAGGTACTCCTGAAGCTGGTAAAACTTCTACTATTGCGATACTTAAAAAGAAATTAGAAGATAAAGGATATTCTATTGGTATAGTAACAGAAGCAGCGGAAAGAGTATATGATAATCTTTCAAAGGAAACTAATGACTATGGTATTTGGGTTATAGCCACAACTATAAAAGAAATAGTGGAAACTATGAATAGGCCATATGACATTGTCATAGTAGATAGAGGAATATTGGACAGAATATTTTGGAATACATTTACATTCAACAAAGGGAATATTACAAAAGAAGTAATGCAAATAAGAGATGAATTTATGCTTAGTAGCTATATTCCATACAAAAGTGATTTTCTTATTGTTTTTAAAGTTTCTGTTGAAGAATGTATAAGGAGAAAAGGTAAAGAGGGCAAGTTTGTTACTAGTGATAATATAAAGTTATATAATGATAGTTTAGATGAATTTTTAGAGCGAGTATCAATGTTAGCTGAAAAAGCAGAAGTACATGTAATTAACACAGATAATACACCAAAAGAAGAGGTATCTGAAAACGTTTACAAAGTAATAACAAATTTTGTAAATACAAAAAGTCAAAGTAATAGTTGTAATAAAAAAGAGTTAGATAAATGAACTATACCCAATAAATTAGACTTGAAAAAGAAAGAGTACTGAAAGTATTGTAATTAATTTTGCAATACTTTCTCGTTTTTTAACCTTTTTATTTCTTTTTGTTTAAATTGATTAGGCGTTAAA